>JBKQNU010000088.1:0-6254 GCA_052145815.1 Occallatibacter sp.
CTGAGATGAAGCCAATAAAAAACGCGGCCTGGAGGCCGCGTGGTTTTTAATGTCTATATATATATTTTCTCAAATTCGGAGGGGTCGACCGCCAAATTTGGGAGAAATATATCTTGGGCAGAATGAGCAAGTTAGGCGGAAAACTGCGATTCTGGGGGCTTGACAAGTTTTTCAGGTGGGGAAGGCAGTTTGGAGACCCCCCTGGTGATGGTCTTTTGGAATCAAAGACTTAGGGGTTATTCCGGCTAAGTCTTTGAGGAAATTGGAGTTAGAGGTAAAGTATTTAAGAATGTGGGAGTTAGGGGGCATGATGAGAACGGCTGCCAGCGCCGAGGGTCCGGCGCGATGAGTGGGGCAGACCTCTATCCTTTGTCGTGATGGGAGGCGTTTCAAACTGTGGGGAAGGTTGGTGACGGACCCTCGGTCGCCGGCCGTACGCGGGCGGGGCCGCCCGCGCCACACGAATGTGGGGGATTAGGCGGTTGCCGGCATTGAATCAAAGGCCGCGTTCGCAAATGAGCGTGGCCTTTTCCGTTAGTTGCCCGCGTTGATGACTGCCCTATGCAGCGCGAGCGATTTCAAGTAGGGGGTAGGTTGATACTGTTGGCCTGATGCCGCTACCCCAGAGGACGGTTACGCCCTGGCTGGAACGCTGAACGTGATACGCAATCGGTTTGAATGCTTTCGCGCCGCGACTTTCAGTGTAAACAAAACCGGTCTCGAAGGCCGCTTCGTTCGACTTCCACACTCGCTCCAAAACTGACGCATCATGCCATTTGCATTCGACTCTCCGCCCTCCGTAGAAGCGGTCCAAAACAAACTCCCCGCTGACACTCCGGTGCCACGAGGAAAGTTGGCATTTCCACAAGCCAAGCCCCCTCAGTCTCAGTAACATCGTGGGAAGGCTAACGGCAAATTCCGCTGCGAGCTGCTGCAGAGAGTCGAGACTGATAGGAAGCTTCCTACTCCGAGCAGTTAGTGCCGCCGAGGGGATCAGAAGAACCGATGCGCCGAGATTACAAAGACGCTCCTCAAGATCGTCGGTCTCATGGGGTCGAAACTTGATCTCGGGCGCGAGTTGGTAGAAAAAAGTATGGCACGCCTCGTGGGCGATCGTGAACCGAGCGCGAGCCTCGGATAGATTTGACCTTAGCCGCATTTTGAAACCATTGCTGAAGGTCGATCCCATCGGATCAAGCATTCCGTCGTAGCTGCCATCATCCACATATTCGACGGAAAAAATATTCCGGTCGTCCAAGAATCGCTGAAGGCGCCGTGCCTGGCTTCGCCCGCGCGCTTTCCGGGCTGTCCTTTCGACCAGTTCAGTTATGACCTGATCGGGCGAATTGTGCGGAGCAACGATTCCCGACCGTTCTACAAAAAGCCGGACGAGATCCGATTGCGGCTCAGAGCAAGGTTGGTTGCTGTACATTCCTAGCCCCATTCTTTGTTTGTTGCCGGTATCGTCTGTCCCAATCCGCCTCGCGCATGAGGCGCGTGGGGGTCCGAAAAGACGCAGAACTCTGCTGGTCGCGCCTGTCCGTCGCGTAGGAACGGCGCCATTCATCTCGCATCCGCAGTGCCCTCGCTGCATCAAGTAAGCCTTCGTTCTTTTCGACCCAGGAGCGCCATGATGCAGTGCTCTCTGTCCAAACAGGGTCGTTCTCTTCCGCCTCGCCAAGCAGGAAGGCAACTCGCTCGCCCAACCGGTGCGCAATCCGCTTCAACAGTTGTGCACTAGGATTCGCCACAAGGAACGGCTCGTCCATCATCTTGTGCAAGTACATCTGGCTTATCCCGATGTCGGCAGCGAATTGAATGCAATCGGCATTGCATCGGTCATCGATGAGTGTCCGCAGCCGCTTTCCGAACCCGTCACCATTCATCCCGCGGAAGAGAGCTGCGGTTCGGAAGCGAACCTGCCGAATAGCCTTTAGGGCATCGTGAAAGCTGTCTTCGTCGAACGCCACCCGTGACTTGAGATTTCCAGAATATGGGATGTCTGTGGTTCGGATGAATGAGCCACTCATCATCCGCGAGAGCCCCGCAGGAGGAACGAGGCGGATCGCCGGAACTCCCGCTTGAGTTGCGATCTCGTTTTCCTGCCCGACGCCGAAACTGGGTAAGGCGCAAAACAAGATGATGAAGTCGTGAGTCGAGGCGCGCGACCGATCGGTAACGTAAACCTGCTGCGGTGTGACATCCGCGTGTTTCTGGGGATGCGTGTGATCGCCAGGCCAATAGACGCCGAACTTTGGATTATTGTATCGTTCGTCGCCGGCGATGGCCCGGATGGAGGACACGACCCTCCGAAGTTCACCGTCCTCGTAGGGGCTTAGTCCCGTCAGCGGAGTTGCTAGATACCCCACAATCTCATCCGCTAGACGATCGGATTCGTTCAGAATGTCTTCGAGCCGAAGGCCGAGAGCCTTAAAGAGACGTTGCAGGACATCTAGGCTGGGCGTGTACTTTTCCTCAATCTGGGGGTGGACAATTTTTGAGATCGTGGACTGAGTGACTTCCGATTCTGTTAGACGCTCGAGTTCTGTCTGTTTCATTCCGCGAGATTGGTAGATACTCACAAAGCGGCTGACAGCGTATTCTAATTGCTCGTCCGTTAACTCTTTCATTGCTGGCTCCTAACGACAGACTAGGCAAGACGCTCGATTCTTGCAAGGAATGCCTTAAGCATACTATTTCCCGCATAGTATTTTGTTCCAACATACTGAAAACAAGTATTTTATTCGCCTTCCATTCCTAGACATCGCGACCCCTCTGGCAATACGGTAGAAAGTGAAGGAGTAGCATGTGATCCGGTTCAACTTTAGAAATCTCGGGAAATTCGACATAGCGCGGCCGACGCTCTTGGAGATTGCAGGCCTCGGATTGGTGCTCAGTTTTTTGGTGGTCTTGGCGTTGCTCTGGAGGTAGTCCGTGGGCGAGTGGGCCACATCTGGCCGCTTCTGCAACAACTGGGGGTGCCCCACGCCGCGGGAGTTTCGAGACGCGGGACTCCCGCGAGCAAAGTCAGTTACGCCGCTGCTTGTTGCTGATAGGCCGGGACGAAAGCCTCGGCTACGAAGGTTTCAAAGTTCGTTGGGGTTGTGTTCGTAGCGCTACGAGATTCAAGTGCGCGCATGTGTCCGGAGTTCAGGGCCGCGGCCATTTCCAAAATCAGGCCGGCGAGGTTGTCGGACATTCCGATCTGCACCAGCGCGGCTCGAACCTGGTTGTCGGGGGCCTGGATGTATCCGAGATCGGGTTTGCCGATGGCCTTGCCGATAATGCTGGCGGCTTCGGTGTAATCGAGATCGCGCTGTCCTTGCAGCTCTTGCGTTTGCTTGCCTTGGAAGGCGAGACGCACGAGAGCGTCGGCGGCGGCGGCTCCGATGTCGCGGGTGGCGATCATGGGAAGTTTCAGATGCGGGCTGACGGGTCCGACGGCGCTGCCTGCCATGCGAATGGCGCCGACTTGCCCGAGGGTGTTCTCCATGAAGTAGGCGGCGCGCAGGTGGAGTAGGTTGGCGCCGTCGATCTGGTTGAGTTTCTGTTCCAGGCTGTAAAGGCCGACTACGGGGCCGGTTCCGCTGGGCTTGTCGGCGCCGATACTGCTGAGCGAGACTATATTGTGGACTCCGGCATTTTGTAATGCGCTGGCGATGGCGTCGCTGGCGCGGTCCTGAAAAGCGCGAAAGTCGGCGGCGGTCATGTCGGGTGGAACCATGACGTAGGCTGACTCTGCCTGGTGGAAGGCTTGAGTCAAGGCGTTTCGGTCGGTGACGTCGCCGATGAATATTTCCGCGCCCTGCGCGGCGAGAGGTTGCAAATGAGCTGCGTTTCTGCCAACGACGCGCACTGTCCGCCCGCGGGCAAGAAGATTCTTCGCGACGATGTGTCCAGTGTTGCCACTTGCTCCAAGAACTACGTACATATTGACCTCCATTCGAACATTGGATGCGGCGGGTTGGGTTTGGGCTCAGGGAGAAAGGCGGCGGAGAGGAGTGTCCGCCCTACACAGGCAAGCGTATAATCCCCACCCAGAAAGCCATTAGGAGGAAGCAACATGGCCAAAACCAAGCAGTTCACAATTTCGATTGAGAATCGTCCGGGAACACTGGCGGAGATTGCTCGCACGTTAGGGAGCGCCAAGGTCAACATTCTCGCGCTCCTCGGAACAGCGCAAGGGACGACTGGTACGGTCGAGCTCGTCGTCGAGGACGCGCGGCGAGCCAAGAAAGCGCTGGATGGAGCCGGGCTCGCGTACAAGGAATCCACTGCCGAGGAGCACGAGTTGGCCAACAAGCCGGGCGCGCTGGCGGAGTGTTTGGACAAGCTCGCCGCCAAGGGCGTCAACTTGAATTCCATCTGCGCCACTGCCGCGAAAGGCGGGAGGAAAGCGGTTGTGGTGTATACCGTCGCGGTGGAAGAAAAAGCGCCGACAGTGTAGGGGCGAGCAGCCAAGACACTTTTTCATCAGGGGCACGGGGAAGCAGAGGCGGAACACGAACTCGGCGTTGATGCCTGCGAAATATGCTTAGAGCTGGTTTCATAAATATTTTTCAGCTCGGAAGGCGCATCGCTCAGGGGCTAAGAGGCTGCGGAAAAACTCGACAAGTCCACAGAAAGCTCACCTCAGGCGCTAAAGCGCGACATATTTTCAGCGACTTGCGGCACGACTGAAGTCGTGCCCTTCCCCAAAACCCGCATCAATCAGAGTTCTTCCGCAGCCTGTGAAGCCGTGCCCTACCCAAAACCTATTTATGAAACCAGCTCTGGCTGGTTTGTCTCACTTCGGCAATGAGCCGGTGATAATCTTGCACCATGCCTAACCATCCTGATGCAGGTCTTCATTCTTCTAAACCTGTTAGTAGATTGGGGCGCACCTCTGCGAAGTTAGGGTTTGCGGTCATCGTCGGGCTGCTGCTCGGAGTGCTGGCGATTGCCTCGGTCGGATGGCTGATGTTGTCGCACACTTCGGGGCGCGCGCTGCTGAGCCACCTGTTGTCGGCGGTGACGGGAAGAACGGTCAGCATCGATGTGAGTCAGCCCACGGTGGTCGATCGCATACAGCGGCTACAGAGACTGGAGACGGTGGTTTATACGGTGGACAAGCTGGTGACGGGAGCCAGGGAAAATCCCATCTTACCCGACTTTCTTGCCGGAGACCGGCTCCTGATGTTGGTGCATGGCGAAGTCGTTGCCGGGATCGATTTCGCGAATTTGAAGCCGGACGACGTGCGCATCGAGGGCAAGCAGATTCACTTGCATCTTCCGGCGGCGCAGTTGTTCAGCACGCGGCTCGATAGCGCGAAGACGCGGGTGTATTCGCGGCAAACGGGGTTGCTGGTATCGAGCGACCCGAATCTGGAAACGCAGGTGCGGCAGGAGGCGGAACGCCAGATGCAAGACGCCGCCTTGGCGGATGGCATTTTGAAAACGGCGCAACAGAATGCGGCTTCGACCATCGCCAGCCTGTTGCAGGGTTTGGGATTCGAGAAGATCGACTTCGACTGACGCCGCCGAACGACTCTGCACGTTGGCTTGTTTGCGCGATGAGCTTTAGAATGGACGCCTATGAAGAAGAGTGCTTGGATAGCGTGCGCGCTGGCGATGGCACTGAGCTTTGGCCTGGTTGGGCTGACGTGGGCCCAGAAGGACGAAGGGCCGATGGCGCATCTGCAATTCCTGGTGGTGCGCGACTACAACGGCAAGCCGATCAGGAATGCGGCGGTGGTGATGCATCAGGTGGACCGCAAGGGAAAGCAGGATCGCGGCGGGTTGGAGTTGAAGACGGACAACGATGGGCGCACAAACATTGACGGCATCCCGTATGGGCCGCTGCGGGTGCAGGTGCTGGCGCAGGGCTTTCAGACTTTTGGGGAAGACTACCAGATCGACAAGCCGGAACTGCAAATTACGGTGAAGCTGAAGCGCCCCGAGGGCCAGTACTCGACCTACGACAACCCTGGAGACGCCAAGAAGGCAGACGACAAGAAGCCTCCGGAGCAGAAACCGCAGCCCTGAATATGCGCGAGAATGTCCGGCGACTTCATTTGACCCAATTTCTTGCGCGCACCTAAAATAAAAGATTCGCACTGCGCTCGCGAATTCAGCCGTAATCTGCATCCCTATGGCCCTGCGCCTCTATAACACTCTTTCGGGAAAAGTCGAAGATTTTCAACCGCTCGACGGCAACCGCGTCCGCATGTATGCCTGCGGGCCGACCGTGTACGATTACGGCCACAACGGCAATT
>JBKQNU010000089.1:0-76541 GCA_052145815.1 Occallatibacter sp.
GGGCATGTGGAAATCATACAGCTCGTTCCGATGCGACAGGGGTGTTGCATCCTCCGGCGAGTTCAAGCCGGCACACTTCGAGTGATAATCTCCAATCGTTCATCCTGAGAAACGCCCAAGTGTTTACTGATTTCCGGTGGGTGACTTTCCACTTGAACGAAAAGGCGCCTTTGCGTCAAGGTGGTTTCGCAGGCACGGGTCCGGGCCCAAATCGCCGTGAAGCCGGTTATATGTCCAAGCGGGCTGCCGAGGCCCGGTAAACAGAAGCCGACTTGTTAGTAACTGATCCTGAGATTCGGAGCCAGATGAAAGACAAGAGCGGCACAAGTAGCTGGCTCCCGCGACGATCTCCATTCGACAATTCGCCGAGTCCGTCATCACGGGGCCGATCTCAGTCTATTGACGCCGGGACCGCGAATCCGGGTTATAATTGTGCTCTGTTTCAAGATGTCCCGTACCAAATAGAAAAGGAAGAAGGCACTGAATCGGATGCGGCCATTGTTGGTCGCTGGAGGACGCATGTGGCCCACAAGATCGTCGTGCGCGCTCGCTCTGTTTCTCTGCCAATTCCTCTACGCCCAGCCGGCCAAACGCATCGCGGTAATCTCTGGGAACGGCGCGCTGGAGCAGGCAATGCCCATCTATAAAATTGGAGAAAACCGCCTGACGCTCAGCCTGACAGGAAAGCTGGCTGGCATGCCCGGAATCACCTTGATTGCGCACACGGATGTTGATCTGCTCCTCAAGACCCAGAACTTTGAGAATAGCGACCGGTCTTCAACGGAGACGGCAGCGCACATCGGCAAACTGCTGGGCGCAGCGCAAATTGTGCTGGTGAACTTTACCAACGGAAGTCAGAGCCAACACCTGGAAGACTCGCCTATGTCGACAAAGGTCATCGCCACGGTGCAGGCCGATGGGAATGCACGGCTCATCGATGTGGAGACAGGCGCGATTCTGGCTCAGCCCTCCTGCTCATTCAAGCAGGACGCAGTCGCGTCGGAAACCAGAAAGTGGCCAGTCTCAAAGACCACCGGCGAAGGTCTGCAGGCAACGTGGAACGATCTGTGGACGAAGGCTACGAATCTGTTTACGGAAGAGCTTGCCGACAAACTGGTCAGCGCGCTGGCCAACGCACCGGTTCCGGCCGCCGTGGACATTCTCGTGGCTGGCATCGCGAATGGGAGCATCCTGATCAACAAGGGAACGTCTTCTGGCATCAGGCAAGGAGAACAGTTTCAGATTGTCCGCATGGTCTCTACGGGTCTCACCGACCCTGCAACCAATGAGCTGATTAAGCAAAAGCAGCGAATTTGTGTCTTGACCGTAACCGATGCGGAAGGCGCCAGTTCCTCGGGATCGTGTGCGGGCGGCATGCCGCAAAGAGACGATATCGCCGAGCCAATCCAGCCTTAACTCGCAAGTCCTGCCGCCCTTGGGCAACTACGGGCGGGCGAGAATCATGGCCTCCCACATTTGTTTCCTAAAGGCCCGCACTGCGGCGGTGGAGGCGGGATCGACTTGCCCGGCGCAGCGAATTTCGATTGGAAAGTCAGTCCGAGTGTGGTCACCAGGGCTGACAAAGCGATGAAACGCTACTCCAAGTCGACGTCGAGGGCGACGACGCCTTCGCCGATGTGTCGACAAACGTCGTGTTTAGGGTAGGAGGAGCCTATGATGCGTGAGGGGAGACTTCCAAATCGGGAACCTCGTTTTCATTGCAGTCGGCAATGGCGCGTGTCAGTGTGAATGGGGGGACGACGACCATGTTTCGAACCACCTTGGCATGCACAATAGGACTGTTCGCGATCTGCTCCGCAGACGCGCAGCCCGCGCAGGGAGTTTCCGGCGACCTGAAGAACTTTGTTACGCAATTTGTAGCGGCGACGAACGCCAAGGACATTGTGCGGCAGCGGTCATTTCTGTACCCGAAATCACTTGCCTGCGTCACTCCCGAAAATAAGGACTACTACGACGCAATGGCAAGTCATATAGGAGAGCCGATTCCACCGAATTACAAGTTTTCGGTGATGCCGGTGAACGAAGGCAATCTGAAGGCGCTCGAAAGCATGGGCCAGCGCTGGACGGTGAAGCCCTCGCAGGAACTGCACATCGATTATCAGCAGGGCGACGACGTGGGAGGTTACGTCGTGTACCCACGCTGCGCGTCGGTACTGGTGAGGCTGTCCAGGACCGCCGCCTGTCAAACTCAAGGTCAGGTAGGCGCAGAACGGTTTTCGCTTTCTTCTGGTCGGCCTTACGGCGGGGCTTGGGCTTCATGGCGTGTGGCCTCCTTGCCACCCTGCCATGATGCTCCAAAGCGTTCTGTCCGGTTAGCCGGTGATCCACCCGGAACCGCGCTGAGGCCTCGGAAAACATTCGCGAAGCAGACTTTGCGTTCCTAATCCGCCCCTGCAGGAGCAACTCGGCGAAATTTGCGCGAAGGAAGAGCCATCCGGTCAACATCTGCGTTTCTCAGGTCAAATCTCATGCAGAATCGTGTTCGGTCTTGGGACTGTCACGCTTGATCCAATACTGGACCGCCCCAAAGAGCCGACCGGACGAAGGCGTGGATGTCGCTCTTGGCCGCCGCTGCAGAGTGCGGATAATCTGGCCGGTGCTGACCAATTACATATCGGAACTGGTCACGGTTCACGGCCGACTCGAACTGAGAGATACCCCAGCGGCACGCCCGCGGTCGAATCCTGCAATGGCCCAGGCGCCATCACGGAATTCAGTCATGCAGCACAATGTTAACCAGTGAACTATTTATGCGCATCCGATTGGCATTGTAGTCGACATAGCCGAGTTCGCGGAAACGGTTGAGGAAGAAGCTCACACGGGATCTGGTGGTGCCGATCATGTCTGCCAGAGTCTCCTGACTGATTTTGGCGATGAACGGAAGGGGCTTCGATTCCTGGCCGAAGTTTGCCATCAACATTAACAACCGGGCGAGACGCTTTTCGCTGGAATTGAACAAGTGATCGACGAGATCGGCTTGCATGCGGATGTTGCGGGAGAGCAAGTGCGCATTGAAATGCAGTGTGAACTCCGGCTCACGCTTAAGCAGGGCCGCCATGGCCGTTTTTTCGATGCGGAAGATGGTACTCGGATGAATCGCGGTCGCGGAGGCAGTCCGAAACGCCTCGTCGGCAAGGGACGCTTCGCCGAAGAAACTGCCCGCTGGAAGGTGAGCGATTACACCCTCCTTGCCTTTCATCGATACGACTGTGAGCTTTACCTTGCCACTCTGGAGGTAGAAAACTGCATCGCACGGATCGCCTTGCGAGAAGATGGATTCGTCATGCAGGTATTCGCAATGCGATTTCCCGGCCAAGAACCTGTGCAGGAATTCATGAAGGTCGAATGCGGGCGTCGGACGAAGCGAAGCGTCAATCCGATTGGAAACGACCTTCAGGTTATGATTGGCAGCCGGAGGCGAGGCGAAAGTGCGGGATAACGAAATCCTGGGTGACGTACTCGTCATAGTTGCGGAGTTAGTAGCCATGGTCATTACCTTTCAGTCTTACGTTACGAGTGCAACAGGTGAAATTGATGTCACCCTTCGCGATGTCTATACAACCAACATACCGGGCAGCAGAGAGGCTGGATATCGGCGATGACTGTTATTGCTGTAGGCTTTGCCGCGTCACCTGTGTAGGGTTTTCCTTACGCCTGAAAGGCATTAGGGACGGTTGCGCTTTAATCAGTCTCCTTGGCGTAAGGGCGGGTTCGATGCGGCCCTGTTTGAATTCTTCGCCTTGCTATCTAAGAGGTTGCGGACTACTTTTGCGAACTAACGAAAATAGCCGACAGATTTCGCCGGGGCATCGAAGTCTGTCGGCACAATGAAGGGTATCTGCCTCGATCCTGAAACTAATCAAGCATGGATATTCCAACGGATCGATCGGATGCCGCAACTAGCTTCCAATTGAATGCCGCGAAGATCTTGCGCCGCTTTCAATGATTTTCTTAATTGCCGGCACAAGTTCTTCCGAGGCGCTGTTCTTATTTACATATTCGCTGGCGCCAGCCCGCAGACAGCGCAAAGCATACTGGCTTTCAGCCTGGACACTCACCATAATCACCGGGAGCTGAGAGTAGATAAGTTTTACATCCTTCAGCACTTCAAACCCGCTACGCCCTGGCATATTGATGTCCAGCAACAGCAAGTCAGGTTGAGCATCCGCCAAGCGGGCGAGCACCTCAACTCCGTTGGTGGCTTCCGAAAAGTGCGTATCCGAAAACGCGTCAAGTAAGATCTCTCTCAGGCCGCGCCGTACGTTCGCATGATCGTCCGCTATCAGAATATTCATAGTTTTATCGGCTTCTCGTGCTGCAACTTCGACCTAAACCTACGATATCTGACCGGACGAGGAGCCGATACAAGCGATGCCCGTCTTTGTTGTAGGGTTTATGCGATCCTGCTGTAAGGTTATTCCTACAGCCCAGGGGTGACCTATTCAATCAGACCCTGCGCCAACGCGTAGCGGGTGAGTTCGGCGTTGCTCTTCATTTGCATCTTCTCCATGATTCGAGCTC
Source organism: Occallatibacter sp. (assembly GCA_052145815.1). Taxonomy (GTDB): domain Bacteria; phylum Acidobacteriota; class Terriglobia; order Terriglobales; family Acidobacteriaceae; genus Telmatobacter. The sequence goes on from JBKQNU010000089.1 coordinate 4,543, forward strand.
GGTAGCTGCTGATCGTTTTTACGCTGACATGAAGCGCATCGCCTATTTCTGTCAATGGTACGCCGGCGGCAATCATCTTCATAACCTCGTGTTCCCGGTCAGAAAGCAGTTCGTGCAAAGGCTTGTCGCATGGCTCGTCCAGGTTGGCAATTAGCTTCTCTGCAAGGGTCGTACTGATGTAGCGCCCGCCGCCAAGAATCTTCTTCGTTGCTATGGCCAGTTCTTCGGGGGCACTCTCTTTGTTGACATAAGCGGACGCACCCGCCCGCAAACATCGCACGGCATACTGGTCTTCCGGATGGCAACTCAAGATGATGACCGGCAAACGCGGGTAGCTGTGTTTTACATCCCGCAGAACGTCCATCCCGCTGCGCCCCGGCATATTGATATCCAACACCAGCAAGGCGATCTTGGTTCTTGCCAAGCGGCTCAGCACTTCATCTCCGCTGCATGCTTCTGAGAAGTCTGTGCCGGGGATAGCATCTGCCAGGATATCTCTCAGGCCGCGGCGTACGACGCCATGGTCGTCCGCGATCAGGATGTGCATAGTTCGCTCCTCTCAGCGCGTGGTGTATCAACGGGAACGCGAACAGTAACCGTCGTCCCGTTGCCGGGGGAACTGGAGATCTGCACTTCGCCCCCGCAGAACTGCGCCCTTTCCTTCATGCCCAGAAGTCCCAAAGACCCGAGAGTGTTCGATAAATCGGATTCACGAAAACCTATTCCGTCATCTTCCACGACCAACAGGATGAACTCTTCTTCCTGGTTGAGATCAACGCGAACCGATTTCGCTTGTGCGTGCCGGATCACATTGGTCAGACACTCTTGAAATATCCGGAAAGTCGCTGTGGCCCGGTCACCATTCAAGTGCAAATCAACCGGGGGAACAGTTACCTTGCAGCTGACGTCATTGCGAGAGGCAAACTCGCTTGCCTGCCATTCGATGGCTGCCGCCAGCCCAAGGTCATCTAATACTCCTGGACGCAGCCCGGTGCAGATGGTGCGCACCACCTTCACGCCATCATTGATTGACTGAATCGATTCAGCAAGTCGACCCAGAACCTTTTCTTCCGACGCCGGGAGATGACGAACCACCCAGGTCATATCCATTTTGATGGAGGTCAGAATCTGTCCGATCTGATCGTGCAGTTCGCGAGCCACCAACTTGCGATCTTCTTCGCGCACCCACTGCAGGCGTTCAGCAAGGGCCCGCAGTTGTTCCTTTTGCAACACAAGTGACTCTTCTGCGCGCTTGCGTTCAGTAATGTCGCTGTTGACCACAAGCACACGGGGCAGCTGTCCGCGCTTTCCCCATTGCAATGCCCAGCGGCCGGCCACAACAACGCGTCTTCCGTCCCGGGCGGTCTTAATGAGGTCTCCCTCCCAGTGCCCCATCTGCATCAGTTGAGCTCTTATCTCAGTGAACGGCTGGGGAAACTCGGTGCAGAGCAGGTCGTGCGCGACCTTGCCAGAGGCCTGGGCCTTGGTGTACCCCAACATCGCCTCTGCCCCGCGGCTCCAAAACAGGACGTTTCCCTCCAGATCGATCACAAATACTGAGTCCTGCGTTAATTCGAGCAGGGCAGCCTGTTCCGCAGTTGCAATTTGCTCCCGACGTCTCTCCGCAACATCGCGGAAAACCAGCACAACACCAATGACTCTTCCTTCGCCGGCGAGGATTGGCGCGGCACTGTGCTCAACCGCTATTTCGCGGCCATCTCTTGTCACCAGGTCCACGTGATTGGCCACTGCCAGAATTCTCTTTTCTTTGAGCACGCGGAGCACTTCATTGTCAGCGGTCATCCCAGACTCCTCATTGATAAGCCTGAGCACAAGCTCGATCGGTTGGTTCAGAGCTTCCTCCGGCTGCCAACCTGTTAGAGCTGCGGCGACAGGGTTGAGGAAGGTAATACGTCCCTCGCTATCGGTGGCAATAACAGCCTCGCCGATGCTGCCTAGCGTAGCCGTCCATCGCTCCTCACTCTGCAACAGTTTGCTGCCCAGTTTTTCCACGTGGTGCCGAGTGAACATGGCGAGGAATATCCCGGACCCCAAGCCCAGGCACAGACAGCTTGTGATCATCAATGTCCATCGGCGATGCGCAGCTTCTACGCGGCCAACACGCAGTGTTTCTTCAACGCCTTGAAACTCCGCCACCTGCTCTCGCAGCGTATCCAAGTCGTGTTTTCTTAGGCGGTTGTCAAGGAGAGTCGGATCGGCCTTTCCAGCGCGGCGAAGAGCGATAATCCGGCCGTCGTAATCCTCTGATTCCTGATAGCCAGCATAGATGTCCTTCAGCCTCTGCTGCTGCATGGGGCTATCCTTGACCAACTGATTCAATGCCCGGAATTCGGAGTCAAATCGCTTGGTGCCCTCGATGTAGGAAGGGAGGAAGGCCTCGTCGCGAGTTGCGATGTAGCCGCGCTTTGCGGATTCCATATCGACGAGCAATTTGAGGAGGTGCCCGGATTGGTCGAGAACCCTATCCGTATGGTCAACCCACTCCAGCGATCTGTTTAAGTCGAATGTTTCCATCAAGAGAAATCCCGCTAGAGCGCCCGTCACCACGATGGGAACCACAATAACTCGGCGGAGCAACGATTTGAATCTCGAGTATTCCATCCTTATCGATCACCTTCTTCAGAAGAGCGATCCAGATTGCCTGGCAGCCACGACGGCACAAAGTTCGGGCACCGGGAAGGCTCCTTATCGAATGTCTGGCGCGGTGCAGGCAACAGCAATGACGCATGACATTCCATGGTTCGCGCGACCCTTCGAGGTCCCTCGTTCCGTGACCATGCGAAACTTGGCGCCCAACCCATCAGCAAAAGCCAATCGCGTGTGAGTGGTTGAATCGAGTGTTTGAACGGACTCGTGTGGCCGGCTCGGTTTGTCATTGCGCAAGGCCAGCGATTTCGGGAGTTGCCGTGTTGTCGCCAGGCATCCGATCATGCAGAATTGCGTCGAGCAAAGCCTTTTGAACCCGAATCCGGCCGTCGTAACGAATCAAACCACGTTCGTGAAAGCGGTTCATGAAAATGCTGACAATCGATTGAGGAATACCAATCTTCTCGGCAAGAGTTTCCATGGTAATCTCTGGAATCAACTTTTCCGATTCATCTGATTCGCCAAACTCCGCCATCAATAGAAGTATTCGCGCTAGGCGCTTTTCGCCGGAGTTGAAGAGCTGGTCCACAAGATCGGACTGGATCCGCTTGCCGCGAGCGAGCAGAAACTCCGTAAATATCCCGGAGAGTGTATGCTCCTCATGCATCACCCGGATCATCTCTTCGGTTTCAATTCTTAGTGCTACACAGTCGGTTATGGCGGTAGCGGTGGCACAATGCAGCGCGCCCGCACTCGCAAGCGACTCCTCTCCAATGAACTCCCCGGGAGAGAGAAGAGTGAGGGTGGCTTCCTTACCGCGTTTGGAAACGACAGTCAGCTTTGCACGGCCGCTCTGGAGATAGAAGATTGAAGTCGCAGCTTCTCCTTGGGCAAAGAGGATCTGCTTTTCGCCTAGTTCGACAATTCTGCGACCACACCCGGCGCTCGCCAGAAACGAATATGAATTGAATTCGGGCTTCTCCAGCTCAAGCATCTAAGACTTTCCCCCATGCAGGGTCCTGCCGCTCGGCAAGAGTAGGAACGTAATCGTGTATGTAACGGTCGCGCAATCACTGCAGGTTTGTCGACAGATTTCAAGGACCGGCGAAGCAGCGCACAACTGGCTCGGATCGAACATTTGAACACACTGCTCACACCTCCCGCAGAGAGCAATCATTTAGGATTGCACTATCGGGTCCAAATGACTGCTCAATATTGCTCATTCGATGTGAAACGCCTTTAAGACTGTATGCGAGTTCAGGGCAAATCGAACTGACCCCAATGGGATATTGAACTCGATTCTTGAACATTCCATCATGTGAGCGTTTACAGAATGACCACCCACAACAGAGCAGAAGATGCCACACAGGCGCGGATTATGGTCGCCAGTTCAACTATGGTGCTGTCCAATGGTATTAGACAGGGATGCGCTTGAACCGGCGCTTGAAGCCAGACTGCGATCCGTTGAGTGCGATTCACGAGGCGGCGGGCAATTCTTGAAGTCGGCCCAACTTCTTCTGCCTGGTTGATCGATTACAACCGCAAAAACGCATACTAAGTTTGGGAAAGGCACTCGTCCGAAGATTCGCCTCAAAAGACGCCGAGTGTCCAGGAATTGCGTTGGGACTGTATCGTCGGCAACCCGTCAGTGACCAAATTACAAATGGGCACCCGGGGTCGAGCTCTTACTCAGAAGTTCGGTCGGCTACCCCGGAGTTTCTCAAAACAGGGGATTTGCGGACGCTGTGTCCGCGAGCAACGTCTGTTCGCTCCCAGAGCACGAGAACAAAGTCACACTGAAGCGGCGATCGGCTCGGCGGCAACGGCGGCAACCATCTCGCGGATCGAGTCGATTACCAGTTGCGGATCGTCAAGATGGATCCAGTGCGCACTCCCTTGTGCAATCACCTGTTGCACGTTGTCGCCGATGGATCGCAACCGCTGCTCGGAGAGGGGCGTCGATTTTCCCGGAGTGAGGAGCAGAACGGGGATGTCGTGGATGGGCCCGGCGTCCTGCATCTCGCGGACCGAGTCGGGGACGGCTTTGACGTGGTTGCGCATGCCGACGTAGTAGCCGGGACGGGACCAGTGCGCGGCTACGATGGGCCAGACTTCGCGGGGCATCTTGCCCACCTCTTCGGTGACGCGGCCGAGAACGTGACGCCCGCCTTTGCCCGCGGCGCCGGCTAACTGGCCGGAAATCTTGCCGGAGCGGCACAGCAGGGAAGTGACGGCCAGGCGCGCCAGTCCGAAGCGCGCGATGGGGACGGCGTAGTTCGAGAGCCGCTTGCCGCGATCCACCTCGCGCTGCCGGCCGGGATTCATGGGCGGCCATTCTTCGCAGCGCATGGGATCCAGTAGCACGACGCCCGCCACGTCTTCGGGGTAGCTGAGCGCGTAGCGGCGCATCACCAGGCCGCCAAAGGAGTGTCCTACCAGTATGAAAGGCGGCTTGATGCCGGCGCGCTCGAGCAGGTTGTGCAGCTCAGAGGCGCAATTGGCGGGGGTGCGCGCGGTGTGGCTGGGGCTGCTCCACCCCAACCCGCCACGGTCGTAGGAGACGGTATGGGTGAAGTTGGCGACGGTTTCCTGGATGTGGAACCAGTTCAGATTGGTGGCGGCAATGCCCGCCTCAAACAGCACGGTGGGGCCGCCGGAGCCTTTTTCAAGCATGTAGAGCCGGTGCCCGTCTCCGAGTTCGACGGAACGGCCGGGCGCGGCAAAACGCAGACGATCACGATGCGAGCCGATCACCTGATAAAGGAACCCGGCGGAGATGAGGAGTGAGGCGAAGGCGAAGATGGAAAGAGCGATGAACATAGTTGATCCTGAGAACCGGGGTGGGTCGTTCAGAAACGCGCAATGCTCTCGGGAGTAAAGTCCCGGGCGCTGAGATTTGCTTTTGGGCTGCCGCGATTGATGATAAGCAATGTTGACCCCAACTGGCCATGAGTTTTTTCCTCAATCTGGGTGGCAGACCAGATTCCGCCCTCATGACGCAGGTCGAAAGAGGTAAATTCCTTGACCGTTCCGCCCTCTTTGAGGGTCTTTTCCGCATAGACCGGAACGTCAATGCTGCGATCGATCCAGGTGCGGACTTCTGCGTAGTGAGTTCTATCGGCAGGACCAGGCGTGCTTTTCAAGACATCGCAATCCCGGGCGCCGCGCCGGACCGATTCGAGGACCGTATGGCCGGGCCAGAAGTACTGCTGCTCGAGAAAGTCCTCATAGCTGAAACCAGGGCCGAGCGGGCCGTCACTCCATTTGTCAAAGGGGATTAGGGAAGGCGCCGAGTTTCCGGGATGGGAAATGCGGATGGAGTTCTGGCCGTTGGGCCGCATCTCGAACAGAATGTGGGCGCGGGCATCGACGGGGCCGGTGATCTCCAGGAGAATACGCAAAACGCCGGGAAACCAGTGCGCCTTGATGATAATGTCGTCGGTTGTGCGCTTGCCGGCGGCATCCACGTGGACGAGGTGACCTGAGGCGCGATAGTCCGCCTTTTGGATGGTTTGCACCGGGCCGGCGAGCAGCGCCTGCGGGGCACTGGAATGGGATTGGGGATGGGCCGGGATCGCGGCCAGCAGAGCCAAGGTGAGCGCGGCCTGGACCGGCTTCATGCTTCCACTTTCCCGTCGCGGATGCGAATGTGGCGCGGCGCGGCGTTGGCTATGTCGTTCTCGTGGGTAACGATGATGAGCGTCATACCGCGCTTTCTCTGAATACCGGTAAGTATTTCCATGATACGCGCCGAGTTGACGCTATCGAGGTTTCCGGTCGGCTCGTCGGCCAGCAGGATGGAGGGATCGTTGGCCAGGGCGCGGGCAATGGCAACGCGCTGGCGCTCTCCGGCGGAGAGCTCGTTGGGGTATTGCGTAAGGCGGTGTTCCAGCCCCAACTCGCGCAACAATGCCTCAGCCCGGTCAGCGCGGCACCTCGCGTTGGCGGAGACGGCCAGCATGGGGACCTGCACGTTGTCGATGGCGCGCAGCGTGGGCAGCAGATAAAAAGCCTGAAAGATGAACCCGATGCGGTGCGCACGGTATTCATCGAGGTTGATGGCCGTCCCCAGGGCCGCGTTCTCGAAGAGCACCTCGCCGCTGGTGGGCACGTCCAGGCCTCCGAGCAGTTGCAGGAGGGTGGATTTGCCGCTGCCGCTGGCGCCGCTGATGGCCATGTATTCGCCCGCCTCGATGCTGAGGCTGACGCCGCGCAGTGCTTCGATGCGGCCATCGTCGTAGCTCTTGCGCAGGTTACGGACTTCCAACTGTGGACTAGTCATGACGCAGCGCCTCCACGGGCGAGAGGTGCGCTCCACGCCACGCAGGATAGGCCCCGGCGATCAGCCCGGATAGTACAGAGATGGCCAGCGCTTCAACGAAGTGCACCCAGGAGAGGGACGTGGAGACGATGCTTGCGGTCTGCGGCAGCGTCGAAAGCAGGTGCAGCGCGCCCCATCCGAAGGCAATCCCGATGAAGCCGCCCACGAAGCCGAGCACAGTGGCTTCCACCTGGATGAGGAGCATGACGCGCCAGGTCTTCCATCCGATGGCGCGTAGAATGCCGATCTCCCGGGTGCGCTCGAAGACGGACATGGCCATGGTGTTGGCGATGCCCAGGATGCCCATGAGCAACGCAATGGAGGATGTGCCCCATGCAACTGCATGGGCTACGCTGACGAATTGATTGTTGGCGGCGCGCTCCGAGGCCTGTTGGGCATTCAAGCCGGGCACTGCAGCTTCAATCTGCGCCTGGGCGCGCTTCATGTACTTCTCTGGCGATTCGCCTGGCGGTGCAGGCTTGAGCCGCACATGAAAGCCCGAAACCTTGCCTTGCAGGCTGGTGAGTTGCTGAATCTGGTCGAGCGGCATGATCACCGCGCCTGCCTCGAGCGCCGTGCCGCCGTGGTAGATTCCCGTAACGGTGAAGTTGCTACCCTGCAATTCGAGGGTATCGCCGACCTTCTTGTCGAGATTCTTGGCCAGCGCTTCGCCGAGAATGATCTCCGGCTTTCCGTTATGAAAGCGCGCGCCGGAACTGAAGGTAAGCGATTCGAACTCGTAGGAATCGTCAAGCCAGCCGAAGATCAGCGCATTCACCTCCGGCGTAATGTCCATGATGTTGAAGATCATGGGCTCGGCCTGGGCCACAAGCGGCACCGCGCGCAGCGTGGATTGCAGCGACTGGCTGACGGAGGAATTCATGAAGTCTTTGTCGACGACAGCGATGTCAGTGCCGCTGGAAGAGTAGAGCCGCTCCCACTCGTGCTCGAAAGAGCGGGAGAAGCCGACCAGCGCGACAAATGCGCCGATGGCCATGCCGATTCCCAAAAGCGTCAGCAGAGTCCTCAAGCGCCTGCGGCCCAGATTCTTCAATGCAAATCCTGTAAAGGACAATTGAGACGGCATGATGCTGGAATGATTCCTCAGTGGTCGATCGTTGAATGAAGGGCCAGTTTATCCGGCTGCACGGTCAAAGTAAAAGGGTCGCAAGGGAGGAAGGAGAAAAGCCAACAGTTGCAATGCGGCTGAAGGTTTGTCAGCGTACAGCAGAAAGGGCAGCCTCGGCTGCCCCTTTCCAAAGTTAATGAGCGTGCATTCGATTTGCGCCAGATCAAAACCGCGGGTTGTGATCGTAATCCGCCAAAACGCAGCCCCATGGAGGCTCACTCCAGGGCACTCAAGTGAGCTTCCTTTCCCAAGCTCGAATCCGGGGCTCGATGCTGGAAGTGGATCCGACGGCTGTTAGTAACGGCCTCGGCCGCGTGAAGCACCAGCACCAGCGCCAGCGCCGCCTGAGCCTTTGCGCGCCTGGTAGCAGTCCCGGCAAAAAACCGGACGATCGCCGCGCGGCTCAAAAGGCACTGTTGTAGGCTGGCCGCAACCCGAACAAATCACAGGTGTTCCCTGTGCCGGAGCCGAACGGTAGCCGGAGCCCCCCTGATCTTGCTTCTTTGCCTGACGGCAGCTTTTGCAACGCTTCGGGGTCGAATAACCACGTTCCTGGAAGAACGCCTGATCAGCAGCGGTGAAGGTGAAATCCTGCCCGCAATCGCTGCACGTTAGTGATATATCTCCGGCCATGGGTGTCCTCGTGGAGATTGTACAGCCCATTTTGTGTTTTGCGTACAAGGAAAGTTTTTGAATACACAAAACTTTTCTGATGGGCGGATAGGTGCGTTCCTTTTAATGCTCTACCATGGGCCGCACGGTATAGTTCTCATGAGAGAAGTGTTAGTAACTGAGATTGGATCGATCGGCGTTCGACAGGACTTCAAATTGGTATGACAGCACCGAATCCGGAATTCGAGGCGGACTGTATACGGCGCATCTTGGCTGGTGAGCGGCAGTTGTTTCACGCCCTCATCCGGCCCTGCGAGCGCGCCATTTACTTCCTTCTCTTGTCGCTGCTGCGCAACGAGGCGGAGGCCGAAGACGCTGCGCAGGATACGGCGATCAAGGTCTACTTGAATCTGAAGAATTTTCGAGGCGACTCGCAGTTTCGCACCTGGGTGCTCTCGATTGCGCGCAACGAAGGCCTTGGCCGGCTGCGCAAGGCAGCAATGCGGCGGGAGGACTCTCTGGATGCGGAGATTGATGAGCAGACGGGCGACTACACCCCGGCAATGCTCACCAGTTGGCGCGAAGTGCCCTCGGATGAGCTGGAACGGCAGGAGTTGGGAAACATCCTGCGCAAGGCTGTCGAGGGCCTTCCGCCGATTTACCGTAACGTCGTGCTGCTGAGAGACATCGAAGAGATGGATGTACGCGAAACGGCGGCGGCGCTGGGAATTACCGAAGGGGCGGTAAAAGTGAGGCTGCACCGGGCGCGGGCTTTGTTGCAACGGGAACTGGCGCCACGGCTGGAGGGGTTCGCACCCAAGCGGACAGGCATGTTTGGGTGGTTGAAATCATGAGGATCGACTGCAAACACGTCTGGGAACACATCTCCGCCTATATTGACGGCGAGGTGGACGCAGGGCTGCGCGCCGAGATCGACCGGCATCTGGAGACCTGCGAGATTTGTTCGGCGGTTCTGGATTCCACGCGGAACGTGGTGGTGCTGGTGGCGGACGAACGTGTGTTTGAACTGCCGGCAGGTTTCAGCGAACGGCTGCACGCGCGGCTGGATCGGGAGTTGCAACTGGCTGGGTCATAGATCCGGGCGCTCTAATCAAGCTTCCGGGCAACCCCGAGCAGGTGGGCGCTCGCGGCTAGCATCGAGGGTTCGGACTCAAGAAGGCGAGCCACATGGAGCAAAACTTCGCGACGCTGTTCGTCGGCTAGCCGCTCGGCAACGTCGGGAAGAATCCATCCTGGGCCTTCAATTCCAAACATGCCAACCAACCCCAGACCAGAGTCCAGCAGCTCTGCGCGCAGGTCTTCGGGGCGATGAAAGTACGCGGTCGTGAAGTAGTCCAGCCTACCGGTCGGATTGCGGTGCTGGCCGTCTCGGAGGTCCCGCTCTGCCATCGCGCCGAACTCTGGATCGTTGAAAAAGTCGCGTGCCAATCCATCTAACGAGGAAGCAAAGCGTGAAATCGCTGCAGCGCAGAGGTATCCGTCCGGTTTGAGAACCCGCGCTGCTTCGTCCAGAGCTCGTGTACGGTCTTCCGCTGAGGTCAGATGGTAAAGCGGCCCGAGTAGAAGAACCAAATCGGCGGATGCATCGGCGAATGGAAGATTGCGCGCATCGCCCACCACACATGAGACAAGTGGCTGGGTCGCCGCCGCGCTGCGCTTCTCGGCCTCATCGACGTGCCCTGGAACCGGATCCAGAAGATGCACGGAGTAGCCACGCTCTGCAAGCCACAACGCGTAGGCGCCTGCGCCGCCGCCAATGTCCAGGACCGTGGCTGGCGGTGCAGGCGCGTGGCGGGCAATTAGTTCCCTGGTGCGCACCGCCTCAAGCAGAAATGCGCCCCGTTCAAGCCGGTTATCTTCGGGAACCTCGGAGTAGTATGCTGCGATCTCGCGATCAATTTCAGGCCGATGTTCATCCATCAGGAACACTCACTTGAAGTTGCTGTTGGAAGTGGATGGAGCCGGCGGCGGTCCGGTGCGGTGAATCCTGGTGTGGGTCCAGGTTTCCAGACCAACCAGCAGCAATGTCAAAATGGCTAGGGAGACCTGCAGCCGCTCGGAGCGCTTTTTTTGGGGGCTGATTTGCTGCTTTCGCCATTGTGCAGAAGGCCTGGAGCGCAGGCGCCAAATCCATGCGAGTACCGCAAGGTTCACCACCGAACCGGCAGCGGCGAAGATCAGCATGGGGATGCGGATGGCGTCCTGATGAAAGCCGCGGGCGGGAGCGTAGATGCCGCTGACCGCTGCGAGCGCGGTGAGGCCGATAGCCAGCCGAAAGCCGCTCACCACGAAGACCGCCGTGCATAGGCTCTGGAGAACTGCCATGACCAGGCTCACACCTCCGAGCGTCCGCAGCTTTGCCGGAATTTCAGGAAAATCTTCGCTCACCGCGAAAGCCTCGCCGCCTGAATTGCTGACCGCCGTGGAAATTTCAGTCAGAATCAGGGTAGCCTACGAGGGCGAACACGGCCAATCGTCCGGGTTGCAATGCGGCGAGCCGGAGAGCGCGTAGGATCTGATTCACTACGGAATCCGAAGGGAGCGGCGGCCCGTACTTCTGGCAGTGAAGATGTTCGGAAAGATTTTCATTTTCAGACGAACCAGTTTCCCTGTAACCTTTCCGGCAGGTCGTTACTCCTAAAGTGCGTGACACAGAAGGCGGGTTCGGCCAGGGCGCCGGCCACGCAAGGCGACAACCAGCGGAGATCATCCGCCTCAACCCCCCAAACGAGGTCAAAGGACTATGACAAAGAATCAGTTCAACGCATTGCTTCTGACGGCGGCGCTCTCCGGCCTGGTCGGTGGAACCTCCGTAGCGGCCAAGGCGGCCACCAATGGCTCAAACCATGGTTCAAGTGTAACCGCAGGCCTGATGCTTGCCGCGCAGGACAAGACCCCGCCTGCCAAGCACTCCTGTAAAGGCAAAAACAGTTGCAAGGGCACTGGCGGCTGCTCCACCGGCGACCAGGGATGCAAGGGCAAGAACACCTGCAAGGGCAAGGGCGGTTGCGCCACCGATGGCTCCAAGCCACCCAGCGCTGTCTAGCCTTCGCTACCTCCGAGGTCGCGGAAGGCATTTACAACCACAGATCCCTCCCGCGACCTCCACGCTTCACTCCCCGAAAACAACTGCCAGATTCTAACCACTGAAATCTGTACACATTCATCTGCAAAGGACCCCATGCCCGGCAATCGCTTCAATGCGTATCAGGATCACGGCGTCGGAATCGGCCTGCGCATTCCTCATTACAATCACATCTTCTCGCGCAAGCCGGTCGTCGACTGGTTCGAGATCATCTCAGAGAATTTCATGTGCGATGCGGGGCGGCCGCTTGCAATTCTCGACCAGATCCTCGAGCAGTACCGCGTTGTGCAGCATGGCGTATCGATGTATTTCGGGTCGGTGACGGCGCCCGATCCCGAGCACCTGAAGCGGCTCAAGAATCTTGTGCGTCGCACCAACACACCCTGGCTCAGCGACCATCTGTGCTGGGGATCGGTGGACGGGACTTACACTCACGACCTGCTTCCGCTGCCGTATACCTGGGAAGCTGTTGAGCGGACCGTCGAGCGTGTGCGCATGGTGCAGGACTATCTGGAAATTCCGGTGGCTGTCGAGAACGTGAGTTCCTATGCGGCGTTCACGGGTTCGCAAATGACCGAGTGGGAGTTTTTGACGGAAGTGGTGGAGCGCGCCGACTGCGGAATTCTGCTTGACGTGAACAACGTATACGTCTCCAGCGTGAATCACGAGTTCGCGCCGATGGATTATGTGAATGCTGTTCCGGCGCACCGCGTGGCGCAGATTCATATTGCCGGACACTCGAAGTACGAGAAATACATCCTCGACACGCATGACCATCCGGTGATCGATCCGGTGTGGCAGCTTTATTCGCGCGCCATCGAGCGCTGCGGTCCGACTCCGACGCTGCTCGAGTGGGACGACCGCATCCCGAGCTTTGACGAGGTGCACAACGAAGCGAAGAAGGCGAATCGGTATTTGCATGAACACGCGGATGCCCTGGCGGAGGCTGCGCGATGAGTTCTCATGCGGCAACGCCCGAGGCGATGAGCCTTGCCGAACTCCAGCGACAGATGGCCGCAGCCATCATGATGCCGCTCACGGCTGACGAGGACATGCGAGCCCACGCTCCTGACGGCCGGCCCATGACGGCGGTTGCTGCCGGCTTCATCGCGCCCAACAGCCAGCTCACGCCTTTCGAACGGCTTGAAATCTATAACCGGCAATATTGGTATCGGGTTCTCGATGCGCTGGCGGAAGATTTTCCGGTGCTGCGGGCCGTGGTGGGCAGCCAGGCGTTTCAGCAGCTTTCGATTGAATACCTGACAGCGTATCCCAGCCGGTCTTTTTCAATGCGCAATCTTGGTTCGAAGCTGCCCGAGTGGATTGCGGCCCATCCGGAATTTACAGGGCGGCGGCAGCGTCTGGCGCTTGACGTGGTGCGGATCGAATGGGCATTTGTTGAGGCCTTCGATAATGCGGAACGCACGCCGCTCAACCTCGACCAGATCGCGACCCTCGACGGCGGATCGGCGCTGGGATTGCAGCCGCATCTGCGCCTGTTGGCTCTCGATTATGCAGCCGACGACCTGGTGCTGGCGTTGCACAAGCAGCAAAAGCGCGGCGCCACGGAGGCCGGAGTCAAGCACGAGGATGGCCCTGAGCCGCCGGTCAGGCTGCCGCGCTTACGCCGCCGCCCCACCTGGCTCGCAGCGCACCGCTTCGACGACTCGGTTTACTATCGCCGGCTGGAGCGTGAAGAGTTCCTCGCCCTCGAGGCCATTCGCGAGGGGCGTGCGCTGGGCGAAGCTCTGGAAGTGGGCTTTCGCGACTCCACAAAGCCGGAAGCGCGCAGACCCGCATTGGTGCGTGCGTGGTTCACTCACTGGGCCGAACTGGGCTGGATCTGCGCACCTGAACTCGATTCATTACTCGACAGCTAGGACGGAACGAAATGGCAAGGATCGTCAATCTCGGGAAGTCTGCGTACGGCAGCTTCGCAACTCTGCTCAACTCATTGCAAAGTCCGCTGCTGCTGGCCATTCGTCTCTATTGGGGCTATCAGTTCATCCAGGACGGATGGGGCAAAGTCTCTCATCTCCAAAGGGTCGCGGAGTATTTCGGAAGCCTTGGCCTGCCCGCCCCCTGGCTTGCTGCACTGATGGTCGGTCTGGTTGAGCTTTTTGGCGGAATCCTCTTCGCTCTCGGCATCGCCTCGCGGCTCACCTCGCTGGTGCTGTTCGTCAACATGACCATGGCTTATCTCAGCGTCCCCGACGACCGCGTGAACTTCTCGCATATCTTTTCCAAGCCCGACGACTTCTACGGGGCTACGCCCTATACCTACTGGTTCGCGGCGCTGCTGATTCTGATTCTTGGTCCCGGGGCCTTCGCGGTGGATTGGCTGCTGCAGCACCGTTTCGGCACACGGCGCAGAGCCTGACCACGCGTTATCATCGTTCCACAAGAATTCTTTGTGGAAGCCCTCCCCTATGGTGATCGTTTACATGCTCACGTCGCTCGGCATGGGCGGAGCAGAACGGCAGGTTCTGGCGCTGGCATCGCGCATGGCCGACCGTGGCCACGCGGTCAAGCTGCTCGTGCTGCGCCCTCCTGTCGCTGAGCAATGGCCCACGGCACTGCCCGTGATTCATCTTGACATGCGCAGATCGCCCGTCAGCGTGCTGCAAGGCTTTAATCGCGCGCGCCGCTTTCTCCGCGATTATCGCCCGGACCTGATTCATAGTCACAGCTTTCACGCCAACATGGTTGCGCGTTTGCTCAGGATATTCGTTCCTGCCCCGGTCGTTCTTTCCACCGTGCACAACGTGTATGAAGGCGGCCTGCATCGCATGATCGCCTACCGGCTCACCGATTCTCTGTGCAAACGCACCACGGTCGTGAGTGCCGTGGCCGCTGCGCGCTATGTGCTGCTCAAAGCTGTTCCTCGACATAAGTGTGTCGTGGTTACCAATGGTATTGAGACAGCGAATTTCCTTTCCAATGCAATGCGGCGCATGAATGTGCGCACGCGCATGGACGTGGTCGACAGATTCGTCTGGCTCACTGCTGGCCGCCTGGTACCGGCGAAAGATATTCCCAACCTGCTTGCGGCGTTCAAGATTGTCACGGCAACTCTCCCAGACGCGGAGCTTTGGATTGCCGGAGAAGGGAAGTCAGCGAAACACGCGGACCTCGATCAAGTGCGCTGGCTTGGACTGCGCCGCGATCTTCCCGCCTTGCTCGATGCGGCCGATGGATTCGTGCTGGCTTCCGCATGGGAGGGAATGCCTCTGGTTGTCGGCGAAGCCATGGCCATGGAGAAGCCTGTCGTTGCCACCGATGTTGGCGGGGTGCGCGAGATGGTCGGTGATGTAGGCATGCTGGTTCCGTCCAAAAATCCGGAGGCCCTGGCCGCTGCCATGCTGGTGACGATGCGCAGCAGCAATGAAGTTCGCCAAAAGCTGGGCCGCGCAGCGCGCGTACGCATCGAGGATTACTTCAGCATTGAAGCACGGGCGCAGCAATGGGAATCGCTGTACCGAACACTTTTCGAGTACCATCGCTGATCGCGTGGTCGCCTGAGGTTGGAAAGAGCCTGCATCTCAAACGCAAAAGGCCGGAGCGTTGCGCCCCGGCCCTTTGATGGGTTCGCACATCTCTGCTCAGAACGACAAGGATGCGCTGAAGCGGATGACGCGCGACGCGGAACTTTGCGAGAACGGTCCGCCGGCAAGGCTCGTGGATTTGCCGAACTGAGGACCGGGACCATACAAGCCCGTGGTCGGATCCAGCGTGGGAATCACACTGCCTAAGGGCGTTCCGTAGTTGATGTCGTTGAACAGGTTCTGGGCCTGCGCGCTGAAGGTTAGCGAGTATTTGTGGCCGGTGCCGGGACCGCCAAAACCGCGCGGGCCGCCTCCTCCGCCAAAGCCGCCGGGGCCAAATCCACCGCCACCACCGCGACCGCCGCCAGGCCCTCCGCCTCCGGGACCTCCACTCGGTGGCGGTCCATTGTCGCCGCCGGCCGTGGCCAGTTTGGGTCCAAGTCCGAATGCCCGGCTGATACGCAGATTTAAGACCACGGAGGCTGGTCCGTGGCCTTCGTTGAAGGGGATGGGCGTGTATGTTAGTCCTGGGCCCGCGGGCTCCGTATCCAGGCACCCAAACTGGGTGAGTGCGTATGCCGCATTCGGGGTGGTGCAGAAGGAACCGGCGGCAAGTGAAGGGCGGTTGTTGAAGAAGTTATCTCCAGTAAGGTCGTTGGTAGTGGTGATGTTGTATGGTCTTCCTGAATTTGCAATCAGGAATGGATTGAAGCGGATGCCCCACGGCCCGGTGTAATTGGCCAGCATGAAGACCATGTTCCGCGCGGCAAAACTGGCGCGGCCATAATCCTGGCTCAGGTTGTAGGAGTTCGACACCGCGTTGCCTGAACCGCTGTCGGAGTTAGCCGCGGTCAGGTTATAAAAGCCCACGATACTGAAATTGGGCGTGAACCTTGCGTTGACGTTCACAATCATCTGATTTTGCTTGAAAACCGCCTCGGGATAGTACTGGTCCACGATGCCCAGGTTCGGATTAGGCCGTGTTGCCGGAGCGACGCCGGGCAGATATGCATTGGAATCGCGCGTGACCAGCGTGTGGACGCCGAAGGAGTGCAGATAAGTGAAGGTGAGGGTGGTGGTCTTGGTCAACTGGCGCTCAAAGCTGGTTCCTGCCTGTTCGGTGTAAGGCGCGTGGAAGCCGGGCGCGATCTGGTCAATGGTGCTGGTGCTGGATGCAGCCGCCCCGCAGCTGGCGAGATTGATGGCGGCCAGACTGGTGGAGTTGAAGCAGGTGGGGTTGCTGATGGTGGTCTGCTTCTGGCTGTCTGGACTTCCGTTGTAGCGCTCCGCCGACAGCAAATTGCCGATTCCGAGGCGATCGTAAAAAATACCAAATCCTCCGCGGATGACTGTCTTGGCCTGCTTCTTGTTCTTGTGTCCGTCGAGAGCGTAGGCAAAGGAGACGCGAGGCGCCCAGTCGTCGTGATCGGAGATGTGATTTTGCGATTCCCAGCGCACGCCGCCGGAGAGAGTGAGAAAGTTGTTGAACTTCCAATCGTCCTGGAAGAAGACGGCGGCGTCAAAGACGTTTGCTCGCACCGCTGCGGCGCCGGTGGCGAAGTTCAGCTTGATGGGCGCGTTGGTTGAACCGCAAACGACGGGCGAAGATGTGGAGGGGTTGGCCGGGCAAGCCACGCCGGCCTCAAGATTCAGCGCGCCCACATAATCCGCGGCGGAGTTGAAGGTGAAGCTACCGTTGAAATCGGCGTCGGACGTGTTGGCGTCCACATTGTCGCGCAGGCGTGTGCCGAACTTGATGGCATGCGCGCCGATAGACATGGTGGTCAGGTTTTGAATCTCAAGGTGGTTGGTATGATCGTTCGACGTCTGCACGGTCGGGCCGCCGGCAGTTAGAGTCCCGGGGATACCAACCTGCGGAGTTGAGCTGGCCGGAGAAGTGGACGAGTAGTCGCGGAGATATTGAAATCGGGTTTCGTTGACCGCATGTTCATTGACGATGAATGAGTCGCTCAGTTGCACCGTGCTCTCGGTGGACACTTGGGTTGTGGATTGTGTGGGCAGGGAAGTGGAACCGATGTTTCCACTGGTGCTGTTGCGATAGAACTGGTAACGCGCGGTGAGCGTGTTTCTCTGGCCTAATTGCAGGTCGATGCGCGGTGCGATGTTGGTGCGGGTGGAAGGGCTGAGCAGTGCGCCCGCAAGCGAACCTACTTCATAAGGATAAGGAGATGGGCCAGGAACCGGGGCCTCCACCAGGGAGTATATGGAGTCGTTTTGGTTGTCGCGCTGATCGACGCTGATAAAGAACGAGGCCCATTTGGACAGCGAACCGTTCATGTTTCCGCTGTATTGCAGGCTGTGGTAGGCCGGCACTACCTTGTCAAAGGGATTGGCGGTATTGAAGATGTCGTCGTTGCCCTGGGTGAGAAACTGTCCGTGCAATTTGTCTGTTCCGGGCTTGGTGAGGATTTCAATTCGGCCATAGCCGAGCCTGTCGTACTCGGCAGAGAAGGGGTTCTGGTTGATGCGGATTTCGCGGATGGCCGATTTGGGCGGCAACTGGCCGCCGGTGAAGCCGTCGATGTAAATCTGGCCGCCGTTGGGGCCGGCCGAAGGCCCGGCGAGAGCGGTCAGTTCGCTCGACAACTCGTCGGGATCGTCAGAGAGCGCATCGAGGTCCTTGCCCTTCAGGACGATGGCGCTGGAGTTGCCGCTGGCATCGATATTGACCTGCGGCGTGTCATCGGTGACGGTGACGCTCTGCTTTGCCACTTCAATGGCCATGGAGATGTCCACGCGCTTCGATTGGCCCGCGGCGAGCACGATCACGGGCGAATTGAACGGAGCAAAACCTGCATAGTCGGCGCTGAGAACGTAGCCGCCGGGGGCAAGCCCGCCGATGGAGTAAGCACCGGAGGAATCCGCGGTAGCGCTGGCTACAGCGGCCCCTGACGCGTTGGAAACCGTGATCTTGGCGCCGGGAATGAGAGCACCTGTCGGGTCCGTGATGTGCCCGCGCAGTGTGCCCGTTGTGGCGGGTGCAGTTGTGACTGTGGCTGCGGGGTTTTGCGCGGGAGACGCAGGCGCCTGGGCGTCGGCCGCGAGCCACGCCGCAAGGCAAATGACCAACGCAATCAAAGATCGATAAAAGCAGTGCGAATTTGAATACAAGAGTCCCTCACTTATTTCGAATGAACTTGGTTTGCGCGATTATTGGGCTGCAGCTTCGGCGGCGCCTGAGCCCCCACCCATGCTCCAATTGTTGAGCAGGCTCTGGCTTGCAGCGGGAGCTTCCAGCAGGGGTTCAACGCCGGCCACCAGCGTGATGGCGGTAACGTCTGTTGTGCCGTCGGTGGAGACGATCATTACCGCGTCGCCCTTCTTCAGATCGGCGAGTTGGATGGTTGGCGCGCGGCTGAGCATCTGCTGCGGATCACCGCCGCCGCCCTGGCCGGCCCATTGACTGCCTCCACCGCCGGCGCCTTGCCCGGTTCCCTGACCAGTTCCCTGGCCCGCACCTTGGCCGCCACCGGGCCGCTGTCCGGCTCCAGCGCCGCTGGCTTGCGAACCACCGCCTTGCGCTCCGCCGTTCCAGCCACCGCCACCGCCGCCTGAGGTTCCTTTGAGGCGCATGGCAAGAAAAGCCGCCATGCGGTCTGAGAGCTTGCGCATCTGCGAGTCGGGCGTGATGTGAACGGTGACCTGTTTCTTGTTCGTCAAGTCTTTGACCACCAGCGTGGAAGACGCCGGGTCGGCCGACGAGACTGTTCCGGAAATGTTGCGGAAAGTGCCGGAGACTACTTCGACCGCGACGATGCTGGCGCCGTCGGCGCTCTTCGCTCCGCGCGCGCGCAACTGGTCGCCGGCGTGAATTGCGTCAATGGGCGCCGGCAGCGCCGCATCGAAGCGCACGGAAGCGGGTGCGTAGCGCTTGAGCATAGTGGTCTTGGTGGTGTGAACGGTGATGGTCTTGGCCGTGGCTCCAGAGCCGCTGGCCAAAACAATGACGCCGCTAGCCGGATCAGCGCTCTTCACCAGACCGCCCACGCCATTGCGCTGCCAGTCTTCACGATCCTTCTGCTGCTTGGCGGTAACATCGGACTGTTTGACGGCGATGATCTGCAAGGCCTGCGATGTGCCGGCCGGCGCTGCAGGATCGAGCTTGACCAACGCGCGGTCTCCAACCGCGAGGTCGGTAAACTGGATTGTCTCCGCGGTGCTCAGGTCTTTTTGTCCCGGAGCAATGCGCTTGATCTGCGCTGCGGAAGGAACTTCGACCTGATAGCTCTGGCCGGCATCGGTCTTCACCGTGATTGTGGTTCCGTTGATGGCCGTGATGGCGCCAATGAACCGCGCCGGCGTTTGGGCAGAGACGATCGGCGCAATCAACGTGATTGCCGCCTGCAAGACGATCGTGAGCGCGATCCGCGCCTTCAAAGCCGATGTCTGAATCAAGAGCGTGCGATTCATAATGCCAATTCTCCGCGGTCCAGATGGAACCAGGTCACCGGGGTATGAGTCTTTCCTGTTTCGGTAGACGAGCCGCCGCGTTAAAAGGTTGAGCCGGAAGCGGGATATAATTCGGATTCTGAAAAATCGTTGAGTTGTGCTGATAAAGCGCTATCTTTGTTCAGCTTGCCGAGCTCAAAACCTTAAGACAACTTTAAGGAGTTCGAGGCCGGTTCGACTCATGGGACGCGACCTGATTTCAACTTGGATGCGACCGTGCAGATAAAGAGTCCTTGGTCAGTTTGGGTTTGCCAGTTCCGCGGTCTCAAGAAAGGTATAGCTGCCGGAAGGTGCGGGCGTCACATGGGTCAGCCTGCGGTTATGCACCATGACAGTGTCGCGATACCAGAGATTAATCGCGGGCAAATCGCGAGCCAAAATCTGCTGGGCCTCGGCATAGTCGGCGCGGCGGTGCGCGGTGTCGGGGCTTTCCGCCGCGTCGTCGAGCAGGGTATCGAGGCGGGCATTGGAGTAGTGGCTGCGGTTGGCGCCCTGGGGAGAA
The DNA here is from genome assembly GCA_052145815.1 of Occallatibacter sp. Taxonomy (GTDB): domain Bacteria; phylum Acidobacteriota; class Terriglobia; order Terriglobales; family Acidobacteriaceae; genus Telmatobacter. The sequence goes on from JBKQNU010000089.1 coordinate 24,835, forward strand.
AACCTCGCTGTTGAAAACGCATAGCCGAAGATGTCCGGCTGCTCGTTGCCGCCGATCCAGCGCAGCGAATACATCTGAAAAGCTCCGCGCGTCACGTCTGAGTAGAACGTCGCGTACTCAAAGCTGCGCAGGTCCAAGGCAATGCCCACGGTGGCCAGTTGCTGCTGAAGCACGGCTGCGAGCAGGCGCGTTCCTTCATCGTTGCTGGTCTTCATAGTCATGTGAAAGCGGACGCCGTTGCTATTGCGCGGATGTCCGGCCTCGTCGAGAAGACCATCGGCGCGGGCGGGATCGTAGTCGAAGCGCGGACCGTCGCCGTAGAAGGCCCAGTGGTTGGGGGGAAGCAGGCTCGACGCTGCGCGTGCACGGCCGTCGAGAAGAGTTTTGATGATGAGGTTGCGGTCGATGGCACAGGAGATGGCCTGGCGCACGCGGGCATCGGCCAGCAGCGGATCGCGCAGGTTGAAACTCAAGTATTGAATCTCGGTTCCGCCAGTCTCTTCAATCTGCAGATTGGGTCGAGCCGCCAGCACCCTCAACGAATCCATGGGAAGAGAATTGATGGCTATGTCGCCTGAGCCTTTTTCCAGTTCCAATGATTCAGTGATTGCATCCGGAACGACAGCGAACCTGACCCGCTCGATTTTCGGTATGACGGCCCAGCTCTGCGCATTGCGCTCCACAATTACATCCTGGTCGATCTGCTGGCTCACGAAGCGGAACGGCCCCGTGCCCACAGGATGCTGCCAGAAATCGCGATCGCTGCCTTCGGGAACAATCCCCATAGCGCCGGTGGAAAGATTGGTGAGCAGGAAATTGTCGGGGCGCTTGAGATGCATCACAACGGTGCGATCGTCAGGAGCTGCAATGCTGTCTACCGACGCGTAGGACGCGGCTTTGGGAGTGATGACACCGCCGGGCCGCGCTGCATTGAGCATGGTTTCAATGGTCCAGATCACATCGCGCGCCGTGAGCATCCGGCCATCGTGGAAGTGAACGCCGCTGCGCAGATGAAACACGAGCGTGAGTGGGTCAGGCTGCTCCCAGCGCTCGGCCAGCGCCGGAGTGAACTGAAAGCTTGCGTTGCGAGCTACAAGGCCGTCGAAGAGCAAAGCGTCAATGCGCTGTGATTGCGCGTCGGTGCCGATGCGCGGATCGAGATTGGCTGGACTGCTCTCGATGAGAAAGACGACGGTGTGCGGATCTCTGGCCGCCGAGCGGCAACCGGCGAAGACGAGCAGTGCACACAGCGCCAGCGGAGCACCCGGCCTAGACATAGGTCACCTGACCTAGAATTGCGCCCCGCTTCGCGCCCGTTGCCGCAGGCACGTTGCCAGGGAGCCGGTGCCATGTCTGCCAGGCCAGCAGCGCAAAGGCTGCGGCTTCTTTGGCTTCGACCGGAAGGCCGAAATCTTCGCTTAAAGCAAGCTCGCACCTCAGCGGCTCAAGCCGGCGCGCCAGCATGGCCATCAACGTGTGATTGCGGGCTCCGCCACCGGAGACAATGTAATCGACGCTATTCGACGTTGTACTGCCGATGCGCATTTTTCTGTGAACAAATTTCTTGTAGCTGGTTGCGATGGTCTCAGCCGTCAGCGCAGTTGCGGTTGCAAGCGCATCCTCCGGTTTTTTACTCAAGCGGCGGCAGGCGTCGAGAAACTTCGTCGCATACTCCCGGCCAAATTGCTCGCGACCGGCGGTACGCGGCGGATGGAGTTGAAAGTAGGGATGGCGCAAAGCGGCATTCAGTGCAGGCAACAGGACCCTGCCTTCAGCAGCAATAGCTCCATTGCGATCGAATCGCTTGCCGAAAAGCTCGAGCACCAGCGCGTCGATCACCATGTTGCCCGGGCCGGTATCGAATGCAATCACGGCATCCGCGCGGGCTCCGGCGGGAATTGCAGTCAGGTTGGCAATGCCGCCGATGTTCTGTAGCACGCGGCCGCGCGTGGGATGTGCGAAGAGCGCGTAGTCGAGCATCGGAACGAGCGGGGCGCCTTGGCCGCCTGCCAGCATATCTGCCGGCCGGAAGTTCGAAACTACCGGGACGCCGAGTGTGGCTGCAATTACCTGTGCCTCGCCGGCCTGCCAGGTGCAGGCAAAGCTGCGGCCCGCAAAAGTTGCGGCGCGCGCATGGTGATAGAGGGTTTGCCCATGGCAGCCGATCAGGTCGAGCTTCACATTGTAGCGTTCGATTGTTGCCTGAACGGCTTCAGCGTACGCAATGCCCAGTCGCCAGTTGAGGCGCGCGAGTTCCGCAGTTGACTTGGAAGACGCGTTCATGGCTGCAAGCACGGCTCGACGCAACGGAGCGGGAAATCGAAAGCCCTCACGCGCGACAAGCGCGAGCCTGGGGCGCAGTTTTCCGGGCGCGATCCGCACCACGGCGACATCGATTCCGTCCGCCGATGTGCCGCTCATGATGCCTGCAACCGTCATGGCTTTTGCGCTCATCGAGGTTGCGCCTCCTGTGCCGACTGTGATTCTGCGATGGTCTCGCCGAAGCGGAGAATGCGCGTTCGCAGAGCTTCAAACTGAGCAGGCGAAAGAGCTTTCGAAGAATGCTCAGCAAAGAGTCTGCTCCGTTTGCGCGATGTTTCTCTGGAGTGTGTCAGCAAGAGGTTGCGAAAGGCCGTAGATTTTTCCGCCTCAGCGAGCAAGGCCTCGTAGGCGCGAAGAATCAGCTCGGGGCTGTGGCATATCTCCATTAGATCCATGCCCGCGCGGACTGCGGCGAGGACTGCCTCCTCGATGGGCAAGAACTTGAGAATGCCGCCCATCTCAAGATCGTCTGAGAAGATGATGCCTCGATAGCCGATGCGCCTGCGAAGCACGGTCGTGATCCAGTAAGACGATGTCGAAGCGGGACGACTCTTGCCAGGGGTATCGGGATAGGCTGCGTGGTTCACCATGATCATGGGCAGGTGGTTGCGCAGTTCGCGATAGGGGAGCAAGTCTTCATTATTCATCTCGCGAGTGCTGCGGCGGATCGCCGGCGTTTCAAGGTGCGAATCAAGGGTGCCACCGCCTAGGCCAGGAAAGTGCTTGCCGCACCCCACAATGCCGTGCGCCGACAAGCCAGCAAGAAAGTTGCGCGCATAATCGACCACGCCCTGCGGCGTTGCTGCAGCGGTGCGCGTTCCCATTACCTGGGCTGAGGCGGGCAGCGCGAGGTCAAGCACTGGCGCCAGGGTCGTATTGAAGCCGAATGCCTTCACTGCGCGCGCCACTAACTCACCCTGCATGCGAATGAACGCAAGTCTCCCTGTGCTTCGCGCCGCCTGCATGACTGCCTGTGCGGAAGGAATGGGCGCAAGCGCGTCGCGCAGCCGGTCGACGCTACCACCTTCTGCATCGACGCAGCGAAAGCTATGCGGCGCACACAGCAGTGTTGCTTCATCCAGAAGAAGCCGTGTCTGTTTTGCGTCAATGATGTTGCGGCGAAAGAGGATGATCCCCCCAGGGCGAACCAGCTTGAGCCAGGCGCGCTCAAGGCTGGTGAGCTCCGGGCCTGCCAAGCCAACAACCAGCAAACTCCCGGCTGCATAACGTAAGTTCGACGTAAGTCCTCCTGGTTCCAGTTTTCCAGTCTCTTAGTCCCTGGTCCCTTAGTCCCTCTTTTTCAATTCCTGCTGTAACTCCTCCAGCAGATTCAGCGCCTGGAGGGGTGTGAGCGAATTTACATCGGTGGCTTCGATGCGGTCGACGATCCGCTGCGAAAGCGGAGTGAAGATGGTTAACTGCACCGGCTCCGCGGTTTCCACCTGCACGCTCTGGCGCTCCTGCTTCTCATGCTGGCGCAGCACGCGCTTGGCACGCTCGATCACAGCAGATGGCAACCCCGCGAGACGCGCCACTTCAATGCCATAACTCTTGCTGGCGGCGCCGGGCTCGATGTTATGCAGAAAGACAATGCCGCCCGCGGCTTCCTTCACTCCCACGCGCAGATTGCGGACTCGCGGAAGCTTCTCGGCGAGCATTGTCAATTCATGATAATGCGTGGCGAAGAGAGTGCGCGCGCCGGTTTCAGCGTGCAGGTACTCGACGGTGGCCCATGCCAACGAGAGGCCGTCAAAGGTGGCTGTGCCGCGGCCCATCTCGTCGAGAAGGATGAGCGATCTCCTGGTTGCGGTATTGAGAATCGTGGCCGTCTCCGTCATCTCAACCATGAAGGTCGAGCGGCCGCGCGCCACGTTGTCGCTGGCGCCGATACGCGTGTAAATGCGATCGACCAACCCAAACCGCAAACTCTCTGCAGGCACGAAGCTGCCCATCTGCGCCAGCAGTACTAACATCGCCGCCTGACGAAGATAAGTGCTCTTACCGCCCATATTCGGGCCGGTGATAAGTAATAAACTCGGACCACCGCCGCTATCATTCGGGTCGGCAGCATTGAGATACAGATCGTTGGCGATGAAGCGGCCTTCGCGCGTATCTTCCATCCATTGCTCGATGACCGGATGCCGGCCAGCGACCGCCTCCAGCACAGCTTCCTCAACAATGGTTGGCCGCGCGTAGCGGCGCAACGAAGCAAGATGAGCGAAGTTAGCCAGCAGATCGGCCTCGGCCACTGCCGAAGAAGTGCGCCGGATGCGGCTCGCTGCCTGCAATACCGTTTTGCGCAGCTCGACAAAGATTCGCTTTTCGATTTCAATGGACCGGTCGTGGGCGGTGAGTATTTTTCTTTCGTATTCCTTTAACTCCGGAGTCGTAAAACGTTCCGCATTGACCAGTGTCTGCTTGCGTTCGTAGTCTGCTGGCGCTAACGACAGGTTAGTCTTGGTGATTTCGATGTAATAGCCGAATACCGAGTTATAGCGAACCTTCAGCGAAGCAATGCCGGTGCGCTGCCGCTCGCGTTCTTCGATGGCCGCAATCGATTGCCGGCCGGTGGATGAAATGGTGCGCAACTCATCGAGCTCATGGTCGACGCCCGCGGCGATCGCGCCGCCGTCTACCAGGGTGAGCGGAGGCTCGGCAACCAGCGTCGTCTCGATTAGCGCGGTTACGTCTTCGAGCGTGTCCAGCCGCGCGGATAGACTTCGCCAGAGTGCGGCTTGCAATGCCTCAAGAGCGATTTTCAGACCGGGAAGCTTGCTGAGGCTGGCGGCGATGGCACGGACGTCGCGCGGACCGGCAGAGTCGAGCGATAGACGCGCAAGCAATCGTTCGAGGTCGAGAATGCCATGAAATGCGCGACGAATTTCTTCACGCTTGAGCAGGTCGCCGTGAGCCTCGGCGACAGCTTCATAGCGCGCCTCAAGAGATTGCGCATCCAACAGGGGGCGAAGAATGGTGGCGCGCAGAAGGCGCTTGCCCATTGGCGTCTGGCATGAATCGAGGGTATGAAAGAGCGTAGCGCGGCTATCCTGACCGATAAAGAGAGGTTCCACCAGTTCGAGATTCCGCACCGTGACCTGGTCGAGTTCGAGGCAGGTGGAATGCTCCTGGAATTTCAAGCTGTCGATGTGCAGCGCTTCGATTTTCTGCGTGGAGCGCACATAATGTAGTACCGCGCCGGCGGCGATGGCGGCGGCGGGATGCGTGTCCAGGCCATAGCCTTCAAGCGTACGTACGCTCAGTTGACGTTCCACCAGCGGCACGGCAAAATCGCGCGTCCACACCCAGTCTTCGAGGCGGGTGCACGCGGCAATGCGGTCCGGACCGTGTTTTGGGCCTCGTTCGAGCTGCGCAGGCAACTCGGCGCCGGTAGGAAACAGAACCTCGCTGGGGCCCGCTTTCACGATCTCATCTACGGCCTGCTGACGGGCTGTGGGGCCGGTAAACTCAGCGGTGCGAAATTCGCCGGTGGAGACGTCAAGCAGGGCGACGGCGCAGACAGGCTCTTTCGCTGGGCCGGTTTCGAACAGCGCGGCGAGAAAATTGTTCTGGGCCTGATCGAGCGCGTTGTCAAGCGCTGTGCCCGGCGTGAGCACGCGGGTTACCTCGCGGCGCACAATCTTCTTGGTGAGTTTGGGGTCCTCCATCTGGTCGCAGATGGCGATGCGGTATCCCTTGCGCAGCAGGCGCGCCAGGTAGCCCTCGACCGCGTGATAGGGGACGCCGCACATGGGCTGCGAGCGCTCGCGGTCGCGCGCGGTGAGGGTCAACTGTAGCTCGCGGCTTACGGTCACGGCGTCGTCGTAGAAGAGCTCGTAGAAATCGCCCATGCGGAAGAACAACAGGGCGTCAGGATTCTCGCGCTTGGCCGCGGTCCACTGGCGCATGAAGGGCGTCAGGTCGGCAGTTGCCTTGTCGATGGGAACCTTGTCGGCCGCGGACAGAGGCAGCGCCAACCCGGCAGGGGCCTGGTCCATAGCAGCCGAGTCGGGCGCAGGCGTTGCCGGTGCGGCGGGTTGATAGTCTTCCTTGATCACGCTGGCTTTAAGAATACCGTTGCCGCCTGGTTGTTCGCTTCGGGTTGTGGATTGCCGGTCCTGTTCCGAAATCTGGCCGGACGTTTGTGCCAAATCGCCGCTCAGCGGGTAGACTACTCCGGGATTGCGGTCCGCATCCGATCTGCGCTGAATCTGCTAATGAAAAAGAGGGATGGAATGAAAACAAGGATTTTTCTGTGTGGAATGCTGGTGGTAGCAGGGATGGCCATGGTCAGTCGCAACGGCGTGGCTGCGAATGCGCCCAAACCGTTGAGCGACAAGAAATTTGACGCTTTAGCGGCTTCAGCACTTGAGGCCATGAAGCAGAAGGCCGCCGAGTTGAACATCCAGGGCGTGGCGGTTGTCAGTTACGCACCCGGCGACAGCGTGCAAGGCTGGTCGTCGAAGATGGCCGTGGTTGGACACATGACGGATTTGAAGGCCAGCGCAAACGGCAACAATCTGCTCGGCATCGCCTATGCCAAGTCTTCCGAAATGGCGCGAACCCTGAAGGACTCGGGTACAGCCGGCGGAGCTCCGATGACGGGCGAATTCGGCTGGCAGGGCGGGGTAATCTTCAAGACGAGCAGCGGGTTCGTGATAGTGGCTTTCAGCGGCGGGAAATCGGAAGACGACGTGCAGGTGTCGAAGGCCGGGCTTGAGGTGATGAAGAAGGGGCTCTCCTGATGCAGCGAGTGGGTCCGCGCTGCGCGGCGCTAGCGAGTCAGCAAGCCAGCGGGGCTGTTGGTTGAGTCCAGGCGATCTAGTGATTTGGATCACAGTATACTGAGCAGTTACGCCTTTAAGGTGAAAACCGTATGTATCTGCTCTGGCTTCGAGTTGCGGCTATTTTGTACGCGGCGGCGGGTATCGCCATTTTTCCGGCCGTGCTCTACAAAGTTGACCGCTGGCGGCGCTGGTGCGTGCATTTGGGCGGAATGGCATGGTTCTTCCACTTTGTTTCGGCGGTTGAGATGCTGATCCAGGCCCACCACTGGGTACCGGTGAGCGTGCGTGAAGTGCAGTCGCTGCTGGGGCTTGCGGTGGTCACGGTGTTCTTTTTGGTGTGGTGGCTTTACGACGCCATCTCTCTTGGTTTATTTGCCTTGCCGGTCACGTTCTTCATGGTTCTGGTGCCCGCGCTGGGGTCAGAGCGCTACACGTTTCCCTCCCAGGGCGTGCGTGTCAGCTGGCTGATTGCGCACATTGCGGCGCTGCTGCTGGCCTATGTGGCGCTGGGCTTCAGCTTGCTCGCATCTATTCTCTACCTGGTGCAGGAGCGGCGGCTGAAAGCCAAACCCAAGGCGAAGTTCCTGACCGCCGAAGACTCCTGGTGGGCGCCGCTCGATTGGCTGCCGCCGTTGGACACGCTGGAGCGGATCTCTGAGGCCATGCTGGAGTTCGGCTTTCCCTGCATGACCGTGGGGCTGGTGATTGGGATTTTTCTGGTCCAGGAAACAAGCCTGGGCGCGGCCTATTTTCTTGATCTTAAAATTATTGCTGCGTTTGCCAGCTGGGCCATTTACGTGTTGCTGCTGCTGGTGAGGCGTGCGGCGGGGCTGCGCGGGCGCAAGGCGGCCTATCTTTCCGGAGCAGTGTTTGCGGTAATGGTGGTGGTGTGGACGGCCAACCTTTTTAGCCACGTGCACAGGTTCGGTGCGCCATGACGCTGGCCCTCATTGGCGTGAACTATAAGACGGCGCCCATCGCGCTGCGGGAACGTATCGCCATCAGCCGCGAAGACCTGGCGGAGACCACCCGCGCTCTGGCTGCGGTAGAAGGGGTGACGGAGTGCATGATTGTGTCCACTTGCAACCGCGTCGAATTGCTGGCGGCGGTTGACGGGCCGGGAACGGATCTGACCGGCTTCCTGCATCAGCATTTTGGCCTCGACCGCGCGCTGCTGGAACCGCACATTTACGAGCAGCGCGACCGGGACGCGGTGCGGCACCTGTTCCGCGTGGCCGCCAGCCTGGATTCCATGGTGGTGGGCGAGCCGCAAATACTGGGCCAGGTAAAAGAGGCCTTTGCCGTAGCGCGGGCTGCGGGCACGGTTGCCGGGCAACTCGAACACCTGTTGCAAAGTGCGTTTGCCGCCGCAAAAAAGGTTCGCACGGAGACGGAGATCGGCTCAAGCTCGGTGTCTATTGCTTCGGTTGCTGTGGACCTGGCGAAGAAGATCTTCGGCTCGCTGCAGGGGCGGACGGTTTTTCTGGTGGGCGCGGGCAAAATGAGCGAGTTGGCGGCTCGGCACCTGGTACAGCAAGGAGCTGGGGCCATCCTGGTGAGCAACCGGACTCAGGATCGCGCGCACCGCATGGCCGAGCAGTTCAAGGGGCGCGTGATTCCCTTTGAGCAGCTGTACGAGGCAGCCGGTGAAGCCGACATTGTGATCAGCTCGACGGGCGCGCCGCACCCCATCTTCCGCCGGGAGCACGGACATACCTTCATGCAGCGCCGGCGCAACCGGCCCATGTTCTTTATCGATATTGCCGTTCCGCGCGACGTGGACCCGGAGATGGGCAAGCTGGAAGGCATCTTTGTCTACGACATCGATGACCTGCAGGCCGTGGCCGCAGCCCACCTTGCCGAGCGCAGCCGCGTGGCCAGCGATGCAGAGACGCTGATCGCGGGTGAGGTGGAGCGCTTCCAGCAAAAGCAGCGGACAGTGAATGTTGCTCCAGCGATTGTGGCGTTGCAACGGCACGCAGAGGAGATTCGCCAGGCGGAGTTGCGGCGGGTGCAGGCGCGTCTGGGTGAGCTGAACGCGGAGCAGGTTGCGGCGGTAGAGGCGCTTACACGGGGACTGGTAAACAAGTTTCTTCATCCGCCTATGCAGGCGCTCAAGCAGGCTGCGCGCGACGGCGACCACGTGCGGCTGGAGTCGGTTTGCGAGGAATGGTCGGTATCGGCGAATGGCGATCGAGCGCAGGAGCGCGATGCGGAGCCGGTCCGCCAAGAACGTCAGGAAGCAGAAAAAGCTGAGAGCGATCCAGCGAGCGCGGCCAGCCTTGAGTCCAGTATGGAGACGCGCCGATGAAGCTGCGCATTGGAAGCCGTGGATCGCAACTTGCCTTATGGCAGTCTCATCACATTGCCGGACTGTTACGCGGCCAGGGACACGAGGTCGGGATCGAGATCATCAAGACGACCGGCGACCGATTGCAGGAAGTCACTTTTGCGCAGGTGGGGTCGAAGGGAATGTTCACCAAGGAGATCGAGGAAGCCCTCGCCGAGGGTCGCGTGGATCTTGCCGTGCATTCGCTGAAGGATCTGCCGACCGAACTACCGGCGCCGTTTGCGCTGGTGGCGACTCCTCAGCGCGTAGACCCGCGGGATGTGTTTGTGTCAGTGAAGTACGGCAGTCTGGCCGAGCTGCCCCAGGGCGCGCGCGTGGGAACGAGCAGCCAGCGCCGCCGCGCGCAACTAAAGGCGCTTCGACCCGATATTGAGGCTCAGGAGTTTCGCGGCAATGTGGACACGCGGCTGCGCAAGCTCGCCAAGGGACAAGTGGACGCGATTCTGCTGGCGGCGGCGGGGCTTGATCGCCTGGAAAAGACGGAGTGGGTCAGGGAACGGCTGGAGCCGAAGGACTTTTGTCCGGCAGCCGGTCAGGGGTCGCTGGGGATTGAGACGCGAAAGGACGACGCGGCAACAATTGCGGCCGTTGCGTTTCTCGACGATGCGGCCACGCGGTTTGCGGTGACGGCGGAGCGAGCGGCGCTGGCGGAACTGGGCGGAGGGTGCCAGGTTCCCATCGGGATTCATTGCCGGGTTCGACCGCAGGAAGCGTGGGAGACGGCCAACGGCTCGCGGTCCTATGACGAGATCTTTGGCGTAGTGGCCGCTCCAGAGTCGGGCGCGGCAGTACGCATCTACCATCGTGCGCCTCGTGGCGAATTCACGCCGGAAGCCCTAGGACGGCTGGCAGCCAAAATGCTGGTCGAGGCCGGAGCGGGAGCTCTGCTTGCCGCAGTTGCCGGCGAGGAAACTCGGTGAGCTCGTTGCCGCTGACCGGAAAGCGGGTGCTGGTGACTCGCTCTGCGCATCAGGCGGGGAAGCTGAGCGAGGGATTGCGGGCGCAGGGAGCGACGCCGGTCGAGGTTCCAGTGCTGGAGATTCGGCCACCGCAGAGTTTCCTGTCCCTGGATCAGGCGTTGCTTTCGCTTGCCAACTACGATTGGTTGATTCTGACCAGTGCGAACACGGTTGATGCGCTTATTGAACGAGCGCAATCGAAGGGTGCCGCACTCGACCATCCGTCGGGGTTAAAGGTCGCTGCGGTGGGCGAAGCGACGGCATCGGCAGCACGTGCAGCAGGGTTCAAGGTGACGTTTACCCCAGTATCATACGTAGCTGAAAGTCTAGTCGATGGGCTGAAAGGCTCCTCCTCGGGGGAGAAGATTCTACTGGCACGCGCTGAAGTTTCTCGAGACGTCATTCCCGATGCGTTACGGGCTGCGGGCGCCCAGGTCGACGTCGTGGACGCCTATCGAAACGTGATGCCGGAGGCCGCGCCGGAACAGTTGCGCCAAGCACTGGCAGATCGGCTCGATGCAGTAACGTTCACAAGTTCATCGAGCGTGACGCATCTGTTCGCGGCGGCCCGCGCGGCGAGGGTTCCCTGGCCATTCGATCGGGTTCCTGCCATTTCGATTGGACCGATTACAAGCGCAACGCTTCGGGAATCGGGATGGGAGCCGGCGGCCGAAGCCAGCAAGTCTGACGTACCGGGCCTAGTTGAGGCGGTAGCTCAACTCCTTGGGCGAGGTTCACTCTGAATTCGCTCGGCGAATACTGCGGCCAGCCTTTCAACGTTGCGTTCCAGGTTGTAACCCTCCAAGATGCGATCGCGCCCGCTTAGCGCAAGGCGGTTGCGCAAGTCGGTATCATCCATCAAGCGGGCGAGAGCGGCGACCAGCGCCTCGGCATCACCTGGAGTCACGAGAAGCCCGTCGACTTCGTTGCGAATCAACTCGGGAATGCCGGCAATGCTGGTTGTCACGCAAGGAATCTGCATGGCCATGGCTTCCATGAGCACGACCGGGAGGCCCTCGGCGAAGCTGGGAAGGCAGAAAGCGTGTGCAGATGCATAGAGGCTGCGGATTCGATCCTGATTCACTGTTCCTTCAAAGACTACGGACTCGGGGTTTGAGAGGCGAGCGGCGCGTTCCCGCAGGGACGAATCATCCGGTCCATTGCCGACTAGGCGCAGGCGGACGCGACGGCCCTGCTGGGTGAGCCGGTCCGCGGCATCGATCAGGAGGTGCTGCCCTTTGGCGGGGGTGAGCCGTCCGACGCAGAGGATTTCGAAGGCGTCCTGCGTCGAGGATTGCGGTTGAGGAGAGAACACCGCCGGATCGACGCCGAGACGAACGACGACGAACTTTTTCCAATCGGCGTAAGGCGAGAGATTCATCAGCTGGCTGCGGGTGTAGGAGCTAATGCAGACAATAAAGCTGGCGGCGGCCATCTTCTGGGCCAGATATTGGCCCTGAGCATCGTAAAACTCGTCGGGCCCATGGACAGTGAGCGAGAAGCCTACGCGAAAGACGCACTGCGTAAACAGGCCGACTGAGGCTGCTTGCGAGGCAAGATGAACATGCAGGTGACTCTGGCTGTTGCGTCGCATCCATTGGCCGACCATCAAGCCCTCGGTAAAGTACGCCAGGTTGAGGAAGAGACGGCTGAGGTTCAGACCCGCCAGGTGGAATGCCAGCGCAAAGCCGCGCCAATAGCCGGCGAAGTTTCCCAGAAGAGTTTTGGCGTGAGCCGCAGCCGCTCCGGCGATGCCGTGGCATTTCACGCAGTAGGTGTGGATGGCCTCCTCGCGCTCCTGCGGTGTAAGCTCTGCCGGCGGGCGGTCGGGCGGATTGATGGACGCTGTCTCAATGCGAAAACCCAGAGCGCGCAGGGCCAGCACCTCGCGCAGCACAAAGATCATCGACAGTGTGGGATAGCGGCTGACAAGGTAGGCGATGGAGCGCGCCGGAGCGGTGGGCTGCGGCGGCGCGACGGCCACGGGTTGGGGCGTGGGAGGCATGAGTTAAGGCTGCCCAAAGTATAGAGGCTCAAGGCTGTTGCCTATCTCCAGGACATCCATGGATTGCGACTGAACGCAGATTCCTGCGCCTGTGCCGCCTTTGGTGATACTTTACCTTTTGGCTGCATTCCGGCTTGGCGGCATCCATTCAAAGGTCGACCGGAGCGCGCTCTCACGTTGCGGCATTGTCATTCTGGCGGGCTGAACGAGTTTTGGAGCTGGTTTTCTTATGATGGAATTCCATATTTCGCGGAATGCGCGTGAACGATATCAGTTCGCGGAGTCTCTTTTTTCGTATAACGGAAATGTTGTGCTTGCCAATATGACGGCGTGCCGCCAGTTTGCGTACCGCATGAACCTGGTGCGCGAAGTTGAAAAGCATCCAGAGCGGGCAGTTCATGCCGGTCAGCTTTTCGCCATGGGCCTGATTGACGAGGCCAGCCACGTGCTGATGGCGCGATACCGCGAAAAGTTCGACCCTGAAGTGATGACGAGTGCATTGTCCTGGTTTTCCGCGCAGGTGGGTGCGGACCAGCTCGACAAAATGCTGCTGACCTTTGTGGAGCATTTTCCCGGATCGAGCGTCATCCAGGGCAAAGAGACGCCGCTGCAATGGCTCGCCGGCTCGACTGCAGGAATGCCTCACAAGGCCGCCGCGCTTGAAGAGCTTCTGCTCTTGTGGTCAGCCAATCGCAACCAGGCTTTTCGGCCGTTCGAAGAGCTATTTGAAGACAAATCGCTGGCGGAGAAGACCGTATACCGCGAAGTGACCAAACAGTTGCCGGAATATTTTGCCACCCGGCCGCTGATCCCCCTGGAAGGTTCAAAACCGCTGAGCCTGCTCGATTTGCTGCGCGCACCGGCGGTGGGCTCTCCCTCCTCTCTGAGTGACCAGCTGGAGATGATCCGCAAGCTATGGAAGCCGCTGCTAGGTGAGGAGATGGAGCGGTTTCTGCTGCTGGCCGGGGAAATCCTGCACGAAGAAGAACTGGCCATCTGGGCCAGGTTCAACCCTCCCGACCCGGACGCGCAGGCCAGGGCGCTTGCGGCCGCCGAGGCAGCAGCGGCCCGTCGGCGCGCGCTCGGATTCGAGCAGTGGCCCTCGGTCGTCAGCCACGCCGATGTCCCGGAATTTGGCGACCAGATGCATGAATACGAGAAGTTCAGCCTCGACACGGCCTGGATGCCGAACACGGTGCTCATAGCCAAGAGCACCTATGTGTGGCTGGCGCAGTTGAGCAAGCAGTACGGCCGGCATATTCACCGGCTCGATCAGATTCCCGATGAAGAACTGGCCACGCTGGCTAGCCGCGGGCTCAATTCGCTGTGGCTCATCGGCGTGTGGGAACGCAGCCGCGCGTCCAAGACCATCAAGCAGTTGTGCGGTAACACCGATGCGGTGGCGTCGGCCTACTCGCTCTTCGACTACAAGATTGCCGAAGACCTGGGCGGCGAAGGCGCGTACATCAACCTGCGCGATCGCTGCTACCGGCACGGAGTACGGCTGGCAAGCGACATGGTGCCTAACCACATGGGCATTGACTCGCCATGGGTGGTCGAGCACCCCGAGTGGTTTATGTCCCGGCAGGATTCTCCGTATCCCGCGTATAGCTTCAACGGCCCCGATCTGTCGTACGATTCCAGAGTTGAAATTAAGATTGACGACCATTACTTTGAGCAGACGGACGCGGCGGTTGTCTTCCAACGGCGCGACCGGTACACCGGCGACACGCGTTACATCTATCACGGCAACGACGGCACCAGCTTTCCTTGGAACGACACGGCGCAGCTCGACTATCTGAATCCGGCGGTTCGCGAGCAGGTGATTCAGACCATTCTGCACGTGGCGCGGCTGTTTCCCGTGATCCGCTTCGACGCGGCCATGACGCTGGCCAAGCGGCATTTTCATCGGCTGTGGTTTCCGGGGCCGGGATCGAGCGGAGCCATTCCTTCGCGTGCCGAATATGGAATGAGCCAGGCAGAGTTTGACCGGCACATGCCCAAGGAATTCTGGCGCGAAGTGGTGGACCGCGTGGCCGCGGAAGTGCCCGGGACGCTGCTGCTGGCAGAGGCCTTTTGGCTGATGGAGGGCTACTTCGTCCGCACGCTGGGCATGCACCGGGTTTACAACAGCGCCTTCATGGTGATGCTGCGCGACGAGGACAACGCCAAGTACCGCTCGGTGATCAAGAATACCCTGGAATTCGATCCGGACATCATGAAGCGATACGTCAATTTCATGAGCAATCCTGATGAAAGGACGGCTGTTGACCAGTTCGGTACTGGTGACAAGTGCTTTGGCGTGGCGGCCTTGATGGCTACCCTGCCCGGGCTGCCCATGTTCGGGCACGGGCAGATCGAGGGATACACCGAAAAGTACGGCATGGAGTATTACCGCCCGCGCTACGACGAGACGCCCAACCAGTGGCTGGTGGAACGCCACGAACGCGAGATTGCTCCGCTGCTCAAGCGGCGCTGGCTGTTTGCGGAGAGCAACAATTTCTTGCTCTACGACTTCTTTGTGGATTCCGGGACGGTGGACGAGAACATCTTCGCCTACTCGAATCGAAACGGCGGCGAGCGCGCGTTGGTGGTCTACAACAACCGCTACGGGTCGACGCGGGGGACGATTGATTTTTCTGCCGCCTACGCCGACAAGGGTGCTGGACACTTGCGCCAGCAGCGACTGAGCGAAGGCCTGGGTTTGAGCGGAAGCGGAGATGCGATGTTGGCTTTCCGGGACTCGCTTACTGGCCTTGAATTCCTGCGCCGTTCGGGGCAATTGTCGAACCAGGGGCTCAGGCTCGATCTACACGCATACCAATGTCATGTGTTTCTCGATTGGCGTGAGCTGCATGCCACTGCAGACCAGCCCTGGGATCGGCTCTGTGACCAGCTCAACGGCGCCGGCGTACCCAGCCTGGACGATGCGTTGATCAGCCTGGAACTGCGCCCGGTGCACGACGCTCTGCGCATGCAGCTCGACTCGGGAATTGTGCGGCTGCTAGCTGATCTGGCCGAGCATCCCCGCTCCATCTCCGACGGCAAGGATAAAAGACTGGCCGAAGAGCGTAAGGAATTCTTCGATCTGGCCTGGCGCCGCTGCGAAAGCTTCCTGCGCGAGGCGCAGACGATTTATGTCTCGCGTGTCGCACGGGAGGGCCGCCAGGTTGCGCGGCCCACTCCTCCGGCGCTGCTGGGGCCGGTCTTCCGCGAGCGCCTGCTGGCTGCCATGCGGATTCCAGTCATCGAAGCGGCTTTCCCGCATCCGTGGACGGCTGCTGCTCGCCGCGTGCTGCCCAGTCCGAGTCCCCAATTCACCGCGACGGCAATGTGGGGACCTTTGCTCGGCTGGTGCGCATTGGAGCTGCTGGCCGAATCCATTGACGCCGATACGCCGGAGAAGATGGCGCTCGATCTGTTTGACCGGCTACGCCTGCGCGAGCCGTTTGGGCAGGCCTTCGGCGCGCTGGGATTCGAAGGCGAAGAGGGTTGGCGGGTGGCTGCTCGCATCAAGGTGGTGCTGCTCAGCGAGGCGGGAATCGGCAAACCGGCGGATCCTGAGCCCCAAGCCGAGTCGGAAGGCGGGTTTGAAGCTTCCAAGGCAAAGCCCTTTCCTGGCAAGGCGGAGAAACCGTTTGCCAAACGGTCTGTAGCTGCGGAACCGGCTCCCGACCAGGACGAGCTTCCCTCGTGCCTGGAAAGCGTGGCTCTCGCGCCCGCGCTGTGGCTTGATCCCGATGTGCGCTGGCTGACCGGCGTGCATGAGGCGGAGGGTCATGCTTACCTGGTTCGCGAGCGGTATGAAGAGTTGCTGTGGTGGCTGCTCATGCCATCGCTGCTGTGCTTGGCAGGTGAGCCCGCCCTGGACAGAAAGGCCATCAGCCGGATCGGTGAGCTGGTCGACGAAGCCCTGGCCTCGGCGGAAGCGGCGGGTTACCGGATCGACAAACTACTGGGAACGCCTGTGCAGTCGGACGATGCCGAAGAGCCTCAACCGGACGAGAAGGGACAAACGGTCGAAGCCGAATTGCCCAAATCGAAGGAATCGAAGTCCGAAGCCGGGGCTGTGGAACCCATCGATGCCGAGCCGTCTAAACCCGCGAAGGAGAATGCATTGTAATCCGCTGCATTTGTCCCTGGCGCCCGAGACCCGTAGAATCACAAGAGGGTTGGCGGCGACGCCGGCCGGAAGCGGCACCAGGAACAGATGAGCGAAGAGCAGACAGGAAATCCCACTCAGACGCAGCCGGCTTCTCCGGCGTGGATCAATGTTGAGCGGGCGCGGCATTCGCAACGCCCCACTCCCATGAACTTCATCGAACGAATCTTCACCGACTTCAGCGAGATTCACGGGGATCGCGCCTTTGGCGACGACGAAGCGCTGGCTTGCGGGATGGCCCGCTTGGACGGCGAAGAGGTGATGGTCATCGGCATCCGCAAGGGCGGCCCGCTCAAGGAGCGCATCAAGCGCAACTTCGGAATGCCCAGTCCGGAAGGCTATCGCAAGGCGCTGCGGTGCATGAAGATCGCCGAGAAGTTCGACAGGCCGGTGATCAGCTTCATCGATCTGCCGGGGGCTTATCCGGGAGTTGGAGCCGAAGAACGCGGGCAGGCCGAGGCCATTGCGCGCAACATTCTGGAAATGTCCCGGCTGCGTGTGCCAACTATCTCGGTGATCACCGGGGAAGGCGGATCTGGCGGGGCGCTGGCGCTGGCGGTTTCCGATCGTGTGCTGATTCTCACCAATGCCATCTACTCGGTGATTTCGCCCGAGCAGTGTGCGGTGATCATGTGGCGCGATGCGGCGCAAAGGGAACTGGCCGCCGCGGCGCTACGCATTACTGCGCGCGACGTTGCCACGCTGGGCTGCGCCGATGAGATTATTCGCGAACCAATCGAGGGGGCGCACACCGACCCCGAGGCGGCGATCGGCCTGCTGGGCTCCGCACTGAAGAGGCACCTGGCTGAGCTGAAGGCCATGCCGGTGGATGACATGGTGGCAGCGCGGCAGAAGAAATTCCGCAACATCGCCCAGTTCTACACGGAAGGGTAGCGCATGAGTTCGCCTGAGACCGTCGGCGGCCGCATTCGCGCCTATCTGCAATTTATTGCCGCCGTCTGCTACTTCTTTCTGGCGCGGTCGCTGGCTCATCACGGTGCGTCAGGGCTAGCAGGCCCGGCCTGGGCGCCGTTGGTGGAGCAGGCAATGCTGGTTTTCCTGCTGCTGCTGGGCTATGCCGCGATGGGTTCGTACATGGACCGGCAGAGCAGCCCGGTGAGCGCGCAGGGTCTGCCGCGAAGGGCCGGTTGGCTGGGCGAGGTGGGCCTGGGACTGTCTGTCGGTTGGGCGATCGCGGTGATCTGCGTGCTTCCTCTGCTGGTGGCCGGGGGTATCGCCATCGTTCTGGTGCTGCAACCCTCCGCCTGGGGATGGCTGCTGGCGGATGCGGCGTTCTTTGCGCTGTGGGCGCTGGCTGAAGAAATCGCCTTTCGCGGGTATGGGTTCCAGCAGTTTGTTCAAGCCTTCGGGCCGGTTGGCGGTGCGCTGGGATATGCTGCATTCTATGCGATCCTGCAGGCGTTCTTGCCGGGAGCGAACCACGCCAGCATAGCGGTATCCATTGCATTCAGCCTGGTTTTATCGATGGCGTATTTACGCACTCGCGCGCTGTGGATGAGCTGGGGAATCAACTTCGGCTGGAAGGCGAGCCGGGCGCTGGTCTTCGGGCTGGCCGTGTGCGGCTTGAGCAGCCACTCGCCGGTGGTGCAGGGAGATCCGATGGGGCCGTTCTGGTTGACCGGCAGCGGATTTGGTCTCGATGGGACCTGGTTTCCGTTCTTCGTTTTCCTGGCCGCGCTGCCGGTGGTCTACCGGCTCACGCGGGAACTGGATTTCGTCCACAACGCGCCGGTGATCATTCCCGGGGGCTTACCGGTTGACCTGGACGCAGCAGCCCGGGCGCAGCACGAGGCAGCTATGGGCGCAGCGGAACCCGCAGCGCCAGGGCTGGTGCAGATTCTGCCCGCGGCTTCGCCGGCGCCAACACCGACCCAGGAATCGGCGGCGAAACAGTCGTAAGGGTCGCGCGCGGGACGCACGTCCTGAGGTATAGTCGCAGCGTGGATTTTTCCGGAGTGATTTCCTTTCCCTGGCGCCAAGCGTCTTTATCCTAATCAACCAGCTTTCCATCGTCCTGGAGGCGGCCATGAAACCAAGCTCCTTCGTTACTGCGGCATCGGCCGTGGTGCTTACGTTGTTTTATCCGGTGCCGAGTCATCCACAGGCGAGCGCGGTAACCGCAACGGCCAAGCACGAGACGACTCAGGATTTGATCGCAAAGCTGAATCCGCATCAGAAACAGCAATTCGACGACGCCTGGAAAGCTTACGAACAGAACCAATACGCGCAGTCGCTGGCCATGCATCAGGCCTTGCTCAAGGATTTTCCCGGCGACCCGATTCTGCTGAAATACGCGAGCGAAGACACGCTGCAGAGTGGAGACGCGGCCTCGGCAATGGCGACGCTCAAGCCCCTTGCCCAGGCCGACCCTGACGACTGGCAGGCTGCGTCCTTGCTTGCACGCGCCTGCGCTGAGACCGGTGACAAAGCTTGCCGCGATGCGCAGATCGCCCACATGCTCGAATTGCACGATCGCGGCGTTACTCCTCCCCGGTTTCAGCAATACGCGGTTGAGAGCGTAAAAGTGGGCGACAAGAATTTGCTTATCAACACCTCGCTGGTCCCTTGGGGCAACTACAAAATCTATGCCATGGCCAAGCTGACGGATAGTACCGGTAAGCTGCTGTTGAGCATCACGCTTGAGAGCAACGACTTCGACCAGCCGGGCTTCGCCAAGGACCATCCCGAAGAAGCTGCCAAAGGGATGCGGCGCTTTTCCATCGACACTTACACCGAAACCGGGAGCGACAGCGCAGGGAACCGCACGCAAACCCAGGGCCTTTACAAGTTCATTGACGGGCAGCCGCCGTACGAAACGATTCGCACCGAGTTCCTGAAAATCGCCGGTGGCCAGGGCGCGCCCATTGCAGGACGCACCAATCTAAAAGTGCCCTAACGCGTTAGCTTTTTCGGCATCGAATTCAACGTGCATCCGACTCTGAGGAGTGCAAGCCTATGAAAGATCAGTCCTTGCGCGCGGAATTTGCCGCATGGTAAGATGCTCCTCTGTCTAACGCACATCCCCAGGCACCATCACGTTTCCGCGCCCCACAGGTAGCAATTTGAAAGCCAACTTGGCCCTACGTCCTGCCGTTCAACGTCGATGGTCGCTGCTAGCGCTGCTGGTCCTGGTGGTCAACTGCTTGTGTTTGACCCAACAGCAAAACCAGCCCGCGCCGCCCACAGCGCCCGCCCCGGCGCACGCTGAAGTGGGGATGCCGGTGCTGGAGAATTACTCAGCCAGGACCTACAACGGGGCGCCGCAGATCTGGGCGATTCTCGAAGACAAGCGCGGAATCATGTACTTCGGCAATTCGGGCGGCGACCTGCTGGAGTACGACGGCGTTACGTGGCGGAAGATCTTTACCAATTCGAGCGTGGTGCGCTCGCTGGCCCTGGATGATTCGGGAAGAGTCTGGGTTGGCGGCAACGCGAAATTCGGCTACCTGGAACCAGATGCGACCGGCGCTTTGCAGTTTGTTTCCCTGCTCGACAAGGTGCCGCAGGAGCATCGCGGCTTCACCGATATATGGCAGACCCTGGTCACTCCGCAAGGAGTCTTCTTTCGCGCGTACGAAAGGCTGTTTCGCTGGGACGGCAAACAGATACACGTCTGGGTTCCCGCCGGGACAGCAAGGTTTCAGGCGCTTTCTGCCGTGCGCGGTCACATCTATACAAGCCAGAGCGGAATCGGCCTGCAGGAGATTGTTGGTGATGAGTTGCGTAGCGTCCCAGGGGGCGACGCCTATAAGGACTCAATCAAGCTGTTTCTCCATCCCTACGACGAGGGCCGCATCCTCGTTTCGGCGCGCGTTGGAGCGCTCACTCTGTACGACGGGCAGAAGGTTACGCCCTTTCCGACGGAGGCCGACGACTACCTGAAAACGCACCGGGTGTATACGACCACGCTGCTCCCCGATGGCGGCATTTGCGTCACAACCCTCAATGGCGGCGCAGTGATTCTCGCGCACGACGGCAAAGTGCGGCAAATTCTCGATGAGAGCTCAGGGCTCATTGACTTTGAGACTCTTTCCGCATATTCAGATCGCGAGGGCACGCTCTGGTTGGGGCTGGGCGGCGGCATCGCCCGCGTGGAGATCAACTCCCCCGTCTCGATTATCCTGCGCAGTAGCGCCCTGGAGGCGACACGATTCCAGGGTTCCATCTACGCTTCGTCGGTTTCCTCCAATGCAGTCTCGCGCATCGTGTTCGATCCCAAGACCGGGCGCCCCGCTCCCGTTCAAATGCACGGCCCCAATCAAGGCTGGAACCTTGTGGTCTTCAAAGACCCGGCCGGCAAAACTCCCGACCAGTTGCTGCTGGCCAGCAGCGAGGGCGTCATGAAGCGGGAGGGCGATAACATGGTGCCCGCCATGCCTGCCGTGCATGGCCTGCGCGAACAGACTTACGAAATTCTGCAATCGCGGAAAGACCCCTTGCGTGTTTATATCGGACATTCCGATGGCCTGGGATCCATGCGCTGGGACGGCCACGCATGGATCGATGAGGGCAGGCTGCCAAACCTCATTTACGAAGCCAGAGTTCTAGCCGAAGACGGTGATGGAATCCTTTGGGCCAGCGGCGGCAACGGCAAGATACTTCGCGTGACAGTTGCGCCGACTGGTATGCGGGATTCCAAGGTTGAGGCTCTGGGACAGGATGCAGGTTTGCCCGACAGCGTGGCGGGCGCTGAATTCGTGGCCGGAAGTGTTTTTGCGTTTGCCACTCGTTCCAAACATATGTACCGGTGGGACCCTGCAACGCGCAATTTTGTTGTGGACGACCGCTTTCTATTGCCCATCGAGGACCCAGACGCAAGTTCGAGCCTGGGTCTCATGGATGAGAACAAGCCGGACGGAAACTTCTGGTCGGGAACTACGTCTTCCGATGCAAAGCGCCTGGGTTTGTTCAGCAAGCAGGCAGATGGTACCTGGAAGGTCGATGAGGATTCTTACCGCCGGCTCAAGCGATTCCGGACATATCATTCGTTTGCCGATCCCGATGGCGTGCTGTGGGTCACAGGCGAGATGTTCCTCAGATTTGACCCGTTAGCGCAACCGGTTGGCGGAACTCAGACGTTTCCCACGCTGGTGCGCCAGGTCAATGCCGGGTCGAAGGTTGTGTTTGGTGGTACAAGCGCCGATGGAAACTCAGATTTGCGACTGCCTCCGGGCACAGACGCTTTGCGTTTTCAGTTTGCCGCTCTCAGCTATGCCAACCCCGCCGACACGGAATATCAATACCTGCTCGTGGGTGCGGACAAGGATTGGTCAGCATGGGGCAAACAGAAAGAAGCCAATTACAGCGGTCTCGGTCCAGGCAGCTATCGATTCCGGGTGCGCTCGCGCACTGACGATGGCCGCATGGGCGAAGAAGCGAGTTATGGATTTATCATTCTTTCGCCCTGGTACCGGACGAATCTGGCTTACGCAATTTATGTAATTCTGTTTATCCTGCAGGGCCTGCTGGCCTGGACGCTGATCAGCCTCTACGAGCGCAGAAAATCGCTTCGCAAGACGGAAGCTCTCGAAGCCCAGGCCAAAGCGCTTGAAGCCACGGTCAACGAGCGCACGCAGGAGATTCGCGCCCAGGCTGCGGAAATTGCCGCGCAGAAAGACTCCATTGAACTGCTCAGCGAAATTGGCCGCGAAATCACCGCGTCGCTCGACCTGAACACCATCCTGTTCAAACTCTACGAGCGCGTCAATCAAATTGTGGACGCAAGCATCTTCGGCGTCGGCCTGTATCGCCCGGAAAAGCACTTGATCGAATACAGCCTGGCCATTGAGAACGGCAAACGCTACGCGCCCTACACCCGCAGCACCGACGACAAGAACCAGTTCGCAGTGTGGTGCATCGATCATCGCCAGCCAATCCTGTTGAACGATGTCGCGACCGAGCACTCGAAGTATATTTCGTCCTACGAGCATCGCGGCGGAGCATTGGTCGATGGCACAGTAGCGCAGCCGCCCGCGTCCATGATCTATCTGCCGCTTGTCGCGCAGGAGCGCGTGCTCGGGGTGCTCAGCATTCAGAGCTTCAAGAAGAACGCTTATACCGAACAGCATTTGAGCCTGCTTCAAAACCTGGCCGCTTATACGACCATTGCGCTCGACAATGCCAACGCCTACCTGGTGATCAATGAACGCGAGCGCGAAGTTCGCGAACGCGCAGCCGAACTCGAGACCATCAATCGCATCACCCAGGCGCTGGCAACGCAGCTTGACAAGGACCGACTCATCCAGCTTGTCGGAGACCAGGTCCGCGACTTGTTCCATGCGCCCATTGCTTACGTGTCACTGCTCGATCGCACCACAATGATGTTGCAGTTTCCTTACAGCTACGGTGAAGACGCGCAGCCTCGGCCCTTCGGCGCAGGGCTTACTTCGCAGATCATCCGCACCGGCCAGCCGTTGCTTATCAATGAGGACATGGACCGAACCCGCGCACGGCTGGGCATCGAGCAAATTGGCCGCCAATCGGTTTCTTACCTTGGCGTGCCAATCCCATCCGGCGGACAAACGATCGGGGTCATCAGCGTTCAATCCACCGATCAGGAAGGCCGCTTTACGGACGCCGACCAGCGGCTCTTGTCCACCGTTGCCACTGCCGTGGGCGTGGCTTTCCATAACGCCCGGCTCTTTGAAGAAGCCAGCCAGGCGCGGGCCGCGGCAGAGGAAGCCGATGCCGCGAAGAGCTCTTTTCTTTCCACCGTCAGCCACGAACTACGCACGCCACTCACGTCCGTGCTTGGCTTCGCTAAGATCATTCGCCGCCGCCTCGAAGAGCGTCTCTTCCCGCTCATCTCCGAAGATGACCGCAAGGTGCAGCAAGCGAAACGCCAGGTCATTGAGAATCTCGATGTCGTAGTCAGCGAAGGCGAACGGCTCACCAAGCTCATTGACGATGTCCTCGACCTGGCCAAGATCGAAGCCGGCAAATTTACCTGGAATATGGGGACCGTCTCGGTCGCGGAAGTGGTTGAGCGCGCCATTGCCGCCACTGCTTCATTATTTGAGGCGAAGAAGCTGAACCTGGTCCGCGACATCGATCCCGAATTGCCCACCTTCAACGGCGATCTCGACCGCCTCATTCAAGTCGTTATCAACCTAATCTCCAACGCCGTCAAGTTTACTGACTCCGGCTCCATCACCTGCTCCGCTCACCTGCGCGGCGGGGACATTGTCGTCGGCGTCACGGATTTCGGCATCGGCATTGCTCCCGGCGATCAGCAAAAGGTCTTTGAAAAATTCAAGCAGGTGGGCGACACGCTGACTGACAAACCTAAAGGCACAGGCCTGGGCCTGCCCATCTGCAAAGAGATTGTCGAATACCACGGCGGTCGCATCTGGGTGGAGAGCGAACCGGGCAAGGGAAGCACTTTCTCATTCACGCTTCCCGTCGCCGGTCATCCCGCGCAGCTTGAGCTGCTGCCTGTCCGCCGCTCTGTCGACATTGAATCGCTGGTCCGGCAACTGCGCGAAAAAGTGCCCGCACATCAGCCCAAGGATAAATTCGTTCTGGTGGTCGACGACGATCCAAACATCCGCTCTCTGCTGCAGCAGGAGCTTACAGAAGCGGGGTACACCGTGCGCCTCGCCGAAGACGGCCGCAAGGCCCTTGCGCTCATTCGCGAGGAGATCCCGGGTCTCGTTATTCTCGACGTCATGATGCCGGAGATGAATGGCTTCGATGTGGCAGCCGTTTTGAAGAACGACCCCGCCACCATGGAAATTCCCATCATCATTCTCTCCATCGTCGAGGATAAGGAACGCGGATTCCGTCTCGGCGTTGACCGCTATCTCACCAAGCCCATCGATACTGCGTCGCTTTTCCATGAAGTGGACGCGCTGCTCGACCAGGGCAAGTCGAAGAAGAGAGTCATGGTGGTTGACGAAGACGTCTCGACCATCCGAACTCTGACCGATGTCCTGAAGACGCGCGGCTACGAGGTGGTTGAATCCAACGGTTCCGAGATGATTTCACGAGCTGTTCTATCGAAGCCCGACATTATCATTTTGAATTCGCTCCTCTCGAATAACGAAGCGGTCCGTTCTTTGCGCTTCGAGAAAGGTATGGAGAACGTTCTCTTTCTTATCTATCAATGACCATGAAAATACTGATTGTCGACGACGAACCTCATTTGCGCACGCTGATCCAGCAGTCCCTGGAAGAGCTCGAAGACGAAGGCGTGGATATTTTTACCGCGACCAATGGCGAAGATGCGCTTGAAACCATCCTCGAAGAGAAGCCCAACCTTGTTTTCCTTGACGTCATGATGCCGAAGAAAAACGGCTTCGACGTGTGCAACACCGTGAAGAACGAGCTCGGTCTGAGCCACATCCACATCGTCCTGCTAACGGCCAAGGGGCAGGAGTTCGATCGCCAGCGTGGAGTGGAAGTGGGCGCCGATCTCTACATGACCAAGCCCTTCGATCCCGACGCCCTCGTCGCCCAAGCCCGCTCCGTATTAGGTCTGCCGACACCCGGATTGTGAGGCCTATGCCGAGTGTGAACCTTAGAGCTTTTCTCAGCCCCAGGTCCAACAGTTTCTCCGCTCTCAAGGCGTTGCGAGACGCCTTGGGCGGCAATCTCCGTGTCGTCGATCTCTCCGGCAAAGCGCTCCTCGGAGAGGCTGAGCCTGAAGCTTCATGCGATCACTCGCGCATTCCCATCAATTGCGACGATGCAACTCTCGGATTCGTCATCGGTCCCTCCGCGTCGGCAGCCGCGCTGGCTTTGCTCCTCACGCATCTCGCCGCCCGTGAGTCGGAAGGCCGCGCCCTGGCTTCAGAAGTTCTACATCTCTATCGCGAAGTTCATTTGATCGAACAGCTTTCAGAACAGCTTTCCGCATTGCTCAATTTATCGGCTGTGGGTCAGTCAGCGCTCGCTCAGGCGCAGCGGCTCATCCCCGCTACCCACGGCGGCATTCTCGTGATGGAAAAGGAGGATGGCCCGCTTCGCAGTGCCGCGGCCTTCGGAGATTCTTCCAACGATTCCGATCATGCCACCTCCGTTGAATCCGGTCCGCTGCTGCCCGGCTCTCACTTCGCCGCCTCCATCCTCGAACGCGGCGTCGCCGAAATCGTCAATGACTGCGCATCCGATCCGCGCGCGCTCGATGCAGAGCGCAATCTGAAGGCCCTCATCTGCGCTCCTCTGCGCGCCGGCCAGCGTACGGTGGGAATTATTGCGCTGGCCAACACCGCGGAAGGCGCATCCTATTCGGCCGCAAATCTGAAATTGCTGAATACCATCGCGCTGCAAACCGCCGCGGCCATCGCCAACTCGCTGCTCTGCGCGGAAATGGTGGATGCTGCCCGCGCCCGTGCCGCATTCGCCGCGGAGCTTCATGCCGCCAGCACTGTTCAGCAACTGCTGCTGCAAAGCGCCTCGCGCCCCACCCCCGGCTTCCAGGTCGACAGTGTATACCTGCCTGCAAGCGAGGTTGGCGGCGACTTCTTCTTCGTCTCCTCAGCGCCGGATGGCGACCTCACCGCCATTGTCGGAGATGTTTCAGGAAAAGGCCTGACCGCGGCAATGCGCGTGGCTGTAATTCTTGGCGTACTGAGCGGCGAGACCTCACGCGACCCTGGCAAAATCCTCTTCGGCCTGAACAATGCGCTCATCGCGCAAGGTCAGCTCGGCTTCACCACTGCCTGCTGCATTCGAATCTCTCTCTCCGGTGAATACACTCTCGCCAACGCCGGCCATATTGCGCCATACCTGACCGGGCGTGAACTCGATACGCCACCGGCGCTTCCCCTCGGGCTCGTCGCTGGACAGAATTTTGAACTGGTGCGTGGCCGCCTTGCGCAGGGGCAACGCCTCGTCTTGATTTCGGACGGTGTCCCCGAAGCGCGCTCTTCAACTGGGGAGCTTTACGGCTTCGATCGCCTTTCGAGCCTCACGTTAATGGACGCCCAGGATATTGCCGAAACCGCCCGAAATTTCGGCCAGGAAGATGACATTACAGTTCTAACCCTCGCATTTTCCCAACGCTAGCCGCGCATCTGGGATGTAAAGCCGCCGTCGAATTGACCAGCATTCCTATCCTGCCAGTCGCAGCGGGAAACGTGAGTTGCATCACATCTTTTCTGGAGATGGGCAGAGAGAGTAAGTGCAAAGAGAAGACCTCCTTTCAGTGGGGATTCATGTCCGATCAGATGGTAGGAAGCGCCGCGCCAGGGAGAGACGAGCGGGAGATGCGCGATGCGCAATTTGCCATGCGCCTTTCGTTGATCTTTGGCGTAGCCATGCTGGTGGGCAAGTCCACAGCGTACTTCATGACTCATTCGGTCGCCATTTTCTCTGACGCTGCCGAGTCGGTCATTCACGTGATTGCCGTTGGGTTCGCCAGTTTCAGCCTGAGGCTGAGTGCGCGGCCAGCTTCCCATCATTTTCTCTACGGTTACGAGCGGATCACCTTTTTCTCTGCGGGATTCGAGGGAGCTTTGATCGTTGTAGCGGCGATCACGATCCTTATTGAGTCGATTCGTGAATGGATCTCCGGGCTGCAATTGCAGCACTTGGGATCAGGGGTGGTGTTGATCCTGATTGCCGGGATCCTGAATGGCGGTCTCGGCTACTATCTCATTCGTACGGGTCGCAGAACGAATTCCCTCATCCTGGAAGCGGACGGCAAACACGTATTGACCGATAGCTGGACCAGCTTTGGAGTGGTGGGAGGCCTGGCATTGGTCCTGATGACCGGCTGGAAGCCCTTCGATCCGCTGGTTGCCATTGTGGTCGCTATCAATATCCTCTGGTCGGGCGGGCGCCTCGTCTGGCAATCCGCGGTTGGGTTGCTGGATTACTCCGATCCCGGGACGGGCCGAAGGATTCGCGAGCAGCTGGATGTAATCTGCTCCGAACTGAACATTCAATATCACGGTGTCCGTTTCAGGACTACCGGGTACCGGCAGATCATCGAAGTGCACCTGCTCTTCCCGCGCCTGACATCGGTCAGTGACGCTCACAGCCTGGCAACGGTCCTTGAGGAACGCCTTCCGCTGGACTTGGGAATACCGGCCGAGGTCATCACGCACCTTGAGGCTGTTGAAGACCATGCAGACGTCCATCACCATGAGCACTACACGGGAAAGCCCGATTGACTTGTCTTGCCCTACTGAGAGGACTGAATCTGCGCGCGTTGGATCTTCTTGCGAACATCCTGATCGTGGAAAACAGACGAAGAGCAGGCCCGCGCCGTGCAAAGATAGAGCGCCGGGCGGTCGTCCGGTAAGTCCAGGATTCGAGGATTCCGGTTCTCCATCGATTTTTCGATCGAAATGGCTAGGCCGGGTCGATCCACAAGCAGGGCTTTCCCAACAGGCAAATCCCGGGGTACACTCGTTGCTGAACGGGAGGAATCGGATTCATGCCTCAACATGTCTGTATGGGAGCGATGATGATGTGCACATTCGGGATGGCGCCCAGTTCGCTTGTGGTGTTGCCGACGAATAAGATGATCACGAGCGATATGCCGGCTGCCAATATCATGGACCACATCCCGATGACCAACATCATGCCTTTCGGAATGTGCATGTCGCCTGCGAACCCGGTGGTAGCCGCCGCGACGGCTGCGGCATTGGGCGTACTGACGCCGATGCCGTGCATCCCGGCGACAACGGCGCCCTGGGTGCCGGGAGCGCCGACGGTACTGCTTGCCAACATGCCGGCGCTGGACAATGTATCGCAGCTCATGTGCATGTGGGGCGGCGTGATCACGTTTACGTATCCGGGTCAGGTGACGGAGATGATTCCATAGCCGGGGCTTCGCAATCGACGTCTCCGTGGCGAAGATTGTACTGCCCTAGGGCGGCGGAATAATTTTTCCCCGTTTTCTGTGCAAAATGGTATAGCTTTCTCAAGTGGCTTTGGTTCGCCCGTGAGGCATCACCGCATGACATTGACGCCTGCACTAACCCTCAGTTTTGCGGCAGCCACGGATATCGGCTGCAAGCGCGGCAACAACGAAGACAGCTTTGGATACGATGCGGCGCTGCATGTTTATGTAGTCTGCGACGGAATGGGCGGAAACG
Organism: Occallatibacter sp.; assembly: GCA_052145815.1. Taxonomy (GTDB): domain Bacteria; phylum Acidobacteriota; class Terriglobia; order Terriglobales; family Acidobacteriaceae; genus Telmatobacter. The sequence goes on from JBKQNU010000089.1 coordinate 53,485, forward strand.
CCGCCGGCGAGGTAGCCAGTGGAATGGCCGTCCGGGCACTCATCGAAACATTTGAATCCCAGACGCCGGAATCCCTGGAGGGGGGTACGCTGGCCCCAGTAGAAGAGCGGTTGGTGAACTCCATCATTGAGGCCAACCGGGTGGTGCGGGAGGCATCGGAAGCCAATCCCGATCTGCGCACGATGGGTACGACCCTGGTCTGCGCCTGCCTGGACGGAAGCCGTCTCTTGGTCGGCAACGTCGGCGATAGCCGCTGTTACCTGGTCAGAGATGGTTTCTGCCTGCAGGTTACCCTGGACCACTCCTTGCTTGACGAACAAGTTCGCAGCGGAATGCTGACGCCGGAGGAGGCAGCGGCCTCGGATCTGCAATCGGTGATCACCCGGGCTATTGGTATTTCAATTGATGTTGAGCCCGACTTGTTTGCCGTCGATCTGAAACTTGACGATATGCTGCTGCTCACCTCGGACGGGCTAACCCGCTACGCAAACCCCGAGGACATCGCGCGGATTGCTACCACCGACGCCGATCTTTCCTCGATCTGCCACGGCCTCATCGAACATGCCAAGCAAGGCGGCGGCGCGGACAACATTACCTGCATGATGCTGCGCGTGGTGGAAGCGGCGCCGGCCGATGCCGGTGAACCAGCGGATGCCGCTGAACCGGCCGATGTTGCTGAACCGGGCCATGTCGCTGACGCAGCCGATGCATTTCCACCGGCAGATGCCGCTGAACCAGCCGGCCCCGCGGAAGATGTTGAGTTCTCCTCCCCGCCTGCTATTGAGTTTTAACCACGGTTGAGACGCAGGTGAGTCCCGAGAAGGCATCGGGAGGCAGCAGCTCCGCTCCGGGTCCGGAGAGATCAAAAGACACCACTTTCCCATTGGACTGGTCGATGGTATGACCGGCAATGGAGGTGGAAGTCTGCAATGGGAAGTTCAAGTGGACCGCCGATCCCGAACGTGTGATCTGCGCCGTGCGTACGAGCTGGAAGACCGACCACGTCCCCTGGAATGGCAGCACCTCGTTTGAGTCGTAGACCAGGGAAGCCTGATGGGCGCTGGCGCCGTTCCAGGTGAACTGCTGGCTTGATCCGCCTGTCGGTATGCGCTGGCCATCTACTACCAGCGTTGCGTTCTCTATCCCCTTGCTGGGCAGGAAGCGAAGTCCAAAGCCAAAGGATGGGGATTTTGCGCCGGCTGGGTAAAGGTCCGACGAAATATGAGCCAGGTGAGTGAAATACTGGACGAATTTCGGGTTGACCGGTTGCGGCGCGTTGGGCGCCGGAACCCACTGCGAGCCCGCCTGAACCAGATACGGTTTGAGAGAAGCGTTATATAAGGACCAGATCGACCCCGTATCCGGGGCGAATACCTGGTTAACTTCGTCCAGGCTTGCCTGCGACGTGGAATTTGGAGAGAACGGATACTTGCCAAGGAGAGCGTTCACGGCACTGCACACCTTAGCCCCTGCGCCGTTGGCTGGAGCACCCGGAGACGGCGCCAAATGTGCGGCGCATTGAACTGGCGCAAGCAGCAGATCGAGGACGGTTTTCTCGGTATGCATCTGCGAATCGATGCTGAATGTCTGAGCTGTTTGCCGCGCTGCCACCTCGGCGGTCGGCGCTGCCGTCATAATCGGCGCATAGGCCGCCGGGTCCGGCCCCGCCGTCGGGGCCACCGTGGATACAGCGCTGGATAGATTCAGCAGCGCGGTCATATACGCCTGATTTCCCGCACCGATGAATTTGTCGGCCGCGTTGGGATCGACCAGAGCCTGGGTCGACTGGAAGACCGACTTGATCTGCGGATCGGCCACGGCAGTGTTGTGCGCGACCGTGTAAAAAAGCGCCAGCAGCGGCGAATCCGGGCTGGAGAGCGCATTGAGCCGGGCAGGAGCTTCGTGAATCCCGCCGCAACCCATCACCTGCGCACGGATCAGGAACGTGTGCCATTGGGTGATGTAATCCGCGGAATACTTCACTGCCAGATCCTTGCTGATGCCCGCCGCGTCAAGGGATTGCCCGCTCTGATCTCCCAGGACCCATGGCTCGCCATTTGCGTATTTTTGAATATGCTGGAAGGCGTCCTGCATGAAGGCGTAGCCGGATTTGGTAAACGCGCCTCTAACCACATAACTGTCGATGACCGCAGCCGCCGAGCCGGGATACATGCGGTTGAAATCGATCGAGGGTCCGGTCTTGTCTGCGGCGTTCAGCATGTCCTGGTAAATGCGGGTTTCGGCCAGGAAGTGGGAGAGATAGTTGCGTGCATGGCCCACAACCTGCGTTTCCCGATTGATCGAGTAAGGATCCTGCCGGGCGAGTTCGGTGGCGTAAAAATCAACCTGCTTCTGCGCCAGTTGTTCCTGTGCCGGATCCACCTGTCTGGTTCCGTTCCAATTTTGAAGAAACACGGGCGTCAGAAACTGCGAGGTGCTCTTGTCATGGTCGCCGGTCGTGATCAGGTACGCCTTGAGTGGGTTGTAGGCGGCAACGTATGAGGAGGAGTCGTCGGTTGTCGCCGGCGCTTCCGGCAGGCCGCGCATATATTGGACGAAGCTAGCCTGTGCTGGATTGAGCAAACGCGGCCGGAAGCGATCGAAATAAATGGACCTCGCGCGGGTGTCCAGCTTGTCGCCCTGGTAGAGGCCGAAGCGGTATGTCCAGGGGGCTCCGTCCTGCTTGTAGCCGTCCAACTGGACGATCGTCTGGCGTAACTGGTCGAGGGACTGAAGCTCGGTCAGGCCGGGCAGGGAAATGCTTGAGGGGTCCGCTGCACTGAGTGCCCGCGCGGCGTCGTGAATCCTGCTTTCGAGCGCCGAGTTATTCGCATAGGAAATGACCAAGAAGATGGTGTAAACCAGGAAGAGAAGCGCCAGCGTTCCGAAAAGGAATCTGCGGAAGAAGCGCGCAGGCGCTGTCTGCTGTGTGGCCGAAAGAGCGCTCTTGTCTCCGAGGATAACTTCAGGAAAGAGCCGCGGCAGGAACGTCCATTGGGGAACGCGGGTGGAGACCTTGACGGCCTGGGTCGCCGGACGGACGGAAGGGACCTTTCCCAGAGAGATATTCAGATACTGCGTTGCACCCGCATCCTGCGGTACGCGCTCTTCCTGAGCAGAGGGAGCGGACATCCGCTCCACAACCTGGGCGCGGATGCCGGAGAAATAGAATCCGCGCAGATAGGGATTGGCGCTCAACTGGCTGGGCTTGCACAGCTCAACCAGGTATTGACTCAAATTCTTGCGCAGCTTGCCAAACTCACGGGGAAATTCGTACACGCCGGGAGCATTTCTCGGCTCCGTTTCGCGGGCCAGCATCTCAACGCGAAATTCGCCCAGCGTATAGGTAAGGGAATCGAGAACTCCGTCCAGCGTACTTGCGGCTCGATCGGCATAAACACCCGCCGAAGCATCAATCTTGGGGAGTGTCATGCCGACAATCTGCCGCACTTCCTCATTCGACAGGTTGCGGACATACTCTTCGAAGTGCGGTACCCGGTCGAGCTTCGTCACGATGACATACACCGGGAGCGTGGTGCCGAGCAAACGGCTGATTTCACGCAATTGTGCACCGGTGGCGCGCGCAGCGGCCATCAAGGAAGCTCCAGCATCCGGTGCGAGGACCTGCTCGATGCTCACGCAGACCACTGCCGCGCGAGAGGCTGCTCCGGAACCGAACGTAGAGCGATATGCGCGAGGGCGCGTCCGGCCGATAAGCCGGGTGAGCAACTGGCCGCTTTGCCGCACGGCCTCGCCGGCTTCAACGATCGCCGCGGCCTGAGTGAACCACACATTGGCCACAGGCGTGGGAACTGTGTCGCCCTCCCGTGGCAATGTCCCGGCAAGAAGCTCAGGATCAAGCCCTGAGCGCATGATCATGCTTGTCTTTGCCGCGCCCTGTTCGCCGAGGATGTACAGAAGGGGCAGAAGATCGAGAGTCTTTGCCCCTTGTTGCGATGTCTTCAACTTGCGGTTTGCGTCATTCAACAACAGGTCGAGTTCGCTGGTTGCCGCGCTCCCCCCTGCATCGCCCTCCTGCCCCTGGTTCTTTTTGGCCTTGAAGTGGAGGACAAGGATGATGGCCGCGGCAGCAATGCCCAGCAGCAGGATCACCACCAAAAACACAATGAGCGTGACGCCATGCAGGTGGAGAAGAGCGGCCCCGCCGAACGCCAGCAGGGCAGCTACCACCAAAACGGCCAGGACAGCCAGATAGACGAGCAAGGGTTACCCCCCAGGGAAATGCGCAAACTTCTACGAGATATGGGCTGCCCCGGAACTGAGGACAACCCAGAAACCACCAAACGCAAGAATGGTTACCGCCAGCAAAGCGAGGGCAGCAATGCCCAAACCCCGGCTCCAGCGGTCAATGGCCGCAGTCTGCTTGATCGGGGGCGGCGGCGATTCGGCGCGCAGGAAGAGAGCCTGGCCGCGGATGCGCGCGATCTTCTCGCGCGCCTGGCCAATGAGCGTCGGAACCTCGCCGCTCTGCTGGGCTCCTGGCTGGCCCGAGAAATCGCTCATGCTGCCAAAGGAGATCGCGTACTTGCCCCTGAACCCGAGCAGCATGCAAAGTGCATAGACTTCCAGGCAATCGGCGGTTTCATCGGAATCCTGCTTGGCAAGCAGCCCGCGCAGGTGGTCAAAGAAAATTTCGCCCGCACGGCTGTGGCCGAACATCTCTTCCTGCATGGGCTTCTTGGCCCACTCCGCGAACGCCGGGCTTTGCAGCTTAAGCACGCTTTCATCCAGAAGCGAAACCACGGCAAAGAAGGATAACTGGATCACCTCGCTCGAGTAGCCCAGGGCCTTGGCTTGTTCCATGGCCGATTTAAGCGCGGCGCGGATGCTGTTCCGGAAACCCTCTGCATTGGGCGCTGCCTGCTGTTGCAAAGCACTCAGGCGGAGAATGGTAGTGATCGAGTTTTCGTAGCAGGATGCCAGACTGTGTGTGCGCGCTGGAGAATTTGCCATGCTTCTTTCCCCCGTGGACCGTCGCCATCTCCTGGAGATTCCAGGAAACTCAGGGCCGGCAGGTCAATCAATGACAGCAAACAAATAGAGGTCGGCGTTAAATCACCACAAATATACCTCAACCAGGCTTCGCCAAGAAAGAAATCTCCCGGGCCGCTCCAAGGGCTGCAATCGAATCCGTCATTCCGGTGACGCCGCGCTTCCGGCAACGGCGCGTGGACGCGTCATTTCACTTTACGCGGCAGGTACGCGCGTGTAAGCTTTCGGAGTAGTGGTGCCGCAGGATTGCAGAGGACGCCGTTCCCATGACCCAGAAAGATTGGACGCCCGAAAGCCAGCCGACTGAAGAGGCCGATCCGCTCAGTGCGACCGGCATGTTTTTGAGTGCGTTTGGAAAAGAATCGGCTGCGCCTCAGGTGCGTCCTGAGATCGATCCGCCCCAACCTCCCGTCCGCCGGGAGGCCCAGGCCCCAGCGTGGCCTGCAGCGCCTGAAACGCCCCAATCCTCGCAGGCAGAGACTCCAGTGCGTACTGCCGCCGACTTCGAACCTCCAAAAAGCGGTCCCGGCGAATTCACGAGATTATTTCAGGCGTCGGTTTCGCCCTCCGCGGCGCCCTCAAAACCGGCTGTCCCTCCGCCTGCCCCCTCATTTGAAACGAGACCAGCTTCGACCTCCGCTCCGGGCGAGTTCACCCGCATCTTCGTCACTCCATCCGACGCGAAGCCAGCCGATCGGGCACCGTTGCCGCCCACAAGGGCGATTCCCGATGCACCGCCCGCCACACACCAGGCTGCAAGCCCGTCGCGGATGAAGGGCTTTTCCTCGGGGGCGTCCGACTCAGCATCTGCGGAGGGTGGCTTTACCCAGTTTTTCCAGGCTCGGCCGTCTGCGCCGGCTCCCGCCTCGACGCACACTCCGCACGTCCAGACCTATTCGCCGCCAGCCCCGAACCCGGCGCCACCCGTCGAGGAATTCAAACCCCGTCAGCCGGATTTCAGTGTGTCCCAAGGCTCAAGTGACCTTGGCTCCAGTTCACAAAGCGTCACCAACCTGTTTGCGTCACTGGCGCCAACCAAGTCTCGCCCGCAGGAAGTGAAACCGCAGCCGTATGAGCCGCCGCCTTCGTTTACTCCCGCGTCAACCCCTTCTTTCGCTCCAGCGCCCGCCGAGCCGCCCCCAGGTGAAGCAGGGAGCGTGACCCGCTTGATCCAACGGCTGGCTGCCACGCCTGCCGCAGAGCCGCATGCAGCGCCCGCGCCCATAGCCGCCGCGCCGGTCAGTTCGGGGCCCGGGGAGTTTACCCGCATCATCAATGCCGGGGCCATGAGGTCTGCTCCCAGTGCTCCGGCGCCGCCGCCTCCCGCACCGCCTGCGGCCGCGGCGCCGATGCCTCCCATGCCTGCCTTCGCGCCTCCGGCCATGCCCGCGGCTCCGGCAATGCCCGCTGCACCGCCTGCGCCTGCATTCCAGGCGCCAAAATTCGAGCCGCCCAAGCCTGCGCCGCCGGCGATGGCTCCTCCGGCGATTGCTGCGCCCAAGAGCAAGCTTGAGGAAATGGTCCCCATTCTGCTGGTGGTGAACACCTTCCTGCTGATCGTGCTGATTGTGCTTGTGGCCTTCGCCCTGAAGGCAAGATAGCCGGAGGAATGGCCCGCAATCGGGCTGTTCGGGGGACGGTCTCCGGTCAGGCCAGGAGGCCCATTTCCTTCAATTGAGAATCTGTGCGCTCAAAGCTGGGAATCAGCACAACACCCTGCGAGCGCGCCCTCCCCGCCCACTTTTGAGCGTCATCTTCGCTCAGCTTCAGGTCAGTCAACAGGGAGACCAGATCATCGTGAGTATTTGCCTTCGCCGGTTTGGTGTTGAGCCGGCCGGCATAGGGAACGAAGGTGACCTCAAAGTGCGGTCTTTGGCCCTCCGTCCCCGGGTTCACTTTGATTTGCAGGTTTCCCATTAACTTCACCATAGGTCAGTTCCTTGACGCGCGGTTGATTCACCGTGACAGGAGTGGAGTTCCCTCTCCCCAAGTCTTTCATAAATGCTCGATTTTTGGATAGCCTCAGCGGAACCGGAATCCGGGGCCCTCAATCGGGTGCAACAACCATGAATCCGCGTTCGATGAGCTTGCGAATCATGGCGAGGCATTCGCGCCTTACGGCTTCCGGCGGTGCTTTGGCCACGACCGCAAACTCTTCGATCGCCTTCTCCGCACTGCGCGTCCCGTCGCAGGTGGCCAGGAAGTCGGCTACCAGCGGTTGCAGGGACACATGAAAGGGAAATCCGCTGATCAGCCGCAGTGTAACCGATTCCCCGACCCATTGGCCTCTTGCCTGTTTGCAAATCTGTTCCAGCCGGGCATTATCCGCCAGCCGGGGCTTGAGGGCAAGCAGGCTCTCGTCGTCCTGCATTCGCGACAACAAGTCGTGGGCCGCGAAGGTGGAGAGAATCATATCTCCGAGATCGCCGTTGGGGGTCTTGGGCACTTCTTCAATTTGAACCCAGTTGGCTCCGGCGCGGCGGCGCAGGACAATCAGGCCGTCGTGGATTGCCTCAACGCCGCGCGCACGATAGTAGCTCATGTACCCGTCATACAATTTGGCGTCATCTTCGGGGTTTGAGTAGGTTTCGCGAATTCGATGTTGCGCGTATTCTCCAGGGTCCTGGGTCAGCCCCTTCATGACCCACGCGTCGCAGCCGGTGCCATCCAGCCATTCGGCGATCCGTTCCTCCCATGGCTGCCCGCTTACCTGGGCCCATTCGCAGAGCATCTGCATGTAGCCGTCTTCGTTGAGGTATTGGGGAGATTCCTTGACCAGGCGCCGGCATAGTCCATCGAGCTCCATTGGGTTATCGCAAAACAGGTAGCCCTGCTGGGGAGTGATGAAGAACGGCGGATTGGAGAGAATCAGGTCGAATCGGCGATTCGCAACTGGAGCAAAAAGATCGCCGCTGAGGAACTCAACATTCTCCACGCCATTCAGGCGGGCATTGAAGGCCGCAAAAGACACAGCCCGCTCATTGAGATCGGTGCCAACCACCGTGTCGCTGAATTTGGCCGCGCCCAGGCTGAGAATACCGCCGCCCGCGCCCAGGTCGAGGGTGGCTCTGGAATGCCGGCGAATGGAAAACCTGGCCAGGAATTTGCTGGTGGGATTCGGCCATAGCACCATCTCCGACTCCGCGCGTTCGATTGCCACCGGGTGGTCGGATGCAACCAGAAAGCCTCCCCACGGAAGCAGCATAGCCATTGCGGACAGGCGGTCTTCGTGAGCCTTGACCAGGCCGCATTTGAGCAGCAGGGAGAGGAATTCGTCGGGGACCAGATCCGCTGCCTTCGCGGGGGTCAGCGGGTGCCCCATCCAGAACCACCGCAGCAGAGCGTTGAGCAGAGTGGGATCGGAAATGCGATCGAGAAGCCGCGCCTCGTTGCGTAGTTGGCGGGACGGCAACTCGGGAGCGCCAAGGTGCTTGCGAAGGCTTTCCTCGGAATACCCAGCTTCTTCAAAAAGCGTGAGGAGCCGTCGGGACTCCTCCACAGTGAGCATAGATAGCATCAGGACTCCACATTACCATTCCGGACTGGGCTGGCAAGTGAAGATTTGCATGGTGACGGATTGCTCGCGTTTCCTCTGTGAATCGGTAAGTGCCGGGTCCGCACCTGCCTGCACGGACCAAATTCGATTCGGTGACGAGACGTTACCGTGGTAATGGTTGGACCTCACCGCATGCGTGGTTTTTCAAATTCCGAGAATCAAACCGCGTTTTAGATTACTTACTAGTAAATCCTTGCGGGTTCACGACCTGCATTCCGAAATTGTCTTTCTCGTGCTCGTTCGTTGCTCCAATGTGAAATCTTTGAATTGTGTTGACCCGCCTTTTCCCGTGTGGTATTAAAAAGGACACACTGAGACCGGCACCTAGGTTTGCGTTCTACTTGTTCCAGTCTCATTCCCTCGGGTCGGTTCCGCTCAGTAGACTGAAGCAACGTGTGGGGAGCAGGTGTGCTCCTGGCGGCCACACAACTGTGAAAAAAGCCCCTTCAATGCCCGTCCATTCAGGATCATCATCAGTTCAAGGAAGGATATATGGCTAGACAAAGCGCACAGCACAAGCTGGACCGGGTGCGTCCACCCCGGGTGCAGATTACCTACGACGTTGAAATAGGCGGCGCCATCGAGCTCAAGGAACTGCCGTTCGTCGTCGGCGTTCTGGGAGACTTTACGGGTAACCCGGAGCAGCCTCTACCCAAACTCAAGGAACGGAAGTTTGTCGAGGTCAACCCCGACAACTTCGATACGGTCCTTGAGGGCATGAAGCCGCATCTTGCGTTTGCGGTGGAAAACAAGTTGAGCGACGATCCGGATGCGGCGCAGTTGAAAATCGACCTCAAGTTCCGCAAGATGGACGACTTTGAGCCGGCTAACGTAGCCAAGCAGGTTAAGCCGCTCAAGCAGATGCTCGATTTGCGCACCCGGCTTGCGGACTTGCGCGGCTCGCTGCAGGGCAACGACAAGCTGGAAGAGTTGTTGCTGGAAGCAGTCGGCAACACAGAAAAACTGGACAAGCTGAAGAGTGAAATAGGAGGCTCCAATGGCTGAAGCAGTTGCGAGTACACAGGCCTCGGGTGCAACCCTCGAAGCCCAGGAATCGAGCCTTCTCGACCAGATCGTAGAGCAAGGCCGATTCGGGGTGGAAGCTGCATCTCGCGAGCGGGGCAAAGACCTGGTAAAGGAATTTGTCGCTCAGGTACTCGACGGTTCGATGACCGTCGCCAAAGACGCGGAAATGATGATCAACGCGCGCATCGCGCAGATTGACCATCTCCTTTCGCTGCAATTGAATGAGATCCTGCACCATCCGCAGTTCCAGAAACTGGAAGGATCGTGGCGCGGACTCAAATACCTGATGGACAACAGCGAGACAGGTGTCGGGTTGAAGATCCGCGTCTTCAATGCCAGCAAAAAAGAACTGCTGCGCGACATCGAAAAGGCTCCGGAGTTCGATCAGAGCGCCCTCTTCAAGAAGATTTACGAAGAAGAGTACGGCGTCTTCGGCGGCGCTCCTTTCGGCGCGCTGGTCGGCGATTTCGAATTCGGGAAGCATCCGGAAGATATGGCCCTGCTCGAAGGCATGTCCCATATCGCCGCCCAGGCGCACGCGCCGTTCGTAAGCGCGGCGTCGCCTGACTTGATGAACCTGGAGAGTTACCAGCAACTGGATGCTCCGCGCGACCTGGCAAAGATCTTCGACAGCACGGAATATGCGAAGTGGAAGTCGTTCCGGCAGAGCGAAGACTCCCGCTATGTCGCCCTCACCCTTCCGCGCACGCTGGGTCGCCTCCCTTACGGCGCGGACACCAAGCCCATTGATGAGTTTGTCTACGAAGAGCATGTGGACGGCACCGACCACTCCAAGTACCTGTGGATGAATGCCGCCTACTCCCTGGCCTCGAAGATGACTCAGTCATTCTCGCTGTACGGCATGTGCGTTGCCATGCGCGGCGTGGAAGGCGGCGGCTTGGTCGAGGGTCTGCCCACGCACAACTTTGCCACCGATGAAGGCGATGTGGCGATGAAGTGCCCCACTGAGGTGCCCATTACCGACCGGCGCGAAAAGGAACTCGCCGACCTCGGCTTTGTGCCGCTGGTGCATTGCAAGGGGACCGACTATGCCGCGTTCTTCAGCGTGCAGAGCTGTCAGAAGCCGAAGGTCTACGACACTGATTCCGCCAATGCCAACGCCCGCCTGTCAACCCAGTTGCCGTACATCATGGCGGTGTCGCGGTTTGCGCACTACCTCAAGGCCATGATGCGCGACAAGATCGGAAGCTTCATGTCGCGCGAAGAGGCGAGCGTGTTCTTGAACCGCTGGATTACAAAGTACGTGACTCCCGACGACTCCGCATCTCCCGCAACCAAGGCCCAGCGTCCGCTGCGTGAAGCGCGCATCGACGTTACGGAGATTCCAGGCAAGCCCGGTTGCTACCGCGCTGTCGCTTTCCTGCGTCCTCACTTCCAACTGGATGAACTCACTGTTTCGCTGAGGCTGGTGGCCGATCTGCCTGCCCAAGCGAAATAGCCTCTCGTAGCTTTTCCTGGGCGCAGAACCTTTAGGCTCTGCGACCGAAATCCAAAGAGCTTTTCACACCAGACTCAAAGAGGGAGATCGAAAATGGCAGTTAATGCGTATCTTTTCGTCGATGGGCGTCCAGGACCGAGCACCAGCAAGAAGGACCACATCGACATCTTGTCCTTCAGCTTCGGGGCCAGCATGTCTGCGGTCATCGGCGTGGGTTCGTCCGGCGGCGAAGCTCGTGCGGGCCGCGCCAACGTGCAAGACGTGACCATCATGAAGGTGCTTGACAAGGTTTCTCCGCTGTTCTTCGACGATTGCGTCACCGGCAACTACCTGAAGAAGGTCGATATCATTTACGACAAGCCGATGGGCGATAGCCAGGAGGACTATTTCAAGATCCACATGGAGGATGCGCTTATTACAGGTATCAGCCTTTCGGGATCATCAGAAAACCCGGTGGAGTCAATCAGCTTTGCCTTCTCCAAGGTCAAGGTCAGCTACAACCCCGAAGAAGACGGCGCATTGAAGGGCTTCATCGACAAGGGCTTCGACGTACTCAAACTCAAGCCGTGGTAACTCGCGGGCAAGCGGAGACACGGTGCCACTAACCGCAAGAGAACTTTTCGCAGCAGGAAAGGTGCGCGAGGCGGAGAAGGTGCTCACGGCCTATTTGCGTGAGCACCCCTCCGACAAAGCTCAGCGCACGTTCCTGTTTGAATTGCTTTGTTTCGCGGGCGAATACGCTCGTGCCGAAAGGCAGTTGGCGGCGCTTGCCGGTGGCAGCGTCGAATCGGAAACGGGCGCAATTGTCTATTACGCGGCTCTGCATGCGGAGAAGACGCGCCAAGAGCTCTTTGAAAAGCAGGCTTTCCCCACCGGGCCAGCCGAGTCCCCGGCGGGCACGCTGAACGGGAAGCCTTTTACCGATTTGCGCGATGCGGATCCGGACATTGGATCGCGGCTCGAGGTGTTTGCCGCCGGGTCCTATGTCTGGATTCCTTTTCAACATCTCGCCTCCATCGAGATGGGGCCGCCGCAAAGGCTCAGGGACACGCTCTGGGCTCCTGCGCTGGTTCAGGCTGCGCCATCGTTCAAAGGAATGGACCTGGGAGAAGTGCTGATCCCGGCAATCTATCCATTTTCGTGGAAGGATCCGAACGAGGCGGTCTGGCTGGGCAGAGTCACAGAATGGACGGCGGACGAGGAAGGCCGGGAGTACCCAACCGGTCAAAAGATGCTCCTGGTTGACGGGGAGGAGATTCCATTCCTCGAAGTCCGATCGATCGAGTTCGCCCATGCCACCGATGGGCCCACCGAACAAGAAAGCTGATTCCTGGGCCGGGGGCTCGATTCCTATGCCACTTCGCGAAGACCTTCTCACTCCGATTCCCGGGGAAAACCCGAGCGGGATCGATCTGCGTCACGATACCAAGCTGCTCATTCACGACAAAATCAAAGAAGCACGGCGTCAGGACGACGACCTGGCCCAGGGAGATTGGAAAGAGGAGCGCAAAACGGCCAATTTCCCCCTCGTGGTCAAAATCGCGCAAGACACTCTCGCCACGGTCTCCAAGGATCTTCAAGTGGCTGCCTGGCTCACTGAGGGACTGTTGCAAACGGAAGGTTTTGGCGGACTCCGCGCCGGGATTGAGTTGTGCCAGAGCCTGTTGACCGATTTCTGGGACACGATTTATCCGGAGATTGAGGACGGAGACCGCGAACTTCGCGCCACGCCGCTCACATGGATCGGTTCCAAGCTCGAAGTCCCGCTGAAGAGTTCGCCGATTACCGCCTCAGGGTATTCCTTCTTCATCTACAAGGATTCCAGGGTGGTGGGCTTTGAAGACCAGGCGAAAACCGACAAGGAGCGGGCTGCGAGAGCCAAGGCTATCGCAGGTGGCAAAATTGCTCCCGAGGAATTTGACAAGGCCTTTAACGATACGCCCAAGGCCTTTTACCTCAAGGCGGAGAAGGACCTAGACGGCTCGCTGGAGGCGCTCAAGAGCCTTGGGGAGTTCTGCGACGAGAAGTTCGAGAACGACGCTCCCTCGTTTGGCAAACTGAAGGAAGCGCTCACCGAAGTCCGGCAGATAATTCATTCGCTGCTTCAAAAGAAGCGCGAGAAGGAACCTGATCCCGTGGAGCCCGAGCCGGTTGCCGAGGGGGCGGCCGATGGGATGCAAACAGGCGAGGAAGGCGCGGATGGAGGGGCTGTTTCTTCCGGGGGCCTGGCTGCATTTTCGAGCGCGGAACCCACGGATCGCCGCCAGGCAGTTGCCAGCATCGCCGGCGCTGCATCCTTTCTGCGTAAGCGCGAGCCATTTAGTCCGGCGCCTTATCTTCTGCTGCGCGGGTTGCGCTGGGGAGAGTTACGCACGGGGTCGCACCTGGGGGACAGCACTTTGCTGGAAGCCCCGCCAACCGAACTTCGCCAGCAGATCAAGCGGCTGGCGCTCAGCAAGAAGTGGAGCGAGTTGCTGGAAGCCGGGGAACAGGCAATGGCGTTGCCGTGCAGCCGCGCGTGGCTTGATTTGCAGCGACTTTCGGTTGCCGCATGCACCGCACTCGGCGACGAGTATCAGCCCATTGCCACCGCTATCCAGTCCGAGCTGCGGGCTCTGCTCAACGACGTTCCCGAGTTGTTGGACGCGACACTGCTCGACGACACGCCGGCGGCAAATGTGGAAACCAAGCTCTGGTTGCATAGTCTGAGCGCACCTCAGCAGCCGGCCCAGCCCGTTGAGGATGAGAGCGCCGCATCGATTCCTGCATATCAAAACGGAACGCCCACGTGGCTCGCTCCTGCAGCGGACGCCTACGTTCTGGCAAAAGAGGCGCTGGCAGCCGGCCAGGAAGAGAAGGCGTTTTCCATCATGCGCTCCGCCATCGCCGGCCAGCGGTCCGGGCGCAACCGGTTCCGGCGCATGATGCAATTGGCCGAGCTCGCCATGGCCGCAGGAAAAGACGCGATTGCTCAACCGCTGCTTGAAGATATTGCCGCAACCATTGAGAATCACAAACTCGATGCCTGGGAAGATCCCCAGACTGTAGCCAGTTACTTGTCGATGCTCATGCGCAATAGCAAAAAGATCCAGGGCAGTGCCAGCGATAAGCAGAAGCTCTTTGAAAGAATTTGCCGCCTTGACCCCGTCCAGGCTCTGAGTGCGGGGTAAACCATGGCCAGGAGCCTCGGCGAAACTACGATCACCGTTTCCGTGCTTGACCGCCTCATCGATCTTGAACCGGAAAACCGGATGGAAAACCCTCTCAGCCGTTCGCAATCGGTGCGGCTTCTGAAAAGTGCGGTGAGACGCGATTTGGAATGGCTGCTCAATTCTCGCCGCATCTGCGACCCGCCGGATGAGGGGCTGAAGGAAGTCAACCGCTCGGCATATACCTACGGGCTGCCCGACCTCTCCACTTTGACCATGGCGGCAACGGGCGATCGCAACAAGCTGGTGCGCCAGATCCTGGCTACCATCAACCAGTTTGAGCCGCGCCTGGCCAATGTGCGCCTGGTATTGATAGAGACTCCGGACTCAGCAAAAAAGGACGTGCGTTTGCGCGTAGAGGCGATGCTGCGCATGGATCCTGTGCCGGAGCCCATAAGTTTCGACACGGTGATCGAATTGAAGAGCGGAAACTGCCACCTTACCGGGGGCGACGATGCGCGATGAGCTGCTGCTTTATTACGAGCGGGAACTCGACTACATGCGCAAGTCTGCGGCGCAGTTTGCGGAGAAGTACCCCAAGGTTGCTTCGCGGCTTCAGCTCGAGCCCACCAAGTGCGAAGACCCGCATGTGGAGCGGCTTCTTGAGTCATTTGCATTTCTTGCCGCTCGCGTTCATCTCAAGATGGAAGATGAGTTTCCAGAGATAACCGATGGGCTTCTGAGCATCGTCTATCCGCAACTCGTTCGTCCCATCCCGTCCATGTCGGTGGTCGAATTTCAGCTTGATCCGGAGAAGGGAAAGCTGACCACCGGGATGAAGATCGAACGGAATTCGCCGCTCTATTCAAAGCCCATTGGCGGCGTGCCCTGCACCTTTCGCACTTGCTACGACACAACCCTATGGCCGCTCACCGTGACCGCAGTGGAAATGAGCGCTCCCAGCCGGCTGAAGCCTGCGGTGAAGACCAGCGACTCGGCATGGGCGGTGCGCCTCGAGCTTCACTGTGCGCGCGACGTAACCTTTCCCGGTCTCAAGGTCGATCAACTGCGCTTCTACCTCGACGGAGAAAGCGGCTTAGTCAACATCCTCTATGAGCTGTTATTCAGCCGGCTGAACCGCATCGTCATCCGCGATCTTTCGGCCGGATCGCGGCTGGCGCCGGTCACCCTGCCCGCCTCGGCTCTGAGGGCGGTCGGTTTCGAACCCAACGAGGGGATGGTTTCTTATCCTTCGTCCACGTTTGCCGGACATCGGCTACTGATGGAGTACTTCGCTTTTCCGGAAAAGTTCTTCTTCCTCGACCTGACGGGTTTGGAGTGCATAGCAGCGGCAGGGTTCAAAGATACAATTGAAATTATTTTCCTGATTTCCGAGATCGAAGGGGAAGGGCGTGTGCAGCGTCTGGAACTCGAAGTCGCCAAGAAGACCTTTCGCCTGGGATGCACGCCGGTGGTCAATTTGTTTCCCCAGGTTGCCGAGCCGATCCAATTGAATCAGCGCAAGCACGAATATCCCTTGATACCCGATGTGCGCCGCCCGTATTCGATGGAAGTCTTCTCCGTTGACGAAGTGAACGCGATCAATTCCACGAATCAGAAGATCACCGCCTACGAGCCGTTCTACTCTCTCCGTCATTCCTCAAGAAAAGAAGAGCGATCGTGCTTCTGGCTGGCGCGGCGGCGTCCCTCGACTCGCCCGAACGACGATGGGACGGACATCTCGCTTTCGCTGATCGACCTGTCGACAGCCACCGTCGATCCGGATGCGGTTATCCTCTCCGTGCGCACCACATGCACCAATCGCGATCTGCCTTCCCGGCTACCCTTCGGCAACCAGGACAGCGATTTTGAAATGGAAGGCGCAACCGCCATGCGGCGCATCGTCGCGCTCCGCAAGCCGACCCCGCCGGTGCGGCCCGCGCTGGGAAAGAGCACACTTTGGCGACTGGTTTCCCATCTGTCGCTCAACTATCTGTCCTTGCTCGAAGGGGGCAAATCGGCATTGCAGGAGATTCTGCGGCTCTACGACGTTGGCCGGACTGCCTATTCGCAAAACGTGATTCAAAGCATCCTGAAGATTCAAAGCCAGCCGCACTTCACGCGCCTGATCTCCGAACAGGGAGTGAGCTTTGCCCGTGGCATCCGAATTGAGATGGAGATCGACGAGGACCAGTTTGCCGGGGGCGGCGCGTTTCTATTCGCGTGCGTGCTGGAGAGATTCTTTGGCATGAGCGCTTCCCTCAACAGCTTTACGCAACTTAGCGTCACCACTCCGCAAAGAAAGGAGAGACTCCACGAATGGCAACCGAGATCGGGACGGAAACCCATCGTTTAACAGACACATTGCTCGGCGAGCAGTTGGTCGACGACGCCTGTTCGTTCGAGTTTTTCCAGGCAGTGACGCTGTTGCAGCGGCTGCAGGTCAACTCGCATCACGTGGGCGGCTTTTCAAGTCCTGAAAACGAGGCTGTTCATTTCCGGGTTAACCAGCGTCTTGGTTTTCCGGCCAGCGAAATCCAGAGTCTGGAGGCGGAGGACGACGCGCAGCCGGAGATGACGGTCAACTTCATGGGCATTACCGGCCCCATGGGGGTGCTTCCCTACACCTACTGCGAGCTGATCCTTGAGCGGGCGCGGGCCAAGGACCACAGCCTGGCAGCCTTCCTCGATATATTCAATCATCGCGCAATCTCGCTCTTCTACCGTGGTTGGCAGAGGTCGAAGTTCGCGGTGAACTATAATGCCGGCGATCGCGACCTGTTTACTAAGTATCTGTTTGACCTGGTCGGCTTAGGCACACCGGGGCTTCGCAACCGGCAGGATATCGAGGATGAAGCGCTTCTGCATTACGTTTCGCTGGTCGCCTCTCAGTTGCGGTCTGCGGTCGCGTTGGAACAGCTGATCGAGGATTACTTTGAGGTGCAAGTGGAAATCCAGCAGTTCACTGGCGGATGGTATGGGCTGGATAGCGCAACGCAATGCGGCATGAACGAAGAGGAGTCTGCTTCCCGCCAGGTTGGCTCCGGGGCGGTAGTGGGCGATGCGGTGTGGGACCGGCAGTCGCGGGTCCGCATCCGGCTAGGTCCCATGGGAATCGATCGCTACGCGGATTTTCTTCCCGGAGGCGCCTCCCACAAGGCCCTCCGCGCCATCACCCGGTTTTTCAGCAATCAATGCCTGGAATTCGAGTTGCAACTTGTGCTTGATCGAAACCAGGTACCGAAAGTTGAACTTGACCTCGACTCAAGCAATCCGGCGCGGCTAGGCTGGGTCTCCTGGGCGAAGACCGAACCGCAGAGTTGCGACCCGGACGATACAATTCTGATTCTGTAAGGGGGAAATATGGGACTGAACCTGAAATCGCTGATCTCCAAACTGAATGACCCAGCCCGCTCCGCGCTTGAAGGCGCCGCCGGTCTCTGTCTTTCCCGCACCAACTACGATATCGAGATTGAGCACTTTCTCACCAAGCTGCTTGATTCCAGCTCCGGCGACTTCGCTGCCATCATCAAGCATTTTGAGATGGACAAGTCGCGGCTGACGAATGAGCTGTCTCGCAGCATGGACAAGCTGAAGTCGGGCAACGCGCGAACGCCGGCCATCAGCCCCACGGTGCTCAAGATGCTCACTACCGCGTGGACCATTGGCTCCATCGACTTCAATGCGGGGCAGGTGCGAACCGGTTTTACCATCCTTGCACTGGTGTCGGATGAGGAACTATCCCGCCTGATCAACGACGTCAGCAAGGAGTTTCACAAGATCAATGCCGATGCGCTGCGCAAGGACCTGATGGGCATCGTTGCGCTATCGAACGAGACGACGACCGCTGCGGCCGCGGCCGGGCCCGGAGACGGCGCCCCAAAGCCCGGCGGCGGGAAGACGCCGAATCTCGACCAGTACACCGTGGACCTGACCGGCAACGCTAAAAGAGGCAAGATCGACCCGGTGCTCGGCCGCGACACCGAGATTCGCCAGGTGATCGATATCCTTACCCGGCGGCGGCAGAACAACCCCATTCTCACCGGCGAAGCGGGCGTAGGCAAAACAGCTGTTGTCGAGGGATTTGCATTGCGCGTTGTGAACGGCGATGTGCCGCCTCCGTTGAAGAACGTGCAGATCCGCACCCTCGATCTCGCCCTGCTGCAGGCCGGCGCCGGCGTCAAGGGAGAATTTGAAAACCGGCTCAAGGGCTTGATTGAGGAAGTGAAGTCATCGACCACGCCAATCATTCTCTTCATCGACGAAGCGCACACCATGATTGGCGCGGGAGGTCAGGCGGGGCAGGGCGACGCCGCCAACCTGCTCAAGCCGGCGCTGGCCCGCGGCGAACTCCGCACCATCGCGGCCACCACCTGGTCGGAGTACAAGAAGTACTTCGAAAAGGACGCGGCGCTGGCCAGGCGCTTCCAGGTTGTCAAAGTCGAAGAACCCAGCGAGCTGCAATGCATGATCATGATGCGCGGCCTGGTGGCTTCACTTGAAAAGCATCACAAGGTCCGCATCCTCGACGAAGCGGTCGCAGCCAGCGTGCGCCTCTCGCACCGTTTCCTGGCCGGACGCCAATTGCCCGACAAGGCGGTAAGCATCCTGGACACGGCCTGCGCGCGCATGGCGCTCTCACAGAGCGCGACACCGCCCGCAATTGAGGACCTGACCCGCCAAATCGACGCTCTTGAAGTGCAGAAGCGGATCCTCGAGCGGGAAGAAATTGTCGGCGCCGATCACCAGGAGAAGCTGGCCGAGATCGCAGCACAGAAGGAAAAGGCCGACGTCGAACTCAAGACCCTGCAGGACCGTTGGAACAAAGAATGCGAATTGGTGGGCAAGATTCGGGAAATTCGTGAAAAGCTTGAGGCCAGTCACACCAAACCGGCAAGCACAGAGAAGCCGAAAGACGCGGCTCAAGAGCCGGCAAAGGATGCGGCTCCGGAGACGCCGGTTGATACGGCAGCCTTGAAGTCAGAGCTGCAGATACTGGAAGCGGAGTTGGCCGCCGTGCAGGGCGAAACCGGGCTGATCCAGGTCTGCGTCGACGCGCAGATTGTCGGTGAGGTTCTCTCCGCCTGGACCGGCATTCCCGCCGGCAAGATGCTCAAGGACGAAATTGCCACCATCCTTACTCTGCAGGAGCACCTGGCCAAGCGTGTGATCGGGCAAAACCACGCCATGGAGGTCATCAGCCAGCGCGTTCAGACTTCGCGGGCATCGCTCGACGATCCCAACAAGCCGGTCGGCGTCTTCATGCTGGTGGGCCCCAGCGGCGTGGGCAAAACCGAGACCGCGCTGGCGCTGAGCGATCTTCTCTATGGCGGCGAACACAACCTGATCACCATCAATATGTCGGAATTCCAGGAGGCCCATACGGTTTCCACGCTGAAGGGCTCGCCTCCGGGCTACGTAGGCTACGGCGAAGGCGGCGTGTTGACAGAAGCCGTGCGGCGCCGGCCTTACTCCGTTGTCCTGCTCGACGAGGTCGAAAAGGCGCACCCCGACGTGCTCGAAATCTTTTTCCAGGTGTTCGACAAGGGCAACATGGAGGATGGGGAGGGCCGTTCGATCGACTTCAAGAACAACATCATCATTCTCACCACCAATGCCTGCACCGACCAGATGATGAAGCTGGTGGCCGATCCTGAGACGGCGCCCAGTCCGAAGGCACTGATCGACGCGCTCAAGCCCGATCTGAACAAGATCTTCAAGCCCGCCTTCCTGGGACGCATGGTTCTCATTCCTTATTACCCGATCCGCGACGAGGCTATGAAGCAGATCATTCGCCTCAAGCTGGGCAAGATTCAGCGTCGTATCCTGGAGAACCACAAGGTGAAGCTGACCTACGACGACGCTTTCCTGAACGAGGTGGCCAACCGTTGCACAGAGGTTGAGAGTGGCGCCAGAAATGTGGATAATATCCTGACAAATACGCTTCTCCCAGATATTTCCCGCAAGATTCTAGGCGGCATGGCAGAGGGCGAAAAGATGACGGCGATTCACGTGGGAATTGGAGAAGACGGCAACTTCTCCTACGGTACGCCGGCTTAGAACAAGGGAACCGGCCGCGTCCCATGCGGCCAATTTCCATGCGAGAAACCGAAATGGCTGGATCAAGGCACCCAGGTCCGATTGGCGAACGGAGTGACCCGCTGAGTCTGCACATCGGCATCCTTTCGAAAGCGCCTCCGGCCCTGCCCGGACCGGTCACATCGGTCGGTCTCGTTTCTCTGTGCTCCGGCAACATTGTCGGCCGCTTCACGTTTCGCGAGTGGAGCGGCAGCGACTACCGCTATGTTCAGGCTTCTGGGGAACTTGGGGTTCCGGGAGATGTCGTGACGCACAGGGATGAGAGGGCTCAACGCCAAGTATCCGCAGGGACGGGGGAACATGCAGGCCACCTGATAGCAATTCAATTCGGGGCTCCGGGCGACGGGCGCAACCTGGGCCTGCAAAACCCCAACATGAACACCTTTGCCCCCAAGAAGTATCAGGAGGCTTTTGGAGGTCCAGGAGGCAGCTATTACAACCTGGAGTCCACCTGGAAGGAACTGCTTTTGGATGGATGGAAGATCGAGGTCATCGTGACCGACAAATATCGCCGCGGGGAAGACCGTCCGTTCACGCGCAGCGTATCATGGAACGGCGTTTCGACCTGGGGTGAAAAGCAGGGCGGAGCATTGGACTTCGGCAATTTTGACTCTCCGCAAAAACGTGCGGCGCAAGCCTGAGCGGCATGAGAACATCTTGTTGAGCTTTCATGCTGCCATGGGTTAAACGGGAATTTACGCAACACGGTGAAGGGAAGTCATCCCGCAGGAATCAGGACGATCTCCCTTAACCCGGAAATGGCACAGGAATACGATGGCCGGATACTCTCAGACAGGCCGCCTCATCTCTCTCTCCGTCTCCGGGCTGGATGCGGACAAGCTGTTGCTTGCCAGCTTCAAAGGGCACGAGGCGATGTCGCGCCTCTTCAGCTTCAATTTGGAACTGCTGATGGATGTTACCGACCCGGAAACTCAGCAGCCGAACGATCCGGTGCAGTTTACCGATGTCATCGGCAAGAACGCTACCATCTCGGTAACGCTGTCCGACAATACTCAACGCTGCTTCAACGGGATTGTGAGCCAATTTGCGCTCACCGCTGTCGACGTCAAATTCGTTCATTACGAGATGGAAGTGGTTCCCTGGACCTGGTTGCTGACGCGGTACGCTGACTGCAAGATCTTCCATAACAAGGCGGTTGGGGACATCATTCAGCAGGTGTTCTCGGATCGGAGCCAAACCGACTTCAAAGTGTCATTGACCGCAACCTACCCCACGCTCGAGTATTGCGTGCAATACCGCGAAACCGACTTCAATTTCATCTCCCGGCTGATGGAACAGTTCGGCATCTTCTACTTCTTCCAGCACGAGGAAGGGAAGCATACGATGGTGATCGCCGACTCATCGAGCGCGTACGAAGATTGCTGGCCGGGGCACTCCAGTTTCGGATTCAATCTGGCGTCCGGCGGCCTGGATGATGACGACGTAGTCAACGCCTGGAGTACTGAACAGCTGCTGAAGAGCGGCATGTGCACGTTGGCGGACTATAACTTCAAAACTCCCTCCACCTATCTCGTGAATCAAGACCCGACTGTGTATGCGATCGGCGGCAACTCCGGTTTCGAGCTGTTCGACTATCCCGGCCTGTACATCAATAATGCCGACGGAAAGGCGATGGCCAAACTGCGCATGGAGGAAGTGGAGGCCGGTCACCTCATCGCCCGCGGGTCGAGCGTCTGCCGTGCTTTTACCAGCGGCACCAAATTCACTTTGACGGCCCATCCGCAGGACGCATTGAACGGCAACTACCTGATTACGGAGGTGCAGCACAGAGCTACTGTCGCCGGCAACTACACCGGCGATGGAAGCGCAGGCGAGTACGCGAATCACTTCAGCTGCATTCCAGACGATGTGGTTTTTCGCCCTGCGCGCGTGACGCCCAAGCCCTTCGTCCAGGGGCCGCAAACCGCAGTTGTCATCGGCACCAACCCGGACAGCGGCGCCTCGGAAAGCAGCGACGAAATCTGGGTAGACAGCTTCGGTCGCGTGGTGGTGCTGTTTCCCTGGGACCGCAAGAACGCCTGCTCCTGCTGGGTGCGCGTATCGCAGGACTGGGCCGGCCAGGGCTGGGGCTCGATCACCATTCCCCGCATCGGCCAGGAAGTGATCGTCAGCTTCCTCGAGGGAGATCCGGATCGGCCTATCATTACCGGGCGGGTCTACAACGCCAACCAGACCGTTCCCTACCCGCTGCCCGCCAACCAGACCCGCAGCACTTTCATGACGCGCAGTTCCAAGGGCGGCGACGCCAGCACGTACAATGAGCTCCGCTTTGAAGACTTGAAAGGGAAGGAGCAGGTTTTTGTCCGCGCGCAATTCGACTACGATACGCAGGTTCTGCACGATAGTCGCGAAGCCATCGGCAACAACCGCAGCCTGACCGTCAAGGTGAACCAGTTGGAAAGTGTGGGCGGGGACCTGCACAGCACGGTCAGCGGCGGTGTCTTCGAGTCGGTCGGAAAGGATGTAAACACCACCATCACGGGCGGTGTCATCGAGTCGGTCGGAAAAGATGTGAACACCGCCATCACTGGTGCTTACGTTGAAAGCGTAGGGAAGGACTCGAACAGTAACATCACCGGGAATCTCAACCTCAAGACCGGACAAGCAATCTCCATTAACGCGGGGACGAACCTGGTCGAATCGTCCGGCCAGGCGTTCTCTCACAATGCCGGCATGTCGATCGATCTCAAGGGTGGCACCACCGTTACCATCGAAGCCGGCGTTACTTTGACCC
>JBKQNU010000090.1:0-49621 GCA_052145815.1 Occallatibacter sp.
ACTACTTCAATGCGCTCCTGCATGTGCCGCTCGCGGGCCGCGTGGAAATCTTGGTAGTGCCGGCGGTTGTGTTCGCGCTTGCTGTAATGCTCTACCGCTCACTGCTGCGGCGCGGGGCTTATTGGAGGGTCGCCGCTCGCTGTTGGTCGCGTCGACTTGAGAGTCTTGGCCTCGGGATACATCGTCCCTGGTTTTGCTTTAGCTATGCGCAATTAGCGATGCGAGCGAGGCGTGCTTGCCACGAGAAACATCGGTGGCATTGGGTTATTGAGGATTCGACGGCGGCGTGACCTGAAACCCGAGCTGCTCGACCATCGACATCCGGTCGTATTCAGCCCAATTCTCACGAATGCGGCCACCAGAGACGCGATAGATATTGAAGTACACGAGTGTCACCGGCTTCTGATGGAAAGAAACGCCGCGGACTGTGCCGGTGTAGAGACCGCTCCAGGTGGAGCGGACGGAGACCAGGTCGCTCTCAGCAACCATGACGTCGATCACAATCTTGCGTTGTTCAAGCGCGGCGCACATCGGGCAGGATTTGGCCAACTCGGCAAATGGCCCTCCCTGAGGGATGGTCTTGCCATTCGGAAGATGCCATGGGCCATCGGCATCGAATAACTCGTTCAGTGTTTTGAGATCACCCTCGTTGAACGCGGCAAAGGCGCGCTTGACGACGGCTTTGTTAGCCTCAGCCGTGGATTCCCCTCCAGCGGACTGGGCCAGGACGGCGGCGGTGAAGAGGGCGACAAAGAGAACGGGGAGGCTTGCCCGGAGCAGTTTACGCATCGAATTAGGCATAGGGGATTTCCTCCAGTGGTGCGAGGATGCCGCTCACAAGGTCTCGACAGAACTTGAAGGGCGGCCAATATTGGAAGGATACACGGCAGCGCAAATGCGAGCGGCTCGGATAGAATTCTCTTGCTATGGCTACGAAGAAGAAATCGTCATCGGTTGCAGCTGCGACGGCGCAGCCATATTTTCACCCCGAAGGCCTGAAGTTTCTCCGCGGCCTGGAGAAAAACAACGACCGCGATTGGTTCAACGAGCGCAAGGCTGTCTATGAGACCGAGCTGAAAGAGCCGATGTTGGCCATCGTGCGCAAGATTACGGACGCGATGATGGAGTTTGCGCCGAATCATGTGCGGCCGGCGGAGAAATCTCTGTTCAGGATTTATCGCGATACGCGCTTCTCGAACAACAAGCTGCCCTACAAAACGCATGTGGCTGCCTGGTGGTCGCATATGGGCATGGAGAAGACGTCAGGCGCAGGGTACTATTTTCAAGTGAGCCCGAAAGGCGTGGTGATCGCCGCCGGAGCTTACATGCCGGAGAAGGAGCAACTGGCGGCCATCCGGCATTGGCTGCTGGAGAATCATGTCGAATTCAGAAAGCTGCTGAACAAGCCCGCCGTCCGCAAGACGTTTACCGAGTTTGAAGGCGAGGCGCTCACGCGGCCCCCGAAGGGGTTCCCGTGCGAGCACCCGGCCATGGACCTGATCAAGTGCAAGCAGTGGGGATTGAGCGCGACGCTGCCCGCTGAGACCGCGCTGGAGCCCAATTTCGCCCAGACATTGATCAAGCATTTCAAGCTGCTGGCGCCGCTGGTGGACGCGTTGAACACGCCGATTGCAGCGTCAGTGCCGAAGAAGAAGGTGCTTTTCGGCCTGCATTAGAGCGATGGCGCCCGAGCATTGTCTGAGCGAATTTGGAGCATGTCCCGAAGCTTGAAAAGGGGCAAAACCCGGCATATTCAGGCAAATATAGGCAAAATTGGGGCAAAATCCTGAAAAACTTGTGGAAATCGGGGTTTTTCAGTTGACTTTTCCCCGCTCGAAGCCGCATTGTAACGAACGACGGGTTTATCTGGGACCCGCATGAATACAGGGGAACGTGCAGAGTTCGGCTCCCTTCATGCGGTTAGCCACAAGCGACGGAGACCCAGGCAACACAGGCCGCCCAGAGGGTTGGCCCAGAAGGAGAACAACACATGGCAACTGGATTGACCAAGACCGCTCTGACGCGGCACCTGGCCGAGAAGCTGGAACTGACCAACAAGCAAAGTGCAGCCTTTCTGGACCTTCTGGCGGAGACCGCCATCAAGGAAACCAAGAAGAACGGCGTATTCGTAATTCCCGGTATCGGGCGCCTGGTAAAGGCAGAGCGCAAGGCGCGCATCGGCCGCAACCCCCAGACCGGGGCAGCCATTAAGATCAAGGCCAAGACAGTGGTCAAGTTCCGCGTGGCCAAGGCCGCCAAGGACGTGATCGCACCTGTAAAGAAGTAGCGCTGAAGAAGAATACTCCGGACTGCGGACAACAAGGGGAAGAGCGAAACACTCTTCCCCTTTGTCTTTTCTGCGCTGAGATCCTGTTGGCGGAAAAGGACTGGCGCGAAGAATTCTTCCATCGTTGAGGCGCGTTTGGGCATCCGATTGGGTATGGCTACCGTACTTTCAACGATGGGCAATTTGAATTCCAATTCCGGCGCGAGGCCAGGATCGCACGTTCAGGTGTTCCTGCGGCTTGAGGGACTCGCGGCGGCTGCGCTTGCGGCGGTGTTCTATCAACGGACCGGTGCGAGCTGGTGGCTGTTTGCAGCGCTGTGGCTCACGCCGGACCTGAGCATGCTTGGCTACCTTGGCGGCCCGAAGCTTGGCGCGCGTATCTATAACGCCATTCACTCGTACGTGACGCCGGCAACGCTGGCGGTGATGGCTGTGCTGCTGAAGAGCCCGGCACTGCTGCCGTATGCGTTGATCTGGATCAACCACATTGGTGTGGACCGCGTGCTGGGCTATGGGTTGAAATATCCCGATGGGTTCGGATGGACGCACCTGGGCAAGCTGGGCGGACGCCGCGCTCAAGCTATTGCGGCGAGCTAGCGGCCGGCTTCAGGCCCGGCATGAGTGCGCGCACGACCAGCGAGATGCCAAAGCTGATGAGGATCGCGCGGCCCATGAGACGCACGTCGTAGGTCCACGATAGACATGCAATGGTGAAGAAGACACCGATGGGAGTGATTTCGGACAGCACAGCCTGTAGCCAGTGCGGCTTGTTGCCGGTGGGCTTGAGCGTTGTGCGCAGGCGTGGAAACAGGCGCGGTACAGAGCGCAGATAGGCTCGATACGGCTCGCCGAACTGGGCCATCAGAAATGATTCCTCTCCCACGATGATGCAAGACAGAAACAGCGGGTACGCTACGAAGACAAAAAGCGCGCCGCTGGCCGGCATGAGCAATGCCAGGGTGGCGATCACGCAGCCAATGCCGAGGTAAAGCGGGTTGCGCACGTAGCGAAAGGGACCGTCGGCCATCAGCGAGGCGGCTTGCATCTGGCTGTTGAGCACCACGCCGTGCCCCAGCCATGCCGAACCCCAGATGCGGAGAACCGCGCCCATGGCGGCGATGAGGGCTCCGCCGACAATAACCACGGGTGTAGCCACGGTGAAGCTCAACAGGCCCAGACGGCTGAGTTCAAGGGGTAGGCCTTCGAGCAGCGGAATGCGGCTGCCTATACCCCAAAACTGAACCCATGGCGCCCAGAAGCCCACGCCGATGATGACCGCCGTGATGATCATGTGGAAACGGAATAAGAATGCGCTGGCCTTCATCGATCAGAACCCTTGAGCCCTAGTTTAGCCTCCGCTCGCGGGAAGCCCCATTGAGTCGGGCACAGCAAAGGTCTGGGGCAGAGGCTCAGGTTACTCGCTGCGCAGCGCGCGCATGGGATCGATATGCATGGCGCGACGCGCGGGGATATAGCAGGCAGCGAGCGCAACAAGGATCAGCAGCGCAGTCACGCCGAACAAGGTCAAGGGGTCGTAGGTTTGCACGCCATAGAGCATGGAACTGCGTGCCATGAGTTGCGTGAGTGCCAACGCAGCGCCCAGCCCGACAGCTACGCCGATCAACGCCAGCCTGCCGCCTTGATTGAGAACCCAGCGAAGAACATGGCCGCGGTCGGCGCCGAGCGCCATGCGGATACCGATCTCCTGGGTGCGCTGGCTGACGAGATACGAGATGACGCCATACATGCCGACGCTGGCCAGCAACAAGGCGAGCCCGGCGAAGAGCCCGAGCAGGATCATGGAGAAACGGCGCGCAGCCAGCGAGTCTGCAATGAGCTGATTCATGGTGGACGCGAGGTACACCACCTGCTGCTGGTCCATCTGGCGCAGGGCACGCTGAATATCGCTCATGGTGGAAGCGGAGTCGCCGCGCGAGCGGATCACGACATCGGTGCCAAGGCCGTCCTGGAACGACATATCGCCATCGCTTATCTGCAAAAAGGGCAGATAGATTTGCGCGTGCAGGGGAAAGCTGGCGTCGTTGTCGAGCCCCCACTGCATGATGTGGCCGGCAACGCCGATCACGGTTACCGGTTGGCTGTAGCCGTCGAGGTTGAGGTGTTTGCCGATGGGATCTTGATTGCCAAAAAACTTGCGCGCAAAGGTCTCATCAACCACAGCGACGCTGGGCGCATGGTTGTTGTCCGCGTCCGTAAAGAACCGTCCACGCTCAAGCGGAATGCCCATGATCTTCAGGTAGTCCGGCTCGACAATGTAGTCGAGAGCCCAGCGCATATCGTTTGTGCTGGTCGGTTTTGGTTCATTCTCAAGCCAGAAGAGCGCCTCATCGTCACTGCCGGTCATGGGAAGGCTGCCATTCATCATGGAGACGCCGGCGACGCCGGGGACCTGCAGGATGCGTCGGTCGGCTTCGCGATACCAGGCTCGCACGGCGTCGGGCGATGCCGTGGCCATCGAGGGCGGCGCCGCAATGCTGAAAGTAGTGACGCCGTTGGGATCGAAGCCGGGGTTGACGCTGGAGAGGACGATCATGCTGCGGATCATGAGG
This sequence comes from Occallatibacter sp., assembly GCA_052145815.1. Lineage (GTDB taxonomy): Bacteria > Acidobacteriota > Terriglobia > Terriglobales > Acidobacteriaceae > Telmatobacter. The sequence goes on from JBKQNU010000090.1 coordinate 4,858, forward strand.
CCCGCGCCGGCGAGGAGCACAAGCGCCATGGCGGTTTCAAAGATGACAAGCAGGTCTTGAATGCGATGGCGCGATCCACTGACGCTGCGGCTGCCTTCCTTGAGCGTGTCTTGAAGGTTCTGGCACGACACCTTCCAGGCCGGTAGCAATCCGAAAAAGATGCCGACGGCGAGAGAGACGAGCAGCGTGAAGCCGAGCACCGGCAAGCTGAGATGAATGTCAGAAGAGCGCGGCATGGGAACGGGGACCAGCTTCAAGACTGTGCGCGTGCCCCATGCTGCAAGAATGAGACCGAGGGCGCCGCCGGCGAGAGCGAGCAGTGTGCTCTCCGTGAGGAGCTGGCGAACGATGCGCATGCGGCTGGCGCCGAGTGCGGAGCGAACTGCGAACTCCTGGGCGCGGGCGCTGGAGCGGGCCAGGAGGAGATTGGCGACATTGACGCAGGCAATGAGCAAGACGAAGCCGACCGCACCCAGCAGGACGAGCAGCAGGGGTTGCACGCGGCCCACAACGGATTGGCGCATGGATACAAGGCTGGCGCGAATGCCATGGTCGGCTTGCGGGTAGAGGGCGGCGAGGCGATCCGTAACGCCGTTCATGTCTGCCTGCGCCTGTGCCAACGTAACGCCGGGCTTGAGCCGCGCGATGCCATGCAGGCCGAGGCCGGCGAATCGATTCTTCAGTGCCGGTTGCTGCCACTGCCCGATAGGAACATAAATGTCGCCGGTATCGAAGTTGCTGACGGTCAGGTCGAAATCCTCGGGAAGAACGCCAATGATGGTGAAGTCGCGGCCGTCAAGCGCGAGTGTCTTGCCCAGGACATCGGGGCGTGAATTGAATTTGCGTACCCACAATCCCGCACTGATCACGACTAACGGACTGCGTCCGATTTCATCTTCGCCGGGTGCGAACAGGCGGCCGAGTACAGGTTTGACGCGGAGGATGGAGAAGAAATCGGAAGAAACATAATCTCCGGGGAGGGGCTCGGCATCGTCGGTTCCGGTGAGCGTAAAGCGGCGCTGATGCGCGATGGCCAACGCGGCCAGGGTCTTGTTGTCGCGCTGCCAATCACGAAAGTTCGGATAGGAAATGGAGCCATTGTCGAAGTTGGCTTTGCTCTCGTGCACGGCAACGAGCTCTTCCGGATGCGGGTACGGCAGCGGGTTGAGGAGAACCGTGTTGACGATGGAAAATAGCGCGGCGTTGGCTCCGATGCCCAGAGCCAGCGTGAGCACGATGACTAGCGCGAAGCCGGAGTTCTTGCGCAGGACGCGAACGCTATAGGATATGTCCTGGCCAAGTTCCTCAAACCAGGGCAGGCGGCTGCGCTCGCGATATGCCTGGCGCGTCTGCTCGGCGCCGCCGAGACGGATAAGTGCCTGGCGGCGGGCTTCTGCTGGAGTCAGACCATTGCGGACGCCGTCTTCGGTGTGCAGCGCCACGTGGCTCGCGAGTTCAGCGGCAAAGTCCTGGTCGGTGCGGCGGCGGAAGGCACCTGAAAGACGGAAGAAAAAGGCTCGGAGCTTTCGCATAGTTACCTCGTTTTGTTCTGCGCCTATTCAGTTCGAAGGGCTTTCATGGGATCGATGGAAGCGGCGCGGCGGGCGGGAAGATAACAGGCAACACCCGCCACAAGAAACAGCAGCGCCGTTGCGGCAAAATAGGTGAGCCTGTCGAGCCAGGAAATGCCAAAGAGCATAGCATCAAGAGCGCGGGCTGCGGCCAGCGCAATGCACAAACCGATGGCCAGGCCAATGGCGGTCATGGTCATTCCCTGCCGAAGTACGAGAGCGAGAATGTCAGCGCGCGTGGCGCCCAGCGCTGCCCGCACTCCGATTTCGCGCGTACGCTCTGTCACGCTGCCGGATAACAACCCGTAGATGCCGATTGCCGCAAGCACGAGCGCGACAAGTCCGAATGCCTCGAAGAGGATGAGCACGAAACGCCGTTGGACTTCTGTGGCGGTGAGCAGCGTTTCCATGGTCGCGACGCGGGTAATGGGGCGGTCCTCGTCTACCGCCCAGATCGCTTCCTGGACTGTTGGGGCAAGGCTCGCCGCCTCACCACGCGTACGCACCACGACGGACTGCACCTCATCTCCCCATGCCCATTGTGCGGTAGTGATGTAAAACGCATCTTCTTCGCCGATTGCCAGGGACTCCTGCTTGACGTTGCCCACCACGCCAACAATTGTGGCCCAGGGTCGGTCTGCCCGGCCGATGTCCGGACCAAGGCGCACACGCTGGCCGATGGGATCTTGGCCGCCGAATTTCCTTTTGGCGAGCGACTCGTTAATGAGCACTGCGATGGGTGCGCCGGATGTATCGCGCTCGTTGAGCAGACGACCGCGGCGTAGCGGTATGTGCATGGTCTCAAGGTATCCAGGGCTCACTGCATAGCGGAAGGCCGCATCGCCTTGCGGGTTGTTGTCTTTTTCAAACTCAATGCCATAGATATCTTGATCGCCGCTGAGGGGCAACTTGCTGGTGAGTCCGGCGGAGACGACGCCGGGGAGGTGGCGGACATTTTCGAGTGCCTGGTCGAAGAACTGCAGGCGCGCGGCGTCACTGTTGTAGCGATGGCCGGATTCCTGAACCTGCATGGTGAGCAAGTGGGAGACATCGAAGCCGGGATCGACCGCAAGCAACAGCTGCGTGCTGCGCAGCAACAAGCCCGCGCTTACCAGGAGCACAACGGCGAGCGAAACCTCTGTTACGACCAGGGTGCGGCGCGTCCAGTGCCGGCTGACGGTAGCGCGCGCGGAACTCTTGTTCATGCCGGCATGCAGTTCCTGGCGGGAGGCCTGCCAATTCGAGACGAATCCTACAGCGACGCCAATCAATGTGGTGAGGATGAGCGCGAAGAGGAAGACTGCACCGTCGATGGAAATCGCATGGAGCCTTGGCAATCCCGGCGGGCTGAGAACGAGCAAGGCTCGCGCGCCGGCTTCGGCAACCACCATGCCAAGCGCGGCGCCAAAAGCGGCGAGCAACAGGCACTCTGTCAGCAGTTGGCGGACGAGCCGGCCTTGCGGAGCACCGAGTGCGGCGCGCATGGCAAACTCGGCCTGCCGCTGCGATCCGCGAGCGAGCAGGAGATTGGCAACGTTGACGCACGCGATCAGGAGGACCAGGAGGACAGCGCCAAGAACCGCCAGCAGCGCGGGCCGAATGCCCTGTGTAAGGTCGTGCTGCAGAGGGTGAACCACGATGGCGTCGGGCGCGCCACCGGAGCTGTCGTAACCTTTGGCGTAGGCCTGCGCTTGGACATGCAAAATGGTGCTCAGCTCATTCGCGGCTTGCTGACCGCTGACGCCTGCCTTGAGCCGCCCGATCAGGTGAAGGTGGTGACCCCACTCGCGCCCGTCGGAGGGCAAAGCAGGATCGTATTGAAGCGGAGCCCATATTTCGGCGGAGGGATTCAGTACATTCTCATATTCGGGCGGCATGACCCCGATCACTGTGTACGGCTCGTCATCGAGGCGGACTGGCTTGCCGACGATGGCTTTGTCGGCGGCAAACCGGCGGCGCCACAATCGGTCGCTCAGTATGGCAACGTTGGGGCCGTGAAACCGATCGTCCGAATTCTGGAAGTTGCGCCCGAGCAGCGGAGTGACGCTCAACGCGCAAAAGAAGTCCGCACTCACACGCTGGCCTTCAATGCGCTCCGGCCGGTCCGCCTGACTTGTGGCTGTGGCCGCTGGCTGCCAGGGTTTGAAGACAGCAAGAGAGTCGAAGGAACGGCTGCGCTGATTGAGACCTTGAAACGTGCCGAAGGTGACTGGAATGGGAGCTCCACCTTTTCCCATCTCCCACAGCATCATGAGACGGCTGGCGTGCGGATAGGGCAATGGGTCGATGAGAATGGGCTTGATGACACTGAAAATGGCAGTACTGGCGCCGATGCCGACGGCCAGCGTGAGCACCGCGACGGCGGTAAAGGCCGGGTTGTGCGCCATCATGCGCAGCCCGTAACGGAGATCGTGCCAGATGCTCTCAAGCCACGGGACGATCTGCCTCTCACGATATGCCTGGCGCGTCTGCTCCGCACCGCCAAGGCGGATGAGTGCCTGGCGGCGGGCTTCTGCCGGAGACAGGCCATTGCGTATGCCTTCTTCGGTATGCAGCGTCACGTGGCTCGCGAGTTCAGCGGCGAATTCGTCGTCGGAGTTACGTGCGCGGAAGAAGCCGAACATGCGCAACGCGAATGCTCTGAGTTTTCGCATGGGTAGCTCCTTATTCAATACGCAAAGCCTTCATGGGATCGATGGCCGCGGCGCGGCGCGCGGGCAGCCAGGACGCGAGCGTGGCTACCGCGCAGAGAAAAACCGCGGCGCCGACAAAGATGAGCGGGTCGTTTGCATCTGCGCCGAGTAGTTTGGCGCTGGCGCCCATGCCGCCGCCGGTAAAGGAGACGCTGGCGACGGCGCGTGCGAGTGCAATGGCGAGGAGTGAACCTACGATCAGTCCACCGGCGGTGAGTGCGAGACCCTGCTTGATGACCATGCGCAAAACGTGGCCGGGTTGTGCGCCGAGAGCCATGCGCACACCGATCTCCTGGGTGCGCTGCGCTACCGAGTAGGCCATGACGCTGTAAAGGCCCACTGCAGCGAGCAGCAGCGCGATGGAGCCCAGAACGGTCATGAGGCTGGCGGCAATTTTTTGCGGATAGAGCGATGCGCCGATGAACTCCTTGAGCGGCGCGGCATCAAAGACTGTGACGTTGGGGTCGAGGTCGTGTGCCTGCGCACGCAAGGTTGACAGGATTGAGTCCGGTTCGCCTCTGGTGCGGACATAAAAGGCAAGATTCATGTCTTCGCGATACATCTGGCGGAAGGGCACGTAGAAGTAGGCGGGCGTGGTCTCGCCGAGGTAGTGGTACTTGGAATCTTTGGCGACACCGACGACGCGGAACCAGCTTCCCCAGCCGTGGATGCGCGTGCCGATGGGATCGCGGCCGGCAAAAAAGCGGCGCACGAAGGCCTGGTTCACGATCATGACGGCAGGGGACTTTTCGTCTTCGTTGTCGCTCTCGGTGAAGTTGCGGCCCTCGACGATGGGAATGTGCATGAGCGGCAGGTAGCCGGGCGAAATGACGTTGCGGAAAATGCTCATGTTCTCGTTGGGCCGTGGCGCGTAGCCTTCAATCTTCAGTTCTTCCCACCAGCTTGGTTCGAAGCCGAGGGGCACGCCGTCGGAGTAGGCGACGTCTGTTACTCCCGGCGCTGAGCGCATGCGCTCTTCGAGCCGCCGGCAGAACTCCTTGCGCTGCGCGAGACTGTAGCCGTTGGTGTTGAGATAGAACTGGTTCAGCAGCACGTGGTTGGGATCGAAGCCGGGGTCTATTTTCATTGTGCTTGAAAAGCTGCGCGCGAACAGGCCGGCGCCGACCAGGGCGACGAGAGCTAACGCGACTTCAGAGGCGACGAGGAGAGAACGCAGGCGATTACGGCCGCGGCTCGCGGAACCGCTCCGTCCGCCGGCGTTGAGGCGCGAACTCAAGTTGAGCCGGCCCACCTGCAACGCGGGAACCAGGCCGGCGGCAATCGCGGCCAGCACGCACACTCCGGCAGTGAACGCCAGTATGGAGAAATTCGGGCGCGTGTCCATGGCGACGAGTTGCTGCATGGGGCCGGGCGGCATCATATAGCGGAGCGCGTGGCTCATCCACGGTGTGACGGCCAGGCCGAGCGCAGCGCCGGTGCCGGTGAGCATCAGGCTTTCCGTCAGCACCTGGCGCGCCAGTCGTCCACGGCCTGCGCCCAGGGCGAGCCGCGCAGTGAACTCCTTCTCGCGGACCGTTGCGCGTGCGAGCAGGAGGTTGGCCACATTGGCGCACACGATGAGCAGCACCAGAATGCACACACCCATGAGAATGCGCAGCGGCCCAATGAGCAGGCCTTGCGGACCGTGCGGTGACTTCCACAAGGGCATCAGCGTGGCGGACATGCCTTCACTCACGTCGGCATTGGCAATGGCCATGCGGTCGGCGAGGGTTTTGATTTCCGCGCGTGCCCGGTCGATGGGGACACCCTGCTTGAGGCGCGCAATGCCAAGCATGTTGCGGTTATGGCGGTCGCGCAGCATCCACTCCTTGACGCTGTTGAGCGCGGGCTGCTCCATGTATGGGACCCAAAGGTCGAAGGCGGTGACGGGAATCGATCCATGAAACGCCGGCGCGGCCACGCCGACAACCGTGAGCTCGTGCTGGTTGATGAGGATGGTGCGGCCAACAATGGAGGGGTCTGCATTGAAATGCGAGCGCCAATAGCGATCGCTGATAACAACGATGGGAAACTTGCCGGGCGCGTCGGCATATTCTGAGGGCAGAAATAACCGGCCGGCCTCAGGCTTGACGCCGAGAACGCCGAAGAAATTGCCGGAGACCAGTTCGCCCCACACGCGGTCGGCATGGTCTTCTTTGCCCACGCTGAACGCGACTGGATGAGTGACGGCGATGCCGTCGATGAGTTTCAGGTACTTGCGGAAATCGATGAAGTCGGGATAGGAGCTGGGTACGAACTCTCCGCCAGGTGTGACCGATTCAACAGTGACCAGCCGGTTGGGGTCCGCAACGCCACCGAGCGGCTGCAGCATGACAGCATTGATCCAGGTGAAGGCAGTCGTAGTGGCCCCGATGCCGATGGCCAGCGTGAGTACCGCGACCGCAGTGAACGATGGATTGCGCGCCATCATGCGCAGGCCGTAGCGCAGGTCGTGCAGCAGATCTTCTATCCATGGAAGAGTCCGGCGTTCGCGGTGCGCCTGCTGCGTCTGCTCGGCTCCGCCGAGACGGATGAGCGCCTGGCGGCGGGCTTCCGTGCGCGTAAGGCCGGCGCGGACGCCATCTTCAGTGTGCAGGGCAACGTGGCTTTCAAGTTCGGCAGCGAAGTCTGCAGCCGAAGGCCTGGCGCCAAAAAGGCCGCGGAGGCGAATAACAAAGGCTCGGAGTTTACGCATTGGGTGTGACCTCGATTCGCTTTATTCGGTGCGCAGGGCCTGCATGGGGTTGATGGAAGCTGCGCGGCGCGCGGGAAAGTAGCAGGCCGCAAGGGCGATGACAGTAAGAAATGGTGGAACCAGTGCGAAGGTCAACATGTCGTGCGGTTGAATGCCGTAGAGGAAACTCGACGCCATCTTCGCCAGCATCCATGCGGCCGGCCACCCAAGAGCGACTGCGATGAGGGTGAGGACTAAACCCTGGCGCAGAATGAGGCGTTCCACGGTGCCGGGCTTTGCGCCCAGGGCCATGCGAATACCGATTTCGCGGGTGCGGCGGCTGACCGAGTAGCTCATCACTCCGAAGAGTCCTACGCTGGCCAGCACCAGGCCGATGAAACCGAAGGTGCCGAAGAGCGTAGCCGCGAGGCGCGGCAGGAAGTAGGCGCTGCGGACGTGTTCCTCCATAGTTTCGTTGTTGTAGATGGCCATGGTGGGGTCGAGCGCATGAACCTGGCGGCGGACGGCTTCCTGCATAGCTTTCGGATCGCCTGCTGTTTGGACGACCAGCGTGTAACCGAGGAAGGAAAGGTCGCCGGCGATGCCTTGCTGCAGGGATCGATAGAGAACAGGACGGTCGTCTTCGCCGATGGTGTGGGATTTCACGTTGCCGGCAACGCCGATGATCTCGTAGGTGCGGTCAGCGCCACTGACATGCAGCCCAATGGGATTGCTGCCGGCTGGAAGCCGCTTGACGAAGGCCTGATTGACGATTGCAGTCTTCGGCCCGCTGGCGGTCTCCCCGCCAAAATTGTTGCCCACAACGAGAGGAATGCCCATGGTTTGTAGCAAGCCGGGTGTGGCCATGTAGAGATCGGTTTCAATGTCGGATGCAGCGGAGGCGGACGAAGCGTCGGCGCGAAATGTATCGGTCCGCCCTCCCATGGAGAGCGGCGTGTAATCCGTGCAGGCTGCCGAGACTACGCCCGGCATCGCCGCCACGCGCCCACGCAACTGGGAGAGGAATTCGACCGTCCGCTCCGCGTTGTAGCCATGCAGGCGCGGATCGATGGACATGATGAGCAGGTTCTGCGAACGGAAACCGATGTTGATCCGCGCTGCGCTTTGCAGGCTGCGTAGAAAGAGGCCGGTGACGCATAGCAGGATGACGGACATAGCGATCTGCGCGATGACCAGCAGATTGCGCAGGCTGATGCGGCTGCCGGGACGGGCCAGTGCGTCTTCCCCCTTGAGTGCATTGGCAAGCAAGGGCCGCGACGCCGCCCAGGCCGGCGCCAGGCCCAGCAACAGGCCGCACACAACGCTGAGCGCGAATGAGTAAAGCAGTACGCGCCAGTCGACGCTGACACTCAGATCGAGAGGAACAGGCGCAGGCAGATGAAGTGCTGAAAGGGCACGCGTGGACCACAGCGAAAGAATGACGCCAAGCACGCCGCCGCCAAGCCCGAGCAGCAGGCTTTCAATGAGCATTTGCCTTTGCAGGCGTCCGCGCGTAGCGCCCAGGGCCAGGCGCACCGCCATGTCGCGCTGGCGGCCCGCGGCCTGCGCGAAGAGGAGATTGGCTACGTTTGCGCCGGCAATGGAGAGCACGAGCAGAACCACGATGGCCAGAGCGGCCAGAAACACATGCAAGGCGCCTGCATCGCGCGGCCCCACCACTCCGGCTTGCTCCACTTCAAAACCGCCTCCCTTGTCAGTTTTGGGATAGATCTGGGCGAGCCGGCGAGCCAGTGTTCCGAGCTCTGCGCCGACCTGCTCGCGAGTGACGCCGGGTCTGAAACGCGCAACGACGGCCAGCCAATGGTCGTCTCTCGAATTTGGCGTGCTAAGGTCGGGGACCAGCGCGGGGGCGTTGCCGAGCGGCACCCAGAATTCAGTGTTGAGGATTTGATCGACACTGTGGAACGCTGGCGGAGCCACGCCGACGACGGTGAATTGCCGTCCGGAAACCGTGACGGATTTGCCCGCGATCATGGGATCGCTGTTGAAGCGACGGCGCCAGAGCGCGGAGCCGAGCACGATCTCCGGAGCATTTTCTTCGCCGTTTGCGAAGCCGCGCCCGAGCTGCATGGGAAGCTGAAGAACCTCAAAAAAGTTGGCTGTCACGGCCTGGCCAAAGACGCGCTCCGGTTCGCCGCTGCCCCCAATCGAGGCGGGGACTAATTCAAAATATGCAGCCACGCCGGAGAACGACTTCGTCTGGTCGCGAACATCCCGGTAAAGCGGCGTGGAGAAGTTGTTGCAACACGGTTCACCTTCCTTGGTGGTGTGGAGGGCGAGCAGCGTCGTTGGATCGCCGACCGGCGCGGGGCGCAGCATGAAGCGGCTGACCATGGAGAAGATGGTCGCGTTGGCGCCGATGCCCAGTCCGATGGAGAAGATGGCGATCGCGGTAGCCCCGCGATGCTTGCCAAGTGTGCGCAGGCCGTAGGCAAAATCGCGGACAAGATTATCGAGACGTGGGAGGGTGCGGCGTTCGCGAAAGGCCTGGCGAGTTTGCTCTGCTCCGCCCAAACGGATAAGCGCCTGGCGACGGGCTTCCGCTGGCGTGAGGCCGGCACGGATACCGGCGTCGGTGTGCAGCGCGACATGGCTTTCGAGCTCGGCGGCGAAATCCTGTTCGGTTCCGCGGGAGCGGAATAGGCCGGTGAGACGAAGGAAGAATGCACGCAGTTTGCGCATAATTGCTCCTTTAGGACTCTTCGGCAGGGGTGAGGAAACGGGCAAGGATGTTGGTGGTCTGCTCCCACTCGGCGGCGGCTCGCTTCAACTGGCGATGGCCAGCCTTGGTGAGCTCATAGAACTTGGCGCGGCGATTGTTTTCAGACGTACCCCAGCTGGAGCGTATGAAGCCTTCCTGCTCCAGTTTGAGCAGCGCGGGATAGAGGGTGCCGTAATTCAACTGCAGCAGGTCGCCGCTGGTTTGCTCAATGCGGCGCGCCAGGCCGTAACCGTGTTGCGCACCCATGGTTTCAAGCGTGCGCAGCACCATGAGACTGAGAGTTCCCTGCCAGACATCGGTTTTGTCGCCCATTGCGTTTTTGCCTCCGTGCTTCTATTGCCTACCAATAGGAGCACTGTACTCCAACTTCTATTGGAATGCAATACGAGAGTTTTGGGCGATTGGTTCCCGGGAGTTTTCGAGTACCCGATCGAGGGCGTGGCAGCCTGGCTTGAAAGGCGCTCAATAGATGAGCTTGAGCGAGAACTGGATCTGGCGGGAGTTGCCGGCGGTTTTGCTGATTTCACCGAAGCCGGAGCCGGAGAGGATGTTGGCGGGCAGGCCCATGTTCACGATGTTGAAGAGGTTGAAAAACTCTGAGCGGAATTGCAGGTCGACACGTTCGGCGCCACTGCTGCGACGGCCGAAGGGGGTGTCTTTAATGAGGGCGAAGTCGTAGTCGTAGTAAGCAGGGCCGCGGAAGGTGTTGCGCCCCAGCGTGCCGAAGACGCCCTGGTTGGGTCCGGTGCCCCCGGGCACGTGGATGGGGATGGAGAAGAAGGCGGCTGCGTTGTTGAGGCCTTTGCCGAAGTAGTCCTGGCGGTCGGCGCGCGCCGTGGAGAGATGCGGCGTGGCGATTTGGTTGGGCCGATCGACACCATTGGACCCGGCGCCGGTTTGCTGAATGCCGGAGAAGACGGTGAAGGGTGCGCCTGAACTGATGCTCGAGATGCTGAGTAATTCCCAGCCGCCAGTTACCTTCTTACTTAGCAGATGAAGGAACTGTGCGCTGTCGAGATGCAAGTCCTGGGCTACGCTGAGACTGAACCCATTGGTTATATCGAACGACGACGGACCCTTTTCCGCATCGGTGTTATACGGGTTCTGCGGAAAGCCCTGGGCTACGGCGCCGGTTGATCCGGTGCCGCCGATCACCTGGCTGGTATCATCGATCGACTTACCCCAGGTATAACTCGCCTGCAGGCCAGGACCCCCGTGACCTGTGGTTCCAGAGAGCGAAGTTTGCAGGGCGTGATAAGTGGAGTGGGCGTTGGCGGTGATGACATTTTCCACACCGAAGCCACCAATAACATTGCCGGCGCTGTCGAACTGGGTTTGGGGCGCAAAGGCTGGAGTCGCCCCCGGATACGCATTGGGAAAGCTCCAGCGCGGCAGCCGGACGCCGGCGGTGCCGACATAAGCTGCGTCTGCTGTCAGATTGCCGAATTTGCGCTCCAGTCCGGCAGTCCATGTGTAGAGGGTACCGTTGGAGAAGGAGCGATCGATGCCGCTGAGGTTGAGCGCACTCACCACTCCGTTGGGCGTGAGAGCGGCCACATCCTGCTCGTAGCGATTGACATCCATCACGGTATTGGGAGCTACGGTGTTTGTCTTCCCGGAAGCGAAGATATTCACTCCCTGCGGCGTGTAGGTATTGGGCATTTCAGCGGGAGTTAGCTGAAAGCCATATTGGATGGGCGCATCGGATGCAGAGAGCAGTCGGGGATAGACGACGAAGGGCGTGGAGCCGGTAAGAAAGTTATCCTGCCAGATATTCGGCGGGATGACAGTTATGCCGCCGCCGGCGTGGACGGATAACTTGCTGGTAACTTGCCAGGCGGCCTGGATGCGCGGCCCCCAGCCGTTCCAGTCTGTCTTGTAACCTGGCTGCGGATTGATGACATACTGTTGTACGCCGTTGGAAGTGAGAAAGCCGGCGGTGCGGCGGGCGCGCTCGGTGATCGGCTGGTAGAGCTCCCACCGCAGGCCATAGTCGAGCGTGAAGGTGGGGGTAATTTTCCAGGTGTCTTGTGCGTAGGCGTTGAAGTTGTTGCGGTTGATGGCGGCGGGTCCGATGTGCGGGCCGTTGGAAAAGTAAGGCGGCGCAATGGCGACGGTGTACACAAAGGGGCTGCCGGAAAGAAAACTCGAGAGCGTGTCCGGGAGCGGATCGCCGGGACTGATGTTATGGGTACCGCTTTGCGACGGGATGAATTCTGACGCAAATGCGGTTCCTCCGCCAAAGTCGTATTCGCCGTTGGGGCTGATGCCGAAGTAGGTGGTGTCGCGATTGACGCGGACTTCGAAGCCGGCTTTGAAGGCATGGCTGGCGGCGGTGAAGGCGACGTTCTGGCGGCCCTGGAAGAGATTGCCATAGGCCTGCATGACAGAGCCGGCGGCGGAGTTGAATGCCTCAAAGAGCCCGTCGTTGAATTTGACGGCGGGATCGGTGTAGTCGGTGGTGGGAAAGCCCGGCGTGGAGCGCGTAATGCTGATGGAGGATTCCAGCAGCAGTCGTGGCGAAACGGTGCGGGTGTAGGTGCCGACAACGTTGCGCTGGCGATCGATGTACTGAACGCCGAACGCGGGATCGATTGCGGTCTGGTCAGGATTGGTGGTCGGGCCGCTGAGATTGTCATAGTTGAAGCGAGCAAAGAACTGATCCCTGGCAGAGATCTTGTGGTCCAGGCGAAGGGAAAACTGGTCGGCGTCCGTAGCTACTTTGGACGCGGTGGCGTAAGTGTGGGCTTGAAAGGCGCCGGCAGCGTAATTGGGCATCGGATAGCGAGCCAGCACGGCGGCTATTCCGGGATTGACGGGAACTGTGAGTGTGTCAACGGAGCCATCCGGATAAGTGACGGTGTCAATGCCGGTACGCTCCAGCGCCGTGGGAACGGGCATGACCTGCGTGGTGCCAAGAACCTGGCGGAAGCCCTGGTATTGCGTGAAGTAGTATGTGCGTTTGCGGCCGTCGTAGGCGTGAGGGATATAGATCGGGCCGCCGTTCGTGAAACCGAACTCGTTGCGGCGGAAGGGCGGAATGCGGCCGGGATAAGCGGGTGTCGCGTGGTCAAAATAGTTGCGCGCGTCGAAGGCGGAGTTGCGAACAAACTCGAAGACAGACCCATGAAAGCCGCTGGCGCCCGAGCGGGTGTGGATGTTGGTGAATCCAGCCCCGCCGCGTCCGATTTCCGCGGGCATCCATCCGGAGCTGGAATCGATGCTTTCTACCGCGTCCACGTTGAAGTTGGAAAATGTTGAGCCGCCCATCTCCGGGTCGCTGATGTCCGCCCCGTCCATGGCGAAAGTCGCTTCCACGCCGCGCTGGCCGTTGATGGCAAACTGCTGGGTGAAGTTGGTGGCGCCGTTGACGTCGGTCATGGTTCCGGCAGCCAGCAGCAGCAGGGTGGAGAAGTCGCGGCCGTTGAGGGGCAGTTCGCTGACCGCCTGGCTCGATAGCTGTTCGCCGCCTGTGGCTGCCGGCGCCTTGAGGAGAGCAACGGTAAGTTCGCCGCGACCGGAAAGCGTAAGGACGACCGGGGGTGCGGCTGAAATTAGATCGATGGGCTGGGCCGATTCGATCTTCTGCCCATTGTTTTCGACAGTCAGACGGTATTGGCCCGGCTCCGCGCCTGGAAACCGGAAATGGCCGTCGGCTTCAGTGACTGCTGCCACCACGACCGCGCCACGGGCAAGCCATAACTTTGCGCCGGATATGGGCGCTCCGCCCGCATCGTGCAAAACTCCTTGCCAGATGGCCGGGGCCGCGGTCTGCCGGGCGCGGGCCACGCCGCAGGAAAGCAACACCGCCAGCAGCAGGATGAAACTGCTGGAAATAGAAAATGGATTTGGCCTGCGCAACCGCCACTCGGAATTCAGTTTGATCTTCACAGACGCTCAACCTTCGAGGTGATACGCGGACCCTTGAAGAATTCAGCAGGTGCAGCAAGAGATGCCGGTATGTTTACTGAATTATACCGGGGAGTCCGTGGCAGCCGATGTGACGGAGGGTGCAATCCGAGCTCCTGTAGTCTTGAGGATGCAGACCTCGAAGGCAGACATTTCCAACGCCGCATTGCTGCGCCGCATCCGCTTCGGGCTGGTGCTCTTTATCGCCGGCCTGGTGCCGAGCGGGCACGATGTGCGCAAGCTGGAGCGGATGAGCTGAGCTGGAGCGGATGGGCTGATCGGCGTGTGCTGATCGGGTGACGCCGAACCAGATGGTTTGGTTCCCTACAATAGATCGAGAGACGCATGGACGATTCAAATGCCATTCCGGGCGCTACGCATGAAGCCGGCGCGAGTATCGACACCATTGCGGCAATTTCGACACCGCCGGGGCGAGGCGGCATTGGGATTGTGCGTCTGAGCGGCAGGGATGCTGTGGGGATTGCCGCGCGGCTGGTACGGCTGCGGCAGCCGCTCGAGCACGGCCGGGCGCGCCTGGCAGATGTGCTGGATGGCACGGAAACCGAACGGCAAGAGAGCGATTCGGCCCGCATCGATGAGGCGCTGGTGACCTTGTTCGCGGCGCCCAATTCATACACTGCGGACGATGTGGTTGAGATTGCCGCGCATGGGTCGCCCGTGGTGCTGGAATTGCTGTTGCGCCGGGCGCTCGACCTGGGCGCGCGCCTGGCGGAACCGGGCGAATTTACGCAGCGGGCATTCCTCGCCGGCCGCATCGATCTCACCCAGGCCGAGGCGGTGCGCGACCTGATTGAAGCGCAGACGCTGACGCAAGCGCGCCAGGCAGCCAGCCAGATGGGCGGGGCGTTGAGCCGGCGTGTTGGTCCCGTGAAACAGGAGCTGGTGGAGCTGATTGCGCTTCTGGAGGCTGGAATCGACTTTGCCGAGGACGATGTGGATGTGGCGCCGAAGGGCGAGATTGCCCGCCGGATCGAAAAACTGACGCCGCCGCTGCGGGCGCTGGACACTTCGTTCGCGCGCGGCCGGATTGTGCATGACGGCCTGACGCTGGCCATTGTGGGGCGGCCGAATGCGGGAAAAAGTTCATTGTTCAACCGGCTGGTACAGCGGGAGCGGGCGATCGTCACGGCTACGCCCGGGACCACCCGCGACCTGGTGACGGAACGAATTTCTCTCGACGGGATTCCGCTGGAGCTGGTGGATACGGCAGGGCTGCGCGAAGGTCTTGAAGAAGCCGAGCAGCTGGGCATTGCGCGCAGCCGCGAGGCGCTGGCCGATGCGGCGCTGGTGCTGGTGGTGCTGGACGCGACGCAGCCGCTCAACGATGAAGAGCGCCGCCTGCTTGAGGCTGTCGAGGGCCGTCCGGCGCTGGTGGCCGTGAACAAGTGCGATCTCGCCGAAACAGACCAGGCAGCCGAAGCGGTGAGCGGCGTACCGGCGCTACGAACGTCGGCGCTGACCGGCGAGGGAATTGCTGCCCTTCGAGAGCGGATTCTGGCGCTGGCCACAGGCGGAGCGGCCTCGGAGCCTGGAATGCTGACCAGCCTGCGCCATCACCAGGCCATTGCGACTGCACTGGCAGCGCTGGGCGACGCGTGGGAAGCGAACGCGAATGCAATTCCCCACGAGATGATCCTGCTGGACCTCTACCGAGCGCTATGGGCGCTCGATTCCCTCACCGGCCAGACCACGTCCGACGACGTTTTGAATCTCATATTTTCCACGTTCTGCATCGGAAAATAACCAGATGTTTATAGAGGTCGAAGCCCTTCGTCGGCTCCATCCACCTCGCTTCGTTATGAAGCGGCGGACGCCATATTCGAGGCTGCGAGTAAAGCTGCTACGGCATTCCGTCTCACCAGCAGAATGGTGACATCGTCCTCATTGAAATCTGGATCGACCAACGATTTCAGAATTTGCATTGTATTCCGCGAAGCATCGGCCAGAGCATTTCTCAAACATTCTTCAGCATTTTCCCCGGATATCGAATCGGGAAGTCCGTCGGTAAAAAGCAGGAGGGCGCCGCCAGGAGGAAGAAGGGCTGATTCGACCCTGTAGGTTGCCTCGGGAAACAATCCGAGAGGCATGCCGGTGGCCTCCAGCGAAATTGCAGATCCCGCGCCGTAAACAAGGGGGGCGTTATGGCCGGCGTTTACGTAGGTCAATTCTCCGCTGTCGCGATTCAACACAAGAAACACTGCGGTCGCAAAACGGTCGACGGGAGTATATCGGCAGAGATGTTTGTTTATCTGCAAAGTCAGAGCCAGGAGATCCGCATTGCCTTCTGCAATGCTTCTGACCAGAGCCTGAATGTTCGCCGCCAGCAGCGCCGCAGGCATGCCCTTCCCGGACACATCCGCTATCGCGAAAAGCGTCCGCTTGCCGGCAAGCTCGATCACATCGAAGTAGTCGCCGCCCACGTCGCGCAGCGGCTTGTAAAACGTCTCCACCTCATAGCCCGGCAACTGGTCGACTTCTGCCGGAGTGAGCGTCTGCTGTATCTGGCGTGCGGCAATCTGGTCGGCTTCCAGTTGGGTCTTGCGGACCAGTTCCGCAGTCAGCATCCGGTTCATCAGGTTGCTTCCGATGTAGTACAAGATAATCGCAATCAGAAAGACGAGGAACTTGTTCGGCCACATCAGAGGCCAAATCAGTGAACGCGTACAGATGCAATAAATGGCGTATCCCTGGAGAAGATACGCGAGCCAGGTGATGCTGCGTTTGGGCTTGGGCATCTCGCTTATCCAGCTGTCGACGGAGGACGAATGCGCCCGGCGGATCGAGCCGGTGGATTTAACGAGCCTTGCCTTTGAGTCGCGAGAGGGCATTGCGGGGAGTCTAACAGGAGGAATGCGCCCGGTAAAAGGTCCGTTCGGCTGCACCCTGGAGTGAATCCCGTCCCAACCACGGGGTGTGTACGTTGCCGAAATCCGGGCCGATTGCGGTCACCGCAAAACGGCACTGAAGTGGAGACCGATGTAGTACGGCCACAACACGATTGCGATGATGCCTTTCCACAAGTTCAGGTGCAGGTATCCGATCGTAAAGAGCCAGGCAGCAAACCACAGGCACCCCATCAAACTGTGCTGCTCGATTCGTACGTTCTGCGGTCTATTGGCGCGCGTATCCGGTTCCATGTTTCCCTCCGTCGTTGTCTCCTCCGAGTTTGGTTGTGGAGCACAGCGCCCCTTTGCCTTGCCGGAGGCGTATGGATGTCGACCTCCTCGTTGACTGCAGAAAGAGTACTCCTGTGAGCGCGTTTGGTCAGTGCACCGCGGTATCCGAGTGTTCTTTCGCTGCTTTCTCCCATTCGAGTCTCAAGTCTTCAAGAATGCAGATGCCGGTTGCAGGGTAAAGTCCGGATAGGCGACAAAGCGGATAGAACTTCCGCCAAATGGCCAGAACTCTTCCGCCATCGCAGGGATGATGGAATCCACCCAGTTCCGCGAAGGTATAGGCCGATGCTTGTTAAGCATGCCCCCAACTTCTGAGCCGCGGTTGTGCAATCATGAATGAACCCCTGGAGGACGTTTCCAATGAACCAACGGGCGACGCAGCACGCCACTACGCAGGAAGCCGACTCCTTCACGGATGCGGTTGAGGCTGTTTCATCGATTAAGAAAGATACGTGGACCCAAGAATAAACTGGTACAAGACTCACACGTTCTTTCCTAGGTGGTGTTTTCGTGTAGTAGGCATCGCAACGATTCTGCTCAGTGTTACGCTGCCCGCGGTTGCAGCTAGTGGTTGGCCGAGGAAGGATATGGCACTCTCCGTCATGAGCGTCACCATCGCTGCGCTCACAGGTCTGAGTTCGTTCTATCGCTGGGAGAGGACGTGGCGCGGTAACTCCTCCGCACAAATGGCTCTCGAACAACTCTGCGCCAAATGGCAATTGGAATTGACCAACGCTCGGCTGATTCTTTCACCGGAAGAGCGCGTTAAGCACGTCTACCAAGCTACGGACGATCTACTGACAAACGCGCGGAGTGTCGTATCCTCTGAGAGTGAGGGATTCTTCAGTGGTCTACGGTTCCCACAACAGAACAGTGGGCCGAAGGGCTAGCCAATCCAACTTCCATGCTTGTGCCCATATGACCGGCAATCGGTAAGCAAGATTTTAGACAGGTTCTTAGAAGTCAGCGGGCAGATTTCATTGCCGGCAGGAAGGCTTCGGGAATCGGCAACATGAAGTTCGCCATAAGCTGCGCGCGCACGATTGGCTCGATCGATTGAGCCGGCATTGGAATTTGCGAAGAGGTGGGCGCGGAGAACTTCTTCCTCCTGGACGGACACAATGGGAGAGACACATGGGAGAGACACGATGATTCGCTACGGACTGCTGGGCTTTGGTCATCATTGCGAGAAGCGGCTGGTTCCGGCGTTTCCGGCGGCGCGCGTTTCCGCGTTGGCGGGACTGTGGCGGCGCGATTTCGAGAAGGCCCAGGCTAATGCCCGCAAATACTGCATCGAACAGGTTTTTCGCACCGCAGACGAGCTTTGCGCCTCACCGGAGATCGATGCTGTTTTTGTGACTTCGCCCGACGCGTTGCACTTGCCCCACGTGTTGCTGGCGCTCGAGCACGGCAAGCCGGTGTTGTGCGAAAAGCCGCTGGGGATGAACGCTGCCGAAGTGGAGCGAATGCTGGCTGCCGCGCAACACGCGGGGAAGCGCCTGGGCGTGGCGCAGAATCTGCGCTACAACAGAAGCCTTGAGTTGGTGCGGGACTGGATTGCGGAGGGGCAAATCGGGCGGCCGCTACTGGCTCACGCGCAGTTCTGCTACCCGGCTGAGAGCAGCCCACGGCAGTGGATCTACGATCCGGCATTGGCCTGTGGAGGCCCGATTGGCGATGTGGGCATTCATTGCATCGATGCGCTGCGCTTTGTGATGAATAGCCGTGTCGCGGCGGTGAATACGCTGGCGCGCGCGGATCAAAAGTCGGCTCCCCTTGAGGCTTACGCGGCCATCGGTTTGGATTTCGACTGCGGGGCCATGGGCACGGTGACGGTAAGCACGCGCGGCGCCTACCATACCGTAGTTGAAGTGACTGGAGAGACGGGCACGATTGTGAGCCAGTACGGGCTGACTGTGGACACCCCTGTAGATGTGGTGTTGTGGCGGGCGGGAAAGGCTCAAGAGCACGAAACCGTCTCGAACGCTGACGGCTATACGCTCATGCTGGATTCGTTTTCAGACTGGATCGAGGGTCGTGGCGAATATCGCGCGACCGCCGTGGACGGCTTGCATAACCAAGAGGTTCTGGACGCTTCGTATGCGAGCTGGCGCACGGGCGAGCGAAAGCGGCTTCAAAACGAATAGTTGCGAGATCTTGTTGTAGCAGGCCGATTCGCGGCGATTGTGTGCATAACTAATCGGTTATGCGCGCCACGAGAAGAACCTGACGAGGCCGGGTGTTGTTCTCACTTTGCTCCGGCCAGGCTTGCTGCCTTGGCGCGCTCTGCGGCAGCATCTGTGGCGCGCCCCAGGCGGTCGTAGGCAATGGCGAGTTGGGTGTGCGGATCGGCAAATGTCGGGTCGGCGGCAGCAGCTTCCTGGTAACGGGCGACGGCATCGGCGATCTGGCCCTTGAGCAATAGCTGGTTGCCGGCATTCATTGCGAAGTTCGCCTTTTGCCGGCTGACAGCACTGCGGGCCAGGTCGGCTCCCTGGCGGCGGTACTCCGCCGCCTGTGCGCGGAGCTCTGTTGCCTGGGCGCGCAGCTGGTTGGCTTTCTGCTGGTCGCCGGCGGCTTCTGCTGTGTCTGCGGCTGCGGTGGCAGCGCCGGCCTGCTCGGCCAGCACACCGGCCAGGGTAACGCGCGGTCCGGGCTGACCGGGAAGGAGCGGAATTGCCTTCATGAGCGCATCGCGGGATTCATCCAGGCGCGAATCCTGTTTGAGGGTACTGCCCAGGATGGCCCAGGCATCGCCATTCTCTGGGCGCAGCGCCACTGCCTTCTTGATCTCGACGACAGCCTCGTCGAGCTTGCCGGTCTGCATGTAAAGAATTCCCAGCGTATAGGGAGGGTCCTGCAGTGTGGGGTCCATCTGGCCGGCGCGCGTGAGTTCGGCGATGGCGTCGTCTACGCGGTCTTTGAATTTGTAGGCCATGCCCAGGTCGTAGTGAAGTTGCGGATCGTTGGGGTCGAGCTTGAGAGCGGACTGAAAGTCAACGATGGCTTCGTCGAATGCCGAGAGCTGCACGTGAGCTACGCCTTGATCCTTGTAGAGAGTGGCGTCGGGCGGGGCGGCGGCCATGGCCTGCTGAAAGTAAGCAAGCGCATCATTGGCCTTGCCGGTCAGGGTGAGGGCAAGGCCGAGGTTGGTGAGTGCGCTGACGTTTTGGGGATCGCGCTGGATCGCCTGCTGGAACCAAGGGATGGCTTCCTGTTGGCGGCCCAGGCGCTGCAAAGCCATGGCCAGTTCGTTTTGCACGCCGGGGAGTTCAGGATTAAGCTTGATGGCCTGTTCCAGACAGGGAGTGGCGGCTTCATCCTGGCCGGCGGCTTCAAGGGTCCGGCCGTATTCAAATTGCGCGGCGGCGTTGGCGGGATCGGCTGTGACCGCTGCCCGCAGAGAGGCTAGCGCGGCGTCAAGGTCGTGCTGCTGGCGCTGTACGATGCCTAGGTGGATGCGGGCGGGAAGATAGGAACCATCGATTGTGAGGGCACGCTCGAACTCGGGCTGCGCCTGGCTCCAGTTGCCCTGCTGAGCATAAAGCGAGCCGATGGAGTCGACGATATCGGCGGTGGAAGCCCCGCGATCGACGGCAGTTTGAAACATCTGGATGGCTTCAGACGGCTTTCCCGTAGCCGCGAGAGCGCGGGCATACGCAACAAAGAAATCGGCGTTCTCCTGTTGACCGCCGGGTTGCTGAGAGGCGTGCAATGCGGCGCTGAATTGCGGGACCGCCTTGGACGGGTCACCGGATTTGGCGTAAGCCAAGGCCAGGTTGGCTTCGATTCCCTGATCGCCGGGCTTTAGGTTGAGCGCAGCTTTGAACTCCGGGACAGCCTGTGCCGGTTTGCCCAACTCAATGAGAACTTCCCCCAGGGCCGCGTGACCTTCCGGTATCTGGGGCGCAAGACGCACGGCTTCGGCGAATTGAACACTGGCCTTTTCCAGATCCCCGGACTGCATGGATGCATAACCGGTGCGGAAGGCCGCATCCGCGCGTTTGAGCGCATCAGCCTGCTGCGGGTTCGGCGCCTGCGCGGCTAGCACGAACGGCAGAGTTGCCAGATACAGAATCAAACATCCAGGCAGAGCGCCGCGGCGGAGGTGCATGTTCTATTTTCCCGCAGGGGGCCTGGTGTTGTTCTGCAGGTCGACCACCATTTGAAATTCCCGGTTGGCCTCCACCACCTGGCCGGTGGCTTTGTAGGCCTGGCCGAGGAGATTGTGGATCAGGTAGCTGGCGGGGTCCATTTTGGCGGCGTGGTCAAGATAATGCAATGCCTGGATGGGCTGGTTGAGCTTGAGGAAGGTCTGGCCGAGCAAAATGTAGGGGGCTGTGGCGTTGGGCTCAAGCAGCACGGCGCGGTTCAGGGCCTGCTGGGCGTTCTCATATTGACCGTTGCGGAGGTAAGCGTCACCCAGGCGATCATAAAGAAGAGGGTTCAGCGGATTGATCTTCCGCTCTTCTTCCAGCTGTTGAATGGCTCCTGGGAATTCGGCTTTGGCGAGGGAGACTTCCCCCAAAAGCTGGTGAGCAAGCGGCAAGGTGGGATTGATTTCAAGCGCCTTGTGGGCTTGCGCAGCGGCTTCGGCAGCAAGGTCCCGGCGAAGAAAGAGCCGGGCGGCGAGCAGATAGGCCTCGGCGGAGTCGGGAGCAAAGCCGTATTGAGTGGCAAAGGCGTGGCGCGCATCGTCGTAGCGCTTCACGTCGGTATAGCAAAGGCCAAGAACGTACTCAGGATCGACATTGGCGCGGACAACGGTAGCGTGCGCCTGTTCGAGGAAGGGCAGCGCTTCAGGAGATCGCCCGGTGCGGAACAGGCTCACGCCGTGCATTTCAATGGATTCTCGGTCGTTGGGGTCTTGCTCGGAGGCCTTGGTGAAGGCGGCAATGGCTTGCGGGAAATCTTCCCTCTGGTAGAAGATGATGCCGCGCAGGCGCTCAACGCCGGCAGGTTCAGGTGTCTGCGCGGCCAGCTTGTCGAGCAGCGCCATAGCCTTTTCGAGCCGGCCTTTTGCGGCCAGTCCCTGGGCTACTTCAAACTGCGAGGGTCCGGGCTGAGTAGCGTCACTGCCGGATGGGGTTGCGCTTTGCTGGGTTTGTCCGGGTGCAGGAAGAGACAGAGTCGCGATGATGAGTGCGGCAAAGAATGTGCGAACCATGAAAGAAACCTACCGAACAGTTTAGTCCATCGATCGGCCTTTTCAGGCTTGTGGAGGAATGTGGACGGAGAAAAGAAAGAGGGGAGCCGAAGCTCCCCTCGAGGTTTTTTGCGGCTCCTCTCCTAAATCAGAACTGCATGTGGAGAGAGAATTCAAGTTGACGAGGTCCGCAGTCGTTGCCTTGTCCGCAGCCGCCACCCTCGCCACCGATGGCTCCGCCGTTCTCGATGTTGCCGCCGGGGTTACCCGCAGTGATGTGGTTAAAGGCGTTGAAGGCGTCCATGCGGAACTTGACGGCCACGTTCTCCCAAATCGTAAATGCCTTGGTGAGTGCGAGGTCGGTTGCGAAGAACCTGGGGCCACGATAGGTGTTGATGCCCGAGTTTCCAAAGTGGTCCAGACCGGGATTGACGAAGGTGCCATCGCCCAAGGCATGAGGCGTTGTTCCTGGGCAGTTAAACATGCAGCGCGAGTGGGTGGCGGCGTCGTATTTGCTGACGCTGGTTGACAGCCTGCGCGATTGGCTTGGGTCGCCAGGCCCGTCGTTGATGTTGTTGCCGCTCTCGTTGTAGCCGAGAGTGAAAGGCAAGCCGCCAGACCAATTCGTCACGTCGCTGATCTGAAAACCGCCCACAAGCAGGTCGGTTGCATGGTTGGCGTTGGGCAGGTACTGCTTGCCCTTGCCAAACGGAAAATCGTAGCTGCCGTACAGGGTGAGTTGCTGATCGCGGACGTTGCTGTCGCGGCCATGCGTGATGCTGTGGCTCCAGGTGTAGAAGCCGGATTCTTCGTCGAACGCGCCGGCCCACTCGTAGTTTGCGTTCGCTGAGAGGCCGTTCCGCATCGTCTGCGCAACGTTCACCTGCAAGGCGTCGAATTCGGTGTTCTGGTCGTCGCCTCTGTAAGCAATACCCTGCGTCCAGCCGCACGCGCCTGCGGGCAGCGGGTAAGCAGCGTACGGCGAACCCGGTGAGACATAGTTGGGGTCAGAGCAGGCCTTCAGTGTGGCTGTGAAGTACCGCTGCAACAGGTTATTGGTGGACGTTCCGCCGTCGGCCGCGATCTGGCCGGATGCGACGCTGGGATCGAAGTGCAGCGTCTGGCCGGTGATGCTGTTGGCGCCAGGGAAAACGACTGCCGCTTCGTTGGGGTTGGTCCCGTTGCTGTCGCCGTCACCCAGCGTGTGAGTTCCCTTGTTGCCCACATACGCTGCGGTGATGGACAGTGTTGGGGTGAGAGAGCGCTGGATGCTCAGGTTCCATGCGTCGATGGTGGTGAGATGAATCGGGTTGTGGCGTGAGCTGGAGTCGACCTGTGAACCGGGGTTCGGCAGCAGTCCACTGGACGGAACCGCTGGCGCTGTATACGGCACTGGTCCGTTAGCCAGCGTGAACGCTTCGCCCACGTTGGTGGGTGAATTGATTGACTGGTTGGCCAGAACCGGGACATTCTGCGTGATGGTGTGGCCAAAGATGGAGCCGAACACACCTGTGTCAAAGCTGCGTCCGTAGCCGGCACGGATGACGGTTTTGGGATCGAGCTGGTAGGTGACGCCAACGCGCGGCGAGAACTGTTTGGCCTTGTCCACGGTCCAGCCGAGGTCGGAAGGAACGCCGCCGATGCCGGCAACGTGCAGATAGCCGTCTGTCAGGTTCAACAGGGATCCATTTCCTGCAGCATTGGTTGTTTCAGGGAAGTAAAGATCCCAACGGAGGCCCAGGTTGAGGGTGAGCTTGCGACTGGCACGCCAGGTGTCCTGTCCGTAAAAAAAGGCGCGCTTCTGGAATTCCTTGGCGTTGGTGGATGTGGAGACGTAACGGCTGAAGCTGGTTACGTCGCCGAGGAGGAAGGTGGCAAAGCCCAACCCGCCTTGAGGCTGGGGTTTGCCAGCGGCATTATTGGGAATGGACGGCCAGGAGTCCGGGCCGGTGCCGAAGTTGAGCTGGCCGGCGCGGTCGCTGTCAGAAGGTACGCGCAGGTTGCGTCCGTAACGGAGGTCGGCGCCAACCTTGATGGCGTGGTTGCCGATGATCCGCGTCCAGTTGTTGACGATCTGGTACTGATCTTCGCGCTCTGTCAGCGGGCAATTGCAACGATTGATGCCGAGACCGTCGCCATAGACTGTGCCGTTGGTTCCGCCGCTGCCGCCGGGAACGTTGGTGATGTTGAAGCCCGGCGAGCCGGAGGTGATGTTGCCGCCGATGTTGATGCCCGGGATGCCAAGAGCCTGTGCTTCTTCCACTCCCTGGTCATGCTTGGTGTCGATGACGTTATAGCGGTAGTAGCCCAGGCGGAAGTCGGTGAGGAGCTTGGGGCTGATGGCGATGTCCATGCCGGATGCCAGGCTGTCGTTGGCGCCGTTGGAGTTGCCGCCGTAGTTGTTGATGCCGAATCCGGGCCCGCCGGCAACGCCGAACATGACCTTGCCCGACAGGGTGTCCCAGAAACGCGAGAAGCGCTCGAATGCATGCATCTTCTCGTTGATGGTGTAGTCCAAGCGTTCCGTCCACTGGTTGCTGTTGAACAGGCCGGTGCCGCTCTGCTTGTAGTTCTGATCCAAGCCGTTTTCGCTGCCGGTCTGGCCTATTCCCAGCCCGACGCCCGCAGTATTGGGCTCGAGAAGCTTCAGCAAGGCAAGAGCCTGGGTAGAAAGCAGAGAGGCAGGAACCACATTGTCCGGGTACGGTGTGAAGACGGGAACGCCGGCTGCCGCAGCTTCCGCAGCGGTGGTCGGGTAGAGGGTGCCCGAAAGCCCGAACTGGGTGAGATATTCGCTGAAGTCTGCGCCTGTGTATCCGGCAGCCTTTTGGGCGGCACTGGTGGTGTTGTTGCCCAACGCTGTTTCAGTAAGCAGGCTGGTGGGCAGCGTGTCCGTGGCTGAGGTTCCAACCTTCTGGCGCTGGCCTTCGTAGTTGAAAAAGAAGAAGAACTTGTCCTTGAAGATCGGGCCGCCGATGGAGGCGCCGAAGCGGTTCTTGAGGCCCGGAGGCAACGCGCTTGGGTTGGTCAGGCTCACTTTACCCGGCGTCACGCTGTAGGGATCACGAGCATAGTTGGCGTTGCCGGTGCGGAAGTCGTACATACTTCCGTGGAAACTGTTGGTGCCAGAACGGGTCTGCGCGGTCACGACCGCGGAAACGGCCTTGCCCAACTCGGCGTCGAAGTTCTGCGTAGTGATCTTGGTTTCAGTGACCGCATCCAGGGCGGGGTTGATGACGATGATGCCGAGAATCGGATCTTCGTTATCCGTTCCGTCCAGCTCGAAGGCGGTTCCGCCGAAGGCCTGGCCGTCAACCTGAATCTGCTTGGACCCCTGGGGGTTTTCATCGGCCGCGTGCGACCAGCCGAGAAGCTGCGCGCCGGGAAGGAGAAGCTGCAGGTTGGTGAAGTTCTGATCGCCGACGGGAAGACTGGAAACCTGCTGCTGATCGAAGACGGTGGAAACGTCGGTCGATTCAGTCTTCAATTGAGGTTGTGTATCGGCATTGACTTCAACGGTCTCTGAGCTGCCGCCTACGTCCAGAGTGGGGTCGATGCGGGGCGCAGTGTCCGCTTCTACGGAGATGCCCTTGGCTTCGAAGGCCTTGAAACCCTTCGCAGTGACTTTCAGGTCATAGACGTCGGGGATAAGGTGGGGGACGGTGTAGTCGCCCGATCCATTGGACGTAACGGTTACGACGGTGCCTTTGGCTTCGTCTTTGATGGTGACCGTGGCGCCCGCGACGGCAGCCCCGGTCTTATCCGACACAGTGCCGAAGATCGATCCGTAGACCGATTGTGCGGTGGCCGGCACGGTGAGCAGGAGGCTCGCGCAGGCAAAGAACGCCAGCACGAGGGCTGTACGAAAACTCTTGTTCATGCGGTCTCCTGAAAAAGTACTTCTGTTTTTTTGTGTGAACTGAATTGTTGATCCGCTTGGCCTGCAGGTTGGTTCCCGCCGTTCGCAAGCAAGGCTCACCTGTCACAGTGACAGGGTCGCTAAATTACTAGAGCATTCGCTCCCCGATTTGAGAATTGGGGTGAGCTAAAAACGGGTGCTCTGAAGCAAACGAAACGATATCAAGCGGGGGCGGCGCTGTCAACCCGGGTAACAGAAAAAAATATTGGGATTGAACGTAAATACGATATATCAATACTTGGAAACATTTACATTTTAGTGTAATGGTCCCGAACGGAAGTGTAATCCGGCCGTTTTTTCAGGTTAAGCCCCACTTATAAAGCGATTTATCAAAACGAATCATGACGCCAAAGGCTCGGCTCGTCCATTGAATATTCCTCTTTTTGAGGTCTTGTTACGGTATTATCTATCCCCTTGGGGTGGACAAATCACCCAAGAATGATATGGCATTCTAGGAAGCTGAGATACCGGCAGGCCGGAGCTGGAAAGACGCAATCGGCCTAGATCGAAGCCATTGGCGGAAGTACTTTGCTCAGCATCTCTATTCGACCAAATGGTTGATTTAAGCGGGGAATTCACGTTATCGACGCTCGAATTACAGTCCGTTGCTGGAGTATGCAGCAAGCCCCTTGAGCGTTTCCGGCAAGCCACCCTACGTTATTCAGGATGGATGAATTGACTTTCGCACCGGTCCAGGATCTGGCTTTGGGTATGACATTTGCATCTGCGTCAGCGGGGAGTTTACCGGCCCAGGCCGGTCAGGCCTTCTTTCGCGACAACGCGAAGTCCTCGGTCTTCAGCACCCTGCCTCCCTCTTCAAGCACGTACAAACGGTTTACGGCAAGGTTTTTCCAGTTGTCCACCGTACCGGACGGCCAGTGGATTTCCACCAGATCGGCCTTTTGGGCGTCACCGAGTCCGAAGTGGATACGAAGATCGCTGGCCGAGTAGTAGCCGTTGCATGAGCGGATTTCGTCGATTTGGACCAGCGGAGAACCCGGCTTTGCAGTGAGAAGCGGTGTGCCGGTCTGGGCGGTTACCTTGATCCGTGCACCGATTGCGGTGCGATTGGACTTGGTGCCCACGGCGCGGATCTTGATCCAGCTTCGATTGAGGGTGGATTCGCAGTGCAGGAGCTGGGGCGGCGCATTCACGCAGTTGACCACGGCGTCCAGGTTGCCATCGTTGTCGTAGTCGCCGATCGCAAACCCGCGCGCCGGCACAGCGGCGGTAATGCCGGGGCCGCCGTTCAGGCTGACGTCTTCAAACTGGCCATTGCGCAGATTGCGATAAAGATATTTGCGCTCGGCGTATGCTGCGTCCACCTGGGTGCCGTCCACTTCGGGGTAGACATGGCCGTTGGCAACGAGGATGTCGAGCCAGCCGTCGTTGTCGATGTCGATGAAGCTGACTCCCCATCCGAGCAGGCGGGTATTCACTCCGAGACCAGCCTGGTAAGTCCGGTCGTCGAATGAGCCGTCGCCCAGATTCATAAAGAGGGAATCAGTGTCGCCGGCAAAGTTGGTCTTGACGATGTCCAGGAGGCCGTCGCGGTTGTAATCGCCGATGGAGACGCCCATGCCGGCTTGCGGTTTACCGTCAGGCGAGTAGGCCACGCCGGCTTCGATGGCTTCGTCCTTGAATGTGCCGTCTTTTTGATTCACATAATAGGTTGCGGAGGTAGAGTCGTTGGCTACATAGATGTTGGGCCAGCCGGTATTGTCGAGATCGGCGGCAGCGCAGCTTAGGGCATAGGTCCCAAGGGTGCCGATCATGCCGGCTTTGACGCTGACATCTGTGAAGGTGCCGTCGCCATTGTTGTGGTAAAGCAGGTTCTTGCCGCCTTCCAGTCCGGGAGGACCACAAGCTACCTGGATACCCTTATAGGTGCAGTTGGCGTCTTCAGGAAGCGGAGCGGTTTTGACATCAAAGTCGATGTAGTTGCCGACAAACAGGTCCAGATGCCCGTCCTTGTCGTAGTCGAGGAAGCTGCAGCCGGAGTTCCAGCGAAGCCTGGATTGCAGCAGGCCCGCTTCCTTCGTCACTTCTCGAAACGTCCCGTTTCCGTTGTTGCGGAACAGGGCGTTCTGGCCATAGTAGCTGACGAACAGGTCGTTCCAGCCGTCGTTGTTGTAATCTCCCACGCAGCAGGCCTGACCCCAGCCGGAGCGGGCCAGGCCGGCTTTGAGGGTGACGTCGGTGAAAGTGCCGTCGCGGTTGTTCTTGAACAAATGGCAGACCGGCTCCTGCCCCTTGGGGAATCCCTCGAACCGCCAGCCATTGACCAGGAAGATGTCGACCCAGTCGTCCTGGTCGTAGTCAAAAAAGGCCGCGCCGCATCCGGTGGTTTCCAGAAGATATTTGTTGCGGTGCTCCCCGCCGAAGATTGTCTTGACGCTGAGTCCGGCCTGCTTGGCGACGTCAGTGAACTGGACGCCGAGCGGCGTTCCGGTCACAGGCGAGGCCATGCCTTTGGGCGCGGGCCGCGTTGGTGCTTCGTACGCCTGGCGGGAATTGGCGGGAGGCTTTTGGGCCTGGGCAGGCTCTTGACCCAATGCGGGCCGAGCCATGCGGAGAACGTCTTCGAGCGACAGTACCAGTGCAGTGCGGGAGAGGGACTTCAAGAATCCACGGCGGGTAAAGGGCAAAACAGGAAACTCCGCGGGCGCGGCGCTCAAGTTCGCGTCTGCGGCCCGAAAAGGCGAGTATAGCTTCTTGAGTGCGTGCAGCGCTCAAGTGCGCCTTCAGTAGCGCAACCCGAGTTTCATGGGGAAGTCGTCTTCGTCGTCTTCCAGGCCGGGCATGCCGCAGTGTTCCTGAATGAAGCGGCGATGTAGCCATTCGAGCCCGAAATGAGCCGAAGCGATGGCGGCGACTGCCATTAGAAAATTCCAGATGGCGGCCTCGATCCAAGGCTCAGCAGCGATGGGTATCCCGATAATGATGGGAAAGAAGGTGAAGTACTTGAGCACGGTGAGCGCAAGGTTGGATTGCTCTCTGGCCGGCTCGCCGGTAAACGCGACGGTCTTCACGTTGACGAAGAAGGCGTCGGTAAGGAGCAGACACAGACCAGCGGCGATGAGGAACATGCTTGCGGTCGCGCGCCATGTGAGGAGCGCCGACGGAGCGAATGCGCGGAAGGCGGCCACGGCTGAAAGGGTGACAACGCAGGCCCAGAGGAGCACCCAGTGTTTGGCGGCCTGCAACTGATGCATGGCGGTGTCAAGATGCGGCGGGCGTCCGTGGACGATGTGGAAGACCCAGCTTCCCTGCCGATTCCCGGGAGAGACAAAGGCCATACGCAGGCCTGCAATGGTCCAGAAGGCGACGATCGCGATGGCGGCGCGGACTCCCTCGGTTGAGGTCTCCAGGCGAACCTGGCCGTGCTCGACCGAGAGGCGAAGGACGCTGGCAACCACGACGGAGAGGCCGACTCCACCGTATAAGACAAGGTAGATGCGATAACGCTGCACACGCATGAGCGTTTGGCTGATGAAGTGGAAGACGGCACGGCGGACTGGGTCGCGCAGCAGCGTCGCGTGGAGTAATGGATGCGTGGGCCGCGCGGCCCAGCTGCGCGTGTCGTGCGTGCCCGGTCCAACCACCAGTTGCCGCACTCTTCGCAGGTAGGCGAGCGGATACGACAACATGGAAATCGCGACTGTGACGAGCAGCGCTGCGCCTCCGGTTTTGGCAAGCTGCCAATAGATGGGCAGGGCCGATGGGCCTTCGAGCAGGCGCTGATAGATGCCGAGGAACCAGAAGGGCGGACAATAGAAAACGAAGCGGCTTCCCGATTGAAGAAAGGTGGGCACCGCGCCGGAAAGAACGGGAAATAGAAGCAGGATCATGACCAGGACAGTAATGGAAAGGCCTTGCAGGAGGAGGGAGATTCGGCGGAACAGGGCTTCTCCCAGCAGGGAAAGGAGTACACCTTGCAGTGCCAGGATGAAAGCGGCGGAGAAAAGCCCCGCGCCCAGAACTGCGAGGATGTGTCCGGCGAGCAGGCGGGGCAGGTTGGGCGGATCGAAAGACGCGGGGATGACCAGCGGGGCGAGCAGATTGGCGTCCAGCAGGAAGCCAACGATGAAGATGGAAATGGCGGCCACGCGCGCCAGAAAGAGCCTTCTATTTTGAATGGGCAGGGTCGTGAGAACGAATACGTCGAGCAGGTCGGGAAAGAACAGGTCCCACTCGAAGACGGTGATGATGCCCATGGCGACGAAAGAGAAGATCACGAAAAAGAGGTGATGATTGACCTGCAGCCAATAGGGCGGCCGGCTCGCGTCCAACGGGCGTCCGGGCGGCCATCCGATAAAGGGATGGTAGACGGGCCACAGATACAGGGCCACCATGAATCCGGGAATGCCGGTGGCAACGGCGATGAGGATCAGACGCGATTTGGCATCCCCGTCGGGCGAGGCGGTTTCGTGGTTGAAGAATCGCTCCAAGAAATGGCGGACGAGAATCGAGAACTGGCTGCGCTGTGGTGCGTGCACTTGGCCAAGCGCGGCTTGGGCGTTAAGCGAGAGCGCTTCCGGCTCAGCCATCATGAACAAGCGTTGGAATTCCTCACGAATGGCCAATTTGCATCACCTCCACCATCTCTTCCGCAGTTGCCCGCGTGTCCTGCTGCTGGACGAGTTGCGCGAAGACGCTTTCGAGATTGGGAAGACTCATCAGTTTGGTCAGATCGGCGGGGCGCGCGTCAGCCAGCACGCGGCCCTTGGCAATGACAATCACGCGGTTGCAAACCTGCTCCACCACTTCAAGCACGTGGGAGATGTAAAGCACCGCCTTGCCTTGCGCGGCGAGCAGTTCGAGCAGGTCTTTGAACAGGCGACCGGAGACGACATCGAGGCCCGAAAGCGGTTCGTCGAATATGAGCAGCCTGGGATCGTGCAGCAACGACGCGGCGATCAGCACGCGCTGGCGCATTCCCTTCGAGTAGCTAGAGATCGGCGAATATTGCCACGACTCGAGGTTGAGAAGCTTGAGCAGGCGCGTGGCCTTGGCTTCAATGAGCGGCTCATCGAGCCCGCGCAGACGGCCGACCAGTTGCAGGTATTCCAAGCCGGACAGGTACGTATAGAGATGCGCTTCCTCAGGAACGTATCCGAAGTTGGCGCGGAAAGCGACCATGTCCTTCGCGATGTCCTGGCCTTCAAACAGCACGCGGCCGTCGTTGGGCCGCAACATGCCGGTGATGATCTTGACGGTGGTAGATTTGCCGGCGCCATTGGGGCCAAGAAATCCGACGACCTCGCCGGGCGCCACCTGGAAGCTGACATCTTCAATGGCGGGAATGCCGCGGTAACTGCGATAGAGATGTTCGACCTCAAGCATAGGGACTTCCTCCGGGATGCTGTTTGTAACTTGCTCAAGCACTAAGCCTCAACGTGGTAATTACTTCATCTGGAATCTCCTCAAAGTAGATGACGGCGGATTTTGCCCGGTGATTGTTGTATGCGAGGAGCGCGACGGCCAGCCCGATCAGGAGGCTGAGCATGAAGCCGCATCGGTCGGCCTGGTGCAGTGCGCGCAATTCAAACTCGGCGCATGGCACAATAACGGCGAGCAGCACAATTACGAAGCCCCAGAATGCAAATTGAATATTGGTTTTGCCGGGCAGGTAGGAGCAAGTAAACGGAACTTTATAGAAGCCGATCAGGCACAGTTCAACAAGGATGAAGCCGAGCAACGCCAGCACCGCGAGGTGGGCAGCAACCTGGCTGACCGGCCGGAAACCGTAGGCCAATGCAGCAGAGAGAAGCCATACAGGCAAAACGGCAAGCAACTGGAGCGAGCGCCTGGTTGCTTCAACATAGTCTTGCGACGGACGAACCTGCGTGGTGCGCAATACCCAATTGGCGGTAAGCGAGATAGGCAGCGAGAAGACATTGCGCAATCCCACCACCGCAAAGAACATCATCAGGAAGGTGGGGATAAGAAGGTCCAGCGACAGGGGACGGGGCGCTTCAGCTGCCACTTCACCACGAAGTAGTGAGAGCGCAATGCCCAATACAAATGCCAGGTAAAAGGCAAAGGCCACGCGGTGCTGGCGGCTGCGAGCTAGGGAGCGAATGCTGAAGTGCGCAATGGCGGTGTGCAGCGTATTTCCAATTGAAGGCATCCATTGAAGGCCACCTCCCGACACCAGGTCCGGTTCCTCAACCGTCTTCTTCATGGTGTGCATGTAGCAGAGCAGCAGCGAAGACGCCGCTCCGGCGACCGCGACTGCCAGCCCGGTCCATGCGCGGAACGCGATCCATGCAAATTGCGGCGGCAATGATCCGTTCAACTGATTGAACGTCGCAAGAAACCAGTAGGAGGGCGAGCAGGCGAGAACCCAATGGTTTTCAGGGGCGGCCATCGCGGCGAGCGTGGTGATGGACGGTTGAACAAAGTAGACGCCGAGGAACAATCCGAATGCCGCGAGTTGCAGAACCGCCGAGAGACGCAGAAACATGCGCCGTGGCAGCAGCAGCGCCGTGAAACCCTGGATGGTGAGTACTGAGCCATAGAGAAACAGACTGGCGGCGACAATGGTGAACCACCACGCTGGAAGAGACTGGAAGAATCCGAGTGCCGGTCCGGGCTGGGCCCCCATAATCAGCGGCATCACCACGCCTGACGCCCCATTCAGGGTGATAATTGCGAGTCCCAGCACCGCGGCGTTGGCTGAGACTTTCGCAATGAGTATTGTGTGCGTGGCTACGGGCAACGGAGACAGCACCAATACGTCGCGTCGGTCGGGAAATGTGGCGTCCCAACTGAGAACGGCGAACATCCCGGCCACCAGCATCATGGTTGCGATCAGATAGTGCTGCATGTGCAACAGAAATGCGAAGCGCTCCGCAGGTTCAGTGATGAAGGCGTAACCGAGATAAGTGACCGTGGCGTGAACCAGGCTGAGCATGATGAGCACGCCCGCAAACTGGCCGAGAAAGGCTGTGACGTCGGCCTGGATAGAGAGCGCCTCAAGGTCGATGACGCGCAGCAGAAACTGGCGATAGAGGACGCGGAAGTCCAGCGGCAGGCGGGCGATCGGCTTTTCGATCAGCTCAAGCATAAATCAGATCCGCAATCTGCCGCGCCGTCGACTCGGTGTCCTGTTCGACGGCGAGCTGAGAAAAAATCTCTTCCAGAGTCGGCAACTCCATCAGCGAGCGCAGGCGTTCGATGGAGTCATCGGCCACCACCTTTCCGTGATGGAGAATCACTACGCGTGAACAGATGCGCTCCACGGTATCGAGCTCATGCGAGCTGAACAACACGACCTTCCCGCGCGCGGCCAGTTCCTGAATCAGGCTGCGCAGAACCAGCGACGAGGCAACGTCGAGTCCTGAAAAAGGCTCGTCAAGCAATATAACCTGGGGGTTATGCATGAGCGCAGCAATGAGCAGGACCTTTTGACGCATTCCTTTCGAGTAGCCGGAAATGGATGCGTGGCGGTCGTCGTGCAGCGAGAACAGGCGCAGCATGCTGTCGATGCGCTCGGCAGACCGCCTTGCCGGCAGGTCGCGAAGCTGCGCGACCATGGTCAGGTATTCAGAGCCGGAGAGATGGGTATAAAGATAGGGCTCCTCGGGGACATAACCCATGCGCCGTTTGTAGGCCATCAGGTCCTCCTGAATGGACTTGCCCTCAAAGAAGATGTGCCCGCCGGACGCTTCGATCAGCCCAGTAACCATCTTCATGGTGGTTGACTTGCCAGAGCCATTTGGTCCCAGGTACCCGGTCACTTCGCCGGCCCGAGCCAAAAAGCTGACATCGTCCACGGCGGCAATGCTGGAGAAGCGTTTGGAGACATGGCGCAGTTCGAGCATGAGTCACCCGCATACCCTATGTAGCAATCGGCATATCTACTTGTCAAGTAGATTGCTACATAGGTAGAATGCGCCATGGCTCGCGACGCGAAAACTCCGGACACAAAACTCTCCCACACGGCGGCAATGATTCTGCAGGCGCTCGATGGCGGCTTCATTTACGGGTTCAGCATCATGGAGATGACCGGTCTGCCGAGCGGTACTGTTTACCCGGCAATGCGCCGCCTGGAGCGCGACGATCTGATCCGCTCGCACTGGGAGAAGCAGTCGATTGCCGACGCGGAACAGCGGCCGCCGCGCAAATACTACAAGCTGACGACTGCGGGAAAGGCGACGCTGGAAGCGTCTCGCCGCCGCTACCCGCTGCTGGAGCGGCTGATTCCCACCGAGGAGGCCAGGTCTGTATGAAGGCCTCTTTCAACTGCAAATGGGCGCACGGCCTGCTCCATTTTGGGCTGCTGCGGTCGGCATCGCTGATGGTGCCGGTCGAGCTGCGCGCGGATTGGTGGCGTGAGTGGCGCGGGGAACTGTGGCACGTGCGGCAGTCCTGCGCAGCGGCCGGCGTGCAGGCCTGGCGGGGGGAACGCGAGGTTACCGCCTTCTGCCTGGGCGCCTTTCAGGATGCGCTTTGCCTGCGTCGCGCCGACCGGCATACATGGGCGCCTTTTGCGGCGATGAAGGGAACGCCTCGCCAGTGCATTTTGATTCTGGGTACGGCCCTGGCCGCTAGTTATGCGATCGCCCTGCTGCTGCCAGGAGTTCGGGCTGAGCGCAGTCTGTGGTCACGCAAGGTGAATCCGAACCTGGTGCTGATTCAGCAGGAAGGCTCAAGCAACGATACCGAGCCGACGATTTCGCCCCGGATGTTCCAATCGTGGGAGGGACGCAAGCAGAAGTATTTTGACGGATTCGCCTTCTACCGGGTAACCCGGGAACCCATGGAGACGGAGGTACCTTCCAACGGAACGGTGGTCAAATCCGCGTGGGGAGTAGCGCGGGCCAGTTCCAATCTATTTACGCTGCTGGGTTTACCGGCCGAGTTCGCAGATCCCGGGATGGTAGCCGGCGGCGTTCCCGCAATCTTGCTGAGCGAAAAGGCCTGGAAGCGGGATTTTGCGGCGGACGAACACATTGCAGGAGCGGAGGTGCGCCTCGGACAGCGGACGGTCCGGATTGCCGGAGTAGCGCCCGACGGCTCGCTGGGACTGCCAGGCAGCGTAGATGCCTGGGAGCTTGAGCCGGACGCCGACCGGGGAACCGATGGGGCAGGGTATGTGGTTGCCCACCTCACCGCTGCGGGAAAGGCGGAGATGTGGACGCAGTGCGTGCACATCACCGCCAACGGGCCGGATGACTCCGAAGAAGATTTCCTCGGCGTATCTCTCGAAGAGTGGAAGCCGGCAACCATGACCATCTATCTGTTCAGCCTGCTGCTTGCCCTGCTGGCATTGCCCGCCATCACTTCCGTTTCGCTGGGGGAATACAGCGTGAACCCGCAGCCAACGTCATGGCCGCGAAAGCTCTACCGGTGGAGCTTCCTGGGCGCCAAGATCGCGCTTCTGTTGCCGATCATCTACTTTGTTTCCATGGACTTGTCCTATGGATGCACGACATTTGGCCGGGAATCAGCCGTCTATATCCAACTGGTTTCGACGTTTGCCATGTGCCTGTTTGGCTTCCGCTGGGTGCTGAAAGACCAGCGTCAGCGCTGCCCGGTCTGCGTGCGGCGGGTCGCGCATCCGGCCCAGGTGGGCCAAGCCTCGCGCACCTTCCTCGACTGGAACGGCACGGAGATGATGTGCATGGGCGGCCACACCCTGCTCCACGTGCCCAGCCTGCCCACAAGCTGGTTCGGTTCGCAGCGTTGGCTTTATTTGGATACTTCGTGGAACTTTTTGTTTGCCGGGTCAACGCGGCCGATTCCCTGATTAGTGCGCTAAGTTAAACGATCTAAAGAAGTGTTCAGCTTTGGTTAGCAGGTTCAATTGCCAGCCAGCTGCTCCAGCAGTGCGTCGAAGTCTTCCAGCTTGGCGTATTCGATGATGACTTTGCCGCGGCCATGGTGGTCTTCAATGTGAACCTTCAGGCCCAGAGCACGCTGCAGGCGATCCTGGACTTCGCGGACGTTGGGGTCGACGGGAGGCTCAGGCTTTGGAGCCTTCTTGGGAGCCCTTTCGGGATGAAGCAGGCCCTGGACGTAGGTTTCCGTCTGGCGAACAGAAAGCGAGAGGCCGACAATACGCTGCGCGGCCTTCTCGATCTCTTCGGCGTGCTCGAAGGCGAGCAGCGTGCGGGCGTGACCGAAGGTGAGCTCGCCGGACTCGACGCGCACCTGGACAGTGGCAGGCAAACGCAGCAGGCGGAGGAAGTTAGCCACTGTGGCGCGGTCTTTTCCGGTGCGCGTGGCCATCTGCTCCTGGGTCATGTGGAATTCGCGTGACAGGCGCTCGAAGGCACGGGCCTGCTCCATTGGGTTTAGGTCGGCGCGCTGCAGATTCTCGACAATCGTGATTTCCATCGCCTGCTCATCCGATACCTGGCGGAGAATGGCGGGGATGGTAGCCTTGCCGGCGAGCTGCGAAGCGCGCCAGCGGCGTTCGCCGGCGATGAGCTGGAAGCGCCCATCAGGGGTCGGTCGCACCAGGATGGGCTGGACAACTCCGTTAGCGACGATGGAGGCGGCAAGCTCGGCCAGTTGGTCTTCGTTGACGCTCGAGCGCGTCTGGAAGGGATTGCGGTCAATCTGATCGAGAGGAATCTCGCGCGGCTTGCCGCCTTCGGATTCGACTGGTGCGGCGGCCGGAGCCTGCACGCGGGGAAGAAGTGAGTCGAGGCCTTTACCAAGGGCGCGGCGTTTGGTGTCAAGCGGGGCGATGGTCATGACTGAAATTCCTCTAAGTCCGGCAAGATCCGGAGTTCGATCTATGTCTGCTGAAGATCCTGAACTAAATAGCCATTTGCGGGATGGGCCCAGGAGCGGCTGCACGGTACCTACGAATAAGGCCAGAAGCGGACCTTGACGCGTGTCGGGCTGCGGGGCGGTCCTGCCGGCGCATGCGCCGCATCGGCCTTGCGTTCCAGGCTGCGCGGGCTTTCGATGCCATTGCGGGCCAGGTACTCGCCAGCCAACTCGAAGTAGGCTTCGGTGCCGCGAGAGCGAGGGTCATACAGGGCAACGGGCTTGCCATGGCTCGGAGCTTCCGCTAGGCGAATGTTGCGAGGAATGACAGTCTGAAACAGCCTTTCGCGGAAGTATTCACGAAGCGTCTCAGTCACCTGCTGAGCGAGATTGGTGCGGTCGTCGTACATGGTGAGCAGGACGCCTTCGATGGTCACGCCCGGATTGACGGCGGCGCGAACGCGTTCGAGGGTGGAAATGAGCTCAGTGATGCCTTCCAGGGCGAAATACTCAGCCTGCATGGGAACGATGAGGGTGTCGGCTGCGCCCAGAACATTGAGCGTGAGCAGATCGAGTGCCGGCGGACAGTCGAGAATGATGAGATCGAAGCTTGGTTGCAAGGGTTGGAGAGCTATGCGCAGGCGTAGAGCGCGGTCAACTGAGGACGCCAGCTCGATATTGGCGCCGGTAAGGTTCTTCGATCCGGGCAGGAGCCACAGGGTGCCGATGTCGGTGGGCAGGATGACCTGCGCCGCGGGAGAATCGCCGACCAGAACATCGTAGATAGAGTGGCGATTATCGTCGCGCTGAAAACCGATGCCGGAGGTGGCGTTTGCCTGGGGGTCGCAGTCAACCAGGAGGATTTTGAGACCTTCGAGAGCGAGGCAGGCGGCAAGATTGATTGCCGTGGTGGTTTTGCCTACTCCACCCTTCTGGTTGACAATGCCGAGAATCTTACCCATGGAAGACAAGACTATAAGGAAGGGGAGACTTGCGGCAGTGACTTGCATTGTGGAGAAAAGGACGAACCTGTGGAAAGCGCTTTTGGGGCGAAGGAAAGAGTTGCCAGGAAGCGATTGACGGGGAAGGGCTTGGCAGCGACAAAACGATGGAGGCTTTTGCGGGGGCGAAAACAGGGCTCCGGTGGAAAACTACCGTGTTTCAGACTTGCTTCGAAGGGACACTGGGGGGCATTTTCGGGATGGGAATGCGACTGATTTGGTACCACTGTTCCACGTGGAACATTTCGAATCATGGCTGCCGCTTTGAATGTTCCACGTGGAACAAACCGGCGATCCACATCTCCCAGGCATGTCCATCACTGCGCACCGGACACAGCGGGGGTACAATTCCTTCCGCCTCACGGAGGAGATTTGCATGGACGTCCCGAATGCATTTATTAGCCACGCGGAACAGCCCACAGCAGAAGAAGTCACGATCGCCCTGGGCCCAACTGCGAAATTGTGGGATCAGCTCGTGAACTCGTTCACCAAAGAACTGGGCGTCACCGCGCAGGAATGGCACCAAACTTCTCCAAAGTACGGATGGGCGCTCCGTCTTTGCGTCAAGAAAAGGCGGATCGTCTACCTGAGCCCCTGTTCCGGCTGCTTTCGGGTTGCACTCGTTTTGGGAGACAAAGCCATTGCGGCCGCCAGAAAAGGCAACCTTCCCCCAACGCTTATCGAAACCATTGACGAATCCCCTCGGTATCCCGAAGGAACCGGAGTACGCCTGGTTGTGAGGAAGCGCGCGGATTTGGGTGGAATTGTTGAGTTGGCGGCGATCAAGCAGGCAAATTGAGCCGCCGCCCAAAGCGAAGCACACGCTGATCGCTGCCAGGAAGCGGCACCGGACTCGACCACGAGAACCGTTCGATACTCAAAAACTCTGATTCCGCTTCTGTCGTCATCAACGCCAGCCAGCCGCCGGGTGCAACCAGGCGAGACGCCACTTGCACGGCGCGATTCATGCGGTCGACGGCCCGCAGAGTCACGCAATCGAAACACGCGCTCAGCGATTCGGCCCGGCCCGCGTGAATCTTGGCAGGGAGCTGAAGAGTCCGAACGGCCTCCTGGAGAAAGGCGGCCTTCTTGCCCTGCGACTCAGCCAGGGTAACTGCAATGTCCGTACGGCAGAGGCAAATCGGGATTCCAGGAAAGCCCGCCCCAGAGCCGAAATCGAGCAGGGTCGCTATTCCCGAGGGCAGGGCCCGTGCACAGGCAATCGATTCAATAAAATGACGACTCAGAATGCCCTCTTCGTCGCGTACTGCGGTCAAGTTCATGCGCGCATTCCAGCGCAGCAGCAGAGCGCAATAGTCGGCAAAGCGATGCGCAACGGCCTCGTCGAGCGAAGCAAGACCGGCAGCCCTCAACAGTTCATTGAGCCGCATGGCCGTTGGCATTGACGCTTCACTCATCGCGACTGACGCGTCTCAACGGGCACAAGCAGGCCAAATGTCATTCTGCATCTCACGATACGCCCACGGATGCTTCGATCCGGCGAGGCTGCCAGGCAGTAGCCGCCTGGATGAACGCAGAAAAAATGGCGCGGGAGAAGGCGCTGTGCGTGTATGTGCGCTCAGGATGCCACTGCACCCCTACGACGAAGTGATCTAGCGAATCCAGCTCGATTGCCTCAATGACGCCGTCGTCCGGCGAAACCGCGCTGATGAGCAGATTGTCTCCGGGAACGCGAATAGCCTGGTGATGGCTGGAGTTCACCTGCACCGCTGACTGCCCACCGTCCGGAAGCAGATTCGCGAGCCGTGATCCGGGCGAAACTCGAACCGGATGGGCATCGAGCACTGTGCGGCCAGGGCTGTGGTTCACCGAAGTCTTCAAGTCCTGGATCAGCGACCCATTGCGCCAGACATTGAGCGTCTGCACTCCATGGCAAATGGCGAGAATTGGCTTGCGGAGATTGAATGCGTCCTGTAACAGCAGCTCATCGACCGCCGTACGCCCGGGGTCGGGCTCGCCGCACTCGGGAATGCGATCTTCGCCATATCTTTGCGGGTCGACGTCATGGCCGCTGCCGGGAAGCAGGATTCCCTGCGCCCCGAGGAGCAGTCGGGCGACGCGGTCCTGACGCTCATGGAGCGGAAAAAGGATGGGAGTTACGCCGGCGGAATGGAGTGCGGCGAGATACGGGGGAAGCGAGCGCTGGTTGTAGGCCGCGTCGCTGCTGGTGGGCTCGGGAATAGCGATGTGGACGCTCATGCAGCAATCAGTGTAAGCCCGGGTGGGAAGAATGCGAAAGGCTTTCGCAAAGCCCGCCCCCGGTTACCAGCGAATCAGTCCATCCGGGTCGTCAACCAGCACCACATCCCAGTGCTCCAACATAGGCATCAGAATACTCTCAAGCTCATTCTTCCAAAGCTCTCCTTCATAGAACCTGGCCTTCATGGGCTCACGTGAGGCAAGATCCGGAAAGCCGCGCATGAAGAAGAACGTGTCTGGATCTTCCACGGAGAGGAACGGTCCCAGGATCGTCATCCCGATCTCGGCGTGGGCGGGAACGGATTTGCTGCGAAAGATCTCAAGAAATTCAGCACGCCGGCCCGGCTTTGTCTTGTACGTGCGCATCTCGATAATCACGCGCGACCTCCTGCGCATTCCCTCGGGCGCTGCGGCGAGGGGCTTGAATCCTTCTCCTCACGCCAGAGAAACTTCTGTCTGCTCGTTGGCTGACTCTGCCTGGCCCGTCATCCCTTGAATTGCAGCCCGTAGCCTTCCCGTCAACTCGTCGGTCTGCCGAACTGACATTCCCGTCGTTATGATCGGCTCACCCGCGGTGAGCGTCAGCGCGCCCGAATACAAATGACGCGTGTGAATGGGAAGCAGATCGTAGACCCCGCTGAGCGCGATGGGCACCAGCGGAACCTGGGCGCGAATGGCCAGGTAGGCTGCGCCGGAGAGAAAACTCTGCAGTTCGCCGTTGGGCGTCCTGCCGCCTTCCGGAAAGACGAACAAGGGCATTCCCGAGCGCAAAGCTTTGACGCCAACGCCCAGGCTGGAGAGCGTGGCGCGGGGATTCCGGGTATCAATCGGAATTTGTCCTGACCGATCTAAGTACCATCCTATGAACGCGATAGGCCATAATTCCTTCTTGGCCAAAATGCGAAACTGAAACGGCAAAGCCGCGAAAACGACGGGCGTATCCATGTACGAAGTGTGGTTCGCGGCATAGACGGCGACCGGGTGCTTGCGCAGGTTCTCTTCGCCACGGACAGTAAGCGAACATCCCGTAAAGAAAACCAGCATGCGCGCCCAGAAGCGGGCAATGCGATGCTGCGCGCGGCCCCCTTTGTCCACCAGCGATACCAGCAGCGAAATGGAACCGCAGAAAACGGTAGCCACTGTCATGAGCGGGATATGAAGCACGTTGGTGCGCCAGCGGTAGAGCCGCGGCAGCGGATTGGGGCGCGGGCTCACGGTTGTGCCTCCCGCTCCTGAAGCAATTCATCCTGAATCGACTTATCCTGCATCGGCTCATTCAGAAGCAGAAGAGAACGGGCGTCACCTACCAGGTAGACCGACCCTGAGACCACGATGACTCCATTATCTATTTTTGTTTCAGCCATTTGCAGAGCATCACTGACTGATTCTGCTACCCTTGCCGGGGTTCCTGTCGCTTCGGCCGCGGCAAGAATGTCGGGGATGGCTGCAGCGCGAGCGGTATGCATCGGCGCGACAATGACCTGGTCGAAGAGCGGAAACAGTATCTGCGCCATCTCCGCCACCGGCTTGTCGCGCAGGCAACTGAAGATGAGGATGCGCGGCTTGCCATCTTCGCTGAGCAGGCTATTCAAACCGGCACGCAGGGCCCAGGCTCCCGCAGGATTGTGCGCCACATCGAGAACCCATGTGATGCCGCGCTTTTGAATGCGCTCCAGACGGGCCGGCCACCGGGTTTCATGAATGCCTTCGGCAATTGCGGCCGGGGTGATAGGAAAACCGTGATTCGCAGCCAGTTCAACCGCCGCGGCAATGGCCAGAGCCAGGTTGCGGTGCTGGTGGGCCCCGATGAGCGCGGAATCGACGACGACCGCTGCGCCGAGAGCCTGAACGGAGTACGGGCCCGATGAACCGGCTGCGACGGGCGGCATGTAAGGGACGGCGCTGACTCCGCGAACTCCAAGCTCCAATGCCACCTCGCCCAGAACCTGGTTAGCTTCGGGATGCTGCGGCAGTGTGATGAGGGTTCCATTCCGGCGCAGGATGCCGGCCTTTTCGCGCGTGATCGCGGTGATTGTACTGCCCAGCCATTCCGTATGGTCGAGCGATATGTCGGTGATCACGGAGAGCAGCGGGTCAACGATGTTGGTAGCGTCGAGACGTCCGC
This sequence comes from Occallatibacter sp., assembly GCA_052145815.1. Classification (GTDB taxonomy): domain Bacteria; phylum Acidobacteriota; class Terriglobia; order Terriglobales; family Acidobacteriaceae; genus Telmatobacter. The sequence continues at coordinate 46,784 of JBKQNU010000090.1, forward strand.
CCATGCCCACCTCGAGCACCGCAATGTCGACGTGCGTCTCCGCGAAGTAGAGAAGCGCCTGGGCGGTGAGGATCTCAAAAAAGCTGGGGAGCTGCGGCAGGCGTTCGTCGAGAACCAGTTGCTGCGCTGCATCGTGAACGCGAAAGTAGAGATGCGCAAAAGCCTGGTCGTCGATTTCCGCTCGACCCAGGCGGATCCGCTCATTGACGCGAGCCAGGTGGGGCGACGTGTAGAGGCCGGTGCGTTTCCCGGAGGCGGTAAGAATGGAGGCCAGCGTGGCCGCCGTGGACCCCTTGCCGTTGGTTCCTGCGATGAGCACAGCGGGAAAGCACCTCTGCGGGTCACCGAGGGCGGAGAGCAGGATGCGAATCTCTTCGAGAGAGAATTTGCGCCGGGGCTGGCCGGAGCTCTGGTAAAGCTCGGGAACCATGGCGTTGAGTTGATCGACTGCAGCGGCGTAGGACATGGACAGTTCAGTATAGAAGGCGGGCTGTGGGGTTGTGTTTCGTTTGTCGCTGGAACTGAACGAAGACATAAGAACAGAAGCAGGTCCCCAGTCGACTTCGCTCGGCGCAGGGGGTGAAGAGGCCGAAGAAGTAACAGCGGGTAGCTTCGTCCAGGTAGCGATCGGCATCCTCGGCGGACATTTCAAGGATCTCGTCTTCCAGCAGGCTCACGTTGATGGCCACGCGCAAGACTCCTCTCAAATTCCAATCTATGAAAACCAAGTCTAGGAGAATTGCGCTTTTCCTGCGCTCCGTCTGCACAATGCACTCCTCGAGCGGTGCTGGAACGGGAAGCCATGGAACCGAAAACCGTGGACGGGAATCGCACGAAAAGCACTCAGATTTCCAGCTCCTGCTGAACGCATGTGGAAGCTGTGGAAGCATCCTCTGCTGTGGAGGACGCGTCTCCGTGAAACCCTTGTTTTATGCGTCGATGAACGCGGTTTTCACATAAACTATGCGCTTTCCACAGAGGAATGAAGGCTACCTGTGGGAGACGTGGGAAACAGGGGGCAGCTGCAGGGCGGTTGAAGATGGTTTTCCAAAACTCCTGAATTGCACCGCTGGGATTTAGAAAACCTGCCCACAGATCAAACTACGCCACTGCAACCGCATCGGAAGGATTTCCACTTTTCCTGCTCACCTACGGGGGTTACTGTTTTTTTCTTTTATCTAACTACTCTTTTCCTCCCCCTCCGTCGCGGCCTGGCGAGTGGGATCGCGAAATGGCTTGAGCCTTACTCCGGCATAGACAAACAAGGTAGCCAGGGCATTAAGATTGGACCGGCCGGGAAGATAACCCCTCTGCGGGCCTGGAATCAATAAATGTGTCCTCTTTTCCACGCACATCCGGGAGTAAGAGGTGAATACAATCGAGATTGACGAAGAGACAGCCACTTTCGCCTGGCCGCAATGTGTTGTATTGTGAGGCCAAGCAAAGAAAGTGCTTCTCAAGCGAGGGTGAAGCTATGCCAATCGTGGAAACGGAAGTGGAGAAGCCGGCCGTACAGGGGTCAGCGATGGAGATTACCGTAAGCCGCCAGGAGTTGGTGAAGGAACTCACTGCGACGCAGAGTGTGGTGGAGCGCAAAACCACCATACCCATTCTGTCTAACTTCCTGATCGAGGCGGAGGGCGACCGGCTGAACATCACAGCCACCGACCTCGACCAGGCCATCCGCACCAGCGCTGCTGTCAAAGTAAAAAAGCCGGGCGCATGCACCATCCCCGCGCGCAAGCTTTACGACTACATCAAACTCCTGCCCGATGGCGACATCAGCATCAAATTGCTAGACAACCACTGGGTGCAGATCCGCAGCGGCCGATCGAATACCAAGATGGTGGGCATGGCGCGGGCAAATTATCCCCAGGTGCCGGAGTTCCCCGCGGTAGCATCCATCAGCATTTCTACGCTGGCGTTGAAGACGCTGATTGCGCGCACAATTTTTGCCATCTCGAACGAGGAATCCCGCTACACCCTGAACGGCGCGCTGTTGGTGATCAAGGCCGAGTCGCTGGCCATGGTGGCGACGGATGGACATCGGCTCGCATACGTTGAGAAGCCGAACGAACTGCTTGAGGGCATCAGTGGCGAGAAGCGCGTCCTGATTCCACGAAAGGCCCTGCAGGAATTGCAGCAGCTGTTGGGCAACACCGAAGCCGACAAGATCGAATTTGCCGACGACGAGCACACGCTGTTCTTCCGCGTCGGCCATCGCACCCTGAGCACCCGGAAATTGTCAGGCCAGTTCCCCAACTTTGAGGCTGTGATGCCGCGGGATAACACCAAGTTCGCCGTGGTGCGGTCGAGCGAGTTGTCGGCTGCCATTCAACGCGTTGCCCAGTTTGCCGATGAGCGGTCGGGAGCCATCCGGCTGCGGCTCGAAGGGAATGAACTGAAGATCAGTTCCAGCTCCACCGAAAGCGGCGAGAGCGAGGACACAATCGACACCCCGTACTCGTCCGATCCAATCGTGGTGGGCTTCAACTCCGGCTACATTCTGGATTTTCTCAAGGCCTTGGGCAACGAAGGCGAAGTGCGCCTGGAGTTCAAGGATTCCCAATCCGCCGGCCAGATGCGCCCCGAAGATCCGGATGCGGAGTACAAGTACCGCTATGTGCTGATGCCGATGAGGATCTGAAAAAACAGGGACTGAGGGACTAGGGACTCAGGGACTGGAAAACGGCCCGGCAGAGATGCTGGGCCGTTTCGCTTGGGGGGGGGGCTGTGAGGCCTACTCTCGACCGCGCAAGAGGGCTGCAAGAACGCGCGGATTTCTACGGCCGTCAACAACCGCAACGATCCAAAGCGGCTTGAACTCTGGCAAATATG
>JBKQNU010000091.1:0-4332 GCA_052145815.1 Occallatibacter sp.
TCTCTGGGTGACGCCTTGGCCTTCGCCTGGTCAAGCCAACTGTCGACCATGGTGTTCAACACCTGGTGGGTCAAGGATGGCGGTTATGCAATCTGGGAGGGACTGGGCTGTTGCGGCCTGTCCACCACGGATGTCGATTATCAAGGCAGCTTTCCCGTGATTGCCCTGTTCCCTGAGCTCAAGCTCTCGCAGATGAAGCGGATCATCGCCCTGCAGAACGGCCTGGGACAAGTGCCGCACAACTACTCTGGCAACTTCGAGCAAGTCGACGTCCCCGGCATTGCCCGGGTCGACATGAACCCGCAATTTGTGATGATGGTGTGCCGCGACTATTTGTGGACCGGAGACAAAGAGTATCTGGAGTTCATGTGGCCGCATGTGGCAAAGGCGATGGCATTCACGCAGTCCCTCGACTCCAACGACGACGGTCTTCCCGACCGGGATACGGGATTTCAGAGCTACGACCAATGGCGGATGCAGGGAACGCCTTCTTACATTGCCTCCCTATGGATCGGCGCGCTGCGTGCTGCCGTCCACATCGCAAAGGAAGCCGGCAAGCCCGAGGACGAAAAGCACTGGTCCGATTTGCTGGTCAAGGCGTCAGCCAGCTTCGACAACATGCTCTTTAACGGTGAATACTTCAGCCTCTGGGTAGACGGCAAGCGGCGCGATGAACTATGCATGACCGATCAGGTTTCGGGCGAGTGGTTCACACATCTCATCGGCCTGCCGGCGACGACCTCCGCGAAGAACCTCGACCAATCCATCGATAGCATCTTCAAGAAAAACTTCAATCCGGAGTTTGGCCTTCACAATGCCACTGCTCCCAGGGGAGGGGCGGGCCTAGTGGCGCTCAACAATCTCCAGGCTGGAGGTCTGTGGACGGGAATCGAATTTGCCTTTGCTTCGCTGCTGATGGATCACGGCCGGTTTGCGGACGGGGTCAAGATCGTTGAAGCGATCCACCGCCGGTATCTGCGCGCAGGCCAGCCATTCAACCATGTGGAGTGCGGCGGGCATTACTCGCGCGCCATGAGCAGCTGGGCCACAATGCTGGCGGCTACCGGCTTTAAGCCAGACGCGGCTAACAAGTCGCTGGGCGTTGTTCCTGCCGTCGCCGGCGACTTCAGGGCTCCCTGGGTTACTGCATCGGGTTTTGGCAGCATCAGCCGCAAGGGCCAGACCTTATCGATCCGCTGCGCCTATGGAAAGCTCGAGGTCGCGTCTCTCAAACTCCGATCGAACCCCCAATCTATCCGGATTGGCGCAAAGCCTCTTGCAACGCGCACGAAGAAAGCCGCCGGCGGTTTCACGGTTGAGTTCTCGAGGCCCCTGTCTCTGGACGCGGGTCAGACTTTGTCCATTTCGTAAGCCCCAGACGTATCGCTGCCCAACGGTTTTACGGCCCTTACTGCACGACTGAGGTCGTGCAGTAAAGGCCGTAAAACGAACGAGTTTTTCTCTAACGAACTTCAGACTCAGGACACTAGAGCCTGTTATTAACTTCATGCGAGCAACCTGAAGAGGTTAGCGATCATGAGGCAGGCAAATGCGAGGAAGTGGAAGGCTCCGAGGGTTGACGCGAGTCTTTCGTAGTCGCGAGCGAGGCGGCGGAAGCGGGCAGCCCATGCGAAGCTTCGCTCCACCACCCATCTTCTCGGCAGCAGCACGAAGCCGCGCTTGGCCTCTGTATGCTTGACCACTTCCAGTTGGATGCCATGTTTGGCTGCCGCCTCTTCAGCAGCCTCGCCTGTGTAGCCCTGATCCACGTAGGCCAACTCCACATTCTCCTCCGTGATCTGTTGCACCTGGCGGGCCAGTTCGCCAACTTGAGCGCGATCCTGTTCATCGGCCGGCGTGACATGCAAAGCCAACAAATGGCCAAGCGTATCGACTGCCGCATGGACCTTCGATCCTTTGCGCCGTTTGGCTCCGTCGTAGCCTGCTCGCGCACCGGATTCCGGCGTCGATTGCAGGGTACGGCTGTCCAGGATCATTGCCGTCGGCTGTGCCTTGCGCCCCGAGAATTCACGTAACAACATGCGCAAGTCCTCAACCATGGTCTCGAAACATTGGGCGCGAATCCAACGCTGCGTCTGCTGATAGACCACCGTCCATGGAGGCAGGTCGTTGGGCATGTAGCGCCACTGCCCGCCCGTGCGCACGATGTAGCGCAAACCGTTGAACACCGCGCGCAAGCTGTATTCTCGTTGCTCGGAGTCCTCCCGGCACAGCACCAGATAGGGAGCCACAAACGCCCACTCCTCATCGCTCACATCGCTGGGATAGCCGATTTGCCCCTTGTTTCCCATGCTTCTATCGTCAGAGACAATGGGATTCCACAGCATTTCTTTGATTCCAAACGAATAAAGTTAATAACAGGCTCTAGAGGTGAGATCATGCCCAATCTAACCGTCCGCAATCTGCCTGAAGAGACGCACCGTGCCTTGCGTGTACGCGCCGCCCGCCACGGCCGATCCACCGAGGCCGAGGTCCGCTCCATTCTGGAAGAAACTGTCCGGCCCGCTGAGCGGCTGAAGATCGGCTCCGAGATTCACCGTATTGCGCAGCAGATTGGCGGCATCGACGACCTCGAAATCCCCCGCCAGCGGAGCGAGATCCGCGGAGCGGAATTCGAATGATCGTTCTCGATACCAACGTTCTCTCCGAACCCCTCAAATCTTCTCCGGCGCCAAAAGTTATGGAATGGCTAGACAAGCAGGTCGCCGACACACTCTTTATAACGACCATCAGCCGCGCCGAAATCCTCTTCGGCGTATCGAGACTGCCTGACGGCAAACGCAAGGCTGCCCTTGCCGCACAAATTGAACTTGTCCTTGAACTGTTCAAGGACCGCACGCTCGATTTTGATGCCGCGGCGGCCGATCATCTAGCCAAAATCGCAACACACTGCGAGAAGATTGGTAAACAAGCGAAGGCGCCGGACTCCTATATCGCGGCCATCGCGGCGGCCCGGGGCTTCGCGGTAGCTACAAGAGACGTGAGCCACTTTGAACACACGGGCGTTCCACTGATTAATCCATGAGATTGACGGCCCTTGATATAGAGTGACCCTGTTCAACTGCGCTCCCCGGGCCTGATTCGATAGACTTGGGTAGAAGGCCAACTGACCCCGGAGCTCGATTGCAGACAACCACAGAAGAACGCCTGATTCGCCCCGCGCGCAATATTTGCGGCAGCCTGCGCCTGCCGGGAGACAAGTCCATCAGCCACCGCTACGCCATGCTTGGCGGGTTCGCGGAAGGGACTTCGCGCTTTACCAATTTTTCAACGGGCGCGGATTGCGCTTCGACGCTGAGCTGCATGGAGGCGCTGGGCGCGCGCGTGAAACGACTCGAAGGCGACGCCGTGGAGATCACCGGTGTGGCCGGAAGGGTGACGCCCGCAAAGGAAGCGCTCGATTGTGGTAACTCGGGCTCGACGATGCGCATGTTGTCGGGCCTGCTTGCTCCGCAGGACGGCAGCTTTACGCTCACAGGCGACGCCTCGCTCTCAAAGCGGCCAATGGAGCGCGTGAGAAAGCCCCTCACAGAGATGGGGGCACGGCTCACGCTGACCGAAGGACATGCGCCGTTGACGATTGAAGGGACCCGGCTGAAGGCGATCGACTACACGACGCCGGTTCCGAGCGCACAGGTGAAAACATGCGTGCTGCTCGCCGGAGTGCAGACGGCAGGAACGACGATTGTCCGCGAAGCGGTGCGGACGCGCGACCATAGTGAACTCGCTCTGCGGTCGTTTGGCGCTTCACTGTCGCGGGCGCACGACTCGGTAGCGATTGTGGGTCCGCAAAGGCTTGCGGCCATCGAGTCAACCGTGCCCGGCGATTTGTCGTCTGCCGCATTCTTCTTGTGCGCGGCGGCGCTGTTTCCAGGCTCAAGCCTGGTGCTGGATTCGATCGGGCTCAACCCCACGCGCTCGGCGCTGCTCGATGTTCTGGCGGCCCTCGGCGCAAAGGTCGCAGTGCTGCACCTTGAGGAACGGTGCGCTGAGCTGGTGGGTACCTTGCGGATTTCGGCGCCGAGCGAGGGACTGGGATCGACGGCGATCGAAGGAACACTGACGGCGCAGCTGATCGACGAATTGCCGGTCCTGGCGGCCATCGCACCTTACACGAGCGGCGGGATCCGGATACGGGACGCAAAAGAGTTGCGCGTAAAAGAGTCAGACCGGATAGCCCTGGTCGTGAAAAATCTGCGGGCCATGGGCGCCGAGGTGATGGAGTTTGACGACGGGCTGGACGTGCCCGGCGGACAGATGCTGCATGGAGCCACCATCGACTCCGGCAGCGACCACCGGATCGCGATGGCC
>JBKQNU010000092.1:0-61901 GCA_052145815.1 Occallatibacter sp.
GGGCTTTCCGGCCTATAGGGGCGGCGATCCCAGGGCGGCGCGCGGCTTGCCCTGGGCTATTCTCGACGGCTCCCTCCGGGAGCGAGGGTGCCGAACGGATTTTCAGAATGTGGTGAGTCTGAAGTTCATCGAAGGACAACCGCAGATTCCCATTCGACTTCGCTCAGGGCAGACTTTCGGCTCACCACCCCTCGGAACTGAAAAGACGTTCGGAGCCCCATTCGCTCCGTCGAGAATCATGCGGGGAATTCGGTCGCCCCTACGGGGCTTATCCGGCCTATAGGGGCGGCGATCCCAGGGCGGCGCGCGGCTTGCCCTGGGCTATTCTCGACGGCTCCCTCCGGGAGCGAGGGCGCCTTTCCACACCCTCCGGAACTAGTTGCCGGGCGGCGCGCGGCTTGCCCTGGGCTATTCTCGACGGCTCCCTCCGGGAGCGAGGGTGCCTTTCCACACCCTCCGGAACTAGTTGCCGGGCGGCGGTGGCGGGGTGGCCAGCGGCGGAGGAATGGGCCGCTGTTTGGCGCGCAGGTAGGCTACCAGCTGGGCGATCTCGGCATCGGTGAGTGAATCGGCGAAGGGGGGCATTTTCTGGCCGCCGTTGAGAATCTGATGGGTGATTTTGTCGGGCGGCCAGAGCTTGTCGGTGCGCAAACCGCTGAGGTCGGGGCCCTTTTTTCCGCCGCTGCCTCCCGCGCCGTGACAATACGCGCATCCTTTGTCGCGGAAGAGGAGGGCGCCGGCCTGCTCCGCCGCTTTTTCTTTCGAACTCAAAAGAGCGTGTGCGGGTCGAGAGGTAATGGCGGCCGTGAGCAGAAAGAGAATGAGATAAAGGTATTTCAGGCGAGCAATCACAGAGGTCATTTTCTCATGGACGAGCAGCGATGCGCCTCCATCCATGGGATGGGGATGGCGAGGATGGGCTCACCCTTTGGGAGTTTGAGTTCTGGGTTATCTTCCCTTGGGTACGGGTGGTTTGCAAGCTCGAAATTCGACGCATGGGCGATGCAGTAACCTGTCTGAGTATGACGGTCAGAGCGGGCTGGTACGGGGCGGAACTGCGGCGCGAACTAGGGCTGCGGAACCGACTGTGGGCGCGGGGCCGGGCGCATGTGGAGAGCTATGGGAATCCGCCAGTGGTTGTCTACGCCCCAGACAATGCGCGGCATGGAAATTTCTTCGACGCGTCGTATGCGGCCATTGCAGCGCGGGCAGAATGGATGCGGCGGTTCGACAAGATTCATGCGCAGGGGCGTGCTTTGCCGAAAGCGGAGCGGCGGTGGCGTGAACTTGACTCCTCGATGAGTTCGGATGCGCTGCTGATGAATGTGTTTTGCGCGCCCGGCGTGGCAGATTCGGCGTTGGTGCGGAGTGCGTTGGGCGTGGATGAGAACGCCGCGCCGGTTTTCGGATGGAAGGCGCGGGTGCCGCTTGCCCCAGGCCCCAGCGGTCGAGTCCGATTCGACCGGACCGAAGTGGATATGCGCTGGGGCGGGCTGCTGGTGGAGGCCAAGCTGACCGAGAGCGATTTCCAAACCCGCGCGGCGCGCATTGTTGAAGCGTATCGCGATTTCGATGCGGTGTTTGAACGGGATCTGCTGCCGCGTGTGGAGTTGCGTGCGGCGCGAAGGCGGACAGCGGTTGAATTCGCCGAGGAATTTACGCAGGAGTGGGAGGATGCGGCTCCGGACGATTCGCTGGCTCGTGAGTTTCAAGCGGCGGTGGTGGCGCGGGCGCGGGAAACGGAGCCTGCTGAGCCCGGATATGCGGGGTATCAGCTGATCAGGAATGTGCTGGCGGCTTATGCGGCGGGGTGCAGCTTCTGCGTGGTCCATGATGAGCGTCGGCCGGATTTGCGCGAGGCCTGGTTTGAGGTGATGGCGGCGGTGAAGTCGTCGGAGATGCGCGTGCGGTGCAAGGTGATGACATGGCAGGAACTGGCGGCGTTGGTTCCCGAGGAGCTGCAGGAGTTTCTGGATTTGAAGTATGGCGTTGTGCCGGTGGGAATGGCCGCGTCGACAATTGAAGATCTTGCAGAGGGCGACTAGGAACGCTTTCGTCTTTTGGTTATACTGGCTCTCTGATTTGCCGGATCGCTTTTGAGCGAATTTTCTGAACATTGGGAGTCACAATGGATCGCGATTCCAGTTCTTTTCGAGCTATCGTCTGGCAGCCGAGCGCTCTGATTCCGGTGGCCATGTCGTTCGCTGCGCTCGCGCTTGTGCTCGGCCACATTGCCCTGCATGGAACTGCGCCTCAACCCGACGAGGGTACCGCCGCCCACCTTTGGCAGATTCTCATGGCTGGGCAACTGCCTATCCTGTTGTTCTTTGCGATCAAATGGCTGCCGCGCGCTCCGAAGCGGGCATTGGGCGTGCTTGCGCTGCAGGCCGGAGCGATGCTGACATCGATGGCCCCTGTATTTTATTTCCATTGGTAAAGGTGCTATTCACCGGCGCCCAGAATGCACTTTTACTCGATCTTCCACGGCTTTTTGGGCTTGTCGCCGGCCGCGCTGACGTTGGGTCTGCCTTAAGAAACCACGATGATTTCGTACTTATTCGAAATAAGATCGCCGTAATACGTCATTAGAAAGTCGCGAAAGGTATACTCGAATCCGGATTTGTCAGAGCCGAACCCCTCGATCTGCTTGTTTGGATCGAAGTAGATGTACTCAGTGCCGGCATAGGCGCCGATACTGTGTCCATAATCGTTTTCGATCTGCGTGCCTCCCAATCCCAGCTCCACGTAGCCTCTCTTGGAGGCAATCCTTGTAGCGATTTCCTGTGCGCGATCTCTTAGCCTTTCGTAGTAGCGCGAACTTTGACTTACTCCTTGCGTCTCCCGGCGCTCAAGCTGAAACATACCGATCAGATAATTGGAGGCCGGGAAAGGACCTTCGGATTGCGCCGTGTCCTTGACCAGGCCAAACCGGGTCCAATGCGGCTCGGCCGACCCCACCGAACGAGCATCCTTCAACTCATAGACAGACTGCGCCATTTGCACGGCGCCGAGGTCTCTCTTGAGTTCATTCAAGCGGAGAGGACGGCCGGCCTCCTTGGATCGTTTGATCCACTGATAGACCAATGAAACGCACGAGCCGCGGGCTGTCTCGCCTTTAAGGCGATAGGTTTCCATTTGATTCAGCCGGCCCGCATTATCGATAAACGGCGTCGGTGCCGGAGGCTTCAGTTTCACGCCGAATGTAGCCATGAGCGCCTCACTTATCAGCACAATATCATCCCCGCTGCGATGGCGACTGCTTTTTTAGATAAATACCGGTCCCCATGGGTGCCGCTAGAAATGAACGCAGCGAGTCCGGGGACTCAGGTGAAGATTGGGATCGGGTTTGCGGGGTGCGCGGGTTCGCGGCGAGCAGGTCATTCGCCGGCGCCGGGGATGTATTTGTACTCGATCTTCTGCGGCTCTTTGGGCTTGTCGCCGGTAAGGTCGTGGGTGTGCCAGACAACCGACTCGCTGGCGACTTCAGGATGCTTGCGGAGGAATTGCAAGGCATACTCTGAGGCCGTGGGGTCGTCTTTCTGGTCGGCGAACTTTGCTGACTCGATGGCGGCCTTGGCTTTGTCTCCCAGGCGGCGGTAGAGAATGGCTAGCTGGTAATGGGCGGCGAGGTCGTCGGGATCGACGGCTTGCAGTCGGATATAGGTGTCGCGGGCCTTCTCGTAGTCGTGCTGCTGGTAGTAGCTGAAGCCGAGCTCGCGCAGGGCGTCTTTGGCGCGCGGATATTTTTCTAGCTCGGCCTGCAGGTCGGCGATGGCTTCTTTGATTTGGCCGGCCTGGCGTTCGACGATGGCGCGGTAATAGAGGGCGCGCGGGTCGCCGGGAAGCAGCGTGAGCGCCTTGGCGAGGTTGGCCTTGGCGTCATCGTACTTTTCCCAGGAGATTTCAACGATGGCCATGTTGGTGAAGGCGTCGGCGTAGTCGGGGCGGAGCGTGGCTACGCGCTCGAAAGCGTGCACGGAGGCCTGGTACTGCTGCGCGTCAAGCAGGCCAATGCCGTAGTTGTTCCAGCGCATCCATTCCTTGTTCTCTGACGGGTCAGGCGGAACCGGCGCGTTCTCGCCGATCGAGAACGTCTTGGTTTCCGAAGCCATGTCGATGATGGGCATGGGATACGGCTTTGGCTCTTTCTGGCCCGTCTGGGTGATCGCGTAGTCGATGAAGTGCTGGTTGAAGCGGCGATAGCGGACGGTCGCGGTTAGCGAGACCTTGCCGCTGATGTCTTTGGGAAGGCGGAAGCGATAACGCACCAGTTGCGAGCGGCCGGACTGGAAGGCGTTGTTGTAAGCCAGCACGCGGTTGTGCCAGATCTGGTGCAGGTCGTTCAGTTCGCCTTTGTTGTTGATAAGGCGGTTGGTGAAGGAGTGGGCGCTGGGATCGAGGTAGCCGTCGGGCTGGATGAAGCCGCTCTCGGCCAGGGTCTTGCCGGCGTCGTTCTTGACAGTGAAGTCGACCCAGGCCTCGTAGAAATCGCGCTGCTCGGGAATGAAGGAGTGGCCGATGCCCTTGTTCTGGATGACGACGTCGGCGACCAAGGTTTCTCCGGGGGCGAGGGAGAAAGCGGTGAGGCCGAGTGGGGCCACGAGGACGGTGTCTGTTGGCGTGGCTTCGGCGCTTTCCTTTTCAAGGGCGAAGATGTCGACGTTGAGGACTCCCTTGCCGTCGGAGGCGTTCTTGAGGAAGTCGGCGACAGCCTTGGCCTGCTCGTCGAATTTGTAGAACTGCGGGATGAGGGTGTTGCCGGCGGGCCAGCGATGGGAGGCTAGCTTGACCTCTTTGGTCGCCGGGGCTGGCTTGGCGCCGGGGTCGATGGCTCCTTCTGGGAGCGCCGCGCGGACCATGTGGCAGGTCTGGCAGGTGGAGACGGAATCTTTGCGATAAAAGGGCAGAGGGGATTGTTTGGTGAAGCTGGCGCCTTGCCATTCGTCATATAACGAGATGGCGCGCAGCCATTTGTAGTCGTCGAGCGTGCGCGGGATGGCGGCCTTGTGGCAGGCGGCGCAGAACTCGGCGGTCTTGTACAGGGGGCGCATCACGGCTTTGGAGTGGCGGTCGAGGTGGGCGAGAATTTCGGCGTCGGAGACGGGGCCGGTGATGGGTGCGCCGGCTTCGTCGACCAGTACGGCGGGAATGCCCATGACGTAAGAGCCGGTTCCGGTGGTGTCTGTCGACTGGATGGAATGGCAGACGGAGCAGGAAACGCCTTCCTGCTCAAAGGGACGCTTCTTGGGCATTCCCTGTGACAGGTCGCCAGAGAAGAGGGCAACAGGGTTGTGGCAGCCTTCGCAGTGGCGGGAGTACTGCACGCCCTTTTCGTCGATCAGGGAGTTGACGTTCTTTAAATACCAGGGAGCGCGGAAGCTGTTGGAGTGCGCCGACTCGCGCCACTGGTGGTAGGCCTCCTGGTGGCAATGGCCGCAGTATTGTGCCGTGGGGAAGGCCTTGGGGCTCCAGAACTGTCCGTTGACATTGGTTGCGTTCGAGGGCAGGAAAGGCGTGTCCTTGCCGAAGGCGTAGTTGTAGTGGGAGGCGACGGAGTCGTGGAAGGCGGTGGTGGGGCCGGTGATGCCTGAGGGGACGCCGTAGGTGGGCGTGGTAGCTGCGCCGGATGAAGTCGTCGGGGTGGTTGCAGCTGTCTTGGGAATTCCGGAGTCGGCAGGCGGGTCGGTGTTTGGTCCTGTTGCGGCGTGGAGGGACCCGAAGGTGGAACCTGCTGCTGCGAAGAGGCATAAGATTGCGCCGAACGCGGTCGCGAGAAGGGGACGCAGCGGGGTCTTGAACCCGATATTGAACATCGTGCGGTGATCTCCCAGGGAAAGGTCAACATTTCACCGACAGAGGTCTGGTTGGACGTCCGCGGGAATGGAAGAACGATATCAGGATTTAGGGTAGGGCTGTCTTCCATCTTAAGGTGGAGGGGCGCGCGTGTGATGTGCATGACATCGGCTTTCCGATTTGCAGCGGGTGGTTCACAGAGTGGTATGGGTGGGGAAAAACCAGGACTGATGTGTGTGCGCGAGCGCACATCCTCTTAGCCAAACGGGGGCTCAAACTGGTACGGTTGTTTTGAGGGATTCATTTCCGCCGATGGCCTCAAATCCTTATTTTTCTCTGGCAGTCTTGTTCGTCGTGGCGCTGGGCTTCGGGTTGACGCCGCTGGCGCTGGCGTGGCTTTGGGCAAAGGTGTTTTCTCCCGCCAAGCCGAATGCCGTTAAGAATGCGATCTACGAATGCGGGCTGGAATCGAGGGGCGACGCATGGGTTCAGTTCCGGTCTGCTTACTACCTCTACGCCATCATGTTTCTCATCTTCGACGTGGAAGCCGTTTTCCTGCTGCCGTTTGCGGTGGCGTTTACCGGGCTGGGGGTGGCGGCGTGCGTTTGCATGCTGGTGTTTGTGCTGTTGCTGATTGAAGGCCTGGCGTGGGCCTGGGCCAAGGGCGTGTTGACGTGGGCGTGAAGACGGGGGTCAGAGATCAGAGATCAAAAGGGGCCGGAGGCGGAGGAGCCGATTGCGAACTGGGAAATCGACTGATCTCTGAAATCTGATCTCTGCATTTGGGGAGCGAAGCGACGATGGCTGTTGAGGATGGACTGAAGATCGAACTGGGCAAGCAGGGGGTCTTCGTGACGACCATCGAAGAGCTCTACAACTGGGGCCGGCGGAGTTCGATCTGGCCGATGCAGTTTGGGCTGGCCTGCTGCGCGATCGAGATGATCGCGACGACGATGGCTCGCTACGATCTGGCGCGGTTTGGGGCGGAGGTTTTCAGGCCGTCGCCGCGGCAGGCGGATTTGATGATCATTTCCGGGACAGTAACCAAGAAGATGGCGCCGCAGGTGGTGCGGCTTTATAACCAGATGGGTGAGCCGAAATATGTGATCGCCATGGGGGCATGCGCCATCTCCGGCGGGCCGTTCAAGCAGGGATACAACGTGCTGAAGGGGATTGACCGGTACATTCCAGTGGACGTGCATATTCCGGGTTGTCCGCCGCGGCCGGAAGCGCTGTTGCATGCGTTCATGACGCTGCAGAAGAAGATCGATGGGCAGCCTTTGACGGGTCCGGATCGGCCACGATTCCTTGACGCCAATGCGCAAGGCGAGTTTCCCGTGCCGGTGCAGGGGGAGCACGATCTGGAGCCAACGTCGAATCCCGGGGTTTGGCCGGTGCCGATAAAGGCAGGGACCAGGGATTAGGGAACAGGGACTAGGGACTAGGGACTGAGGGACTGGATTGAAGACGGTTGAGGAAATCAAGGCGACGATTGAAGCGGCGATGCCCGGCGTGGGGGTGGAGATCGTGCCTAACCCGAGCGTCAGCGGCCAGCACTCGCTGCGGCTTGATCCCGCCCACGTGGTCGCGGTGGCGACGTTCCTGCGCGACGATGCGGAGTTGAGTCTGGATTTTCTTTCGAATGCGACGGGGGTGGACTGGCCTGACAAAGAAGTCTCTGAAAAAGTGGATGTCACGCGGACGGTCACCAAGACGATTGAAGGCGTTGAGCAGCAGGTGGAAGAGACTGTTGAGGAAACGCAGAAGCGGGTTTTGCCGGGGTGTTTGGAAGCGGTCTATCATCTGTTTTCGGTTGCCAAGGGGCACGGGCCGGTGGTGATCAGGATGAAAACGTTGAACCGAACAGACCAGGTGGAGTTGCCTTCGCTCACGCCGGTGTGGCGGTCGGCGGAGTTTCAGGAGCGGGAGATTTTCGATCTCTTTGGCATCGTGTTCACCGGCCATCCCGACCTGCGCAGGTTGCTCATGTGGGATGAATTCAAGGATCACCCCATGCGCCGCGATTATGTTGAGCCGGACGACTTCGAGTATGAGCCTACGGCGCACGACGAAGTGCTGGCGCGCGCGCAAGCGCACAGAAGCAGGGAACAGGGATCAGGGATCAGGGGTCAGGTTCCAAGTGCAGAGGCCAGACAATGAGTGCATCTGCGAGTACATCCGCGGCAGACATCTCGGTCCGGTCCGCGAAGCAGCCGGGATGGAATCGTCCGCCGCATATCGAGCCGGATGGCGAAGGGGAACTGCTGGAAGTAGCCATGGGGCCGCACCATCCCTCCACCCACGGTGTCTTCCGCATGGACGTGGCGCTGGACGGGGAACGGGTGATTCGGCTGAAGCCCGTATTCGGCTACCTGCACCGCAACCACGAAAAGATTGCCGAGGGATCGAGCTACCTGGCTTCCATGCCGTTTACTGACCGGCTGGACTATATGTGTCCGCTGACTAATAACTGGGCGTATGCGCTGGCGGTGGAAAAGCTGACGGGTCAGGAGGTTCCGGAGCGCGCTCAGTATTTGCGCGTGATTCTGGGCGAGCTGACCAGGGTGGTCAATCATGCTTCGTCCATCGGGTTTCTCATCCAGGAAATGGGCGCCAGCGGCACGCCGCTGATGTATGCATTCAAGGAGCGGGAAAAGATTCTCGACCTTTTCGAAGCCATCACCGGCGCGCGCATGATGGTGAACTACATGCGTTTTGGCGGCTGCCGCGTGGACGCTACGCCGGCATGGCTGGCCGCGGTGCGCAAGGTGCTGGATGGGTTGCCGAAGTTTGCGGACGAGTTTGAAAACCTGCTGTGCGGCAATGAGATTCTGATGGCGCGTACCCAGGGGGTGGGTATTCTGCGGCCTGAACTGGCGGTGAATGCGGGGGTGACGGGCCCTATGCTTCGTGCGTCGGGCATCAACTACGACATTCGCAAGGTGGATAAGTACGGCATCTACGACCGCTTCAAGTTTCGCGTGCCGCTGGGCGAGCATTGGGATGTGTATGACCGCTTCATGATCCGGCTGCTGGAGATGCGCGAATCATTCGGGATCATCGATCAGGCTCTCAAGGACGTTCCCGGCGGGCCAATTATGGACCCCAAGGCCAAACTGCGTGGCTTCCGGCCCAAGCCGGGTGAGGCGTATGGGCGCATTGAAGCGCCCAAAGGCGAGTTGGGCTTTTATCTCATCAGCGATGGCGGGCCGAATCCGTATCGCTATCGGATAAGGCCGCCGAGCCTGATTAACCTGACCGTGCTTGAGGACATGTGCCTGGGCAGTAACGTTGCCGACGTGGTGCTGATTTTTGGAAGCGTGGATATTGTGCTGGGGGAAGTGGACAGATAGAGCAGCTTTTAGCTGTTAGCTTTCAGCCCTTAGCTTGATCTTGGAGTTACAAAAGTGGCGGTTGAATCAGAACGCGCAACCGAGCGCATAAGAGCTGGAAGCTGACAGCTAAAAGCTGAAAGCTGTTTTTGGGAGGGTTGATTGTTAGGCGAAGGGATACTGAAGGGGCTGGGAGAGACGGCGAGGAACTTTGCGGGGAGCTTTGTGTCCGCTGAGAGGCTGACGACCGTTCAGTACCCTGAGGAGCGCATTGCGCCCATCGAGGACACGCGCGATTTTCCTTTCCTTGTTTACGACGGCACGGACTGGGAGGCAGGCTTGCGCTGCGTGGCTTGCCAGATCTGCGAGAAGGAGTGTCCGCCGAAGTGCATCTATATCGTAAAGAGCACCGATAAAAAGCCCGATGCGCTGGGTAAGCCGCAAATTTATCCCGCGCGGTTCGACATCGATATCTCGGTCTGCATGAGCTGCCAGATTTGCGTGGAAGTTTGCCCGTTTGAAGCGATCAAGATGGACACCGAATTCGAGTTGAGCACCACGGACCGTTTCGGGGGGTTGTTGTACGACAAGAAGGAACTGGCCAAATCGAACGAGTACTACCACAAGATTCATCCTACGGAAGCGGCGGAGGTTGATGCGCGGCTGGCGGAAGAGAAAGCCAAGGCAGAGGCCAAAGCTAAAGCTGCAGCGGCGGCTGCTGCGGCCAAGGCTGCGGCGGGGCCTGTCACGGCGGCAAAGCCGGTTGCGCCGGCCGCGCCTGCTGCGAGTCCGATTACGGCGGTACCAACTCCTGCGGTGAAAGCGGCTGAAGGGGAGAAGCAGGGATGATCGAGAAAGCGGATCAGATCTTCGTGCTGCTCGCGCACTGGCTGGTAAGTTTTCTTCCCGCTTCGCTGCAGCATCCCGTCATGGTGTTGCTGGGCGTGGTGGGCATCATTGTCATTTTTCCGACCCTGTTCGCCATTACGGTGCTCCTCGAGCGCAAAGGTCTGGGGCGCATGCAGAATCGCTATGGGCCGAATCGCGTGGGGCCGTACGGCATCTTTCAGCCGGTCGCGGACGGCATCAAGGCGCTTATCAAAGAGGACATTGTTCCTTTGAGCGCGGATGCGGTAGTGCATTTTCTGGCGCCCGTGCTGCTGGTTGTGGTGGTGTTCATGGGCTATGCGGTTCTGCCCATTGGGCGGAACATGACGCTGGTCGACATGGATGCGGGCCTATTGTTCTTCTTTGCAATTGGCGCTTCTTCCGAACTGAGCGTCTTCATGGCCGGATGGTCGAGCCGTAACAAGTACTCCCTTTTAGGGGCCATGCGCGCGGTAGCGCAGATGATCAGCTACGAAGTGCCGTTGCTCATGTCGAGCCTCGCCGTCGTCATGATCACCGGCTCGCTCTCGCTGAACAAGATTGTCGACGCGCAGAACCAATACTCGTATGGGCTGCCGCACTGGTACATCTTTACTCCCTGGGGATTTGCGGGGTTTGTGTTGTTTGCAATTGCAGCTACGGCGGAGACGAATCGTTCGCCGTTCGATTTGCCGGAAGGGGAGTCGGAGCTTGTCGCCGGCTACTTCACGGAGTACTCGGGCTTCAAGTTTGCCCTGTTCTTTCTAGGCGAATACGTGGGCATGATGGGGATTTCGGGGCTGGGAGCGACGCTGTTTCTAGGCGGATATTCTGCGCCCTTGCAGGTGCTCGGGTTTTTGCCGTCGTGGCTGTGGTTCTTTTCCAAGGTGATGCTGTCGATGTGCGTGTTCATCTGGGTGCGCGGGACGCTGCCGCGACTGAGACAAGACCAGTTGATGAACTTTGCCTGGAAATTTGTGCTGCCGTTGACGCTGCTGAATTTAGGTGTGGCGGGGATTTGGCGGTTCATGGGCGAAGGGTTGTTGCGCTGGGTGGTTTGCTCGGCGATCCTGCTGCTGGCTTATACGGTGATGGGCCGCGTGGGAATGAAGCGGGAACACTTTGGCCCGAGGAGTTACCGGTATGCGGAGTAACTTGAACGGGAGCGGCCGATGAGCCCGGTGTTTTATCTGATCGCGGCGGTGACTGTAGCTGGGGGGCTGGCGGCGGTGTTGCTGAAGAATACCGTGCACTGCGCGCTTGCACTGACTGCGGCATTTGCCGGTCTGGCGCTATTGTTCCTCGAACTGGACGCGCAGTTTGCAGGCTTCGCGCAGATTCTTATTTACATTGGCGCGGTGGCGATCCTGGTGGTATTTGCGATTCTCTTGACGCGCGGGTCCGAAACCCCAAAGGACGGGGTGTATAGTAGACGGCCTCTCACCGGGCTGGTGGTTGCTGCAGGAGTTTTCACAATTCTGGGTTGGGCGGTTCTGCATAGCGCCGCGGTGTTGCCGGGCTCAGGGGGCACCCCAGCCGCGAAGCCTCAGGTTACGGTGATGGATATCGGCAATGCTCTTATGGGACGCTACGTGCTTCCGCTGGAGATTGTGGCTCTGCTGCTGACGGCGGCGCTGATTGGCGCGGTGATTGTGGCGATGCATGAGAAAGAGGGCTCGCGATGAATCCGCTCACGGGATATCTGCTGGTGGCCGCACTGCTGTTCGCGATTGGGCTGGCCGGCGCGCTGACGCGGCGTAACGCGATCCTGGTGCTGATCGGGATTGAACTGATGCTCAACGCGGCGAATCTGAATTTGATTGCGTTCTGGCGGTACGGTCCACATCCCGAGGCGCTGACTGGGATGATGTTTGCGATTTTCTCGATTGCAGTGGCCGCGGCCGAGGCGGCGGTGGGGCTGGGGCTGGTGATTCAAATTCACCGCCACACGCATACCACGGACCTGGATGCGATGAACAGGATGAAGGGGTGAGAGGTTGATGCAAGAAACAATTTCGTTCACTCCGCAACTGGGGGCTTCGGCAATCACGCGCATCTTGTGGCTGATTCCAGCGGTGCCGATTCTGGCTTCGGGTGTGATTGCTCTTCTCAAACGACCAAAGCGGCAGACGGCTTCTTCGCTGGCGATTGGGTCGCTGGGATTTTCGCTGCTGTTGGCGCTGGCTGCGTTCGGCCACGTGGTGGCTGGATGGTCGCATGGCGTTGCCGTGCGCGAGACTGTGAACCCTACATGGTTTCAGTTTGGCGCGACGGATGTTGACCTGGGATGGGTGCTCGATCCCCTGTCAGCAGTCATGCTGGTGATGGTCACGTTAGTCGGACTTCTCATCTTCATTTATTCAATCGGCTACATGGCGCACGACGAGAACTACACGCGCTTCTTCTGCTTCATGAGCTTGTTTGCCGGAGCCATGCTGGGCGTGGTGATTGCGAATAGTCTGCTCTTGCTTTTTATGTGCTGGGAGTTAGTGGGACTTACTTCCTACTTATTGATTGGATTCTGGTATCAGAAGCCTTCCGCGGCGGCTGCGGCGAAGAAAGCATTTGTCACCACACGCGTGGGCGATGTGCTTTTCCTGCTGGGGATTGTGTGGCTGTTTGGGCAGACGGACACGTTGCTGTTCTATAACGGCGGTGCGGGTTCGATGGAGACCCATGCGCTGCTCGGATTGGCGACCCAACGTTCGGCGCTTGGGCTTTCAGCCGCTGGCGCGATTGGCTTGCTGATCTTTGCCGGGGCGGCAGGCAAGAGCGGACAGTTTCCGCTGCATGTGTGGCTGCCGGATGCGATGGAGGGTCCGACCCCGGTCTCCGCTTTGATTCACGCGGCAACGATGGTTGCCGCTGGTGTTTATCTAATCGCACGGGTGTATCCGCTGATGCAGGCCGGTGCGCTTGCCGGAGGAACTACGACGGCGCTGACGGTGGTGACGTGGGTGGGCGCGTTTACCGCCGTGTTTGCAGCGCTGATCGCGGTGGCACAGAACGACATCAAGCGGATTCTCGCCTACTCGACTGTTTCACAACTCGGCTACATGATGGCTGGGCTGGGGATAGGCGGCGTGGCGGTGGGGATGTTTCACCTGATTACGCACGCGTTCTTCAAGGCGCTGCTGTTCATGGGTGCGGGCTCGGTGATTCACGGCTGCCACGAAGAGCAGGACATTCGCCGCATGGGCGGGCTCAAGTCCGACATGCCGGTAACGTTCTTGACGTATGCAATCGGCATGCTGGCGCTGTGCGGGTTTCCGCTGTTGTCAGGCTTCTGGAGCAAGGATGGGATTCTGGAGGCGGCAAAACACTTCAGCGTGAGCAAGGCGCCCTACTACATGCTGGTGTTTGGCGCGCTGCTGACCGCCTTCTACATGACGCGGCAGGTGAGCTACGTGTTCTTTGGCGTGAACCGGGGCGCGAAGGACGCGCATGAAAGTCCCCAGGTGATGACCGTGCCGCTGGCGATTCTGGCGTTCTTTGCGATCGCGCTGGGAGCGATTGGAACGCCGGCGTGGCCGTGGTTCCGGGGGTTCCTCGAGAGCCGGGCAGTCACCTTCGCATGGAGCGGTTTTGGTGAGCCGGGGCTGTTTACGTTGATGGCCACTTCGACATTGGTTGTGTTCTTTGGGATTGGGCTGGGGTGGTTTCTGTATGGCGGCACTGTGCCCGCACCCGATCAACCGGATTTGCTGGAAGACGCAGCGCCATTGCCATGGCGCTGGCTCAGCAACCGGCTTTATGTGGATGAGTTCTACGGGATGACGGTCATTGCGTTTTATGGCTGGTGGGCGCGGGTTGCGGACTGGCTGGACCGCCGCGTTTGGGGAGGCGTTGTGACTGCGGTTGCCTGGGCTTTTGGGCTGTGGGCGCATTTGAATCGCTTTCTGGACACGAACATTGTGGATGGGAGCTTCGACAAGGGCTGCGAAGAGTTGTCGACGGGCGGAGGGCTGCTGTCGCGCATGCAGTCGGGACGCGTGCAGACTTACCTGCGGTTGTTGGCACTGGCGGTCGTAGCGCTGGCGGCGATCCTGATCTGGAGCAGCCGGACATGAGCGGAATCCCTCTATTGACGGTGTTGACGCTGCTGCCGCTGATCGGCGCGGCCGTGGCGCTCGTGTCCGGCAAGCATGCGCGGGGAGTGGCGATTCTCACAACGGGAGCCAGCCTGGCGCTGGCGCTCTATGTTTGGACGCAGTTGCCGGCCGATGGCTCGATCGGTCTGGTGGAGCGAGGAAGTTGGGCGCCTTCGCTGGGAATTGAATATCACCTGGGTGTGGATGGGCTGGGGGCGTTGATGCTGTTGCTCTCGGCGATTGTTACGCTGATGAGCGTCGATGCGGCACATCGGGTTCATCACCAGCCGGGACTTTACTTCGGGCTGGTGCTGGTGCTCGAATCCGGCCTTTTCGGATCGTTCACGGCGCTGAATTTCTTTCATTGGTTTTTGTTCTGGGAGTTGAGCCTGATTCCGGCGTTCTTTCTCATCAAGCTGTGGGGCGGGGCACGCCGAGGGCCGGCGGCGACGCAGTTTTTCGTATACACCATGGCGGGAAGCGTGGCGCTGCTGGTGGCGTTTCTGGCGGTGTTTGTGGCCACGCGGAGCATGGATTTTCCGCACCTGACGCAGATCGCTTCAACCGGGGAATTGGAACAACTTGTGAGGGCGCATCTGGGACCGGTGACGATGTGGCTCGCTATCGGCGTGCTGGCCGGCTTTGCGGTCAAGGTGCCTATGGTTCCGTTCCACACCTGGCTGCCGGCGGCGTACGCTGAGGCTCCGTCGCCGGTAACGATGCTGCTGACGGGCGCCATGTCCAAGATGGGCGTGTACGGATTGCTGCGGATTGCGCTGCCGCTATTCGGGCACCAGATTGCGCAGATGCGCACGCCGCTGCTGGTGCTGGCGGTGGCGACGGTGGTGATGGGCGCGTGGGCGGCGGCGGCGCAGAAGGATTTGAAGCGGGTGTTTGCTTACTCCTCAGTGAATCACCTGGGCTATTGCCTGCTGGGGATCTTTGCGCTGGCGGTTCCGATCGATGCCTGGGATGCGGGGCAGTTTGCAAGCCAAGCGGCGGCGCTGAACGGCGTGATTCTGCAGATGTTCAACCACGGCGTGACGGCGGCGGCCCTGTTCTGGTTTGTGGCGTTGATGCAGCAGCGGACGGGCGGGCATCGCGGCATTGACGATTTCGGCGGTCTGCGCAAGCCTGCGCCGGTGCTGGCGGGACTGATGGGGATTGCGCTCTTCTCATCGCTGGGCCTGCCGGGGCTGAACGGATTTGTGGGCGAGTTCCTCATCTTCCGCGGTGTGTTTTCGCTGGCGTGGGTGGCTTCGGCGGTTTCGATTCTTGGGCTTCTGGTGACGGCGGCGGTCATTCTTACGGTGATTCAAAAAGTGTTTTCGGGACCTTTGCCGGAGCATTGCGTCGGCTTTCCCGATCTGCACACCGGCGAACGGCTGGCGCTGGCTCCGGTGATCGGGCTATGCTGCTGATTGGCCTGTGGCCGCAACTGATTGTGAACAGCGTGAACCCCACGGTTCAAAACCTGCTGACGCACTGGAGATTTTGATGCTTGCGTGGACGATCTATCTCTCCTTTGCCGGGGCACTGATTGAAGCGCTGCTGCCGAAGGGCCGCAATGCGCTGGCGCGGTGGTTTGCGCTGGCTGTGGCTTTAGGCGGCCTGGGGCTCGCGGTGCAGGGTTTTGTCGCCGGAATGGGGCCTAATCAAGGGATCCGCACGGTGATTGTGGATGTGCCGTGGGTTCCGACGATGGGGGTTCATTACCTGCTGGCAGCGGACGGAATCAGCCGCGTGCTGGTGCTGCTAACGGGATTGGCGGCGGTTGCGGGCGTGCTGTTCAGTTGGAATATCGAATTGCGGACCAATGAATTCTTCGCATTCTTTCTGGCTCTGATCGGCGGCGTGTACGGGGTCTTCCTCAGCTTCGATCTGTTTCTGCTGTTTGTGTTTTATGAGATCGCGATCGTTCCCAAGTACTTCCTCATTGCCATCTGGGGTTCGACGCGGCGCGAATATGCGGCCATGAAGCTGGCGCTTTACTCGTTTGTGGGCTCGGCGATGGTGCTGATCGGGTTGCTGGCAGCTTACGCTGCGTCGGGCAGCCATTCGACGGGACTGGTGGTCCTGGCTCACGCGGGTCTGCCGGTGAGCATGCAGATGTGGCTGTTTCCGCTGGTCTTTGTCGGGTTCGGAATTCTGGCCGGCTTGTGGCCGTTTCATACCTGGGCGCCAACCGGTCACGTGGCCGCGCCGACTGCTGCATCGATGCTGCTGGCGGGCGTGGTGATGAAGCTGGGCGCTTACGGCTGCCTGAGGGTGGCGATCGGATTGTTTCCGCATGGGCTTGACCCGTGGGGGTTCTCGATCGCCGGCGTGGGTTCGTGGCGCGATGTGTTCGCAATCCTGGCGGTGATCGGCATTGTCTATGGCGCACTGGTTGCGCTGGCGCAGACGGACTTCAAATTTGTCATCGGCTACTCGAGCGTGAGCCACATGGGGTTTGTGCTGCTCGGCCTGGTCACGCTGAACCGGATTGGCGTGACCGGCGCAGTATTACAGATGTTCTCGCACGGCATTATTGCCGGACTGCTCTTCGCCATTGTGGGGCGGATTGTCTACGACCGCACGCACACACGGCAGTTCGCCGACCTGGAGACGATGCACCTGTCCAAGCGGATTCCATTTGCGGCATGGGCATTTGTGATCGCGGGGATGGCGTCGATGGGGCTGCCGGGATTCTCGGGATTTGTTGCCGAGTTCCAGGTGCTGGTGGGCGCGTGGATAGCCAGGCCGTGGTGGACGCTGGCTGCGGGCGTGGGCATTGTGGTGGGAGTTGCATATACGTGGCGTGCGCTGCAGAAGGCGTTCTTCAACGATGCTCCGCAGACGGCGCATGGCCTGGAACAGGAGCACGCGCATCCGTTCGCCGCGATTACCTGGCCTGAGGTTACGGGCGTAGCACTTCTGGCGGGCGTAAGCCTGGTGGTGGGCCTCTACCCGAGGATTTTGCTGGATGCGATTGAACCGGCGGTGCGGGCGCTGCTCGCGGGAGGGGGACGATGAACTACGCAGACCTCTTCCGCGTGACGCTGCCGGAGACGCTGCTGGAAGTTGCGGCATTGCTGGTGCTCGTCGTCGACCTGGGTTTGTTGCGCAAGGCGGCGGAGAGTGTGCGGCTGGCTGCTGCGGCGGCCTTGGGCGTGGCTGGATGCGGCGCTGCGCTCGTGGCTCTAGAGTTGCAAAGCGTAACCGGGCTCACCTTCGGCAAGAGCGGGGGCTTTACCTTGCTGGGCACAGGTGGATTCGTCACTGTTGCGCAGGTTGGAATCCTGGTGCTCACCGCGTTGACGCTGTTGCTCTTGTTCGATTCGGTCTTCACAAGACATATTGGCGAATTTGTGGCAGTGATGCTGATGGCGGCGACGGGCGGTATGCTGATTGCCGCGGCGCAGGATCTGCTGGTGATCTTCATCGGCCTGGAACTGCTGAGCCTGGGGCTTTACATTTTGACGGCGTTTGCAAAGAGCTCAGGCAAAAGTGCAGAAGCGGCGATGAAGTATTACCTTTTCGGGGGCATGTCGGCAGCGTTCTTGCTGTTCGGATTCAGCTATTTCTATGGATTGACGGGGACCACGAACCTGGCGTTGATTCAGTACCGCATCACCATGAGCGGGCCCAGTCCGCTGTTCTACGTTGCCTGGGTCCTGGTGGTTGCCGGGCTGGGCTTCAAGGTGGCTGCCGTGCCATTCCATCTTTGGGCGCCGGACACTTATGAAGGTGCGCCGGCGCCGGCGGCGGCATTTATCGCCTCGGTATCAAAGGTTGCGAGCTTTGCGCTGCTGGTTACGCTGGCCATGAACTGGTGGCTGCGGCCGGGCGGCAACCCGGCCGCCGACGGGTACTCCCTGGACCAGACTCTGCGCGCCTACTACCGGACGTGGCCGCAACTGGCGATAGTTCTGCTGGTTGCTTCAGCCGCTTCCATCGTATTGGGAAACCTGGCCGCCCTGGCGCAGGTGAGCGTGCGGCGGCTGCTGGCTTATTCGGCCATTGCTCATGCCGGCAACATCCTGCTGGGTTTGGCCGCGCATCCGGTCTTCTCAAGTCAGGGCGTCGCGGTAGACTTCAATTTCTTCAGCTATTTCGCCACGCTGCGCGCCATGCAGGCAGTGCTCTTTTATGTGTTGACCTACGGGCTCACCACGGTGGGCGCATTCGGTGTGGTGGCGGTGGTCGAGCGCGCAACGGGAAGCGACCGGCTGGATTCTTTCCTTGGCCTGCACAAGCGCAACCCGGTGCTGGCGGGAGTGCTGCTGATCTTGTTTCTTTCGCTGGCGGGGATTCCTCCCCTGGTCGGCTTCTGGGCCAAGTTCAACCTGTTTGCAGCGGTCCTGGGAGAAAACCCGGGAGCCGGTCCGTTTGGCCTGGTGTGCCTGGCGATTGCCATGAGCGCGGTTTCGCTCTACTACTATTTGCAGGTGCTTAAGCGGGCATACGTGATGCCGGCGGTGGATGAGAGCCCCATCCGGGTTCATCCGGTGGCGCTGGCAGTGCTGGTGGGGATTGCGGTGGCGGTTATGCTGCTCGGTTGCTTCCCGGCGTTCCTGGGGGGATGGATCCAGGGGTTCTAGAGCGGCAAAGACAAGGGCCCCCAGCCGAAGCTGGGGGCCTTTTGTTTTTCGTTTTTGCGCCAACGGCGCGTACGCCTGGACGGCCAGTCCTAGTACATGCCGTCCATGCCGCCGCCGTGGCCGCCGCCGGCCGGAGCTGCCTTCTGCTCCGGAATCTCGACAACCAGTGCTTCGGTGGTGAGCAGGAGACCGGCAATCGAAGCTGCGTTCTGCAGCGCGGTGCGGGTGACCTTGGTGGGATCGATGACACCGGCCTTGACCAGGTCTTCGAAGACGCCGGTGAGGGCGTTGTAGCCGTAGTGCTGATCCTTGGATTCGAGGACCTTGGCTACCACAACCGCGCCTTCTTCGCCGGAGTTGGCAACGATCTGGCGAAGAGGCTCTTCGAGCGAGCGGCGAACAATCTGCGCACCGATCTTCTCGTCGCCTTCGAGCGTGGCGATGAGCTCGTCGACCGCGGGGATGGCGCGAACAAGCGCGACGCCGCCTCCGGGAACGATGCCTTCCTCGACCGCAGCGCGGGTGGCGTGCAGGGCATCCTCAACGCGAGCCTTCTTCTCCTTCAGCTCGGTCTCAGTTGCCGCACCTACCTTGATGATGGCCACGCCGCCGACCAGCTTGGCAAGGCGCTCCTGCAGCTTTTCCTTGTCGTAGTCGGAGGTGGTCTTCTCAATCTGTGCACGGATTTCTCTCACACGGCCCTCGATGTCCGAGGACTTACCTGCACCGTCCACGATGGTGGTGTTGTCCTTGTCGATGGTGATGCGCTTGGCCTTGCCCAGGTCTTCGAGCTTCACGCCTTCCAGCTTGATGCCGAGATCCTCGGTGATGGCCTTGCCGCCGGTGAGGGTGGCAATGTCGCCCAGGATGGCCTTGCGGCGATCGCCAAAGCCGGGAGCCTTGACGGCAGCGACGTTGAGCGTTCCGCGCAGCTTGTTGACGACGAGAGTGGCGAGTGCTTCGCCTTCCACATCCTCGGCAATGATCAGGAGGGGCTTGCCGCCGCGGGCAACCTGCTCCAGCAAGGGCAGGAGATCCTTCATGGCGCTGATCTTCTTCTCGTAGATTAGGATATAGGGATCTTCCAGGACCACTTCGAGGCGTTCCGCATCCGTTACAAAGTACGGGCTGAGGTAGCCGCGATCGAACTGCATTCCGTCCACGGTTTCGAGGCCGGTGTGCATGGTCTTCGACTCTTCGATGGTGATTACGCCGTCCTTGCCGACAACCTTGACGGCATGGGCGATGATGTCACCGATTTCCTGGTCGCCGTTGGCGGAGATAGCTCCGACCTGGGCAACCGAGCCCTCGTCGACGGGCTTTGACAGCTTGCCGAGAGCGCCGCCCTCGGTCCACTTTCCGTCCTTGTCGCGGGTACCGATGATGACGGTAACGGCCTTGTCGATGCCGCGCTTGAGAGCGGTGGGATTCGCGCCGGCGGCAACGGTCTTGACGCCTTCCTTGAAGATGGACTGGGCGAGGACGGTTGCGGTCGTGGTGCCGTCGCCGGCCACGTCTGAGGTCTTGGAGGCAACTTCACGAACCAGCTGGGCGCCGACATTCTCAAGCGGATCCTTGAGGTCGATTTCCTTGGCGACCGTGACGCCGTCCTTGGTTATGGTGGGGGAACCGAATTTCTTCTCGATGACGACGTTGCGGCCTTTGGGGCCAAGCGTCGCCTTGACGGCGTCTGCGAGGATGTTCACACCGCGCAGAATCGCCTGACGGGATTCTTCACCGTGCAGAATTTGCTTTGCCATTTCCGAATTCTCCTAGTTCGAAGTTCTTGTGTTAGTTCGCAGTTCTCAGTTCATAGTTCACAGTTGCTGTCGTGCTCACTCAACAATCTGTGAACTGCGAACTGTGAACTGCCGCGCGGCGCGCGGCCGCTACTTCTTGACGATGCCGAGGACTTCTTCCTCGCGCATGATGAGGAATTCCTGGCCGTCGAGCTTGATCTCGGTGCCGGAATACTTGCCGAAGAGGACCCTGTCGCCGGCCTTGACGTCGAGAGGGAAGACCTTGCCTTCGTCGTTCGACTTGCCCTTGCCGACGGAGATCACTTCGCCTTCCTGGGGCTTTTCCTTGGCGCTGTCGGGGATGATGATCCCCCCACGGATGGTTTCGCCCTCTTCCAGACGGCGGACGAGGATGCGGTCATGGAGCGGAGTGAAAGTGGTTGTTACGGATGTTGATGCCATTGCTTCGCTTCTCCTTAGGCCCCGGCAGGGTTGAGCCCCGGCCGCGGGATGTGGGTGGTTTTCAAGAAAAAAGCTCGGAAGCTGCCCGATTTTCGAACTGCGGAAGAGTGCTGCGGGAGTTGCTAAGCAGTTCTGCCAGCGGTGTGCTAGCAGTCGAGCCTTCCAATTGCTAACGATAGGGAAGCGACCTCGCTGTTGTCAAGAGGTATCTGCAGAGATATGAGTGTAATTAACTCACAATTTATTAATCATAATTAGCAGCCTGCGTCGATCTCCACAGCCCCCATCCACTGAAATTCGCGCATGACTTGCCCAGAGATTCAAATAGATTTCCTGATTCACGACAGGTTCCGTTTGTTCCGCCGACTATGCTGAACATGTCGAGTACGTCGGTGACGTATGTAGCGCAGTAGTTGGGGTGTTCGCTTGGCAGTTCAGAGTCTGCCCTCCAGTCGCGTCGAGCGGCTTCCGCATCTGCGGCGAAAGCGTCTACAATGGGGGGTATGTTGCGCCGCTCTCTTCTTCGTGTTTTCGTCTTGTTGGCCGGGTTCGGCCTGATCGCCTGTTCTCTATCCGCACATGGCCAGGACAACAGTAACAAGCGTGGCCGCAAGTACAAGGCGCCGCCGCCGACGGCGCGGATCGAAGTGACCATTCTGAAGGACGTGAATGGCAAGCCGGTGGAAAACGCCGCGGTGATCTTTCACCCCATGCAGGGGGAGAAGGACAAGGGCAACATGGAACTGAAAACCAACGAGGACGGCAAGACCATCATCGACGTGCTGCCCATTGGGGACACGGTGCGGCTGCAGGTGATCGCGCGGGGTTTTCAGACGTATGGCGAGGACTACAAGGTCGATAAGGCGGATATGGCGATCGAGATCCGGATGAAGCGGCCGGGAGAGCAGTATTCGATTTACAAGAGCCACGACGCGGCGGAGGTCGGGGGCAAGAGCGCGGAACCTGCGCCGCCCCCCGCGAAGGACTCGGCTCCTGCGAAGCCGGCTGACGCGGCGCCGGCTCCAAGCCAGCCGCAGACGAACTGAGGGGCTGCGGGCTCTTATCCTGTATTGTGATTGAGTGCATTGATTTCCCAGGTCTCAAGGTCGAGACCTGGGGCACCCAGGCCATGGGGCTGAATCAGACCGCTTGCGCATGTCCAATCACACTCTTCATGGAAAATCGGCGTTGGTTACAGGAGGCGCCAGACGCATTGGGCGGGAGATTGCCCTTGCCTTGGCGCGGGCAGGCTCCGATGTGGCCATTACTTACCGGAAGTCGCAGGCGGAAGCGCACCAGACGGTGGGAGAGATAGAGTCGCTTGGACGCCGGGCACTGGCTGTGCAATGCGAAGTACGCTCCGAGCACTCCGTTCGCGCGGCGATTGCGGCGGTTGCAGGCGGCTTTGGACGGCTGGATGTGCTGGTGAACAATGCAGCGGTCTTTGAGTCGGGTGCTTTGGAATCCATCAGTCTGGAAGCCTGGGATGCGGTGTTTGAAACCAATGCGCGTGGTCCGTTCTTAGTAGCGCGGGAGGCGTTGACGCACTTGCGCTCGGTCGAAGGGCGGATCGTGAACATCGGTTCGCTGGGAGGGTCGCGCGCCTGGGCGGGTCATGCGCACTATTGCGGGTCGAAGGCGGCACTGCACATGCTGACGCAGACCATGGCCAAGGCGTTTGCGCCGGAGGTGAGCGTGAATTGCGTGGCGCCGGGATGGATCGACCTGCACGATCAGGTCGAAGCGAGCGCACGCTTTGCCGCCAGAACCCCGATGCGGCGCAACGGGACGGCGGAGGACGTGGCCCAGGTGGTGCTGTTTTTCGCTACCGGGCCGAAGTTCGTAACCGGGCAGATTCTGGGGGTGGATGGGGGGCTGGGGTTGGTTTAACGCGCGAAAAGGCGGTTCCAGAGGCCTTTCAGGTTAGGGGCGGCTGGGGCGGATTTGTCCTTGGAAGGCTGGGGTTGCTTCGGCTCTCTTTTCGGGTCTGGAGGTACGCGGCCGGCGTCGAATTTCAGGGGGACATGCTCCCGAAGGCCAAGCGGCTCGGGCTGCGCGGGGAGCGCGATTCCTTGCAAGGCGGCGCTTGGATTGCCATTGCACAGACGCTCCGCGGTTTCCGCGCCGGCTTTTTGCGTTACGTAGTCGAAGGCTTTCTTGAGGTGGGGCGGCCGCCACGCCGGGTTATGCGCATCGGTGGCCAGGAAGTGGATCCAGTCGCGTTCCAGCAGTTCGTTGGAAAGTGCTTCAGCGAGATTTCCAAAACGGCCATAGAGTGAGCTTGCCGTGACTTGGACCAGGCAGCCCTGACGCATCCAATCGGCCAGCATTTCGGGACGGCGGTGGAGCACGCGGTTGCGCTCGGGATGGGTGATGATCAGGGTGTATCCCTCGTCCTGCAAGCGGCGCATGGCATCGGTGAGCTGCGGAGGGATGACCATGTCAGGGAATTCGATGAGCAGGTAGCCATTGCCGTCGATGGAGTAGCGCAGCGGATGGGCCAGGGCGTCGAGAATGTTCTCTGCATTGAGGTGGAAGTCGCATCCCAGGGCGAGCTGGACATCGTCTTGCAGCAATCTCTTCAATTCTTCGAAGCGCTCTTGAACAAGGGCGGCGTTATAGGGATAACTGTCGCTGGCGTGCGGGGTACAGACGATGTCGGTCACACCCTCAGAAGCGGCCTCGCGGGCCATGGCCAGCGACGTCGCCAAATCAGGCGATCCGTCGTCGACACCGTAGATCAGATGGTGGTGAATATCGATCATGCAGACCCGGTCTCCATTTTGTGACCAAGTAACATCAATAAGCCGCCAGCGCTTCAACCATCGATGCAAAGATCTTCCAGCCGTCGGCCGATCCGAGGATCTTTTCGCTTGAGCGGTCGGGGTGGGGCATCATGCCCATGACATTTCTGCCCGCGTTCAGGATTCCCGCAATGTTGCTCAAGGAGCCGTTGGGGTTGGCTTGCGCGGTTATTTCCCCGCCGGGAGACGAATACCGAAACGCGATTCTATCTTCGGCTTCCAGGGCGTGCAACTCTTCTGGCGTACAGAAATAATTGCCTTCCATGTGGCCGATAGGGATCTGCAGCACGTCGCCGACGGCCAGTTGATTGGTGAATGGGCTATCGGCAGTTTCCACGCGAAGGTGAACTTGCTTGCAAATGTACTTCAGGCCTGCATTGCGCATGAGCGCGCCGGGCAACAGGCCAGCCTCAGTCAGGATCTGAAAGCCGTTGCAGATGCCGAGCACCAGGCCGCCACCGGCGGCAAACCGCTGCACAGCCTGCATGACCGGGGAAAAGCGCGCAATGGCGCCGGTGCGCAGGTAGTCACCGTAAGCAAACCCGCCTGGAACCAGAACCGCATCCACGCCAGCCAGATCTTCAGAATCGTGCCACAGGAAGGTGACCGGCTGCTTCGCCACATCGGCAATTACGTGGAATGTATCGTGGTCGCAATTGGAACCGGGAAAGACCAGGACCCCAAACTTCATAGAGTCAGGGTATCAGTTTCTGGTAAAGACGACGGTATCAATTTGATTACACTTGGAAGTACTTTGGTGCGGGTTGGCATCTCAGTATGCCACCTGCATTTCCAACCCTTTGCCGTCATCGGAGATGACGACGGTGATGCGGTGATGCTCAGGATCGAAGCCAGGCGTGACCGGGGTGGGGGCTGCACCTTCGATTGAAGCGCTGGCGCCGGTTGCTGGTCGGGATGCACCATACACTTCGATGGACACGAGCTTCCACCACGGAGCGAACGTTCCGCTGTGAGGCAGAACCGTCACAGAAAGGCCCTGTGGTGTAGCGTGGCAGGTGAATAGGACGCGCAGCAGATCGTCTTTCTTGAATGCATAACTCTGGCCATCGTCAAGGTACAGGCTGCCGCCGCATTCCTTTCCCGGTTGGCCCGGCGGGTAGACGCGCAAAGTCAGCGGGCCCTGAGGTTTTTCATCGGTGCTTTGCACGAGTGGTTGCTCGGGGACGATAGAGCCGGCGCGAACGAAGACTGAAAGTGTATCCAAGCTGCGGTGGACGTGGATTTCGGGCTGGGAGACGCGGGTGTTGTCAATGGCCTTCCTGCCGGCAGCACCTTCCACCAGGGCGCCGGTCCAATAGTCGTACCAGCCAACCGGTGGCAGCGCTACGGCATAGTCGTCGACCTCGTCAGGGTAAGGGCTTTGCGCAATCAGCAGGTCGGGGCCAAGCATGAACACATTGCCGTTGGCCAGGTCGATGGGTCCGCCGTCGGCTGTCGGGGAGGGGAACTCGAGGAACAGCGGTCGCATAATGGGCAGGCCGGTGCGGCTCATCTCTTCGGCAGTCGTGTAGAGATAAGGCATCAGGTGGTAGCGCTCTTCAATGTAACGGCGGCGAAGGTTCACGTCCTCCTGGGTGCCGTTCTCCCACGGCTCCTGGGGATTAGTGCCGATGGCCGTGTGGTCGCGGTCGATGGGTTGGAAACTGGCTACCTCCAGCCATCGGGTGAGGAGTTCCGGCTGCGGCGAGCCGGCAAAACCGCCCACGTCGGCGCCGCTCAAGGCGAAACCGCTTAGACCGAGGTTGATGAGTTGCGGAGTGGTCTGGCGCAGGTGATTCCAGGTGCTGGAGTTGTCGCCGGTCCAGGTAGCTGCGTAGCGATGGCCGCCGGCATAGCTGGCGCGGGTCATCACAAAGGGGCGCGAATCGGGACTGATCTTCAACAGCCCTTCAAACGTGCCGCGGGTGTTTTGCATGCCGAATATGTTGTGGACCTCCAGATGGCTGGCGGTGCGGGTGACGAAGCCGGGCTCCTCGATTCGGTGCTGCACGTCGTCGGGCATAGTCTTCGACTGGACCTCGAAGACGGCCGGCTCGTTCATGTCGTTCCAGAAGCCTGCGATCCCCTTGGCGACGAAGTCGGTGTAGAGCGTGCCCCACCATTCGCGCGAGGCCTTTTGCGTGAAGTCGGGGAAGACGGATTTGCCCGGCCACACTAAGCCGACGTAGGTTGAGCCGTCAGGATTCTTGACAAAGTGGTCGCCGGCAGCACCTTCGTCGTAGGGTTTGTAGCCTGCGTTGGGCAGATCGGCGATGTGCAAATCGGTGATCACCACCGTGTGCAGATGATCGGCCTTAAGATCCTGGATCATCTGATCGAAGGTTGGAAATCGTTCCCGGTCAATGGTGAAAGGACGATTCTTCAACTGATAGTCAATGTCCAGCCAGATGACATCGGCGGGGATGCGCTCGGCGCGAAGCCTGGACGCGATGCGGCGGACTTCGGATTCCGGATAATAGCTGTAACGCGATTGCTGGTATCCGAGTGACCAGAGCGGCGGCAGTGGCGTGGTACCGACCATCCAGGCCCAGGTTTCGACGACGTTTTTCGGGTCCGGACCGTAGAGGATGTAGTAGTCGAGCGGGCCGCCTTCGGATCCGAATGAGTAGCCGTCGCGGTATTCCTTGTTGAAGTCGAAACTGGCTCGCCAGGTGTCGTCGAGGAACGTGGCAGCGGAGATTCCCCGGCGATAGGTGATGAAGAATGGAATCGACTTGTAGATGGGATCCGTCGACTCCTGCCAGCCGAATGCGTCGGTGTTCCAATCGACAAAAGCCTCATTGCGGCGGTCGAGCGGGCCGGGCTTGTCGCCCAGGCCAAAATAGTGCTCGTCGGCAGGCGATCGGCGGTAAACGCGGAAGGCCGCGCCGTGGTACTCGACAGGCCTGCCCGGCATGTCGCCGGCAATCACGTGTCCGGCGAGGTCAGCGACGGTGAGCTCCAGCGGGTCCTTACGGATCGAAACCAGCAGTTTTGCCGTTTTGAAGCCCAGATGCGTCGAGTTCGATTGCGGCGTCACGGCCACGGATGCGGTGCGGGACGAGGGCAGGACGGCCCAGGAGGCGTCTTCCGGCAGTTGCCCGGTGGGGCCGACGCGCACGCGCAGCACGTTGTCGCGCAGCGCTGTGATCTGCATAATCGCGGCGCCCGAGCGGATTTCAATTCCGTTGGAGATTGCCCGGGAAGCGGTGACCCGGTCCAGCCGCACGAAGCCTGACTCCTGTTGGGCTTCGGCGCTGGTATTTGCTTGTGACGTTGCGGCTAGGATGAGGAAAACAGGTACAACAAAAAGAAAGCGTAATGCCCTGGGCACTCAGCACCTCATGGGAGCCAAATTGTGGGTCGTCAAGAAGCATAATCCACAAGATGCAGGATGGGGAACTTGTGCGGCCGAAAGCAAAATTGGTTTTTGCCGCCGAAAGCCAATTTAGTTTCAAGGATGCGTGGCGGAGAGAGTGGGAATCTCCGGTTTTCATGCAAGAATCCCAGTAAACACGGGGATTCCCATTTCATTGTCATGTCTTTGTCGTGTATTTGACCTACAGTCGCCGCCATGGATTCCAACGCGGTAACGCTCATGATCCGATTCAAGGATGCAACTGGAACCTGGAAGCGCAGGCCAGCAGCTCGTGGCGCCAACCGCCCGGTGAAGTCCGGCCACACCCACGCTGGAAACGAAGTAACAGCGTCCTATGGTGTTGCTGCAACAGAATCGAGAGCCGCTCGCTCTTTAGCCTGTAGTGCCTGGCTTACCGGCAATCCGGACAGAATTCGAAAATCGGGTCATGTCCGAATTGGCGACGTTCCGACCACAACTCAAATACCGGACACTGCGGCGTTTATCGGTCCGGATGCGCCGAAACGCTCCGTACTTTTTGAACGCCGATCATTTAGCGCATTGAGCGAGGCCGGCCGGTTCATCGCACCTGCCGACGCAGATCGGCCTGGAATCATCAAACACTCGCAATTTCTTGAGCGAAAGCAGCGGAACCGGGGTTACCATCTGAACCAAGGATCGAAGCCGTAAAGAGCGGGAGGCAATATGAGAAGGGACCTCAACCGGAGAGAACTCATCCAGGGCTTGAGCGCCGCAGCGGCGGGATTGTATCTCGCGCCAACCCGGCTTTTTGCAGCCACAGCCGCACCTGCGGCGCCTGTCGCCGTCGCCAGGTGTTCCACCTACGGCCCGGAAATGGTCACAACTCTTGCGACCATGTTCAACCAATTGGGCGGGCTGCGTAAGCTGGTCAGCGGCAAGACCGTGGCGATCAAAATTAACGTGACAGGGAGTTCCACGCAGCGCTTCAATGGCATGACGCAGGGGCAAACTTACTGGGTGCATCCCCAGGTGGTGAGCGCCACGGTTCACCTGCTCGGCAAGGCCGGAGCACGGCGCATACGGCTGCTCGAGAGTCCAACCTCATCCAAGGCCCATTCGCTTGAGGAGTTCATTTCCCAGGCGGGCTGGCAACCGTCGGATTTCACCAGTGCAGCTTCCGGCGTGGAGTTCGAAAACACGAACTTTGCGGGTCCCTCGAAAAAGTACACGCGGCTTTGGGTCCCGGGCGGAGGCCTGATGTTCAAAGCCTACGATCTGAATCGCTCCTACGAAGACTGCGATGTCTTCGTCTCTCTTGCCAAGCTGAAGGAGCACAGCACCGCCGGCCTGACCGGAGCGATGAAAAACCTGTTCGGGATTACTCCTACCACAATCTACGGCGAAACCGCCGGCGTGGATGAGCCGAGCCAGGAGGCGGGTGGTGGACGGGCCATGCTGCACAACGGCAACCGCCAGCCTTCCCGGACCGCGCTGCCGGAACTCGATCCGCAATCGCCCCGCGACCCCGGCTACCGCGTCCCGCGGGTGACCGTCGATCTGGTGGCTGCCCGGCCTATTCACCTGAGCATCATCGATGGCATCGAAACTGTAGCGGGTGGCGAAGGTCCGTGGGTGAAACAGATGCGGGCCGTTCCTCCCGGTTTGCTGATTGCTGGGACAAACTGCGTCACCACCGACGCTGTTTGCGCCGCGTTGATGGGCTTCGATCCCATGGCCGACCGGGGCACTGCTCCCTTTGAACACTGCGACAACACGCTGCGGCTGGCCGAGGAACGGGGCATTGGCACGCGCGACCTGAAGCGCATTGAAGTGCTCGGGCTTCCCATCGCAAAAGGCCGGATCGAATTTCGCAAGGTGTAGAAGAACGCACGAGCCAGCTTCGTCCCGGGCCGCCCCTCCGCGCACACGGCCAGTCGGGGAGATTTTCATCAATCACTAGCTGAACACCGCGTCATCCCACGATTGCGGTTCGTCCCACATCGGTGTGGGTTCGAAGTATCCGGTTCCAGGCTTCAGATGGCCCTTCACCTCGTCGTCGTTCAGCGTCACGCCCAGGCCCGGACTGTCCGGGACCTTGATGAAACCCCGTTCGATAATGGGCTTTTCAATTCCTGTAACCAGATCCTGCCAGAATGGCACATCAAGGGAGTGGTTCTCAAGGGCCAGGAAATTCCGCGTCGCGGCGGCGCAGTGGACGCACGCCATGCATCCCACCGGAGTTCCCGCGAAATGCATGGCCATGGGCACACCATAGCGAAAAGCCATGTCGCCGATGCGGTGGGTTTGGAGAATGCCGCCGGAGGTAGCGAGGTCGGGGTGAATCTTGTCGACCGCATGTTCCTTGCAGAGCGTCTCGAAGTCTGAGAACTGGTAAATGTCCTCTCCGGTCAAAATGGGAGTTGGGCTGGCTTCCCGAATCTCCTTCAAGAGATCGGTGTAGTACCAGGGAACGACGTCCTCCATCCATTCCAGATTGAACTTCTCATACGCCTTGCCCAGGCGAATGACGGACTTTACGCCGATGTGGCCGAGGTGATCCATCGACAACGGCATGTCATAGCCGATGTTTTCGCGCACCGCGGCAACATACTCGCACAGCCGCTCGATGCCTTTGTCGGTGACTTCGGTGGCGATAAAAGGATGAGGTTGATCGTGCAACTCCCATTTGTCCTGACCGGCAGGCCGCATCACCGTGCCCGGTATTCCATCCAAAACGTCGATGCCCAGATCCATCTTCATCCAGGTCAGGCCCATCGCTTTGCGCTCCTTGGCGCGCCGCCCGTACTCTTTCGGGTCCTCTGACTCCGTCGTATCGGCGTAGATGCGGATCGAGTCGCGCCATTTGCCGCCGAGCATCTGGTAGACAGGGATGTTGTAAACCTTGCCTGCGATGTCCCAAAGCGCCATCTCGACCGCGCATACACCACCGGCCTGGCGGGCGTTGCCGCCAAACTGGGCGATCTTCTGAAAAAGATAGTCGATGTTCAAAGGATTCTCGCCGACAATGCGGCTCTTCAGCACCATTGCGTATTGCGGACCAGCGATATCGCGCACCTCGCCGAGGCCGTAGACGCCCTGGTTGGTGTCGATCCGGACGAGAACGCATGGGCTCGGGCCCGGCTTGACGACCACCGCATAGCGCATGTCGGTAATCTTCAAAGCCGAAGGGCTGGAGGCAGGATTCACATTCCTGATCGCAGGTTCCGCGGCTTGTGCAGTCCGGCCAAGAGCACCACCGGCCAGCACTGCCAAAGAGGACTTAAGAACGCTGCGACGGTTGTAGGAGGGCCTGCTCTCGCCGGACATGTTCATAGATTTCTTTCCGAACTTTCGCAATCCATCCTACTCCTGCGCCGGCTTGGGCCGAGCCTGCCTGGACGCGGGAGATTGGTCTGTGGAAGAATTCAAGACCGCAAACCAATGCAAATCATGGAGCCTCCCATGTTGAGATCCGATA
Organism: Occallatibacter sp.; assembly: GCA_052145815.1. Taxonomy (GTDB): domain Bacteria; phylum Acidobacteriota; class Terriglobia; order Terriglobales; family Acidobacteriaceae; genus Telmatobacter. Next base: position 30,490 of record JBKQNU010000092.1, read on the forward strand.
TCTCGCGAAGAAGTTTGATCAAGGGCCTGGCAACGACAGCCCTGGCGCCCGCGCTGCTGCGGGCCGCGGCCTCCGCGCAGTCTCAGGAGAAACCATGGTGGCTCGGCGATGGCATGCCGCAGGAAGGCGCAGATACACCCAAGATTGCCTGCCCCATCAACCTCGCCGGCGGCGTTACCGAGGAGGCCATTCGCAGCGTGGTGCAGTTGGGTGTCTATCACGTGCTCAGCGGCGGCCCCGCGCTCCCGTGGACCGCAGGCGAGCTTCAGCCACTGGTCGACAAGCTCAAGGCGAACGGTGTGACCCTCGGCAACCTGATGATCGGCGGCTTTCCCAACACAATCTACGGCCGGCCGGGGAGGGAGGAGGAGATCGAGAAAATCAGGCAGTCGATTCAGGCCGCGGGGCAGGCGGGCATCGCAGTCGTCGAGTACAACTTCTACGCGCACCGGGCCATGGAAGGTTACTACGAAGAAGTGGGCCGGGGCGGCGCCGGATTGACGGGCGTGGATTACGACCGGATGAAGGACCTGCCGCCGCTCGCTGAGGAAGGTGCGCACACCCACAGCGAGATGTGGGCCAACATCGCTTACTTTCTCAAGGCTGTCATCCCGGTCGCGGAAAAGGCCAATGTGCGGCTGGCCCTCCATCCCAACGACCCGCCCTTCCCGTCAAGCCGCGGTTCGCAGCAGATCATGGCCACGCTGGATGGGTGGAAGCATCTGATCGAGATTGTAGATAGCCCGGCAAACGGCATCACATTCGATTGTGGGGTCACGCAGGAACTGGGCGAGGATCCGGTCACGGTCTGCCGTTACTTTGGCTCCAGGGACCGCATTAACCACATGCACTACCGCAACCCGCATGTCACCATGCCCTACCTGAAATACGACGAGGGCTTCATCGACGAAGGCGACGTGAACATGTTCGCGGTGATGCGGGAACTGGTCAAGCTGAAGTATTCGCGAGAGCTCTATCCGGAACACGGGCGCGCCCTCGATTACGATCGCGCGCGCGGGCCAATCCACGGCTACCCCGGCGGCGGTGGTTATACCGGCGACGCTTACGATATTGCCTATGCGAAGGCGATGCTGCAGGCCGCTCTGGTCGTCGAAAAATCCGGCTAAGCTCTGGCTTTTCGCCGATCGGCGCCGATCAGGAACCTGACGACTCGCGGTCTGGCTAAGAGCTGGCGATCCCGGCAAGCCGGGCGTGCGGATCTACGGCGAGCCATGCGAGGGCGCCCAGCGCCGCGAGGATGGTCGCCGCCAGAAAAGAGGCCTCCCATCCAAAGTGCGAGGCAATCAATGGCGTGAGCGAAGCAGTTACAGCGCCTCCTATCTGACCGCCCATATTCATAGTTCCTGAGACCACCCCTGCAAACTCTCCGGCAAAGTCGGCGGATACTGACCAGAAGCAGCTTTGCGATAGATACAAAGCACCCGCCCCACATGCCAGGACAGCACTTGCAACCCGCGGATCGTGGGCTCTCGAACCAGCGACCAGGAGAATCGCGGTGCATCCAAGGGCAAGCGCCGGCAGAATGCAGCGCCCCGACCGGATACTGACATGCCGCGCAAGCCAATCGCTGGCGACTCCACCAAAAAGAGAACCCAGCGTCATGGCGATGAACGGCAACATCGAGTACAGTGCGCTCGCCTTCAAATTCAGGCCGCGCACCTGGGAAAGATAAATATAGAACCAGCTGAAGTAGATCCACGCCACGTAGCCGTAGGCAAAATAACTGGCTGTGAGGGCGAGAACTTCCTTACTGCAACAAATTCTTTTCCACGGTGCGCCGGACCTGCCATCGGGGTGCAGTATTGCGCCCCGGCCCGGTGTGTCGCCGCAGCCGCGCACGATGGCATCGAGTTCGCCGGAAGTCACCCAGGGATGCTCCTCGGGCGTATCGCGCGCAGCCAGGTACCATACCGTGCCCGCCAGCAGACCAATGGCGGCACAGAACCAGAAGGAAGCGCGCCACCCAAAATGCAGAATGATTGCCGTGAGCAACGGCGGAGTGAGTCCCGACCCTATCCCGACGCCGCCGAAGATAATGCCGTTCGCCTTGCCACGTTCCACGATCGGAAACCAGCGTTCAACAAACTGGTTTGCTGCCGGATACATAATCGCCTCTCCGGCCCCGAGCGCAATGCGGACCAGGACCAGGACCAGGAGAGCGCCGCGTATCCCGGGGGGAACTAAAGCGGTCAGAGCCGTGAAAACTCCCCACCAGATCACGCTGAACGCGAGCAAGCGGCGCGGGCCAAAACGCCGCGCAAGAACTCCGCCGGGGATCTGAAAGGAGGCATAGCCGATGAGAAATGCGCTGAATACCCAACCCAGGCGGGCATTGTCGATCTTGAATTCAGCACCGATTTGGACACCGGCAATCGAAATGTTGGTGCGATCCAGGTATGCTACGGCGCTCAGGACGAGGAGCCACAGCACGAGCAGGTAGCGTATAGGCTGGCCGCTCCCGTGCTCTCTGCCCGGATATCTGATCATGTTTTCAATTCCCTTGAGGGAAGCTCCGATCCCGGTTCAACGAGTCCAGGTTCAACGAGAGGCTGTCTTGCGTGCATTCCGATTCCCTCGGAGGCGCCCATGCAATCTGGACGCGGTCCTGCCGTGGGATGCTGTGGGCTGCAGGTTCAGCGGACAGGGCTCAATCCTCCGCGTGCGCCCTTGCCTTGGCCAACATCGCGTCGAATTCGCTGCGCGGCATTTTCAGTCTGTCGGGATGGGCGTCGATCCACTTGGCAAAGCCGTCATACTTCCTTGCATTCCATCCCCCTTCGAACTGGGCGCCGTTCTTGCCTTCGCGGTTCAATTCGAAGTTGTAGTCGTCCTTGAGCCCGGTGAATTCGGCGGTGCTGATCGCCTCCTCTGCCAGGATTGCGGGAATGAACAGAACTCCTTCAGTCTTGGCCAGAACAAGGTCCCCCGGCAACACCACCGCCCGTCCAATGCGAATCGGCGCATTGATCGCGGTCAGCTCCATCTGGGCCCATGCAGAGGGATCGTAGCCGCGGTAGAAGCCGTTGAAGTCGGGAATCTCCCGGTTCTCCTCCTGATCGCGTATGCCGGCGTCAAATACGAATCCCGTATGCGTGTGCGCGGCGATCCCGTTGCCGAGATTGGAACCGATTAAAGTGCCTTCAACGATCTTGCCAAAGCCATCGGCGACGTAGACGTCCCCGATTTGCAGTTCATTGATGGGCCACATATTGGTTCCGCCCACCTGTCCCTCTGCTCTGCCTTCAGCAGCAATCGCTTTGGCCATGTCCGGCCGGATCGGCATATATTGCGCCGTCAGCGCGCGGCCCGCAAATGGCTTTTCAATGTGAAGAGCCTGCCAGCCCGCCTCAAATTGATTCTGATAGCCCTGCGCGCGCAGAAAGTCCCAGATGTCTTCGATGGAGATGTCCACTGCTCGTTTGAGCAGTGCGTCCGGCAACTTCGGGCGTCCATCGGGGAATCGATCGCCCTTCCAGTCCGAGGTGTAGAAGAGCATTTGGTCGCGTGTCATCTTCACCTGGCTCATTGCAGGGGAAGCCCCGAAGAGGGCGCAGGCCAACAGGGTGGTTCCAATGATATGTCTCATGCAATTCTCCGTCTTGCAATCCGTTTTTCTCTACCATGCCTGGCCGTTACTGCTTGATCGCGGTACCGTCCCGCAGCCTTAGCTCTCCCCAGCCGCCAATCACTATGCAACCTCGTAAGACATAGGCAGAGAACTGAATCCAAACGGAGTGCATATTCAGCTTTCCTGACGACGAGCCAGTTTACCACCAGGTGTCAGAGCTGACTTCGCGTCTTGCATCCGATTCAATCCCCGAGGTCGATCAAGTGTTTGGCGCGTCCGCGTCCGCTGTCCGAACACACCGTCAACTCCTGAAGCGAGTATGCCGCATCGATAGTAACCCCGACGAACTCGCGCCTGACGGGTCAAGCCGTCAGGGATTGTCATCTACGCTCCCAATTGCATTGCAAAAGAAACGCTCGACGTGAGACCGATCATTCCGTGCTTCGATGCAAAATAGGCCGAGCCCTCAGGGAATTCGAGAAATGAGTTGATGGAGCCGACGTTGACGATTGCGCCGCAGCGGCCGCCGGCGAGCATGGTCTTCGCCTCGTGCTTCAGACGCAGAAATGTGCCTTTGTGATTGACGTCGATCATCTGATCCCAATCCTCTTCGTCTGGATCCGTGATCCATGTGAACTTCCCCTCGATGCCCACGTTGTTCACCGCATAGTCGAGGCAGATCGGAGCACCGATGTTCGGGTGACTAAGGATGGTGAAGAACTCGCCTCGGATTCGGAGGCTTACCCTTTCCGTGGACCGAAATTGCCGCTGAATAGCAAGGTCTGCCTGGAAAGTCCGAAGCCGCGCAACACATTGCGTCCGAAATCGCCATGCTGTCCCCGCGGCGGCGCGGCTCGCGGCCCTGTCGAAATCCGCTCTGCGCCATGATTTCTCCGTAGTTGTGTAGTCCCCGAAATCATTTATGAAATGGCTTGGCTGGTTCTAGAATACTGACAAGCAACAACAAGAGTGCTAAATTGATTTCGCTGGTAGCGAAAGTGGCGTGCTACTGATTGGGACCATAGCATTTGACACCGTTCAGCTGCCAAGGTGGAAAGATGGCTTGCCGCCGAACGCTTTTGCTTCGCATCAACTGGTCGCGCGCCATGGCGAGGGCCAGGTTGGTCTGTTGTTTCACCCGCGTGTTGTTGCTGGCGAGCGCGGTTCCTTGGCTTGCCGGTCTCTTAATCGTTCCTGTGCACGCACAATCACAAACCCCGCAGTACGTCACAACGATTTGGCATACGGAGCAGGGTCTGCCGCAAAACTCGGTGAATGCGATGTTGCAGGATCGCCGCGGCTATCTCTGGGTAGGCACATTCGGAGGACTCGCGCGCTTCGATGGCGAGCGCTTCACGCTTTTCGATTCGGCGAATACGCCAGGTTTCGGCAGCAATGAGATTTACTCTCTATACGAAAGCCGCTCCGGGGTGTTGTGGATCGGCACTGTGGATGGCGGTCTCATCCGGCTGGATAACGGCATCGCTACTACATACTCCGAGCGCGACGGCTTGCCCAACAGGTGGGTTACTTCGATTCACGGCGATATCGAAGGGACGGTCTGGATCAACACTGCAGAGGGGGGTGTGGCGCATTTTACCGGCACAAAGCTGGAAGCCTATCCTGCTCATCGCGGAAAAGCGGTCCGAGAGTTTTTCCTGCAGGCGCGGGACGGCAGCATGTGGTTCCGCTGCGGAGGAGACGTTGTGCGTTTTGGAGCCGATGGCTCCATTGCGACCCTGCATTCCGCCCAGCCGAGCGTTTTCTTTGTCCACGAGGCTCGCGACGGAAGTGTCTGGATTGCCCTCCGCGACCAGTATCGGCTGGTGCGCTACTACCAGGGCGTATTCTCGGATGTCTCGCTGCCGTCAGTTAAGCGCCGCGAGTTGAAGGGAGATCGTCTTTTGTATTCCTTTGCCATGACGGAGGACGCGAATGGGGAATTGCTGGTGCGCACGCCAGCCGGCCTCAGCCGCATTGAAAGTGGCAGTCTCAGTCCTCCCGAAGCACTACCGTTGCCCGCGAATGCCGGCGAATTGCTCAAGGTGCGCAGCCTCCTCGTGGATCGCGAAGGCAATCTATGGGTTGGAACCATTGGAAGAGGGCTGATTCGTCTCCGGCGAACCCCGTTGACAGCCTACGGAAAAGACGAAGGTCTTTCGGACTCAAACTTCAGTAGCGTGTTTCAGGATCGGGAAGGCCGCATCTGGCTGGGCGGCGATTTTCTCTACTGGTTCGATGGGCATCGGTTTCATCTGTTCCCGGGCGTGGCGGACGTTCTCGCCATTGCTCAAACACGCGATGGCGACCTGTGGTTCGGTGTGTACGGGGGCCTGTATCGCCTTCGATCGGGTGTGCTGAGGCGTTTCAATGTCGACGCACCTGCCGTGAAAATCATTTTTCAGGATCGGGAGGGCACGCTCTGGATCGGTGCGCTGACCGAGGATCGTCCCGGGGGCCTGTACCGCTTTCGCGAGGGTGAATTGGAGCGAGTCCCCGGCATCTCCGACGTGCGCGCAATCGCCGAGGATCGAGACGGTGGCCTATGGCTGGGCGGCCTCGAAGGAATCTGGTACATGAGCGGCAGCAAATCTGTGAAGTACGATCAGAAGCAAGGTTTGTCGAGTAATTCCGTGTATGACATCCACCAGGATTCGACCGGGACTTTCTGGATTGCGACCTATGGCGGTGGATTGAACCGTTTGAAGGACGGCCGGTTAAAGGCAATCACGGTTAAAGACGGTCTGCCCGATAATCTGCTGCTGGGCATGTTGGAGGACGGCGTGGGCAATCTCTGGTTCATCTCCAATCAGAGTGTGTTTCGCCTCAGACTGAAGGAGCTAAATGATTTTGCCGATGGGAATATCTCCTTCCTTTCGCCCGTATCGTACGGGGCGGCGGAGGGCATGCGGAGCACCGAATCCAATGGTGGGAGTCCGGGGGGCTGGAAAACTAACGATGGACGGATGTGGTTTCCCACCCTGCGCGGTGTAGTGGCTATCGATCCCGCTGTGGGTAATCGCCTGCCTCCACCCGTGGTGCTGGAGGAGGCATGGGCAAACACGTTGACGCTGGCGCGCGACGGCCGGACTTCCGTTCCGCCCGGCAACAACACATTCGATTTCCGCTTCACGGCACTGAGCTTCTCCGCTCCAGAGAAGTTGCATTTCAAGTACCGGCTCGAACCCTTTGACAAGGATTGGGTGAACGCCGTCACGCGCCGTACTGCGCACTACACGAACATGGATCCCGGGGAGTACTCCTTCCACGTGGCTGCGGTAAACAACTATGGCATTTGGAGCGAGCAGGAGGCCAGTGTGCGTTTCCTGTTGCAGCCGTACTTTTACCAGACGGATTGGTTTCGCGCCCTCTGCGCGGCGAGTATCCTGATACTGCTGTCGTGCGGCTACTGGTTCCGTGTCCGGCATCTGGCGCATGAGTTCAACATGCGTCTGGAAGAGCGGGTAGCAGAAAGGGCGCGCATCGCGCGTGACCTGCACGACACGCTCTTGCAGAGTTTTCAAGGTCTGGTGTTCCGCTTTCAGGCGGCTCGCAATCAGCTCCCGGAGCGTCCCGAAGAAGCATCTGAGGCCCTGGATAGCGCGCTGGTTTCCGCGGATCAGGCAATCGCCGAGGGTCGCAGTGCGATTCAGGAACTACGTTCGGGGCCATTCCAGGAGGGTAGCCTGGAGCAAATGCTGCTGGTAACGGGTCGCGAACTGGCATCGTCAAAAAATGGCGGAGACGCTGCCCCGCCTCTACGCGTAATTGTAGAGGGCCAGCGACGAGCGAAGCGTTCGATTATCAGGGAAGAGATCTACCGAATCGCACGAGAGTTGCTGCGCAATGCTTACCGCCACGCACACGCCCAGAGCATTGAAGCCGAGCTACGCTATGATTACGAAGCTTTTCTGCTAATCGTACGAGACGATGGAAAAGGAATCGATCCAAACGTGCTGAAAGACCGCGGTCGCGCCGGCCATTGGGGCCTGCCTGGCATGTATGAGCGGGCAGAGGGAATGGGAGCGCGATTGGATATCTGGAGCGAAGCGGGTGCCGGCACAGAAGTTCGGCTGACAGTTCCGGCTGCTATCGCCTATGAAAAATCCGGCGATGACGGTCGATCTAAGCTGTTGAGGAAGCGGAGGATTTATGAGCACCGGTCGTAGTTCGATTGAGGGTTCGATTCGGATCATGGCGGTTGACGATCATCCTCTCTTGCGTCAGGGGATCGCGGCACTTATTAGTGCTGAGCGGGATATGGATCTGGTCGCAGAGGCTGCTGACGGGGAGGAGGCCATCGCGCAATTTCGGTTGCACCGACCCGATGTGACTCTCATGGATGTGCAAATGCCAAATATGAATGGCACCGAAGCCATCAGCCGGATCAGAAGCGAATTCCCCGACGCCAGAATCCTGGTCTTGTCGACCTATACCGGCGATGTTCAAATCCTGCGGGCCATCAAGGCGGGTGCGCGAGGTTACCTATTAAAAGGAAACGTCCGCACGGAACTGCTGGCTGCCATCCGCGCGATCCATGCCGGACACAAGCGAATACCGCCCGAGATTGCGGCGGAACTGGCTGAGCACGCTGCCGACGATCAGCTGAGTTCCCGTGAAGTCGATGTACTTCGTTTGATTGGCGCGGGCAACGCCAATAAGCAAATTGCCGACAAGCTCTTGATCGGAGAATCCACAGTCAAGAACCACATCTCGAACATACTTTCAAAGCTGGGGGCTAATGACCGGGCGCATGCGGTTACCATTGCGCTACAGCGCGGGATCATCGAGCTTGACGATCGCCAACAGTAGGACTTGAAAACCCTACCTTTAACCCTTTCTATCTCTTCCAAGGATCAACTAGCATGAGACCAGCATGGAAAGGCATGTGTGCAACGCTTGTTTTCCACATTCGCCGAAGGCTGGCCTGGCGCCGGTCTTTTGCTTCAGCGCGTGCTGACGGGCGCGATTCTGCTCTATTTCGGGGCCACGCATCTGCTCGAAACCGCTAAAGCGGGGCCGAACCTTCCTTATCTGATTGCGGCGGTCGCGGGCGTACTTCTCCTTCTTGGCCTTTGGACGCCATTAGCCGGTACCACCATTGCCATTGTCGAGGTCTGGATTCTGTCGGCGAGGGCCGAGAATTCGCTGATCGCCATCGTGCTGGCTACTCTGGGCGTCACAGTGGCGATGATCGGACCTGGAATCTGGTCCGTCGATGCACAACTATACGGCAGGAAGCACCTCGAAGATCCGCGACACTTCGGCCCAGGTGGTTGAGTCGTGTTCACTATAGGGCAGTTCCAGGGCGACGACGGCGCCCTTCAGTGTTTTAAAGCGGATGGCGACGGGCGTATCTCCCCAGGTAATCTCCCATTCGGGCTGTGTGTCGCCAGACATTACTCTTGACTTGGACAACATTCTCGCGCTCATGAGAGGCGGCGTACCTTGAGGACACTCGATTGAGGTGGCTTCTTCTTTGAGTTTGCAGGTCGGACCGCGATGGAGCTTTGTAAGTCGGACATCGTGCAGAAGCTGACGTGCGGCGCGACTGGTGAAGTTGTTGTCGGCTCGCTGTGGATGTTGATGTTCACGCCCTCGCGCTGAAGAGGGTTAAATCCAGTTGCACATGCGGGCAGGGAATATGTGCCAACGGGGACCAGTGGAAACGTGTAAGCACCGACCGGATCGGTAACCGTCCGCTGCGAAATACCAGTTGCCTTGTTGGTCAGATCAATTTGCGCATTGGGAATGACGGCGCCTGTTGGATCCTTTAACCGGGCACTGCGGCGACCGCGGTTCGGATCGGCAACCCGGCGTCACACGATGTGTAACACGGAGATTTTTTATTGATTCTAAACAACTTAGAGTTACTGGCGGAGAGAGTGGGATTCGAACCCACGGTACTCGTTAAAGTACACACGCTTTCCAAGCGTGCGCCTTAAACCACTCGGCCATCTCTCCGGAGGGTGGTCTGTCATCTTGAATCTAACATAGTTGAGATCTCCGGTCTGGCCAAGCGTGGCTGGGACTCTGGATGGGGATCCTTAAGTGCCGCGAGAAACTCAACTGGAGGAAGTGGAGCCTCAACTGAGGATGAGCTTGCAGCCAACTGTGTGGTACCAGACCCAGTTTCCCGGAATCCATAGGTAGCCAACGCCGGGGCAAATGGGCTGTTCCCAAACGTGCGGTTCATAGACGAGCAAGACAGGAGCCTGGCAACGACAGGACGGGTTCCATTCCATGGATGCCAAGGCGGCAAGCTAGACGAGTTGCGGGCAGAGAAGTTGGCGGGAAAAACCGGGCAATTTGACCTGCCGCCCCGGTGGTATACTCACAAGGTCAGGCGCGGGTCCGCGCTCAATCTGCAAAGTTCGCTGAGGTTCCCATGTCCGGCCATTCAAAGTGGGCCACAATCAAGCACAAGAAGGGCGCGCTGGATGCCAAGCGCGGCAAGATATTCACCCGAATCATCAAGGAAATCACCATCGCTGCCAAGGGTGGCGGCGACCCTGACGGCAATCCGCGGCTGCGCACTGCGATTCTGGCAGCCAAAGCGGAAAATATGCCCCAGGAGAACATCAAGCGTGCCATCCAGCGCGGCACCGGCGAGCTTGAGGGTGTGAACTACGAGGAAATCTCGTTCGAGGGTTACGGCCCTGGCGGCGTGGCCATCATTGTCGAAGTGATGACCGACAACCGCAACCGCGCGGTGAGCGAGATTCGGCATGCTTTCTCCAAAAACGGCGGGAACCTTGGCGAGAGCGGCTCAGTGCGCTTCATGTTTTCGAAAAAGGGTCTCATTGCGGTTGAGAAGGATGCCGCCAGCGAAGAGCAGTTGATGGACATTGTTCTGGAGCACGGCGGCGAAGACCTGAACGACGAAGGCGACACCTGGGAGATCATCACCGATCCGTCAGCCTACGAAGCGGTTGCGGCGGCAATTAAAGCGGCGGGCATTCCCACGGTGATGAGCGAAGTGACCATGGTGGCTTCAACCTATACCAAGCTTGAAGGAAACGCTGCCAACCAGATGATTCGTCTGCTGGAAGCTCTGGAAGAGTGCGACGATACGCAAAATGTCTACTCTAACTTTGATATGAACGCCGAACAAATGGAGCACGCGGCGGGCTGATTCCAGACTGGGATGGCATGGGAGAGGCCGCCCGGATGTGGCGGCCTTTTTATGGGATGAAGAAATACCGATAGAGAGAGGGAAGGGACGTTGAGCAGAACCGAAAAGCTTTTTGCGTTTTTATTCATCGTGAGTTCGGCAATGTTGGGTGCTCAAACCTCAGGTTCGGCGCCTTTTTCCTCAAGTGGAGGCCCGCACGAGGCTAGCGAAGAGGTCACCTCTTCGAGTGTTCCAGCTTCGGGATCCGACGGGCCGGTGGCCGAGGTGCGAAAGAACCGGAGCTGGGAGTTTGGGCCGTTTGTAAATGGGGGCGTTGGGCTTGGCAATCGCGATAGTTACGGGTTCTTCTCGGTGGGATTTCAAGGCGGCAAGGTGCTGACTCCGGTGATCCATGCAGGCATTCTTACCGGTCAATTCGAGTTGGGCGCCAACATCATGCCGCTCTGGCAGGCTTACACACCGCCGCCGAATCCGAATGGGACCTTTGTCTACCCGTGCGCCACGGGTACCTGCTATTTTGTGGGGCCGGAAGGTGGCGGCACCTTCACCGGCGCCAGCATAACGCCGGTGATTTTGCGCTGGAATTTTCTGACGAATTCGCGGCGGTTCCAGCCATGGTTTCAAGGGGCGGGCGGGTTGATTTACACCACGCACAAGTTTCCACCGGATTTGCTGGTTCCGCATGGGACGCCAGGCGGGACCTCGGTGATTAACTTCTCGCCCCAGGGCGGAGGAGGGTTTCACTGGTTTACCAGTCCCAAGCGGTCGATCGATCTGGGTGTGAACGGGATACACATCTCATCGGCTTCGCTGGGAGACCGGAACCCCGGCGTGAACGCCAGCATCCAGGTGCAAGTCGGGTATACGTGGTGGAAGTGAATACAGGCATTCCAGGGCGGAGCAAGGCATGAGCGGGCAGTTAGTGGAATGCGTACCGAACTTCTCTGAGGGCACGGATGCCCGCCGCGTCGAGGCGATTGTCGCAGCGATGTGCATGGACGGGGTGCGCCTGCTGGACTGGTCGATGGATGCCTCGCATAACCGCTCGGTGGTGACGATAGCCGGGGAGCCCTCTGCCGTGGTGGAAGCGGCGGTGCGCGGAGTGGGCAAGGCCGTGGAACTCATCGACCTTACCCGGCAAGTGGGTGTCCACCCCCGCATTGGCGCTGCAGACGTGGTTCCCTTTGTGCCCATCTCCGGTATCAAGCTGGAGCAGTGCGTGCTGCTGGCCCGGCAGGCGGGGCTCGAGATCTGGCGGCGGTTTGGTGTGCCTGTTTTCTTTTACGAGGCGGCGGCGGCGCGGCCCGACCGGGCGAACCTGGACGCAGTGCGGCGCGGGCAATTCGAAGGGCTGCGGGAAGCGGTGCGAAAAGAATCGTCGCGGCGGCCAGACCTGGGCGGGCCGGGCCTGCATCCGACCGCCGGAGCGTGTGCCGTTGGTGCGCGCAAATTCCTGGTGGAGTACAACATCTATTTCGATTCGACCGACGTAGCAATGGTGAGAGCGATAGCCCGCGAGATCCGCGCCGCCTCAGGCGGTTTAAAAGGCGTTAAGGCTATGGGAGTTCTTGCTCACGGGCGGGCGCAACTCTCGATGAACATCACGGATTTTGAAGTGACGCGCATTTCGCAGGTATATCGCGCTGTATCCAACCTTGCGTTGCGTCACAAGGCGGCGATGGTGGAGGGGGAAGTGATTGGCTTGATTCCACAAGCGGTTTGCGAGCGCGAGAGTGAGTGGATGCGTCAATTGGTTGGGTTCGATGAGCAGACGAAGATTCTGGAACACCGGCTGGGTGCTCCGCTGGCATGGCCGAGGGTTGCGTGAAATGATCGTGACAAAATGCGCGCTTGGGGCTTCAAAAAGAACCGCAGAGTTAGAATGTGATGTACGAACCGGCAACTGCGTCTAATCGATCAGCGGGAAAGCCTGCGGAAGCCGCGGGGATTTCCGGGAGATAAAGGCAGGGATTGCCAAGGTCCGGAGGAAATGAATTGTTGAAGCGATTGGTGAAGTTCTCGATGGTTCCGATGCTGCTGGGTGCAGCTGCGTTGACGCAGGCGGCGCAGTTGTCCACCGATGCGCGCACGGCGGTTCCGCACGATGTGCAACAGTTGGTGGTGATCGACTATCGTGCGATGCAGAACTCGCCCGAAGCCATGGAGTTGCGGGGGCGGGTGATGCCGCCGGAGCTTAAGCAGTTTGACGAAGCGCTCACCAAGTCCGGACTCAACGAGAATCACGACGTGGAGCAACTGGCCTTTGCGCTGTTTCGGCCTTCCGCTGCGAGCGATGCGCTGGTGACGGTGGGCATTGCGCAGGGGCAGTTTCCCGTGCAGGACATTCTGGCCAACTTCCGCAAGAATAGCGTGAAGGCCAGGCTGGTGCGCACCAACAGGGTTTATCCGCTGGCAAAGACGGGAATGGTGCTTTGCTTCGTGGATGCCTCGACGATGATCTTCGGCGGCGGAGATGCGGTTCGGAAGGCTCTGGATGCGCGTGACGGATTGGAGCCCAGCCTGCTGACCAACAACAGCATGATGGATGCCATGAAGACAGTGGATACGGCGGCCTTGTGGAGCATTCTGGACGACAAGGGAACCCGGGTGATGATGAAGCAGGTGCTCGGCGAGGCGGGCTCAGTGACCGACTTCGACACCGTGCAGAAGCGGCTGCAGGCCTCGTGGTACGGGATGGACTTTCAGCACGGCGTGAAGTTCGACCTGACCATTTCGACCGGTGACTCGTTTGCGGCGGCGACGATCTCCTCGCTATTGACCGCAGCGGTGACGGTGCGCAAGATGAGCGGGTCCGATGCGGAAAAGCAGGCACTGGCCGATACGGCCATTGCGGCGAATTCAGGGCTGATGTCGATTCACTTTGCGGCTTCCGACTCTGATTTCAGCAGTCTGCTGCATTCGCCGCTGTTCCAGAGCATGGTCCACTAGAAAAACTGCCCAAGCCCACCATTCAACAAAGCGCACCCGTTTCTGCGGGTGCGTTTTTCACTTTAAGCCGATCTCATTGCGCCGGGGTGAGGTGGGGGTGGAACTCGGCCTTGCCTCCGGGCAGCAGAATAATCTCGAACGTGCCTTCCTGGCGTTCGGCAAGCGAGGGTCCGTCGATTTGGGCCTGCCGGCCGTCAGCGGTGTATTGCACCTTGAGGGGGCCGCTGCCGCGCAACTGGATGCGATAGTGGAAGACCTGTCCGGCAGCCAGCGAGTCTTCGCCGAAACTGGCGCTGGGATAGTCCACTTCGAGGAGTTGAATGGGAGCTCCGGTACGATTCTCCACGGTTGCGTCTACGTGGTACGAATGGCAGGCAGTTAGAGCCATCAGGGCGCCGATTGCGAGGACGCTTAAAGCACGGTAGATCGTGCCCTTGGTTTCAGTGCGATTCGTCATTCCCGGCTTCCGTTCTGGTCTTCTTCTTTGCTTTCGTTGGCAAGTTTTTTCTCGACGCGGTCGAGGCGCTTGAGGAGCTCAGGCAGGCGCTGGAAAATGGTCACCGCACGCAGCCAAACGCGGTTGTCGAAGCCGGGCGAGCCGGAGATCATCTTGCCCGGCGGCACATCGTGCGAAACGGCGGATTGCGCGGTGAGGATTACGCCATCGCCGACCGTGCAGTGGCCGGCAATCCCCGTCTGGCCGGCCAGGATGACGTTGTTGCCGATCACCGACGAGCCGGCCAGGCCGGTCTGCGCGCAGATCAGCGTGTTTTCACCAACTTTGGAGCCGTGACCGATCTGTACCAGGTTGTCGACCTTGCTGCCGTCGCCAATCTCCGTAGCGCCAACGGTTGCGCGGTCGATGCATGCGTTGGCCTGGACGTCGACATGGTTGCCCAGGCGGACGGGGCCGGATTGGGGAATCTTTTCCCAGTGGCCTTGTTCGTTCTTGGCAAAGCCAAATCCATCGGCGCCGACGATGGCACCGTTTTCGAGCGTGACGTGGTCGCCGAGGACGCAGTTTTCGCGCACAACAGCATGGGCGTGGGCAAACAGGTAGTCACCGGCCTGGACTCCGGGGTAGAGCACGACGTGCGGCAGGAGCGTGGCGTGAGCGCCCAGGCGCACAGCGGACCCTACTACGACGAAAGCACCGATGTGTGCGCCTTCTCCGATTTTTGCTGTGGCGTCAATGACCGCGGTGGGGTGAATGCCGGGAGCGTAGGCGGGCGGCCGGTAGAAGAGGGCCAAAGCGTGCGAGAAGGCCAGGTAGGGGTTGTTGAGCCGGAGCGTGGCGGCGGAAATCTCCTGAAAGCCAGGCTCGACCAGAACGGCGGCAGCCTTCGTTTTGCGCGCCAGGGAAGCATAGCGTGGGTTGGCCACAAAGGTTACCTCCGTGGGCCCGGCTTCCTCAATCCCTTTGACACCTGTTACTTCCAGCTCCGCGTCCCCGCGGAGTTCCGCACCTAAACGGCTTGCCAATTCGCCTAGCTTCATCGCTGAGATTGTACCGGAAGGGCCGCGGTCTACGCTGTGTCCACGTCAGGCGAGAACAACTCCGGCTGCTCTGCGTCCCGGCGCCGGGCCGCGACGCCCTTGCGGGCGCCTGCGCCAATGAGGCCAACAACTTCGAGGGTCTGGATGGCGGTGCGTGGGACGTAGATGCGCTGCGTGTTGGAGCGCGTGTCGGGCGGGGTCAGCAGCAGCCCGGCGCCTTCCAGCAAGGAGCGGTCATTGGCGGCCAGTCCCTCCAGCTCTTCGCCGTCGGTGAGCGTCATGCGCAGCCATACTCCTGCGGTGCGGGGGCGGGTAGAGAAGCGCTTGTGCAGAAGCCGCTCCGGGTTGGCGGATTCCGCTGCTGGAAAATCGCGCACGTAGCAGACCCACTTGACCTGGTCCCAGGCCATGCGCAGCACCTTTCCGGTCAAATCCAGGATTTCAAGTTCCGGAGCATCCTGACCAAAATATGCAGCGGCATAGCCGGCACACCAGTCCCTGGAGAACTTGCGCACAATCACTGGTTTGTGGAGAGAAGCCATTGCTCTGGATTGTCGCACGGAGTGCACTTTTCATGTGCGGGGAAAATAGCTGCAATCGCGGTGCAAGAGATGCTAGCCAAGCGCGCAACTTTGTGTTAATGTACTGCTTTGCCGCTTCCATCGTCTGTGTTGTAAGCGTAACAGCATGAGTCACTTGGACGCACGGGTAGTAGCCGGATTGAAGACGGCGGAAAAATAGGAAAACGAATGCCCGACTACATTTACCTTTTGGAAAACCGGCTTTCGGTGGATCAGCAAAACGCGCTGCGTCAGTTGCGCGAGGCTGCACGCGAGGCGGGAATGATCCTGTTCCTGACCGGGGACGCGGTGCGCGATCTAACCAGTGGCCATGCGGTACGCGATCTTGAAGTAGCAGTTCATGGAAATGCTCTTAAACTTAAGAAAACAGTTGAAAAACTCGGTGCGAATATCTGGGGAGAAAGCGAGATTTCGCATACCCTCTACTTATGTTTTCCGGGCACGGTTCGCGTGGATGTGGTCAGCACGCATCGCGTAGATTATGCGAAACTTGAAAAGCCGGTTTACCACGCGGCTTCCATACAGGAAGATTTGCGGCGGCGCGACTTCACGGTCAACGCCATGGCCATTTCGCTCAACGATGGCTCATATGGCCTGTTGATGGATCCGCTGAATGGAGCGGCGGATATTGAGGCGCGGACGCTGCGGCTGGTGTCGAACTATGGGTTTATCGAGGACCCTTCGCTGCTGATTCGCGCCACGCGATATATTGCCCGGCTGGGCTGGGAAATGGATGCCAAGACGCGCACGCGGTACGAGAATGCCAAGGGCGACGGAGCGATTGAGCAGCTTTCGGGCGAAGGGCGAAGCCGGGAACTGGAGCAGATTGGCCACGAGGACGACGGACTGAAGGTTCTGCGCGCGCTGGAAGAGGAAGGCTGGATGAAGGCCCTGTTCCCGGCGTGGACGGCGGCCAAGGCAGATGAAGACAGGTTGAAAGCGCTACACGATCTGGCCGTAGAACTGCTTTTGCAAGGGGTTCATCCGGATATGTCGGCAGCGCAGATGCAACTGCTGACCGCGAAACTTGCATCCAGGGATCTCGCGGCGTTGAAGAAACTGCTGCTGCGGCCGGGATTTGTCGACGAGTGGAACAGCCTGGACTCAATGGCGTCGTCGTTTGCCAAGGTGCTGCTCGCGAAGGAGAATTCCACAGCCTCGGCGGCCTTCAAGCTTTTTACGAGGTATGATCCAGAAGCTGTTCTTTGGCTTGGCTTTACCAGCAAAGACAAAGCTGTTCAGGAACGCTATCACCAATTCTTGAAAGTGTGGCCAGAGGCACGCCAGCGGATTCCCCATGCCCTGATGCAGGAGATGCGGATTACCCCAGAGCTGGCTGTCTACAAGGAGATTGTTCAAGGCGTCTTTCTGGAACTGATTGATGGGCGCTTGACGACTCCGGAAGAGACCCGGGCTTTCCTTGAGCCTCATTCACCCCCCGCGCCCCCTCCGCAGGTGACCGTCAAAAGGCCGCGAGCCAAGCGCGGCGAGGCCAAGCTCAAAGAGCGAACCTATGACGACGAGGAGTCCGAAGATGCGGTCGACGACGTCGACGATCTTGACGACGTTGGCGGGGATGAGGACGAGGTCGATCTGGGCCTGAGCATTCCCAAGCTGGATCTGGAGCCGGAGATCGGAGAGGATCTGGAGGCGGAGATTGGCGACGACGATTTGGACGCAGACGATTCAGAGCCGGAGCCGGAGGCGGAGCCGATTCCGGTAAAGCGCGGTGGCAAATCGTCAGCCGCACCGGGTAAAGCCAACACACATTCCGCGGTGGGCAAGGATAAGCCTGCGACAAGCAAGAATCCAGCAGAGGCCAGGAGTTCCACGAAAGTTCAATCGTCAAGAACTGAGGCAAAGACTGTGCCGGCAGCGGTTCCGGCAAAGGCGTCCGCTCCCCCGGTGGGCAAAATGGCTACAGCAGCGAACATCAGAAAGGAAGACAAGATGGCCAAATCGACGAACGAGTCTCCAACAGGAGCGAATGCGCCCGGCGTGAAACCTCCTCAAGTTGAAGCCCATGAGCTAACCCCCGGCATAAAGCCACCGCAAGGCAGCGAAGCCGAGCCCACGCCCGTGACGACTCTGGCCCCTGGCGTGAAGCCTCCGCAAGTGGCAAGTGCCGAGGCTCTTCCGGCCGCACCGGCAGTCGTGCGCCGGGCTCCCGGAGTCAAGCCTCCGCAAGCGGTAAAGGCGCAGGTTGCGAAGGCGAAGCCGGCCGCGAAGAAGGCCAAAGCTACTCCGGTTGCAAAAAAGCCCAAGGCTTCAGCCAAGGCTGCGCCGCCAAAGAAAAAGGCAAAGGTGGTTGCCAAGCATGCGGCGAAACCGGTGAAGAAGGCCGTGAAGCCGGTGAAATCGAAGAAGGCTGCGGGCAAGTCCGGAAAGAAGCGCTAGGCGCTGTCAGGGCATTTCGCAGACCCGATCCATCGTGGTATCTTCAGGGCATTCGCGGCTTCCCGCATCCCGCACTCCCTGAGGACACCCGATGGACGGTTTCGTGTTGCGCAACTCCCTGTCTATTTGCTTGCTTGCCCTGGTTTCGACTGCTACACCTGCGTTTGCCGCAGGACCAATCGCCCCTCACCCCTCGGGCCGCTTTCCCATTGTCGGAAACGGCGCCTCCCCGGCTCCGGCGGTCGACCCCCGCCTTGCGGGCGGGTACAAGTTCAACGAGGGCGGCTGGACCTATGTGCATTTGGAAGGCACGCCGGAGCAGGTGGGCTTCCAGCATGGGTATTTGCTGGCGCGCGAAATTGAAGACAATGTGCATGTTTACACGGTGACCGCGCCGCACGAGGACAAGCGCCCATGGAGCTTTTTTCGCGAGGCGGGCAAGACCATCTTGTGGCCGCATCTCGATCCCGAGTACCAGGCGGAGTTGAAGGGCATCGTGGAAGGCTTGCAGGCGCAGGGTTCGACTCTCGACCTGTGGGACATTGTCGCGTTGAATGGCGACATTGAGCTGAGCAACTACTATCTGCCCACGTTGAACGCCAAAGAGCATGTTCCGAATCCACCGGCGGCAGTTGCGCCCGGAAAGTGCAGTGCGTTCGTGGCCACCGGATCGGCCACCAAGGACGGAAAGATTGTGATCGCACACAGCAACTGGTCGTCCTACGCGGAGGGCGAGCGCTGGACAGTGGTCTTCGACATTGTGCCCGAGCGTGGGCAGCATATCCTGATGGACGGACTGCCGGGCGTGATCACCAGCCAGGACGACTTCGGCGTCAACGCCAGCGGGCTGATGATTACCGAGACCACTCTGCCCATGGCCAAGGGTTTCGACGTGAATGGGATTCCAGAGTTCCAGCGCTCGCGCAAGGCCATGCAGTATGCGACGTCAATCGACGAATATGCAGCGATCATGCGCGAGGGCAACAACGGCGGGTATGCAAACTCGTGGCTGATTGGCGATCGCAAAACGGGCGAGATCGGCTACCTGGAACTGGGACTGCACAATACGCCGTTGACGAAGAAATCAGACGGCTATTTTGTGTCGTCGAATTTTTCGGCGGACCAGGCTTTGATTCGCGACGATACGCCGGGGTTCGATCCTGGCAACAGGGAGAGCAGCATGAACGCCAGGCATATCCGCGCCGAGCAATTCATGCAGGAGCACTACGGCAGGCTGGATACTTCGCTCGCCGAGGCTTATCTTTCCGACCACTACGATACCTACGAAAGCAAGGTGGATGCGGGCAAACGGAGCCTTTGCGGGCATGAGGACACTTCGCCGGTGGGTGAAAGAGTGTGGGGGGACGCGCCCTTCGATCCTGCCGGCGCGGTAACGGGGAAGGTTGCTGACTCCGACCTTGCGGCGAAGCTCAGTTTCATCGGACGAGCGGGGCATCCTTGCGGTGAGGACTTTCTAGCTGTGCCGTTTCTGGCCGCGCATCCGGAGTTCGAGTGGCAGCGGCCGATTCTTCACGATATGAAGGCCGGGCCGTGGACTACGTTTACGGCGGGGGAGAAGCAGTAGGGCAATCCGGAGATTCAGTTTGGGCGCGTTATTGCGTGCAGTGCCCGAGTGATGATCGATGAGTACTGACGGTTAGGCGGTTACACGCCCGGAACTCGCGGATTTGCTTCCAGACATGGGATTAGCGCCTCGGCGCTTGGTGTCAAGCGAGCACAAATGCAATCGGGATTTTGGGAAGCAGGAAGGCGAAAACGACGCTGGGGACGGTCGGCAGAGGGCGGTACCGTTTTGGCTGCATTGCGGCGACTAATTGTGTGGCAAGACCAAATAACGCTCTAAGTTATCAGCGATTCCGCATAAGCCGGGGGAAGAGCACCGTCGGCCCCACTGTCAGAAACGCGCCGATGGTTGAGATGCCAAGGATCGTCCCGGTGGCCAAGTCCGTGCCCATAATGAGGTTCCCATCGAGGCCGTATCTGATCAAAAGATAGAAGATAACTATGTAAAGCGTGCTCGTGAGCAAACCCGGCGAGTAGGTGTTGCGTCGGATCGTTCAATATAAGTGGACAGTGAAAGCATGTGTGACGAATCCGGCGAGGAAGACGAGGGGCAGAATGACCCAATGGCCGCCGAAGGCGTCGTAGAGTACGTTAACCGCACCGAGCGCCGCAATGAACGCCGCGTTGAACCAGAAGAACATCCGCATGGGATGCGTCGGCCAGAAGTTGCCCCTGATCCACTGCACGAAACCGCCATTCAGGAGCGTTTCGTCAAGAATATGCGCAACGTATGACGTGAAGAATGCCCAGAAGAGGAGATTCAGCGTGTCGCGGAAGAGGCAAACATTGCCCTGCTGACACGTCAGGCGTCACCAACCATGCACACAAAGCAGACAACCCGGAATCCAGTCGGTGCGCTCTATTTAACCATGGCGATGTTCGTGCTACTTTTCTCGAAGTTATCGGGCGAGTCCAAGTCGATTGACGTTGTCTGCGCGTCAATCGAAAGTACGGACAGGTTGACCGGGAGACATTGGGTCTTTGATAGCATCAACGACCTGAGGACCACACTCGAATCCTCTGGGGTTTCAGAGCACGAATTCAGGTTTCCACTGCAAGCTGTCCGGGATGGAGTTCCGTCGTTCCTACCAGTCACGGAAGAAGTGGCGACGATACTGGGTCTGCTCAATCTGGAGTAGTGCGCAGAGACCGCCTTGACGCAAACCGTGGATACCTCCAGAAGACATCATCATTTGAAGTTTCTTAGGACGACTCCTCATATGTAAGGGTGCGCCGAACGGACAAGGACATGTCCTGGCCAAACCGTAGTCCCGCATCCACAACTACAGGTCCATGTCCGAGTTTATGAATCCCTCTTCAGCCAGGGCGAGCCTTCGCTCATCGTAACGCTGCTTGGCCTCAGCGAGAATCCAGAAGTAATCCACTTCTTCCCCTTCGAACATGATCTGGCGATGAGTTTCGGACCACTCCGCGTGGGTTTGGCCGACGCAGTGTCGAATGCCCAGAGGGTTGGCCTTTCCGAATAGGCGTAACTCGTAGAACTTCTGGCCTGTCGCGGGGCTTTCGGGTCTTTGGTTTTGGAAAGGACTTCTTGCATGGCAAGAGTGATGCTTCTTGGACCAAGGAAGCGAAATTCCGTTAGGCCCGACAAATTCCCGAACAGTCCCCTCGGAATCTCATGGGTGGACAAGCCAATCAGCGAGCAGGCCCGAAAACTGGGTGAAATGTCTCGAATTACTTTGTTGCAAGAAAACAAGAACCGCTGCTACGGTTGCTGTCAGGAAAGAGCCCGACCACTGCTACTCCGGTCGAAATCTGCACATCATCGACGACACCGGGACCAGCCTTCACCGCAGCCGAGTCGAAGCTCTTCACAGTGCATAGGCGCCAACCTTGACTTCACAGAACAGAAGCTCACGGTGAAGAACTCTCATTTATAGTACAATCAGGTAGCCACAACCAATTAGCTTCACACTTGATCGGTTTCTCCTGCCCTCTTTTCCCCGCGCGACTCGTCTTCGTGCGATCGGAGTTACGGGGACAGAAGCACTTCCTTGACGACTCATCGAAGATTTCCATTCAATGCGTTGACATAGGTCCGCCGCAGTTATCGCGGCAGATTTTCTTGCAAGGGAGAAATCATGCGGTCTCGGAGATTTGTAGTTCTGATTGCGGTCATCACGTTTTGCTTGAGTGCGGTGGTTCGGGCTCAGGGGGCGAAGACTGAGCGCGAGGCTGGACCTAAAGGCGAGGCTGCCGCCGCCACTGACGTCCTGCTCGACGGCAGTGACTGGCGCATGGGCTCCTTTGACTTCGACGCGGGCATCAAAGCCGGCGCTGATAAAGAGACCTTCGACGACAGCTCCTTTAAAGCCGTCTCCGTCCCCGGCGACACGCAGTTACAAGCCGGCTTTACCGGCGTTGACCGCTGGTTTGAGACCAAAGATCTCATCGCCATCAATCAGAAGGAATGGTGGTATCGCAAGCACTTCCGTGCCGGTCCCAAAATCCCGGGCACCGTCACCCAGATCGCCTTTGACGGCGCCGACTACTTTGTCACCGTTTGGCTCAACGGCCAGTTCCTGGGCTCCCATGAAGGCACCTACACCGCCTTCGCCTTCGATGTGACTGACAAGCTCCGCTACAGCGCTGACAACGTGCTCTCTGTCGTCGTCTCCCATCCCTGGGTTCCCAAGGGACGCGGCCTGCTCGAGTACATGAATGGCGACTTCAGCATGGCCTATGTCGGTGGCCCGGCACAGCTTAAAAAGCCTCCCTACTTCATTGACGTAGCTTGGGACGCGCTCCCTGCGCAGGGTAACGCCGCTTTCGACATGGGCATCTGGCGCAGCGTTCACCTGCGCACTACAAGCCCGGTCACCATCGACGACGTGCACTTAGAAACCCAATCCATCAACCCCGATGGCAGCGCCACACTGCACTTGGGCGTGACCCTCAAGAACGCCGGCCAGGAGGCGGCCACGCGCACTGTCTCGCTCAAGCTCTCCCCCGACAATTTCAGCGGTTCGCCGCAAGATCTTCCTCTGCTCAATTTCACTGCAGCTCCCGGACTTACCAAGGCAGAAGTTACCATCCACGTTCCGCACGCGCAGCTCTGGTGGAGCTGGGACCACGGTCCGCAAAACCTCTACAAGCTTGAAGCCGTGATCGCACCCGCGCAAGGGCAATGGGGCGATCAGCGCTCCGTCACGTTTGGCATCCGCACCGTTACCCGAGACGCCAATATGGCCTACTGGCTTAATGGCAAGAAGATCTTCATCAAGGCCTCGTGGTTCGCCATTGAAGACTTCTATCGCTCCACGCCGACGGCAGAGTGCTACGACCGCGACCTCCGCCTCTATCGCGACGGCAACTTCAACCTCGTGGTCAACTTCACCGTCGTTGAGAAACCGGAGTTCTACGACCTCTGCGATCGCCTGGGAATCCTGGTGGTCGCGGAGTTGCCCTTCCTGCAATTCGGCCCCCAGCACATCATCGACCGCGACAGCCCTCGCCGCGAACCCTACATGAAGCAGGCTCGCCTGCAGGTCTCCGAGATTGTCACTGCCCTCCGCAACCACCCTTCCATCATCGAATGGGCACCGCTGGCTGAGGCACATGAAAAGGCCGGCGAGTGGGGCATGGGTGTCGATCAGCAGAGCTACGACGAATTTATGGCCGCGATGAAATCCATCATCACCGATCTCGCGCCCGGCAGCATCTTCCATCCCAGCCTGTGCGACCTCGGCGAGCAGCACTACTGGACCGCTGCCGCCGGCATGATCTGGCAAGAGGAGCCCTACCAGGCGCTCTTTGACGCCAAGACCGGGTTTGTTTCTGAGTACGGCGGCATCTCGCTCTCCTCCTACGAGAACCTCGGCAAATATCTCACCCCCGCGCAGCAGTGGGGAGGCATTCCCAACCAGCCCCGCTGGTTCAATCTGCCCATCGACACCGCGGCCTACAGCTATCTCACCAGCTTCGATGAGCCCGGCCTCTACAGCATGTTGTTCCGAACCGAACATTGGGTCGATCAAAACCCCCGCTCGCTCCCCGAACTCGTCAGCGACACGCAGCTCTATCAGGGCCTCATCCTCAACTACGCGGCCCAGGCCTTCCGTCGCAAAAAGTACGACCCCGTCAACGGCATCCGCTCCTGGGACTTCCTCGAGCTCGGCCCCGGCTTCCGCTTCGGCATCGTCGACTACGATCGCGTCCCCAAAACCGCCTATTGGCTCATGAAGCGCTCGCAAGCGCCCGTCGCGCTCAGCTTCGCCTACAAAGACGTTCTCGATTCGCAGCTCGCCGGCAGCGCGTGGTCCGCGCCGGTTTGGATCATCAACGACACTGACAAGGAGATCCGCGGAACCGTTCACGCCGAGATGCTCTCACCCTCCGGCGAAAAAGTAGCCGCAACCGATTTCCCCGCATCCATCGCCGCGGACGGAAAAGGCTCGGTCGGTGACTTCTCGCTCACTCTGCCCAGAGCCGCCGGCGTTTATATCCTGCGCGCCACGCTCACCGGCTCTGACTCGGCAACTGAAACCAGCTTCATCAAGGTTGTCGCGCCGGCCTTCGCCGCTCCGCACCGAGTGTTGCTCATCGCCCAGTCCAAAACCGCCGCCCCCATCGCCAACCTCCTCCGCTCCATCGGCCTCTCTGTCGACGTCTACGACGAAAACGCGCTCGATGAGATGGCTCGCGACCTCACCGACAGCGCCGCTCTCAGCGCCAAGTACGACGCCATCTGGGTCGGATGTTTTGAAGCGCTGGCAAAAGTCCTCCCGCAGTCATCTGCCAAAGCCATCGCCGATGCCGTCAAGTCCGGTACCGGCTTCATCATCACCGGCGGCGAAGGTAGCTTCCATGGCGGCCTCGGCCGTGCCGCCGTTGTTGAAGCCACAGCCCTCAACGAAATCCTTCCCGTCGATATCTCCGGTCGTCCCGACCTGATCTACGGCCCGCATGGAATGGACGACGCCCTCGCCACCAATCACCCCATCAATGAGATCGCCTCCAGGTCCGACGCCACTGAGAACGGCGCCTCGTCTGAAGGCTTCTCGCTCCTGCGCCACTACGGCCTCACCGCCTTCAATGCAGTCACCGCGCGCACCGGCGCCCATGTCGAGCTCACCATTGCAAAGCAACCGCTTCTCGTCACCGGCCTCTACGGCTCCGGCCGAACCGCCGCCTTTACTGGCTACACACCCGTGGCCGACCAGTTCTCCAACCAGCCCACAGACGAATACTTGATCGCCGAGCCGCAAACGCGCGCATATCTCGTCCTCTTCGCCGATCTCCTCGCCGGCGTCATGCCCGGATCGCCCCATCGCGCGCCAGACCTCCTCGCTGAGCGCGAAAAGCCTGCCTTCCAGTTGCTCAAGGAGCAACCTGAGACAGGCCTCGCCGTCACCAGCCTTCAACCCGCGCAAGCCACCGCAGATGGCGGCTTTCACTCTCGCGTGCGCCTCGTCAACAAGGGCGGCTATGCCCACCTCGTCCACATGCGCTTCACGTGGCCGCAAGCCGGTCCCACGCCCTACCTCGCCGAGTCAAGCGACAACGATTTCGAGATGCTGCCCAACGAGTCGAAAGAGATCGACCTCACCTGGCGCACCTCCGGCAAGAAGCAGGCTGCGGGCACGCTCATCGTCAGCGCCGCCAACGCCTCGGAGGTGCGGCTGGCATTCTGAGCAGACATTCAGGGAGGACATTGGTTTTCTTGGCTGGCCTGCCCGGTATCTTGTACTTGCTGGCTTTTGGTGTTGTGCAGCGGAGAGAGATATAGATACTCGCGGTGGTTGGCCGCCTTTACTTTCAATGATGGTTCAACCACATCCTGGGTGGCCCGATTCATATCGCACCGCAGTGATTCTGGATGAACGCTTGATCCGCCTGCCACCTGGATTGAGTCGCACATCACTTACAGGGAGCCGCGTTCCGTGCTCCAATTCCGGAATAGCGTAAAGCGCAGTCCGGGGGGATTGCAGCCAACTGTGCCCTTCGGATCGGTGGAAGATCAAAATCTGGAGCCCCGCTTGGGTACATCAGGCCTGATCTTCACCTCCATGCGGTTGGCCCGGAAAGCGAGCAGCTTGCGCGCTAGAAAGAGGGTGTGTTGATGTCCAAGACAAGGCGTGAATTCCTTGAGATTGGCGCCGCCTTGGCCATAGGTATGGCGGGCGACGTTCCCAATGCACTGGCTGCGGACGCAGCCGGTGAGCGGCAGGCACAGGGCTCCTCCGCGGGAGCCGAGGGAAAAGCTGTGCAGAACTCTCAGGCTGCAGGCTGGCGAGCGGAAATCCAGATCCCCAAGATGAAATTCGGCCAGGTCGAGATCGGCAGACTTGTGCTGGGCGTTAACCCGCTGTATGGGTTTGCTCATTACAACGGCAATTTCGGCAATGCCATGAGGGATTGGTACACGCAGGATCGCGTGTGCGAGGTAATGCACCGTGCGAACTCCTACGGAATCGATGCCTTCAACTACGTCCACATTGGCCGCGCCCCGCAGGACTGGGCCAGGTTCCAGGCCGAGGGCGGCAAGATGCAATTGATCATTCAAGTCACGGCGATGGACGACGCGGCGCAATTGGTCAACGATTTAAAACCGCTTGCGCTGCAGAGGCGCGGCGAGGAGATCGACGCCGCCCTTCAGAAGGGTACGCTCGCCAGCGAGAGGGAGTGGTGCAAGCGAGCTCGCGATCTGGGAGTGATGGTTGGCGTTGGCACCCACAAACCAGAGGTCATTGAGCGTGTGGAAGAGCAAGGCTGGGATATCGATTTCTACGCCGGCTGCGTTTACAATCGCACGCGAACGGAGCAGGAGTGGAGGCAGGTGCTAAACGGCGAGTTGGTGGAGATGCCGCACGAAATCTACATTCAGAGCGACCCGGCGCGGATGTACAAGGTGATGAGGCAAACCGCGAAGACCTGCTTTGCCTTCAAGATCCTGGCCGCTGGACGCATCGGCGACGAAGGCGTGGCGCAGGCCTTTCGCACCGCGTTCGATAGCATCAAGCCCAATGACGGCATTTACGTGGGCATGTTCCCGAGGAGAAAGGACGAGGTGAAGGAGAACGCGGAACTAGTACATGGCATTCTGAACGGCGGAAAACTCTAGCCAATCTCTGCATACAGTTTTCTACTTTTTTCCTAACGTGATTTGGCTCACGTTAGTTCCGAGTAGCCGGTTTTACGTTCAGGTGGACTGGATTTGTAAACACTGACCAACTTTCTAGGACCGATCCGCAGTTCAAGTTGTGTTCTCGACAACTGAGGCTCTTCATATCGGATCGAATTGCGATACGTGTGCCGCAATCAGGCACCCTAGTTCTGGGATAGCCTTGCGATCGCGGCATCGACGGAGTTTTTGAATGAGCCCCCCTGGTTCATCATTTGCTGTTGCAGCAGGCGATATTTCTCCAGAGATTCTTTTCGTTTGCCTGCAAGCTCCAGCAAATTCGCGGAGATGAAGTCATTAACCTCAATCTGGCCCTGTGTATCTTGCGGCATGTTGTCGAGCCACAAATAAGTCTTCCAGATATCATCGGGAGGCGCTGCGGAGAGCGATTCCGCGAGTTCGCCATGGTTGACGACGACGGGGTCGAAGCAGAAGCCAAGGATGCGTCGCCTTGGCGATTCGTCGAGCGGCTCACCGGACTTGCGCATGTCGTTTACGGCCTTGACCAGTGCGGCTCTCGCTCCCTTCTGGTCAAGATAAATGAGGCCTCCGAGTTGAAGTTTTCTGACGAATGGTCGGGCCTTGCCCGTCGCGATCGCGGCGTCAAGATGCTGAATCGCCTCAGCGAAATTTCCGCCATTCTGGAGTATCCAGTTGCCCAGCATCGCGTTCGCGTAGACATTGGATGGATCCGAGGCCAGCGCGGCGCGAAGGTTCTTTTCAGCGGCGGTTCCGAACTCTCGTTCTGCAATGTGCTGGTTGAGCCAGTGAGCCCAGCCAATATGGGCCTGAACGTCCGCGGCGGGCGAACCTTTGCTTCGGGTCAGACCGGCGTCGAGGATGGGAAGGATTTGGTCGAGCGCAAGCGCGGCCAGATCGGCAGCATTCTGATCTTCTCGGGCGGGAACATGAAAGTCCTCAACCCAAAGCATCGCCGTGTTCAACTCCTGGTCGAGGGCAGGGCGGTAAGGGGGATCTGCTCTGAGAATGTCTTCATCGCTTTGGAGTGAGGTCCGATACTCTCCCTGTCTTGCCTGTGTCTCCGCGAGAGCCATTTTTTCTTGAAACTCAGTCTTCTGCTTGTGGTGGTTTATGAGCCACGCGATTCCCCCGCCAAGACTGGCGAACAAACCAATCAAAGCAGTGATGCCGCCCACCCAACTCATGACGACAGGCCATTCCTTCTTGGCGACCTGCTCTACTTTTTGGATTTGTTCTTCCATTGGTGATTCTCGTGCAATCAGATTTTTTGAATTCCAGCGCTTCATGAACTCCCGCCAGGGCCATTCTTCATTCAGCTTGGAATCTAACGCGGGTCGACCAGGCCCATTGCGATCATGCCCAGGGCGGTGATACTGGGCAGGAAGAAATAATCTCCGCCGCGCAACTCCACAAAGTCAGGAAGATTGCTGCATACGAAGGGAGGATTGGTTTGGCTTGCCTCACCCTGGACAACAAACCTGCCGCTCCCTCCGTGATTGCCGAGCAGCATGTCCTTGTCGTTGCCGAGATGAGCATCGTTGCCGTACTGAATCCATTGTTGCTGCACGAACTCGAACTGGCGCGACAGGCTGGCGTTCAAAACCATGAAGATGATGCCGCGCTCGTCGCTATCGGAGACGGGCTCGCCCTCGGGAATGAAACGTCCATAGGGGAGTCCACGGCGGGTAACGCGGCGACGGTTGATCAGTTGCCCGTTGAAGCCAAAAGCGTCGCGCGGATGAACACGGCGGATGTGCGCACCCAAGGGGCAGCGCGTGCCCTCGGCATCGGCGCCGTAGGTGAAGTTGGTGTTCCGGTTCGGGTCCTGGACGATGGTTGGGTCGGGATGGTCGGGGGAGAGCTCGAGGGGCGTTCCGTCTCGCCAGCGGCCAATGAATTTGGCTGCAAGTTTCTCCTTTCCTCCTCCGTAAAGGGCTGCCTGCTTCTCAAGATAGGCGCGGAAGGTGGCAACGTTCTGGTGCAGTTTCCGATAGACCATGAAGGTACCATTGCTGGCCAGAAGGTGAGGTATCGGCGCCACGGGGAGTTCGCCTGCTTCGTCCGCGTAGCCCAGCAGGAGCTCTCCGGTTGCGAGGGGCGCCCAGGTTCCGTTCGGCTGCAGCTTGCCTTGTCCGGGCTGGGTGCTTCTCTCAATGCCGAGATAGTCAGGATTGCCAAAGCCGTCGGTATAGCCAAAGTGCTCGCTGGTTGTGAGCTTGCCGTTCACGACCAGTGCCGCTGCATCCTGAGAGGCGAGAACGATTGCTCCGGCGGTCTCCTCGAATAGAGAAAGAAGGTCGGCACAGCGAGTTTCGAGTGCCTGTGGCGTGAGGCCGTTGAGGCCGATCCAGGCGTGGATGCAATCTTTGCGCCAGACCTCTTCCCAACGATCAGGGGAGTTCACGCCGCCGTCTCCAAGGATTCCTGCGCGATGTCTCATTCCTTGTTGGAATTCGACAGGGAAGCTGAGCAGGGTTGCGTCCGGCAGTTCCAAATGCTGCAGCCCGCGGTGGGTGAAGGCGATGTTCACCGTGCTCTGCGGCTTGGCTCCATCCCAATGCTGGCCTGTAGTTACCTTGCTGAGCAACCGGCCGATCAGCTTTCGCGCATGCGGCGCGGCTTCAAAGCGAAGAAGCAGATAGCGGGCAACGGGCAAGTTGTAGCCGCGCAGAACAAAGCCCTGAATGTCGGTCTCGTTCAGCTTACTCATTTCGGCCGCCTGTCTTGATGTCGCGGTGAGGGCCCATGGAACCCGGCCGGGGAATTGGCTGGGACTTGAGACGGGCGACAAACTCGATGAACTCGCGTTGCAGCGTGGACGCATCTACGCCCTGATGGGTTGCGATGAAATCGGCGACTGCGGCCTGCGTCTTAAGCGCGCGCAGAGTTTCGGTGACGGTCTTATCGTTGACGGCCGCAAAGAAGAAGGTGGTTTCAAGCTGGCAAGCCTTCATGTAATCGATGAACGCTTGCTGGTTGGCTGCGCCAGGGTAGCCGACACAGTGCTTCCAAACGGCGTCGAGGTGGTCGGGAATGGCGGAGGCAAGGCCTGAGAGATAGGTGTCCAGGTCGCCATCGCAGTTCGACTCGAAAATCAGGTACTTCGATTGGAGATGCTCCTCGCAGGACGGCGCACCCACATAGATCACGTCGTCCATGACAACGAGACGGGCGAGATGTGTGCCTGGCGCGCGCGCAAAGGGGCTTTCCTCCCGGGTGGAAAGATGCGCAAGATAGTCGCGGATCTGCAGATCGTGCGAAGGCGTGGCCTTGGCATCGTCGATGATCGGCGAAAGGATCGTCAGTCCGTAGACGCTGCCGTTCTTATTGGGCATGGCTAACTTCTCTATCCGGCGATTGGGGCGTCGCCTGTTTCGCCAAGGTGGGCCTGGACCTGGAGCACAAAGCGCAGGTATGCATCAGCAAACTGTTCCGGGGTGCAATTCCCGGCGACGAGACTTAGGCTGTCCATCGAGGACTGCACAATGTGAGCTGACTTCACGTCGTTTGCAGTGGCGTGGGGATAGGCAGTGTAGTAGTAATCGGTATCGAATTGAACGCGGGCGATGTACTCCTTGAAGATTGTCACGGGCACAGAGCCGGGAAACTTCTCGCTCCAACGCCAGATGAGGTTCAGACCTTTGCTCAGGACCGCTGAGAATGCGTCAATGTATTGGTTCCATGTACCGTTGAAATTGCTGAAGAAAAGCAGGTAATCGTACCTGAGACCTTCTTTTGACTGGCCGTTCCCAAGGAAAGGGAAACTGCTCCGCGGCACGACCACCCATCGTGCGAATTCAATGAAAGACAGGTCGATCAAGTCTTTCTGTAACGGCTTGACATGGTCCAGTACGAAGAAGATCGTCCGCAGAATCCATGTCTTCCATGGCTTCATGGGAGTCACAGCGTTCATCGCGTAGACCTTGCCGTTGATGTTACTCATTTGACCTCTGAAGTGAAGGGAAGATAGGCACCACCGGGCTTCGCTCACTCCCCTTGTCTCTTGCATACTCGACTGAGGGCATCCGAAAGGGATGGAGAAGCAAGCCAGCAAATTATGCCACAAACGACAGCAGAGGGACACAAAATGCCATGCCGCCTGGCTTTGAACTGTTCTCGCGCCCCTGTTAAGGTACCGGTTGACCTCTGAGAAACCGCGAGGTGCGTTCCTCAAGAGCGGAGAAATGGCGAAACTCTCCAAATACGTGCAAGGCTGGGCAGTCTCGAGGGGCGCAATTCCTAATTTGCCCACGAGACCGGGGATTCGTGCAAGGAAACGCCCTCGAGCCAGGTCTTCCTGTAATGTTCAATGCATCTGGTAGATTTCATGACGCTTGCCGACTTATCAGGAGGAATCCGCAAGGTCAACAAGCGCAGCCCGGTGGTATGACCATGAAGACTCGTCAGGGCCTGTCTTCCCTGACGCTAAACGCCCTTCTCGCCAATGATCCTTGATGGAGACACGCCGGCTTGCTGTTATCGATGCGCCGTCAGAAGCAGCAGTCGTCAGGGTTAGAAAACATCTGACTTTATGTCCCTGAGTTCACTCAATGC
>JBKQNU010000093.1:0-19556 GCA_052145815.1 Occallatibacter sp.
TCCGGCAGGCGAAATTCCCCGTGGTCAAGACTCTGGACACTTTCGACTTCCTGGCCATCCCATCGGCCAACAAGACGCTGGTGCTGGACCTGGCGCGAGGCGAGTTCTTGTCCCGCAAGGAGAACGTGCTGCTGCTGGGCAACAGTGGAACCGGCAAGACCCATATCGCCCTGGCTCTCGGCCTGGCCGCCTGCCAGCGCGGCCACCGCGTCCGCTTTACCACCGCATCTGCGCTGGTAAGCGAACTGATCGAGGCACGCGACGAGAAGCATCTGGTGCGCTTCCAGAAGCAACTGGCCAGCTATGAGCTGCTCATCGTCGACGAACTGGGCTTCGTGCCGCTCTCCAAGACCGGAGCCGAGTTGCTCTTCGAAACCTTCAGCCAACGCTACGAACGCGCTTCCACCCTGGTAACCAGCAACCTTCCCTTCGAGGAGTGGACCGAGATCTTCGGCTCCGAACGGTTGACCGGCGCCCTGCTCGATCGGCTCACCCACCACGTACACATCCTGGAGATGAACGGCGACAGCTTCCGCCTCAAGCACAGCCGGCGCAAACGGAACACACCCTCGGAACGCTGAACCCCACCCCAAGCCGAACGCGCCGCGGGGTAGAAGGGCCTCTTCCGCTACGCTCCAGAGCCCCTTCTACCCCGCAAATCCAACAACTTCGCACCTATGGACTGGACTACTTTTATTCCGCCACAGTGGTCTACTTTTACTCCGCCCTTGACATCGCCCTGTTCGGGAATCCAACTGAGACGTTGTAATGCACTTCCAAGAGGTTCGAAGCGGTTGAATCAACCCGAAGGCGACCGGCTCTTGCCAAATCCTTGAAGACTCCTATGCTTAGCGGTAGCTGCTTGAAAGGACAGCTATTTATGGCCGGACGAAAGCCCGACTATCGGGTGATGTTTGTGGAAGACAATGGGAAGGGGAGGAAGACTTGGTTCAAGATCGGAGCCGCCTGGAAAAACGACGATTCCAAGAGCGTCGGTATTGAAATCAACATCGGCCTCCCGCTCGTTGTCTCGCCCCACACGAAACTTGTGCTCGTGGAGAACACGGAAGAGGAAGACGCCTCGTTCGCCCCCGCGGAATAGGGGGAGCTCATGTCGATCGACTTCGCGCGCATCAACCCGTCGCGACGCAAAGAATGGTTCGAGGTGCAGCCGCCACCGTGTCTCCACGTCGCTGGTTGTCTTCCGTCCGTTGATGCGGTAGTCGCGGAAGAGATCTTCGGCCAGTTCTCCGACCGTGATCCGCTCATAGACCGGCCCGACGAATGAGCCGGTATTGATCTCTGCCAGACGCTTGGCAAGAGCGCGGCTCGCCTTCCGCTTGTCCGTCGTTCGAGTGGATTCACGAAACGATCTTCCGTTGCGGTGGTACTTGATCCACCACACCGCGCTGTCTTTCTGCTGATACAGGCTTCCGGTTCCGCGTGGACGGGGCATGGTTGGTTCCTCCTTTCCCTCGGGAGGGGGTTGCGAATGCCGAGAATGACATGGGATGTAAACCAAAGTCATCCGCAGCATCGCGGTGCTTGTTCTTTTCGATGTAGTCATCAAGGTCCCGGATGTCGAGCAGGAACGGCGCGCCCTCGCCGTCGTGGAGGTAGGGCAGGAGACCGCCTTGGATGAGCCGCCGCAGCTTCCATTCACTCATGCAGAGATATTCAGCGGCCTGCCTGGTGCGGACCAGGCGAAGACGGGGGATGGGGGAAGCGTTCATGAGCGGCTCGCTTTCGGGGGAAGTAGCGGCAGCCGTACGCCGGATGAATGGCAGATTATCATAATACGAACGCGTTTTCAACAGACAATCTTATTGTATCGATACATTTTTTGCGCAATAATCATGACCATGACCGAAAAGGCTCAGCAACAAACCCTTTCCTTGCGCGTCTCCGATGCAGTTCGCAGCCGACTAGAGCGCGCCCGCTCCATGCTTGCAGCGAAGACCGGCGAGAATGTTTCCACATCGGAGATTGCCAAGCAGTTGCTTGAATCATCCCGTGACGACCGATTGGAAGTGGTCGGAATGCTGGAGAACGCGACCGCCACAATGACGGAGATTCGAGCCAAGGTTCAAGCGGGCGAGCTGCTCTCCAAAGCCGAATGGACTGTGATGGCTTACTTCTGCCGGATCGGCGAGAATGCCTTCTCAGCAAAGACGCCAAATCGAATCTCAATGACATCCACGATTAGCTTATTGGAAGCGTTTCTCGCCACATATCGCATCCGTAAGCCGTCTAAAGTAAATCGCGATGAGCAGTATCGTTTCCATCTTTGTTCGGTTGGTGATCGCAAAGATTCCAACGACATCGTAACGGCAACCGAGCGCATTCTTCTGGCGATGAAGAAGGACGGACAAGACCTCGCCCGAATCGTGGCACCAGCGACGATCCTCTATGAACTCTTG
The DNA here is from genome assembly GCA_052145815.1 of Occallatibacter sp. GTDB lineage: Bacteria > Acidobacteriota > Terriglobia > Terriglobales > Acidobacteriaceae > Telmatobacter. The sequence goes on from JBKQNU010000093.1 coordinate 2,421, forward strand.
GAGGAAGAGCAATTCCCGAGCCGACAAAAGCTGAATGAAGCGCTCATGCCTCACTGGCCGGCAATGTGGCGGGTTGCAGCCAGAGGGCACTTCATCGAGCGGAAGAAGCCGGTAAAGCTGAGGGTTTTGGACACGAACGGCGAAGACAGTCAAGCCTCTCTCTGGCAGCCGGGAATTCCATCAGTATTCGAGGGCGGCTTCGCGCTGTCTTTCGTGCTCGGGAACGAGTCCGAATTGTCCCTTCTAATGACTCTTCCGGAGCTACGCTTCGCCATGTATCCAATATCGTCGTTACCCATGATCTCGGAGTTCCGATCCATGTTGGAAAGATGGGACATTCGCTATCCGAATTCCTTGTGGAACGGGCACTACTTTTTCGGCTACACGGGCCAGGCGGATGGAGGCGAATTGCAAGCTTGGTTCCGTGCTCAGAGTAACGGCATTTCGTTTGGCTTCACGCCGCAGGAATGGGAGTCGATTCGAGAGCTATTCCGTCGCGCGTGGGACATGCCAGAGCTACAGCGTGTGTGGCAGGAAGGGCTGCTTGCCTATGGGGAGCTGTGATTCGGTGCTGCGCACCGGGTGTATTTCGACACTCCACCCCTGAAAGGGAACTGCCCAGATACTTTGGTATCTCGATAGATACCGCAGAAAATACAAGGCGTTTACAAAACACGGTATCTAGCCAGATACCGGCGTAAACAATTATCGGAGGTTCCAAATGGCTGCAGTTCACACAATCGAACACCGAGGCTCAGAGAAGCTGCGCGGACGTGATCGCCGCTCGCTCAACCTGAGCACTAAACTTACCGCCGTCGAGGCTAAAGCCATCGAGGAGGCGGCATCCCGAGCAGGCAAGACGCCAAGCGAGTGGGCGCGTGAGATGTTGCTGCGCAGTGACGTGGTCGGCAGTCACACCGAGATGGAGATGCACATTTTCACCGAACTCGTGGGTATCCAGATGCTGTTGATGGGCACTCTCGAACCGCTCCTACGCGGCGAAAAGATGGTCCAGGATCAGATCACTATTCTCTTCCGCCAGGTGCAGTCGACAAAGGCAACGAAAGCGCAGGAGCTGCTTGAGAAGCGCGCCAAGCAACGCGCCGAAGACGCGTCGCGGGAGGGTAGATGACATTCCCGGATAGCCGGAGAGTAGCCGAGGCCCGGCCGGTGTCAAGGCCGCGCTTCGCGCGCCGCGTTCCGCGGTCGTAGAGCCTTGACACCGGCCTAAGAGCCTCGGCTTATATTCAGCTATTCCGGGAATTTCATTTTCAGAGATGATGGCAAGAGCAACGGCAATGCCGATCTGAGGTGTCCAATTTTTTTCGCTGCTCGACCGCGGTTAATCGCAATCTGCAGGCGCATTTGCAGCCTGATCAAAGGGGCCACTTTCTCTGATAGCCCTCAAACCGCATCATCGGATGCCAGAACTAATAGTCGTAAAGATGCTCTATCTTGTGGTCCTGGTGTTCGAGCGTGGGTAAAACATTGTGTAGCTCGGCGACGCGGCAGAGCAGAACATTGCGCGTCTTTCCTGGTTCGCTGAGCAAGGGTTGCGCCAGAAGCAACTGAACGTTCGGCATGGTGTTTGTCCAGGAGGCTGGAGAGATCGTGGAGACCACGATCAGTTCGTTGCCCGCGATCTGTCGGAAACGGACGCCACCATGGATGAGTCCCAGCGCTTTGGTCGTGAATTCCTGGTAGCGAGGAATCTCCACGATGGCCTGGTGGTCTCCAAGATCGCGGAGAACCTTGACGGACGTTGGCGAGGAAGTTGTAAGCGAAATGGCAGAGGGCGGAAGCTCGATCCACGCAGCGGTAGTTGTGTCTTCGAAACCGTAGGTGGCGTGCGTTCCAAGCTCAATCAATTCGCAGTAGATGGCTTCAACCGAGTAATCGAGAGTTAGCCACGCTCGCCGTTCAACGGTTCGAACAAGGTGGGTGGAATGGAACGGCGTGTTGCTCCACAAGCCCCGGAGCGCATGGGCGAACGAGAACTCGTAAAACGGGCGGACGTGGACGAAGGCCGCATAGCTCTCTGCCACCTGGGCCGCGTAAGTATCCTCCGCCACTGCCTCGTGATGGCTCGTCCATTCGCTGAGCCGGCCTATTGTCTCTTCGTACAAGCCCTTGAGGGCATACTCAACGCTGAATGAGGAGCCAATGACGGCGAGCATTATGTGATCGCCGGTTGGCAACGGATAGGTAGCGCGAGTAGCCGCATAAACACAGCAATACGCTTGCCAGAATTGGTGGATGTCGCCGAAGTACGAGTAGTCGGAAGGAAGATGATTGCTTTGGAAGTCTGCCTTGGACTGGTAGCTCCATACGATGTACCACTCGGGGTAAGTATAGAAGGTATCCACCTCGGGGCGTGCGTAATTAGCAACGCCCGCGGCCTGCGCTGGATGACGGAGAGTCTCGGGAGTGGGGCGGAAGAGAAGTTTCGTTGGACGGCAGCGGACGGTGAAAGCAATAGCCGCTACGAGCGCCAGGACGGAGGCGCACGCCAGTAGGCGCACGGCGCGACGAAAGTATTTACGTGCGCGCGACAGCTGGGTTCGCACTGTGTCTACCTACATTGATTGCGATAAGAAAAGCCGCGATGGAAACCGCCATATGCGGCATGTTCACCAGCAGGTTGGTAACGGGAGAGATGAGGTGCAGATGCCGAACGGCGTAGACGATGACGTCAGCCGCATAAAAGAATCCCAGAAACCAGAAGTAAGCCCGCGAGGTCCGAGGGCCCACAAATCCGCTGATGAGGGCCAGGAGTCCCAGGCCGAGGTGCCCTATGTCGACAAAGGTTGTCATGGAAAATAGACCGAACATCTTGCCGTTCGAGTCCATGATGCCGGGCACATAGTCCAGCGAATAGACAAAAAGAAAGAGTAAGGCGAAGCCGAAAGCGCACTTCTGGATTTTCGCAAAGTTCCGGGGCATGGCTCTCATCCTAAAGCAAGAATCTTAAGGCGTGGAGATATACTTTCCCCCATGCGAGCAATTTGTATTCTGTCTTATCGGATTTTGGTTGCAACTCTGCTTTTTGCGAGCATGGGACGCAGCGGCCTGGGGGCGCCCGCCGGCTGGGCGGAGGCGGGACAGGGTGATTCGACAGAGGCCGCGCTGCATGCGGTTCACGATGCGCTTTTTGCTTCGTTTCTGCCTGTCAATGATCTTCCCAACGATCCTAAAACGGCGCAGCTGCTGATGGCGGCGCGTGAAGGGATCTGGCAAGGAGCCAAGAACTCGACCGGATTTCAGCAACTGCTGCAACCTTTTGAAGACTTGCGAGGCTTCGGAAACACATGTGGGATTGGGCAGGCCATCGAGGGTGCAGGCGAAACGTCGTTTGATGCCCTCGATAGTGCCCACCGACAGCGGGTGCTTTCGTTAATGCAGCATTGCGAGGAAAATGCGCCGCGTCGGCTGGCGGCGACAGCGCGCAACTTCTATATCGTGAAAGGCTATGGAGCAGTCCAGGAACAGCTAACTGGCGTGACGGTGACTTTGTATGCACCCGAAGAGTATTTGAAGGCGCATACACCACACCTGGCTCCCACGCGCCTCATCTACAACAACGAAAAGAAGGAAGTTAGCGAGAAGGATGGACACACGATCGACGTGCTGATTGTCGGGAGCGGCCCGGCTGGTTCGGTTTTGGCGCATGAGCTGCGGAAAGACGGAAAGCGCGTGCTGCTGTTGGAACGCGGATCGTTTGTCATCCCAGGGTCCATGGAGACGCGGTTGATCGACGATCTGATTGATACGCGGACCTCTATGGATGGAACCATACGTATACGAAACGGCATGGCCGTGGGCGGTGGGTCGCAGGTGAACGTAGACCTCTGCTTCGCACCGACTACGGACGCTATCCGAACGAAGATTGAAGGGTGGCGCAAGGCGGGCCAGATTGCGCCGGATGAATTCACGCAGGCAGAGCTGGCGCGTGAATATGAATGGGTGAAGCGCGAGATTGGGACCAGGACGCTGTCGGAACAGGAGATCAATCTGAACAACCGCACCCTCTGGGATGGAGCGAAATTGTCGGGATTGCATCCAAAGCTCTACAGCTTGAATACATACGCTCCCAACTCTTCTCCGTCTCCGGTTACCGACAAGCGCTCGGCTGAAAGCCAGCTTCTGATTGCCGCGCTGGAAGATCAAGGAAACCCACTAGGAATGATTCCGGATGCAGATGTGCGGCGTGTGCTCTTCCAACAGGATGGAAGCGAGCAACGCGCAGTGGGAGTAGAAGTACAAGCCAGATCCGCGATTTCGGCAAATGGCGTGATCGCGGACCCAAATGGTCTGAAGATACCTACGGGAGAGACTTTTACGGTGCATGCGAAGACCGTGATCCTATCCGCCGGGGCTCTTGGATCGCCGACGGTTCTGTTGCGGAGCGGAGTCAAGAACGATTGGATTGGCCGCGGAGTCATACTCCATCCGTCGATGCCGATCATGGGACGCTTCGACCACCATATAGACGCACTGACGGGAACGGAAGCGTCGGTCTACGTCGATGACCGGCTGGTAGATCGAGGGTATGCGCTGGAATCGATGGCAGACCAACCGCTTTATGCGGCGCTGATGAGTCCGGGACCCGCGCTGCACACGCTGGAGATGATTGAGGCATTCCGTGATCTGGCCGGTTTTGGGGTAATGTTGATCGATACGCCGCAAGCGAACAATCGTGTTGTGCTCGACGAGAACGGCGGGCCCGAGATCGACTACACCCTTTCCGAGCCTGACAAGAAGCGGTTCACGGAGGGAATCGCAGAGGCGATTCATGTGATGTTCAAAGCAGGAGCCAAAGAGGTGTATCTGCCAACTACAGAGGATATTCTGGGACACGCTGGACGGGAGAGCCAACCAGGAATTGATATGCAGCCGCAAGTGCTAACGTCTCCGGATCAGGCCGCGTTGGTGGAGAAAAATCTGAAATTCATTGCAAACGAATCCATGGTCACTTCCGCCCACATGCAAGCAACGGACAAGATGGGTGCCAGCCCGATGGACAGCGTAATTGGGCAGGATTTTCACGTTTGGGGAACCAAAGGACTCTTCGTAGTGGACGGGAGCATCTTTCCCACATCCGTGGGCGCTAATCCAATGCAAAGCATTTACACCATTGCAAAAATCTTTGCGGACCATTGGAATCTTCATCAATAACGAAACTTTCCGCCTTCAATGGAATCAGATGCGGCTGTCACTTGGAAACGAGGTCGGGTCTGCGCCAGAACGAATTTGCTTATCGATCAGAACTCCAATGGAGATCGCGAGCCAATACGCGAGAATATCCCAAATGGAGAAGAACCGGCCGAGCAGAAGCATTCCAGGGATCGTCAGGCGAAAGGCATCGAGCGCCGGAGAGTGATGCAGTTTGAAGAATTCGACGCCTACCGTGACAGCAGCCGTAGTCAAAGCAGCGCCAGATGAACGCAACAGCGGCAAGAGAACCGAGACGATCCAGTAGATCAACAGCGCCCAAAGCATCGAGCCGCCATATTTGACGATGAGGGCTGGCAGGCCAAGCGGAATAAATCGAATCGTAAGGCCGGCAATAATGGTGGAAACCGTCAGCACAATCGAAAGTGCGATTGGGCGGGAACGTTGCAAGGGCCTTGCGCTCGCTGAATTGGTGGTTGTCTTCATCAGACTCGCTCTCGTTCGAGAGCACGGATTGATTGCCTGGCGAACAAGAGTGGGACAGCTCCAAAGAGCCCGAAGCTGCAGTCGATAAGACGCCATGGGAACGGAATGCCACGGATGGCGCCGGCGATGAGGGCAAGCGGGATGACTCCAGCGCAAGCAATCAGCCCGAACGCGATAACCCACTTGTTGCGGACCGGGTCGATGTAGGGACCAATGAATGCAACTGCGATCACTAGATGGGAGAATGCAAGCCAGTCGGTTCCGTATGCAAGAAATGGATAGTTCGCGTTTGTAGTGTGAAGACCGCTATAGAAGCGTTCAATCCACGGAAGCAGCCCAGTGAATTCCGAGATCGGTCGCAGCCATCCGGCATGTAGGATGGACACAAGTAGACTCAGCTCCGTTTCGAGTGGAAACGCCGTGATGCCACTGAGGACTAGACCGATGATGAAGACGGCGAGCCAGAAGCGAATGCGTCGAAGATGATTGGATTGCGTCATGAACATAAACAGAGTAGATAGTTAGGGGCCAGAACGTCGACCCGGCTGCTGGAGGGACGGTGATGAATCTTGTTTTCAGTGAAGATGATCATGGGAAACTGCCTGTCGATTCCGATCCTGAGTGCAGAATGGTCGTTGGAACCCCGCCGAAACGGCGCTCCCTGCGGCCGAATTCTTCGAGCGCGCTCTCAAGGTCACGCTCCTCAAAGTCGGGCCACATCGTGTCAGTAAAGATGAGTTCAGCATAGGCGGACTCCCACAGTAAAAAGTCCGAAAGGCGCTTCTCACCGCCAGTACGAATCAACAGATCGACGTCACCGCTTTCCGCAATCAATGCCTGCGTTAACAAGGGTCCGAGCGAATCGTGCGGAGGCAACCCTTGGTCCAAGCCTCCAATGGCCGCGATGGCGGCTGCACGTGTGATGGCATCACGGGAGGAGTAATCAATAGCCACGCGCAGATGTAGGCGGCGTCCTGTAGCCGTTGCGCATTCTGCCTTGTCTATCTCGCGGAGAACCGATTTCGCTAGGCGATCGCGTCGGCCAATGACCTGCAGCCGCGCGCTGCGCTGGCGAAGCCGCCCAGTCTCCAGGCGCAGGAAGGCGCGCAAAAGCCGGAAAATACCCTGCACCTCGGAAGTTGGGCGGCGCCAGTTGTCTGATGAGAAGGCGTAAACCGTGAGACAGCTGATTCCAACATCCGGAGCCCGCTCTACGACACGGCGTAAGGCGGCCACTCCGGCACGATGACCAGCGATACGAGGAAGTCCGCGCCGCATCGCCCAGCGGCCATTCCCGTCCATGATGATGGCCACGTGCAGCCCGTGTGGTTTTTCACTTTGCATCATGCTGGGTCCTTCGGCGCGAGGAGCGGAGCCCGTTGTTCCTGGGTTCCTGATCCAGCGAGTTGGCTATACCAGTCAATTCCGCGGGTGAAGTACATCGCAGCGGCAACCGCGAGGAAGCTGGCAATTGCGCCTACCAGAAGGGCGTTGTCTTCAAGACGCAGCAGCATATAGATGAGGGCGTAAAGGAGGCCGAAACAAAGAAGCGCACGGAGGCCTTGAATGCGACTCTCAAAGATCCATCCAGCATTTGCAGATAGAAGAATGACCGTTGCACTACCAGCAAGCAGGAAGCCGAAATCAAAGCCGATTCTTTCAGCGAACGAGAGCAGCAGAAGATAGAAGATGATTTGCGCGATGCCGACCAGGATGTACTGGGCGGGATGTACCCGCTTGCCGGTGGTCACCTCAAAGATAAAGTAGGACAGAAACAACAGGCCCAAGAAGAGCAACACGTATTTGAGCGACCGATTCACCGATTGGTATGGATCAGCTAGCTCAACAAAAGAGACCCCAAGTGCTGTTGAGTCAAGTCCTGCGACTGAAGAACTGCGGCCCTCGGCTGGGATTCCGCGGGCGATCCAGGGAACCAACCATTCTCCAGAGAATCCTTGCGTGGACACGGTGCGCCTGACGGGAAGGAATCCGCCATCGAAGCTGGGATTTGGCCAATCGCCTTCGATGTTGAGGTGTGTGGTCTTACCGTAGGCAAGAATGGCTATCCTTTGCGCTCCTGAAAAACGCAATGCGGCGCTTACCTGAAACTTTGCATTGGGCTGAGCGAGTTTAGAGACCATAACTCCAAAGAGGGTGAGCGGTATACGTTGATTCTGGTTTCCGTTCGAATCGAGCGATAGACCGTCGATGCCGTCTGTCGGAACGAACGAGTCTGTCTTTTCGTTGGCAGTGATTGTGCCATCAGCCAATGCCCCGCGAGCATCCGATACCCCTACGACAAGCTCAGCCCGGCTCCAGTCGAGCACGGCGCCCAATGGAGCAGCCAATGGTACGCCTGTCAGGTCGAACGCAGCGTCGAATCGTAAGTCAGCTTCGAAGACAGGGACCTTGAAAAGCGAACGGCGTCGCTCTTCTGTGCGAGTTTTGACTGTGGCTCCCCCCTGCACAGGAAAGACCAAATAGGTGCCGTGCTCGGATGCACTTCCCGTGGTCTGTGCGGGCACAGTGTAGGGAATGGCAAGAGTGGGCCCCAGGAAGGTTTGCTGCCCGCCTACATGATTAGCGATCTCTCTGGTGACATCGGCGGCTCGTTGAGTTCTTTCTTCAACCAGCCCCTCAACAAAGAGCGCAGGGATTGTCATCGCCAGCGCCAACCCACAGACAACGATGAGTTTCATACCCATGGATCGGGTCTTCAATCTGGATTGCAAGCTTGACAGCAACATTGGAGTATCGTTCATTAGTCTCTCTCCTGGTTTCAAAATAACTTTGCAATGCAAAGTAAACGTGCAAAAAAGGGTCAGGCCTCTCGTGGTGTCAGGTCGCGTATCGAAGTAGACGTCGCTTCATCTTTTGTTCCTCTTGCTGCATCCTTGACCACCTGTTCGAGCGTCGATAGGTATTCAAGATAGCGTTTCCGTCCGTTCGCGGTAATGCGGCAGACCGTCTGAGGACGACTGCGATCATGCCCTTTCAGGATCTCTACCATCTTTGCCCTCTCCAGCACGCTCAGATGCCGGCTTAGATTGCCATCCGTTAGGGCGCAAAGTTGCTTTAGATCGCCAAAGGTCAGCCCTTTCGGATTCGTCAGCAGAGAAGTCAACACACTAAGGCGGGCGCGCTCGTGAATCACGCGATCCAAGCCTTCGTATGCGAAACGGCCTTCAGTGGCCAGTTCTGCCATGACGGGAGGTTTAGTCTTCATCGCTGCCCTCCTGTGCGGTGAAGAATAGAATGCCTGCAACAAGCAACTGTCCAACTGCATACGAAACGCCCATGGACCAGGGAGAAAGAGCACGACCGTCTGAGAGTGCGATACAGGTCAATCCCGTCAGCAGATACCATGCGCCCGCTGCGGCCATCGGACGAGGAAGAAACCTGCACGACGAAAACACACCGAGGCTGAATGTGATCTGCCAAAGTCCTGGAAGCATCCAAAGAGCCGACTGAACAGAACGCACAAGGACAATCGTCAACAGCGCTCCGGCACCGGCCGCAGGCAAGAACTGCTCGACGGCCATGCGGATCATCTCGTCGGCCATCCCTGAATGCATTCGGTGTGAGCGCGTAACAGTTTGGACAGCGATCAAAGCTGCCGAGAGAATTGCGGTTGAGACCCAGATTGCCAAATATACAGAAATGCGATTCGCCGGGTTGGGCAGCCAAACCGCCTGTACCCCTGCCGCCAACACGGCAATCCCGCCCGTTGCAGCCAGAGTTGCGGGGCCGTAGCCGCGAAACTCCGTACTGCGAGCCACCTGTCGACGGATGCTGGTGATGTCTCCGAGCGCTTTGTTCAGATAGTTCATTTGCAATTCACTTTACAATGCAAAGTAAATTAATCAAGTGCGATTGTCAACAGATCGCGCCAGAAGAAAAGGCTAACCGGCTTTTATTCCCCAACCGGTTGATTCGTCTTCTTGGCCGACCAGGTTACTCGCGCTGCGATAAAAGCCGCGAATGGCCTCGCATCCAGATCAATGCTCGCACGATCCAATGCGCCCAGGTACTCCGCGCGGTCTTCGATCCGCACCACGGTCCACGGATACCCTCCCGAAGCCAACAGCACATTCATCAGAAAGCGAGCCATGCGGCCGTTGCCATCAGGATATGGATGGATGTAGCCGAAGAGCCAATGACCGAGCACGGCCCGGCACGAGGGCTCCGATTCAGCTTCTATCAAGTCGAAAAGCGCAGGCATGGCGTCTCGAACGGTTTCCCAACGAGGCGGCACATACCGGGAGTTTCGCAGGTAGACGGCGTCATTGCGATATCCGGCAAGCGCCGAAGCTGGGATCATGCCGGAGGCCACGCACGGCTCGAAAAGCTCTCTGTACCACTTCGTATGATCTGTTCTGGCTAACGTTCCAGGATTCTCGCCGGCAAGCACTTTGGATAGGGTGCCCTTCACTTTTTGAAATGCCTGCCAATACCCGCGCGCGGCCAGAGCATCCCGGCTCTGCCGGTCTGCTTCGTGATGCGCGGGGTCCCACGCTCCAGACATCACTCTTTCAATCAACTCTGGACTTACGCGGTAGCCTTCGATGGACAGTGAATGGTACGCGTCGCTCCGGTAGATTCCGTCAACGAATTTCAGGTATTCTGTGGCGTCCTTGGGCAAACCTTTCGGCTTTGGGAAACTTTCAAGGACCGCATTCCGCGATGCCGCCCAAATGGCGTGAAGCCTTCCCACGATGGGTGCATCTGTGGGCTCGCCAATTGAAAAAACGCGCTGTGCACCGTCGAACGGATCGGTCTCGCGAACGTCATAGCCTGCCGCCTTCATCGTAGAGAGAATCTCGACAGCTAGTTCGACGCGTCCAACATGACGCAAAGCACCGGCGAGACGGCCAGCGACAGCCGAATGCCCGCCGTCCAACAGTGGCCTGAGGAGCTCAGAAGCATCGCGCACAGCCCCGAGGAGCACCTGGGTTTCAATCGGGTTGCGAGCGAAAAATGATTCCGGAACCCGAATCAGTGCTGCGGTTTGAGAAAAGAGCCGCAAACCGTCGCGGACAACGAGGTCATTGCGCGCCGGCGATTGCGGTTCTTTGAGGTCATAAAGCGACGTGCGAAAGAGCAATTCAATCGTGTTGTTGTGACCTCGGGGGCTATAGATAATTGCCTGAGATGGGATGATGGTATTTTCGGCGTGGAGCAAAAGCGATTGTTCCGGTGAAAGGTGCCACTCTTCTCCGAATCGTTCGTTACAATATCGAGCGCAAAACTCCCAGAAGGATGCGAACCAGGGCGTGCTGTCTCCAGTCTGTGCACCGGGGCTGGCTGAGATCAGCCAGCCTTTCATGACAGCTTGCAGAAATCCCTGCTTCAGGAGCCGGTCCCGATCAACTCGGCTTAACTCACTCGCTTGAAAAACACGACGACCGTCGTTCTGAAGCTCCTGAAGGGCGCTCAGTGATACCGCCAGTTTTTGATTCGGTGTCGCCATTGCACTCCCCACGGGCTATTACACGTTTATCATGACGCGCAACTACAAGTATATTATGCCGTGTCAATACAAGTACAACATGCTGCGCCAACGCAAGTAATAGTTGATCAGAGCCCCCGACACAATTGACACTTGCGCTCCCTCTTCAAATCGATTTAGATTGTTCTGGTAATTCTTTGCCCGCCAGCCCCGATCATCATCACCAGAATCCAGCAGACTCCAGATCGAGGTAGAGCTATGCCCAAACTATGCCTAAACCGCCCAAAATGTGCCTCACAGGACCGCACGGAACCTCACCGTCAAGGCATCTAACTTGCTGTAAATAAAAGGAAATAGGATAGTTGGAATTCCTCGGATAGGGACTCAAAATCCGCCGACCCTTGCGGTCATGGGGGTTCGACCCCCCCTCCCGGCACCAAGAAAATAAAGGATTTACATTAGATTTTCAGTTTTTCCTTCCGAGCACTCCTACCTCCCGGTGATACTAGTAGTGATACTTGTTGTTTTCGGGGGGCAGTGTGGCCGGGAAGCAGCAGCCAGAAAAAATACGGGGCGTTTGGGAACGGGAGCCGGGGAGCAATGTCTGGTGGATTCGGTACCGAGACGCTCTCGGCAAACTGCGGCGAGAGAAAGTTGGCCGCAGAGGGGATGCGATAGACCTGCTCAACAAACGCCGGAATGAACGGCGGGTGGGCGTGAAACTACCGGACAATCTTCGTGATGCGGGAGTGAAGTTCAAGACGCTAGCAGACGACATCGAGGAGTACAGCAAGGCGCACCACCGAGACCAGCGCAACATCAAGGGGAGGCTGGCGCAAATTCGTCCTGATTTTGACGACCGGGTCGCCGACAGCATCAAACCGGAAGACATAGACGCATGGCTGACGAAGAATACACGCACAGCGGCGACTAGCAATCGATATCGAGCATTGTTCTCCCTCGTCTTCCGTGAGGCTTTACGCAATGGCAAAGTCAAGAGCAATCCCGCTCGACTCGTCCGCCAGAAACACGAGGAAAATGGAGTCATCCGCTGGCTGAAAGAAGATGAAGAAACGGCGCTCCGTGCCGTAATTACAAAGCATCACCCTAAGCACATGCCTGAATTGGACATCGCCCTCGGCACCGGAATGAGGCTTTCTGAGCAATATACTCTGACATGGCAAGCCGTTGACCTCAAACGTAAGGAGGTCAAACTGGCGAAGACAAAGAACTACAACGCAAGAATCATTCCGATGAACGCCACGGTCGCAGCTGCGTTTCTGGAAATTGCAACACGAGTGCCAGCCGCTAAGAAGGGTGATGCGGTCTTTCCACACTCACCACGCAAATGGTGGGAAGATTCCATTGCGAAGAGCGGCGTAGCCGCCTTCCGCTGGCACGACTGTCGCCATACCTTCTGCTCAAGACTAGCAATGAAGGGTGTCAATCTCAAGGTCATTCAGGTACTGGCTGGGCACAAGACCATCGCAATCACAGCCCGCTACGCACACTTGGACGACGCCGCACTCCGGGCGGCTGTTGACCTAATTGCCTCGAAATGATTGGTCGATGCATACCGCATTAAGCTGGCGTGAGTTACTAGAACACGCCGCCCGTTGCGGCGAGTGTCCAGTTCCTTATTTGCAATCGCATAATCGACTGACTGCACACTGATGGACAGTTGCCGTGCGGCCTCTTTCCTGTCGTATAAGAGTCGAGCCTCCATCTTGCTTATCCGTTCCCGGTGCTCCTATGATTTGCGACGGTTACACGCCGCTGGCGAAGCATCGGAACTTGACCCCACGGGTGCTGAGCCGTGACCGCAAAAAGCGGACTCGATCGATAGGTTTTGACATGCGATACTCCGAATCCTTGGGCAGATGACTTTCTACTTGGAATCCGCCGAGCCCTCTTTCCTCAGAGGGCTCGGTACGGCTTGGTTGTGGTCGTAGGTTTCCGAGCCTCTTCTTTCAACCTCTTGCGCCGGTTTTCTTCGTTATTGAGGTGAACCCATTCTATGTCGAGGTCGAGGATTCGTTCCGGCATCTGCCAGCCTAGGCTGAGGAAGGTCATAAGTTCCGCCTGAGCAGCAAAGGCCACGAACAGAATCGACCTGTCGAATTTCACCGGGCACGGGGTGTATGGTGGTTCCGGAGTGAAGAAGACACGATGCTCCTGCCCGGAGACCAACAGCCGGATGACGACGCAGACGGGATGAGGTTGGTCGCCGTCTGCGCCGTAGAACTCGGAGTCAACCACGGCAATATCCCGCAAGCCGGCTCCGAGCCTGTTCTGGCTATCGAGGAGAGACTGGAGCCATGAGCTACTCATGGCTTCCATCCTTGATGCCCAGAAGCTTCTTCACGACTGGATGTTCCTGCGAGGTAATGAGGAAGGCATCCCCGAAAGCCAAACGCAGCAGTTCCCGCAACGACTGGCTGGGGAATTCAGGGGCCCGGTCATCACCGACCGCCATCTGAGCCTTGAACACCTTGCCGCTTGCGTAAATGCGAACCCAGTTCGTCATTGCCGTGAGCGCAACTTGGTTTTCGCTGACTGCCCATGCATCCAAGGAGTTGCGAACAGGCCACAAACCGTACTCTGCATCACCGTTGACGGTAAGATAAAGTTTGACCTGCTTGACGAACTTCTTAAGAGATACTTGCGCCTTCGCCCACTTTGCCATCGCCGGCGCCAGCAGGAAGTAGGCCTTACCATACCCATCCTCCAGGGGCCCGACCAGAAGCGTCGTTGTCATCGTATGGTTCGGATTCGGTGATACACGGAAGAAACTCTCCGCATCTGGACGGCCAACGGTGATATTCTCCTCCTCCATGGAGACGGCGCCGGTCTCGTCGGACTCGGCGAAATTAATCTCTGAGTACGGGTCGTAGCCAGTGGAGGGTTCTGCATTCATGTACCCGTTGGGTACCGGCCGGGATAGCGGCCACATTTGCTGTAGGAGCCTTCGGAATGAACCGAGCACCTTCCAACAGCTCCTCTTCAGAAGCCCCATTGGGCAGAGGACTTTCAATCGTATTCATTTTGGTTTTATCTGCGTGGAGAATTCCGGGACGAGCAGACTGCAGGTAGGCTGACATGTTTGTTCGGGGATGCCCACGTCAGCAAGCATCCCCACGTAGTCTGAACCAGAGTACCGACCACGCTTCCGGTGCTAACTAATACCAGCGTTTCAGCCGAGAGTTCAGTGTGTTAGCATTCTTTTTTTCGAAGGGGCCCCAAAGAGCACGTCGGGGCTGTTTTTCTGTTGGAATACCAGATTCCTCAATAAAGATGGGAAAAGTGTCAGGGTACTTTCATCAAACCTGCATGGTTATCAATAAGTTTCTTTAACGGGTTCATCTAACACGACTTAGTAAAGGGTCTATCCTTGCAATAATATATATAGATTTTGATTTATTCGGGCTGGATATGAGAGCGCACTCATAATGCTGGCTACTATCCGGGCATGGCCTCTCGACCATAGTTTCCTACTGTACCTACGCAAAGTAGACTCCGAATCTTTCGAAATGACATAAGCTCCAGCACCGCTCACCACCAGAAACCACCAGTCAGCGTGCAATAACAACTTCGAAAATCTTTTGCATGGGCTTTCATGCCCACCCCTGTGCAATTTAATTCGAGGTCAGTCCCTATGAGCAACGAAATGCTGGACTCTTACAGAGCGTATCTCCAGTCCCAATGCAGTTATTGGTCTCCCGGCCACGACGACTTTTTGTCGGGCGAAATCGTTAATCAATGGTTCCAGCGGAAATCCATCCAGCGTGAGATGACCGGCCTTCAGGCGCAAGTGTCAAGAATGGACGGCGTCTTGTCGGGTCTATTGTACGAGCAGAAGAAAAGGCTGAGCCGTCTCGGGAGAAACGGCGGTTGGAGCACATGGCTCAAGCAACAGAAGATTCCACGTTCAACGGCAGACCGTTTGGTCTTGGAGCATGTCGAGTTTTTCGGCCTCCAGCACGAACTTCTTCGCCGAGAACGAGCGGAGCCGCTGGTTGGGAACATCTCTATCGCCGCTTGCCGCACAAGCGACAAGTTCGAACTGATGCTAAAGACGCCTCGGTCGAGATTTTTGTTTCTTACTTGCCTTGCCGACCGCCTCGGCCTCGCAGTCGATTTCGGCGTGGATGGCTCCGCACGTCTGTCCACGCCGCCGCCTGTCAGTAACGAGGACATCGACTACCGGGTACCCAACGTCATGCAAATTACCGACGACGGCACAGTGATGCCGGTCGATTACGAACTCAAGGACGATGACGGCGATGGCGATGCCACGCCTCAGTCTCCTCCAAGTTCGGTCGAAGTTCTCTGACGGTGCAGGAAGACTCAACTTTTTCGAAATCTAACCACAAAACGACGGGCTTTCAGTGAGCGGTATGTGAACCGCATCTTGCGCGGCACCGCACCGTGTCGCAGTGTAGAGAGATGAAACGCGGGCGAACGGAAGAGTTTGCGAAATGGCGAAGATTGGTTTCCCAACAGATCGCGAGCGGCCGGACTGTTGCGGCGTTCTGTCGTGATCGAGGTCTTCGCGAGTGGCAGTTTTACGACTGGAAGAAGCGCGTTCGCGGAGCGGAAGCGGCGAAGTTCGTCGCGGTGGAAGTGGCTCCTCCGAGCGAAGCGGCCCTGGCGGCGTCCGGCAAAACGATCGAAGTGCGGCTACCGCGAAGGCGTAGTCTGGTGGTAGGGCCAGGCTTTGATGCGCGACATCTGCGTGCGTTGCTCTCCGTGTTGGAGGCGGAAGAATGATCGGGCTGCCGAGCTTGCGTGCGCTGGATCGCACTCAGGGGCCTCGGATTTGGTTGGCAGTGCAGGCCACAGATATGCGCTGCGGCTTCGATCGTCTGGCGGAGCGAGTGCGCGCGGTAATCGGCCAGGATCCCTTGAGCGATAGCCTTTTCATTTTTCGCTCCCGCAGAGGAGACAGACTGAAGATTCTGGTGTGGGACCGCGACGGTTTTGTTCTTTGGTACAAGCGACTCGAAGCCGGGGTTTTCAAACTGCCGCGGGTCGAAGATGGGACACGCTCCGTGGAACTGCGGGCCAGCGAATTGGCGATGATCCTGGACGGGATCGACATGACGAAGTTGAAGCGCGTGCCGCGCTACGACCGCCGAATGCAAACCAAACATGACAGCGAGGAAAAGGTTGCAGTCTAAGTAACTTCACTTCCCCTTTGTACGTCTCTATTAATGTGCCTCCCACAGACAACTTAGTGGATCTACCCGACGATTGGAACGCCCTGAAGGCAGTGGTGCATGCGCTGCTCGCCGAGCGCGACCGGGAGAGGCATCATGCCCGAGAGCAACAGCAGCGCGCCGATGATCTGTACCTGGAGAATCTGCGCCTGCAGGTGGAACTCGGACGCTTGAAGAAATGGTATTACGGCCCACGCGCGGATCGTCTCCAGTCCGAAGGTGATCTGGCGCAGATGCTTCTCGGCTTCGCCGAAGCTATGGACTGCAAACCGATCAACTCTGCTGATCTTCCGCTCCATGCTGAGCCCGAAGACGAACTGCGGAGAGTCAAACGGCGTAAAGGGCGGCGCCGGCTCGCCGACTTCGAGCATCTTGCCGTCACTACTCACGTGCACGAACTGAACGCGGAGGAGCGTGCCTGTCCATGCTGCGGGATCGAACGCAAGGAGATGGGGCAGGAAGAAAGCTGGCAGATCGAGTATTTCCCTGGACACTTTGAGCGCATCCAGCATGTGCGCAAGAAGTACGCATGCCCGGTCTGCGAGACGAACGGCGACAACCCGCGTATCCAAACTGCGGCCAAGCCAGAGACGGCGATCGATAAGGGACTGGCCGGGCCGGGGTTGCTCAGTACATTGTGACCAGCAAATTTGCTGATTATTTACCACTGTATCGACTGGAAGACATTTTTTCGCGGCAAGGGTTCGAGATCTCGCGGGCCACGCAGTCGGTCTGGTGCGGCGTCGTCGCCGATCTAGTCGAGCCGCTCTATGAGCTGATGGCAGACGAAGTGCGGGCCTCGCACGTGGT
>JBKQNU010000094.1:0-35487 GCA_052145815.1 Occallatibacter sp.
CCGCGCTGGTCAATGTCAGTTCGTTGTTGAAGGCTACTCCGAATGCGCATATCCCCGTAATGAGAACCAGAAGGATGGGCAGGGCCAGAGCCATCTCAACCAGCGCGCTTCCTCGCTCGCCGATACCGAGAAGAGTCAGGGGGTTCGGGCTTCGGGTTCCCAAACGCGATTCCGCAGATTCTTGGGAACGGTTCAAGCTGTGCTTCAGTGCCATTGCCCGTCGGTGCAAATCAACCTGGAACTTCACCGTTTTTCTCCATGCGCTGTTGAATTTCGAAACTCTCAACAATGGCTTCTACCGCAATGCACGTACCACCGGGCCCAGGAAGCTGTTTCAAAGGGGAGGGCTAGCTGGACGAGGCGGTTACTTTTCTCTATCTGATGTCACTGGAAATGACTGATCGGGGGTAGTGACTTCGCCTCTAGTCTGCACGATTAGCAATCGATGAGAAATCCCACAGAGGCTTCAGCCCGCATTCCAAGAAAGTAACTCCAAAATGGTCGCGAGTAACTCTTGTTGGATTACTATCGATGGCCTCACAGCTATCCTTTGCCCGCAAGGAATGATGATTCCGTCAGGAGATCGATACTGAGTTACGAGAAAGATCCGTACTGGCACTTGGTTCACGCCGAGCCGTTCGCGCCGGGCGTCCAGACGGCGGCCTGGCAGGTACTGGCAGACGATGTGTGTTTCAAGGCGGCTCGCGAGAAGGTGAATCGAGAGAATTTCGATCATAGTTTCGGTTACCCCACAGACGTGAATGTGATCACGTTTAATGCAGCGTGTGGTATCTGCCCAGTGTGAAGGTTGCCGGAATAAAGGCGAAACGCTACGTCATCGCGATGATGGGCAAGTTGTTCCACAAGTTCTCTGGGCCGGATCTGACTTCTTTCCGCGTCACTTGCCTGCTTTCTCCGACGCTGGAAGTGAAAGCGGTCCAGGCGAACGAGGAGAACGCGGACCGAGAGCTCAAGATGGAGACGCGCTTTCAAGCTCCTTTTCGGAAGTAAGAGATGCAACCGCAGATCCCTCGCTAGGCTCGGGATGACAGAATTGATGGCTCAGACTTGAGTTCCTTTTTCTTTAAGCCGAGAACGTATCAGTCCAGCGGGATAAGTGGGCGAGCGCTTGCCGGCTCGAGGATCCGGGCTATGAGCATGGCTACGACCAGATTGCGTTCGCGGTTGGGAACGCGATCCAGGACACGCTTGAGGCCAATCTTGCGCAGCACGCATATCCACGCTGGCATGGAGTTAGTAGAGGCAACTTAAACGAAGCCTCTATCCCAAGAGGCGCGGGGTACCGGGTGACTGGTGTCCCGCTGACCCCTTGGGCGGCGCCAGCCTTGCACAATTCGAAGACCGCGCGGATGCCAACAGGTGTAAGCTACTTACACCATGGCGATGTTCGTGCTACTTTTCTCAAGATTGCCCGGCGAGTCCACATCGATAGATGTTGTCTGCGCGTCAATGGAAAGTACGGACAGGTTGACAGGGAGGCATTGGGTCTTCGATAGAATCACCGACCTCAAGACCACACTAGAATCCGCTGGAGTTTTAGAGAGCGACCTTTTCTTTCCGCTGCAAGCGGTCCAACTTGGTGTTCCGTCGTTCCTGCCAGTCACGGCAGAAACGGCGGCGACATTGGGTCTGGTCCTTCCGGCGTAGGGGATGGGCGACGAGCCGTTGCGTGCCTACACTGTCGAGGATGAACTCGGCGCGGCGGGATGCAAGCTCTTGCCCGGGGAAAAAGATCCGGATGAACTGGCTTTTCTGGTCCGTGAAGACCACCTGAGACGTCCCCGGAAGGCTCCGCGAACTGGTAAATAACTTGCAGCGACCGTTCATGAGCCCTCGAACGCGAACGCGGCACTGGCTGACTATGTTCCAACTGATGAACATCGCTATCCAATTCGAGGACAGGGTCAGCCGCAGCCGGAGCAAGCACGAATGAGAAACCTCGGCGTCAGTTTGCGACTGTCTCAGCTGGACACGCGTTAGTAGTCAGAGGCAGCTCCCGACCGATCATGATTATGCCGCCCCGACCCGCGAATATCAGCTTGATCAATCGTCGCAAATACATGCCACGGCTGCCGATGACCCTGTCCTCGAAAGACAAGAACAAAGACAAGAACAGCGATTAGTAGCTATTGACGCGGACACTCCATATCAACTAACGGTTTGGCGACGATCCAGGCACTACTAAATTCACAGACTCTGCTGCGTTTCCCGGTACGGATCCGTTGCGAACCTGGAGACGGACGTTGACTTTCGGACGCTCCGATGATCAGGACTCCCAGGGAGTATCTCTCTGGGTCCGGGCTTCCTCGACCATTTTGATGAACCTGCGTGCCAATTCATGAATTCGATAACTCTGTCGATGCAGAAGCGATTCTTTGGGCAGTAACTCCGCGCCTACGCCGATGGCGGTTGCACCGGCAAGAATATAATCGAAAGCCGTTACTTGGTTCACGCCTCCGGTGACGATCAGCGGTATCTGCCGAAGAGGCACTTTGAGTGCCCGAATGTAGTGCGGACCGCCCGCCGTTGCGGCCGGGAAAATCTTGACGAAGTCGGCTCCAGCCTTCCAAGCCATTATGACTTCGCTGGGCGTAAGAGCGCCGGGGAACACCATAACCTTCGATCGCTTCGCATAGGCGACAACTTCGTGAATCAATCCCGGGCTGGTGATGAACCCTGCGCCAGCGTCGATTGCCCGCTGAGCCGCCGCCTCATCCAATACTGTTCCTGCGCCCACCGCCAGGTCAGGAAACCGCTTTGCCAGTTCCTCGATCGCTTGCGGAGCCTCGCGCAGCGTCAAAGGAATTTCGATAATCGGAATGCCGGACTCGTAGAGCGATTCAGCAGCGAATAGCGCATGTTCCGGCGCGCTGACGCGTGCGCACGGGACTACGCCAATGGTGTTGATCTTTTGGATCACTTCGTCCTTCGTCATCTTTCCTCCATGCTCTCGCATCCATTTCAGTTCTTTTCGAACCAGGACCCTCACCGCTCGGTTCAAGCGAAATCAAGGTGCCATTCACTTTAGCAAAATGCGGTTATTCGATCCAGCAAGAATGAGGCCGAACGTCGCAAAAAAAGAGGCAGCCAACATGACGCAGCCAAGAAAGTTGAGCAAACGGCGAGCCGCCGGTACTTCCCTTCGTTGTTCACTTCGCCTTCTTCTCGATGGAATCTTCACATAGTCCCTCTCCTCTGTTTTCGCCGATTCGAGCGGCACTTTTCAATCAATGAACCGGCGAGGGAATAAACCTGTATCCGGCTTCACGCTCTGTGACAATATATTGCGGATTCTTCCTGGTTTCGATCTTTGCTCGCAAAGTAGCAATCAAAACCCTGAGTGTGTGGCGCGACGTGGCTGCGTTTCCCCAAAGCACCTCAATCAATGTCTGGTAACTCAGCAGTTCGTCCGGATGGCCGCATAAGAATTGCAACAATTCAAACTCCTGCGGGCTGAACTGTGTCTCGACCCCGCGAACCCAGCCCCGGCGCTCGGAGATATGAAGAAAGAAGTCACCGATCTGAATTGAGTCTTGCACCTGCGCATCGCTCTTATCTGTCTTTCCAGGTGTGTCGGCAGAAACCAGAATGAGCCCGGCAAATCCGCGCCGCCGGGCGTCCAGCATAAACAGGTTCTTCTCCTCCTCGCGATACTCGGGGCTCAGCAGAACCATGTCGATCGCTTTGGATTCCAAACACACCTCCGCATCGAGCAAGGACGACGACCTTGCCAACACGCGGAAACGGCTGCCCGGCATCATCATCTCCCTCAGGTCGCGCGAGAATGCTTCCTTGCTGCCAACTAGCAGAAGGCTCATGGGGCGATGGCGCCCTCGGCCCGATGGCAAGTTGTACGGCTCGTCGTTCCGCAAGTCTTAACTGCTAGCAGGCTTGACTCGTAGGGCAGGTTCTTGGGTCGCGAACCGCTCCATAAGAACCGGAAGGATGACGGATGTCCACAGGGCGTAGCACTTGGCACTCGGGTGCAACCCGTCCCAACTGAACAGGTCACGGCGGGGCTTCCTCCGGGAATCCAGCATGGCGCTGCTCACATCGACGAACTGCACCTGCGGTTTTGTCCGACAGAAATCCTCGATCATCTGGTTCGTCCGCTGCTGTCTTTCCTGCTGCTTCCGTCGCAGGGGAGTTGGCTTGATTGACAGGAAGTAAATCCATGTGTTCGGCAATTGTCCAAGCACTAAGTCCACGAACTCTTGAAAATCGCGCAGTACGGTTTCTGGGCTTTTCGACCACGGCCAAGCAAGATCGTTCTCGCCCGCGTAGACCACGACAGCGCAGGGGGAGTAGGGCAGAACGATCCTCGCCGCGTAGTGGGTCATGTGCGCCATTTGCGACCCGCCAAAACCACGATTTACAACCTTCAGCGGTGCCATGTCTTCTGCCAGCGTTTCCCAGAAATTGATGCTGGAGCTACCGGTGAAAACGATCACATTGGGCGTTGGCTGCCTGAGGCGGTCGGATTTGTCGCTCGACCGCCAAGCCCCCATCCGTTGAGTCAGTGTTGCTTCAACCGTCGATAGGAAAGCCGGACGAACTCGGCGATCTGAAACACCGTTGAATTGAAAGGGGCACTGGTCCTCTGTCAGTGCGAAATGATGGTGTGGTCCTTGTCGTAGTTCTGCACGGTCTGTGTGGATTTCTCTGCAGCCTTCTCGGCCACCCGGTCGACCCTTTGTTGTGCGGTTGCGTCAGAGACCGTTTCGTCTTCGAGCTTTGCCGCATCAGGATTTTCAAATTGTTCGGGCACGGTTGTTTTCTCCTGTTGCCACCATGGACCGTGTCCGCGTGAAGTTCTGATCAGTTTTGCTCCCCTGCGGTCTGAAGCTGCAGATTCGCGATGTGACCTCTGCGAGCGTTCTAAATCGAGGCCGCCTGCTGAAAATCGCAATGTGCCGAGGTGAGCAGTGTTGCTCAGCCATCGGGATTGGCGCTCTGAAAGGATAAGCAGGAGGAAGAATGACGGCTATCCTCGCCGCGGGCTTCTGAGCTAAAGCGGGCCATCGGATTTGTGCCCCTCTCAGTTGTCCATGCAACGGCAGACATGGCCTTCCAATCAAGCCGCAGCTGTCGCACCCGTCAGCGCACAACCAACGCACCGTAACAGGGCAGAGTTCCGCCCGCAGGAGATCTTGTGAAAAGCATTTACTTGTCAGCACTCGGATGCGCGTTGAGTTTGGGCGCAATTGCTCAGGCCAACTCGCAAGTGACGGTCGCCGTCGAAACCGCAAATCCCACGCCGATGTTTCGCGTGGTTGTCATCAGCCGTACGGTGCAGGCGGTCAACTACCGGCACCGCGAAGGAGCCTCGGAAGTTGGCTTTGCCGGCACCGCATTGATGCCTGCCGCCGATGGGCACGCAAAGGTGCGAAGCAAGCGCGGCACCATGGAAGTGGAAGCCGAATTCGGAAACCTGAGCAGTCCCTCAGCTTTCGGGAGCGAATATCTCACCTACGTCATGTGGGCGATCTCTCCGGAAGGACGCTCAGTGAACCTGGGCGAGGTACTTGTCGGCGGCAATGACCGCAGCAAGCTGACCGCAACCACAGATCTGCAGGCATTTGCTCTGATCGTCACTGCCGAACCGTACTTTGCGGTACACGAGCCCAGCAACGTCGTCGTGCTCGAGAATGTCATTCAGGACAACACCAAGGGAACCAGCGAAGCGGTTAACGCGAAGTATGAACTCATGGAACGCGGCGGATATCTTCCCACTGGCTACAAGTTCGATCCCGTGGTTCTGAATGCCAATCTGCCTTTGGAATTCTACGAGGCGCGGAACGCATTGCGCATCGCTCAGTCAGAGGGAGCGGAGCAGTATGCCGGCGAGAGCTACGCGCACGCCGTGCAGTTGATGAAGACTACCGACGATTATGCGATAGGTGGGCACGTAGAGAAGAAGGCCTTGATTGCTTCTGCCCGCGATGCCGTGCAAACTGCCGAGGATGCGCGCGAGATAGCTGTAAAGAAGATCGAGGAAGCTCGCCGCGCAGCGGAACGCCAGGCATCGAGCGATGCACAGGCGAACTCGCAGGCGCAGGCCGCCAATGCAACTCTCGCAGCGCAGCAGGCGCAGTCCGATGCAGCCAGGGCGCAAGCCGACGCCGCAAAGGCCCAGGCTGATATGGCAAATAACCAGGCAACGTCGGCAGCGGCAATCGCCGCGGCCCAGGCCGATGCGGACAAGGCCCGCTTGCTTGCACAGCAGACTGCGAGCCAGGCTGACAGCGACAAGGCGACTTTACGCGCCCAACTGTCGGCGCAACTGAACTTAATTCTTGAGACGCGCGACAGCGCACGCGGCCTGATCATCAGCATGTCCGATGTGCTGTTCGATACGGGAAAGTACTCTTTGAAGCCGGGCGCGCGGGAGAAACTGGCCAAGGTTGCCGGAATTCTGATTGCCTATCCGAGCCTCAATATCGAGGTTGGCGGATACACCGACAACGTGGGCGGCGATGACATGAATCAGACGCTGTCAGAAAACCGTGCAGGTTCGGTGCGGGATTATCTCGTCCAGCAAGGCGTTGGGCAGAACTCAGTAAGCGCCAAGGGATTCGGTAATAGCCTTCCAGTTGCTTCGAACGATAACTCCGCCGGACGCCAGGAAAACCGCAGAGTGGAACTCGTTGTCTCCGGCGATGCAATTGGCAGCCCTGCCAATGCAACCACAGGAAGCCTGCAATAACAGAATGCAAGTCCGCGGCGGCCTCAATGAGGCCGCCGCACCTTTGAGTGTTCTTTGCTGCACACTTGAACCGGTCAAGTAATAGCGAAAGCAGGCAGCATGGCCCTCCTTGGCGGCAACCTCGATGGATCCCTCCCCTGGGGCGCTCAATCTACTGCTCCCCTGCCGGTTGTGTCGACGGGATGCAGCCTGCCGTTACCGACGCGCATCGCGTTTGTCGGGAACTATCTGCCGCGCCAATGCGGCATTGCCACATTTACGACCGATCTGTGCACCGCGCTTGCAATCGAATACGGCAGCGATCGGCTCTTTGCGATTCCAGTGAACGATCCTGAGTCGGCATATGACTATCCCAGCCAAGTGCGCCTGGAACTTGAGCAGGAAGATCTGACCTCTTACGAACGAGCTGCTGAGTTCCTCAATTTCAATGGAAACGACCTGGTCTGCGTACAACACGAATACGGCATCTATGGCGGGGTTGCGGGCCAGCACATTTTAACGCTGTTACGCAAATTGAAGATGCCTGTGGTGACAACACTGCACACCGTTCTGCGCGATCCGGACGAGAATCAACGGATGGTGCTGGAGGAAGTGGCGCGCCTGTCCGATCGGGTAATCGTTATGAGCGAGCAAGCCGCGCAATTTCTCCGCGAGGTGTACGCGATTCCGAGCGGCAAGATCGACATTATTCCGCACGGTGTACCCGATTTCCAATTCATGGATCCTAATTATTTCAAGGACCGGTTCGGCACCGAAGGCAAGTCCGTGCTGCTGACCTTCGGATTGCTGTCGCCGAACAAGGGAATTGAGAACGTGATTCGAGCGTTGCCGGGCATTCTGACAAGGCACCCCGACGTGGTGTACATCGTGTCTGGAGTGACCCATCCGCATATCCGCCGGCGCGACGGCGAGAATTACAGGGAAGAATTGATGGCCTTGGCCGAAGAGCTTGGAGTTTCATCGAACCTTATTCTCGTGAACCGGTTTGTGAGCGCAGAAGAGCTCGTTGAGCACGTGGGCGCGGCGGATATATACATCACGCCTTACCGGCAGGAGGCGCAGATCGTATCCGGGACGTTGGCAATCGCGCTGGGAGCTGGGAAGGCAATCATCTCTACGCCTTATTGGCACGCGAAGGAGTTGCTGGCGGACAAGAGAGGTGTGATCGTGCCTTTTGAAGATCCTGTCGCAATTGCTGAAGCTGTACTGCGCCTCCTGGATAACGAGGGTGAACGCCACGCGATGCGCAAGCGGGCTTATCTGCATTCGCGCGAGACGATCTGGCCAAAGACCGCGCAGAAATATATGGCCAGCTTCCAGCGCGCGCGCTTCGAGCGCACGCTGCAGCCAAGGGCAGCGCACAAAGACGACATCGCAATGGACGCGATCGACTACCTGCCGACGATGAACGCCGATCACATGCTGAGATTGACGGACGATACCGGCATATTGCAACATGCAATCTTCAGCGTGCCGAATTCAAGCGAAGGCTATACGACAGACGACAATGCACGCGCGCTGATTGTGTCAACCCTCCTTGATGAAATGCCGTCGAACGGAGCCGGGCGGTCCTTTGCAAATCTATCCCATCGTTACCTGGCGTTCTTATGGCTTGCATTCAACCGCGATACGGGGAGATTCAGAAATTTTCTGAGTTATGATCGCCGCTGGCTCGAAGACATTGGTTCGGACGACAGTCATGGCCGCGCATTATGGGCTCTCGGCAACGTGTTGGGCCATTCACGCAATGCGGGTTTGCGCGGAGCGACGGGAAGACTCTTTGAAGCTGCTGTTCCAGCGACCCTCACATTTGGCAGTCCGCGTGCATGGGCTTATAGCGTTCTGGGCATGCAAGCCTATCTGGATTGGTTTCCAGGGGACCGAGCTATCCAGGGAGCCCGCAATGCACTTGCGAATCGGCTGCTCGATATTTATGAGCGCACTCACTCCTCGAAATGGCGATGGTTTGAGAAGAGCCTCTCCTACTCGAACGCGAGGCTGTCGCAGGCTCTCATTCTGGCGGGATGGCGGAGCAACAACCAGAGGATGATTGAGGCTGGAATGGACTCTCTCAAGTGGCTGGTTGCCGAGCAACACCGCGACAATGCGGAGATTTTTGTGCCCATCGGATCCAACGGCTTTTTCGTCGAAGGCAATGAAAAGGCGCGCTTTGATCAGCAGCCAGTGGAGGCATGCGCAACCATCTCGGCTTGCCTTGAGGTATACAGGCTCACCGAAGAGGGACTATGGTTTGAGGAGGCGCAGCGAGTCTTCCGCTGGTTTCTCGGCAAGAACGACTTGCAGGTGCCCCTCTATGACGCGACGACAGGCGGCTGCAGAGACGGCCTTCATCCCGACCGCATCAATGAAAACCAGGGAGCGGAGTCGACGCTTTCGTTCCTGATGGCCCTGCTGGATATGCACGAGGCTAAAGTGACAAACGCACGGGAACGGCATCTTGAAATGAGCTCCTCCTCGTGAATCCCATTGCATTACCGGCAGTAGCCAAAGACTGTGCTTCCTCTGAATCTCATGTTGAGACACAGACAGGGCTTCCATTGTTCACTCGTCACGCTTTGAATCCGATCCTGACACAGAACAACTGGCCATACCCAATCAACAGTGTTTTTAATGCGGGAGTTGCAAAGCTGGCCGATGGAGATACACTGCTGCTCTGTCGCGTAGAAGATCGTCGAGGCCTCTCCCACTTGTGTGCAGCGCGGTCAGAGAATGGCGTCGACAACTGGCGGATCGATGCGCAGCCGACCTTGGCAGCCAATCCTCGCGATTATCCTGAAGAACTTTGGGGCATCGAAGATCCGCGCATTACGTACGTTCCGGAACTCGAGCAGTATGCCGTGGCGTACACATCGTTTTCGCGCGGTGGTCCCGGTGTTTCGCTGGCGCTGACCAGGGACTTCAAGACCTTCGAGCGCTTTGGGGTCATCGCGCAGCCGGAAGACAAGGATGCGGCTCTGCTTCCCAGGAGAATCGGAGGTCTTTGGGCTTTGATTCATCGCCCGGTGACGACGTTGGGTGCGCACATGTGGATCTCCTATTCACCCGATCTGCGCCATTGGGGCGGTCACAAAATCATTCTTGAGGCGCGCCGCGGCGGATGGTGGGATGCGAACAAAATCGGCCTTTGCTCGCCACCAATTGAAACAGCAAAGGGATGGCTGACCATTTATCACGGTGTTCGCCAGACGGCCTCAGGAAGCATCTATCGGTTGGGCTTGGCGTTGTTCGATCTAGACTGCCCTGAGATTTGTCTGCTGCGCGGAGACTCGTGGATGTTCGGCCCTGAAGCCCCGTACGAGCGTGGCGGAGACGTCAAGGATGTCGTGTTTCCCTGCGGCCAGACCGTCGGCGACGATGGAGACACCATTAACCTCTATTACGGCGCGGCGGATTCGTCGATGGCGCTGGCCACCGGCAGCATCCGCTCTTCACTTGCGTGGCTGGATTCTAACTCCGGAGCAGCCGAAGGATTGAACCGGGTGTGCGACCGCGGCCGGGGAGCAAGGACCGGATGAGATGAACTTTTCAAACCGGACGTGGCCCAAATGGGTACCGCACTTTGTGTGGATTCGGCGCGAGTGCCCGCGTTGCAATTCGCTCAAATTCAAACCGGCGGAGTTGAGGCCGATTGATAGCCTGCTCGTCATGATTGCGCTCCGGCCGGTGCGATGCATGTTTTGCTGGCGGCGCTTCTATTGGTTTAGCTGGCATGATGCTGAGGCCGCATGAGTCTACGACCCAGCCGAACCCAATCGCAGGATTTTCTCCGGTCCGGATTGAAATGCTTCCAAACTCGGGGAGCCGGGCGATATGCCTGCTGCCCGCCTATTTTATCTCCGCGAGAGTGCTCTTGATGAATGCGGATACGCGGTCATGGAGCTGCTTCAGGCTCTCCTCGCGAACGTAGACCATGTGGCCTGATTCATACCAGTCGTACTCGATGTTTTTGGCCAGGGATTGCGGAATGGGAAGGTGCTTTTCTTCGTATTCTGCGGCAAAGAACGGCGTGGCCAGGTCGTAGTAGCCGCCATTGACCATGATGCGCAGGCGTGGATTGGTCTTGAGGGCCTCGGCCAGATCCGGTGCGACATTGACGCCGAGCGGATCGCCGTTATGTTTGAAATCCCACTGGGCGCCATTGAACTGCGCCTGGGGCAGATAGGTTTGGCCTTCACCGTACTTCAAGTCCTTGCGCACATAGTCGTTGAATAACGCAACGTAAGCCGATGAGATGGCCGAGCTTTGCGGATCGTACTCCGCGCTTTCGCTCAGCGGGTTCAGGTTGGGACCGGAGAAGCGGGTGTCGAGACGGCCGGTGGTCAGGTCCCGATCTTCCTGCAGGGTCTTCTCAAACTCGCCGCCGTTCACGCGCAGATTGGCCCTCAGCAGGTAGGCGACCGGCAGGCCGGTGTATTCGTGCAGCTTCTCGGCAACCGACTGCTTTTCCTCGGCAGTAATATCTGTGCCCTGGGCGAGTGCGTGGGTATACGGGCCCATGGCGTATTCCTCCACATCTTTAAGGAACGGTTCCAGGGCAGCGGGTTGCTGGGGCAGCTTCTTGTGATACCAGGCGGTGGCGGCGTAGGTGGGCAGAGCCTGTGCGTAGGGCAGGTCAACGCCGGGATTGCCGCTTGAGGCATCGAGGAAGGCCGTGAAGTTAAGCACCTGCGACAGCAGAATCACGCCGTTCAGGTCGATGCTCTTGCTGTTCTCGAGAATGTCAGACAGCACGGCGGAGCGGGTGGTTCCGTAGCTCTCGCCGAAGAGGTATTTTGGCGAATTCCAGCGGTTGTACTTGGTGATGAAACGAACAATGAAACGCGCAAACGCGTTGGCGTCTTCATCCACGCCCCAGAAGGCCTTTTCCGCATCCTTTCCAGCCAGCCGGCCGAAGCCGGTTCCGGGCATGTCGATGAAGACCAGATCACTGGTGTCGAGCAGGGAATAGGTGTTGTCCACCAGCTTGTAGGGGGCTGCGGGCAGGTGCTGATCAGTGTCGGTGACCACGTGCTTGGGGCCGAGCGAACCCATGTGCAGCCACACGGTGGAACTGCCCGGGCCGCCGTTGTAAAAGAATGTGATGGGGCGATCCTCAGCCTTCGCGTCTTTCTTGAAATAGGCAACGTAAAACATTTTTGCAACGGCGGTTGAGTCCTTAGCCTCTTTGGGCTCGCTGTTGGCAAGCTGGCTGCCGGGTTGCGGCTTGCCATCCATGCCCAGCTCGGCATCCTGGACGTCGGTTGAGCCTACGGAAAGGATGCCGGCTACGGCGGTATAGGCGATATGCTGCCCGCCCACGTCGACGGCGCCCTGGGTAGTCGATTCTGTCGGCGGCGCCTTTTCCGCGGGCTTCTCTGCGGATGCAGCTTTGGTGTCGGATTTGGCGGGTGAGGTGTCGTCCTGCGCAAGTGCAAATATCTGAAGCGAAACAAGAGCGGTTGTGAGCAGGACTGTCATCAAGTTTCGGGGAAGCGGCATGAGAGTCTCCGGAGTTCTAAATGGCGAAAGTTCAGTATATGGCCTTAGACGCTGTCGTGGCTTCGTATCGGACGCCTCTGCAAAGGAGTCCGCAGGATCGACGCCCGGTTGAAAGGACGCGATGCCGCGCAAGGACTTGGCGCCATGCGAATCGCTTCTTCTCTCCTTCCAGATTACTCGACGCTGCGATAGGCAAGATAGCAGTAGCCGTGGTCAGTCGGGAACCGATATGCGCCTAATGCATTGAGGATATGCTCGGTCACAGCCGTCATCTCCCACCCGGTATGCTCGTCGGCGTCGAGGAAAGCGGTTGTGAGCTCTGCGTAGCCATTTGCTTCGCCGAATTCGCGAACCTTATCCATATCGAGCTTTTCGTGCGATGAAATATTCTTATTTGCCCAGGACCACTGCCACCGGGCTCCTTGAGTGGTGCCGACCACCGAGCAATGAACACGCACGGTCGGCAAGTTGGGGTCGGAGAACGTTATGGTCGAAGACACATCATCCCAATCCCATCGCGAATGTCTGCCGTACTTTTGCTCGAATGCCTTATTCTTTTCCATCCCTGCGTGGACGAGAGGGTGCACAAACTCCTGGAAGCAGTCATCGCACGCCGTCATCGCATCCTCCTTTTGACCCATGACTCCTGATCCCTACTTCTGCGGTTTGTCAAACGGCTGCTTCTCTGTAATGCGAGGCCGGTCTTGCGCCTGCAATTCCTTTGATACAGCCTCTACCTCGCGGAAGACCCGCAGCAAATTACCGCCAAGGATCTTACGAATGTCTTCAGCGGAGTAGCCGCGATCGAGCAGCGCCTGCGTGATCTTGGGCAGGTCGGCGGGCGAGTCAAGCCCTTGCGGCAACTGGCCGCTGACGCCGTCGAAGTCCGAGCCGAGGCCAACATGGTCGATGCCGGCTACCTTGGCGATATGGTCGATGTGGTCAATGAGCATGGAGAGCGGCGGGCGCGGAATGCGGTCGGCGAAGCTGCGCTGGATTTTGTCTTCGTCAGAATAAGTGAACTCGCGGCCCTCGGCCTGCGCTTTGGCCTTGGCGTCGGCCACGGCCTTGTCCACCTCGGCCGACTGGGCCTTGGCGGCGTCGCGATAGGCCTGCGAGACAAAGCCGGAATAGTAGTTGACCTGGACGACGCCGCCCTTGGAGTTGGGGCCGCCGGAGTTAGCCACGGCGCGCAGCATGTCGTCGGTCATGTTGCGCGGCGCATCGCACAGGGCGCGGGCATCGGAGTGGGACGCGATGACCGGAGCGCGGCTGATCACAAGAGTGCGGTAAAACGTGCGGTCGGAGACGTGGGAAATATCCACCATCATGCCCAGGCGATTCATCTCGTAGACCACATCCTTGCCGAATTCGGAGAGGCCTTCCTTGGTATGCGGGATGGACTTGTCTTCGATGTCGCCGGAGGAATCTGCCCAGTCGGTCGAGTTGGACCAGGTCAGCGTCATGTAGCGGACGCCGAGCGCATAATACTGCCGCAGCAGCGCCAACGAGTTCTCGATCGAATGGCCGCCTTCGATGCCCATCAAGGCTGCGAATTTGTGCGTTCGGTGCGCGTACTCGATGCCTTCGGGGGTGGTCACAAACATTATCTGCGCAGGATATTTGGCCACCTGCTGCTTGACCGAATCGATCAACACCAACGTGCGGCGCGCATACTGGCCTTTGTAGATCTTCGGCTCGACCCAGATGGAAAAGAACTCGGCGCCCAGGTTGCCCTTGTGAATGGAGTCCAGATTGAGGTTGCCGCCATTGAGCGGATCGCCGAGATTGAAGTTTTCATCCACGAACCGCTGAGGAGTGTCGGCGTGCGTATCAATTATGATGGAGGATTTCTGGATCTCGTCGTCGGCGATTTTCTTTGCGGTCATTTTCGTGCCTGGACCTTGGGTTTGGGCGAAAAGAAAGGCCGGGATGGCGAGAAGCAGGACTGTGGCGGGGATACGGACTCGCATAGGCTTTGCGTAAGTATAGACCGGGAACGAGGGAATGGAGAACCTGGCTCGGATGGACTTGCGACCCTCCAGCCGCTACTCTTGTTTGGTCCAGCCGGTGCAGTATCTCAGCCGCTCTATCGAGCCTTGATGATTCTGTGCCGTGATTTTGCTGTGAGGTGCAATGGAAGCGAGGGGTTCTTCAGCGCAGCGAGCAGCGCCACCCGCCGGCGACAAGCGTGCCTCCGCCGCTTCGGTCGCCCTAATCGCGTGCTGCGCGGCTGCCCTGACCGGAGGGGCCATTTATCTGTTCAGGACGAATGCCGCAACAGGGAATTGGGCACAGAATTACGATCCGGCAGGGCGATGGTGGTTGTCGACGCTGCTGGCAGCGCTGCCGGTGATTGTGCTGCTGTGCGCCATGGCGATCCTTCGCCTGAAGGCGCACGTTGCGGCCGTGATCGGCCTGCTGACGGCGCTCGCGGTTGCCATCGCAATTTACCACATGCCACTTCGCCTGGCGCTCACGACCACGGCGTACGGCGCAGCATACGGGCTTTTCCCCATTTGCTGGATCATTTTGCCGGTCATCTTTCTTTATCAACTCACGGTGAAGACGGGCCGCTTTCAAGAACTGCAGCACAGCCTGACCAACATTACCGAGGACGGCCGCTTGCAATTGCTGCTGATTGCGTTTGCGCTGGGCGCGTTCCTTGAAGGGGCAGGCGGTTTTGGCGCGCCCGTGGCGGTGTGCGGCGCCATCCTGATCGGTCTCGGCTTCCGGCCCATCCAGGCCGCGGGCCTGTCGTTGATTGCCAACACCGCTCCGGTGGCCTTCGGGTCGTTGGGCATCCCGATCATCGCGCTCCAGGGGGTTACCGGGCAGGATGTGCTACTGCTCTCCAGGGTGATCGCAGTCATCTTGGCGCCTTTTTGCCTGCTTGTGCCGTTTTGGCTGGTGGCCATTTATGCCGGATTTCGCGGCATGGTTGAGGTTTGGCCCGCGCTGCTTGTGGGGGGCGGCACGTTTGCGCTTACCGAGTGCGTGGTGGCGCTCTACTCCGGACCGGGCCTGGTGGATATTGCGGCGTCAGTAGCTACGATGGTTGCGTTGATTGCCTTCTTTCGCATCTGGAAGCCCAAGCGCGTGATCGACGCGCGCGGCCTGGACATTACGGCGAACCTTCGCGCGAAAACCGCGCAGAGTTCCGGCGCGACATTCAGAGCATGGCTGCCCTGGCTCACGCTGAGCGTGCTGGTTTTTGTGTGGGGCATACCGCGCTTCTCGCATTGGATGGACGCAACGACCTCAATGAGCATTCCTGTGGCGGGGCTGCATAATTTCGTCCAGCGTGTTCCGCCGGTAGCCGCCGTGCCGACAGCGGAACCCGCGGTCTTCAATTTGAATTGGCTGGCGGCATCGGGGACCGGAATCCTGGTGGCGGCGCTGCTGGCCGGGGTTCTGATGGGAGTGGGGCCCGTCTCGCTGGCCAGGGCCTTCGTTCACACCGTAATCAGCGTGCGCTTCACGGCGATCACCATCGCGGCCATGTTGGCGCTGGGGTTTGTGATGCGCTATTGCGGCCTGGATGCGACGCTGGGCCTTGCCTTCGCGCGCAGCGGAGCGCTTTATCCGTTTTTTGGAACGCTGATCGGATGGTTGGGGACGGCGACCACGGGCTCCGACACTGCGTCGAATGTGGTGTTCGGCAGTTTGCAGCAGGTGACGGCGCGGCAAATCGGAGTGTCGCCGCTGCTGATGGCGTCGGCCAATTCGGCCGGCGGCGTGATGGGCAAGATGATCGCCGCGCCCAGCATCGTTGTTGCTTCCACCGCGACCGAGAGCTATGGCCAGGAAGGGACGATTCTGCGCTTCGTCTTCTGGCACAGCCTGGCGCTGGCGGCGCTGGTGGGCCTTTTCGTTTTGCTGATGGCGTACTCGGAGCCTTTGGCACGGTTGACTGCTTTGTAGCGAGTTATCGACGTGCCTAAAGCCCGTCTTCCTTGATCGGCTCGGGCACAAAGACGTCGCTGGCCTTGTGCCACTGCCCCTGCTGCTCGAAGCCCGCGCCTTCCAGGCCGATCTTGTAGGCGCTCGCGCCATTTTCTCCCGATGCGCGCGCCATGATGTAGCCCTCGTAGGTAATTCCTTTATCGGAGATGACAATGACGCTCTGATTCAAATCAAGCATGGAGGGATCCTTCCGTTCTTGGACTCTTGGCATCAGGCTAATGCATTCCCTGGCTCTCTGCCTAGATTGCCGTGGAGATGTGGCATAGCGCGAAGATTGACGAAGGCAAAAATCAGCTAGCGCGCTGCGATGACGCAACGCCGTGGGCAGCCAGAGAGAAATCTGCGGTGGTTGATTGGGCCGAACCGGAAGCCCAAGGATTTAGGTTCGCGGCAGGCTAGTGGCGATTTGCCGCCTCGGCCGCCTGCTTCACCTCGTTGAATGCCTGGGCCAGCAAGTCTTTCGCCTTCTGCGCATGGCCATGCATGTCAAACTCGTTTGCCTGTTGCGCGGCGTCGAGTTTGCCGACAGCCTGTTCCATCAGCCGTTGCGCGGCATTCAGATTCGGGTGCCGGATCGGACTCACGTTCTGTCCGACGAGCACGCCGGAAGCGAAGATTCCCAGGCCGAGAACGCTGCCCAAAACCAGTCTACGAGTCATCATGAGAAAAACCTCCGCAGCCAAAATACACATCGGTTCCGGGTCTGGCAAGGGAAAAGGGAGCGATTCGAAAGGCAGCAGGCGGCCGGCTGTTCCCATTGGTTCACTCGGGTTGCGCCAATTCGTTTTATTTCAGCTTCAGATTGGTTGGGAGCCATACATTCTCCACAGTTCCACAGGCGAATGCGGTTGTTTCCGTTTCGACGATGGTCAATGTAACCGGTTGATCTAGTGCGGGTTGTTTGGGGAGATTTTCGTTTGTGCGGTGAAAGTGCGGTTCTTTTTTATTTCGCGGCACCGGTTTGAGCAGGTCGACGAGGGCCTGGTTTTCCGGGGTGGGACGGATGCCAAGCCGATCCAATTCATAGGCGTTTACAGCCTGGAGTGCGCGCGCGGCTCTGGGCAGATCCTCAAGGAAGCGCCGCACGAGGAAGGAGAGGGAGCAGTCGCGCTGGGCGGCCCAGGTGCGGATTCTGCGGTACTGGAGATCGGTGATGGACAAGGTGATGTTTCTCATAAGCGCCGGGCGACACAGGGAGTTTTTTGACGGCGGGTGGGGCCGGTCAAGGTCTGTGTTCGCTTCATATTTATAAGTGTGCGCCAAATGGAGGTAATTCTCTGCAAACCCAGGGAGGTGATTTTTCGAGGCGGCAGGTGGTTGATTCTATGGGGATTCATGTCTGTTTGGAGCGTGGGATCTTGGCCCGCGGGTATTGACAGGTTTGGAAGCTGACTGAGGGGGCCGCTCTTGCGGAATGTGGCTTGGCGAAGCGCAGGCGAGACTGAACTTTTGTGGCGATTTGATTCCGTACTACCACTGGACGTACAATTGTTTTGTGCGTGCTTCGTTGGAGAGATTGCCATGGCTCAAACTTTGAGCGCCGGAGAGCGCCGGACGCGCGGGACGCGGATGGGATTTCGCGTGGACGCGGAGACCAAGCGGATGGTGATGCGGGCGGCGGCACTGGAGCGGAGGAGCCTTACGGACTTCTGCTTGACGGCGCTGACAGAGGCGACCCGGCAGACCATCAGCCGGCATGAGGCGCTGCTGCTTTCCGAACGGGATCGAAAGGCCTTTTTCGACGCGCTCATCTCTCCGCCCAGGCCGAATGCGCGGCTGAGGCGGGCGTTTCGGGCCTCGGCGGAGCGGGTTGTCTCCTGATGGAGAAGGCCCTTTACAGGCTCGAACCGCTGGGCAAGAAGCATAACCGGGACGGATTCAGTTGTGGCGTCGAGAGCCTGGATGGGTACATCAAGACGCAGGCGTCGCAAGACATGCGGCGCAAGGCGAACGCGGTATTTGTGCTGGTTCCTGAAGGCCTTCCGAATCAAATCGCCGGCTACTTTACGCTGTGTGCTTATGGGCTGGCTCCGGGAGCCATTCCCGAAGCGGCGCGGAAGCATCTGCCGCGCTACCCGCTGGTGAGCGCAACGCTGCTTGGGCGGCTGGCGGTGAGCGCCGATATGCAGGGGCGCGGGCTCGGCTCGATGCTTTTGGCGAAGGCGCTGGGCACGGCGTACGAGAATGCCGATGTGGTGGGGTCGTCGATGGTGGTGGTGGATGCACTGGACGAACGGGCTGCGGGGTTCTATGCCGCGCACGGATTCGTTCGGCTGCCGGAGTCGTTGCGACTGGTTTTGCCGATGCGGACGATTGCCGGGCTGATGGAGCGCTAATAGCCCCAGCGCCCGGCTTGTTGGGAACATCCGGGCGGTGTAGCATTTGTTTGTGATCCAAGGTGTGATTCTCCGATGAGCGAGATCATTTTTGAGGTGCGGGAAGACGAGGTGGACGGAGGCTATACGGCCCATGCCCTCGGTTACGGCATTCATACGCAGGGAGAGACTGTGGAGGAATTGCGCGCCATGGTCAAGGATGCCGTCCGCTGCTACTCCGATGAGACCATGGAGGCTCCGAAGATTATCCGTCTCCATTTTGTGCGGGATGAAGTCCTGGCCTGATGCGGCTGCCTCGCCAGACCTAGGATGCGGCCTGAATGGAGCACCCGGCACTCCGCATAAAACACTGAAGCCAGCCCTCGCGGGCCGGCTTCGCTTCCTGTCCACCGAGGGACAGGGGTGATCACAACTACAATCTTACACGTCTGGCGGAGTGTGTCAATGCTGGGTTTGCGGAGCGGCGCATGGCAATCGTCAATGTCTACATCGACGGATTCAACTTATACTATGGCGCCTTGAAACGAACTCCGTTCAAATGGCTCGATCTGGGAATGCTGGCTCAGACTTTACTGCCGGTCGATACCATTCAGGAAATCCACTATTTCACCGCTCGGGTCAGTTCAAGAGCCTATAACCCCACCTCCGCCCACGATCAGGGCCTGTACATCCGGGCGCTCAAGACAATTCCCAATTTGAAGATCAAGTACGGCCATTTTCTTACCCATTCGGTTCCCATGTACCTGACAAATGTGACGCCCGGGCAAAAGGTCTGGGTGGACAAGACCGAAGAGAAGGGCTCGGACGTGAACCTTGCATCCCATCTGCTCAGGGATGCATATACGAGGCGCTTCGAGGTCGCGGTTCTGGTTACCAATGACTCCGATCTTGCCGAGCCGGTGCGGATTGTTGCCCAGGAGATAGGGCTTCCGATCGGAATTCTCAATCCACATCAGTTTCACAGCCGCGAACTTCGTCAGTATGCGACGTTCGTCAAGCGCATCCGGCAAGGCGATCTTGCCTCCAGCCAGTTTCCCTGAACGCTGACAGACCGCAAAGGAACGTTTGCCAAACCTGTCGGCTGGTGAGCTTCCGTTTTCGCTACGACATTGCGGGGCGCGAGGTGGTGCTGCTTTATTGCGGGCTGCGGCGGGAGGATACCCGCTGTGTCGACACGCAGGTCTCAAAAGCGAAAACTAGGGCGTCAAGCACTTACTTTTTCTGCTTCTTCCCATTTTTCTCCAAGTGTGCTGCAAACTCTTCAAGCGAGATTCCGTACCAAACTTTGGCGTCTTTTGGCGCCCAGAGCACGCCACTTGGCTTTATGCGAATGTGACCAACTACCTTTTCCTGTTCGTCGACGATCTCAAAGTCTTCGAATTTCTTTGGACGAAAGCTTTTGACGGACATGCTATTTAAAACCTCCGGAGCGAACTGCGGTTTGTCAGGCGATAGATTTTTAGCGATCCTACGCCGTTGAGGTATTTGGCGCAACCTAATCCTTCATAGCAGAGGCCGATTGCGGGCAAGTTTTCCTCAGGAGCGCTAATTTCCAGCCGGATTTGGGCGGCGCGCGGCGGGACCTGAAGACTAAAATTACACAATCTATGGCTGAATTTACACACCTGCATTTGCATACGGAGTACTCGCTGCTGGATGGGGCTTGTGACGTTACTAAGCTCGTTGATCGCGTTGCTGCCTTGGGGCAGACTTCTGTGGCGATGACGGACCACGGGAATATTTATGGGGCGGTGCACTTCTTTGAGGCGGCCAAGGCTAAGGGCGTGAAGCCGATTCTGGGGTGCGAGCTTTACATTTCTAAAAAAGAGGATCATCGCGAGCCGGGCGAGGGGGATGAGAACAATCATCTGCTGGTGCTGGCGCAGAACGAAGAGGGGTATCGAAACCTGATCCGGATTACTTCGGAGGCTAGCCTGCATGGGTTTTATCGCAAGCCGCGGGTGAGCAAGCGGTACCTGGCGGAACATGCGGAAGGGCTGATCGGGTTCTCAGGGTGCCTGAGCGGGGAGCTGTGCGAGGAGCTTTTGGCCGGGCGCTACGAGAAGGCCAAGAGCGTGGCGCAGCAGTATGAGGACATCTTCGGCAAGGGAAATTTCTTTCTCGAAATTCAGGACCAGGGGCTGGAGGACGAGAAGAAGATTCATGAGGCGCTGTTCCGGCTGGAACGGGAGTTGAACATTCCGCTGGTGGCTACGAATGACTCGCATTATTTGTGCGGCGAAGACTCGCACGCGCATGACGTGATGCTGTGCGTGCAGACGGGGTCGAAGGTGCATGACAAGGAGCGGCTTCGCTTTGACAGCGATCAGTTCTTTGTGAAGAGCGCGGACGAGATGGCGGTGATGTTCAAAGATGCGCCCGACGTGCTGAAGCGGACGCAGGAGATTGCGGAGCGCTGCAATCTGAAGCTGGCCAAGGTGGACAATCCGTTTCCGGAGTTTGCGGTGCCCGAGGGGCACACCATCGACAGCTACTTCGAAGAAGTTTGCCGCGAGGGTTTCAAGAAGCGGCTGGATACATCGATTGCGCACTTGGCGGCGCGCGGAGTGCTGCGGGCTTCGCTTGAGCAATACCAGGCGCGGCTGGATTTCGAGATCGGAATTATCAAGCAGATGAAGTACGCGGGGTACTTCCTGATTGTTTGGGACTTCATCAAGTATGCGCGCGATCACGGGATTCCGGTGGGACCGGGGCGCGGATCGGCGACGGGGTCGCTGGTGGCGTACGCGATGGAGATTACCAATGTGGACCCGCTGCAGAATTCGCTGCTGTTTGAGCGGTTCCTGAATCCTGAGCGCGTGACCATGCCTGACGTGGACGTGGACTTTTGCCAGAACAGGCGCGGCGAGGTGATCGAGTATGTGACGCGCAAGTACGGCCGCGAGCAGGTGGCGCAGATCATCACGTTCAACACCATGGCGGCGAAGGCGGCTATCAAGGATTGCGGGCGCGCGCTGGACTTGCCGTATGGCGATGTGGACCGGATTGCGAAGCTGGTTCCGATGACCGTGGGCATGACGCTGGAACGGGCTCTTGAAGATGTGCCGGAGCTGAGGAAGGCATATGAGAACGACCCGGTAACGAAGGAACTGATTGATACAGCGAAGAAGCTGGAGGGGCTGGTGCGCGGAGCGGGCGTGCATGCTTCGGCGGTGGTGATTGCGCCGCGGCCGCTGACCGAACTGGTGCCGCTGAACAAGACCAAGAACGACGAAATTGTTACCGCGTACGACATGAAGTCGGTTGAGAAGATGGGCCTGTTGAAGATGGATTTTCTGGGCCTGGCAACGCTGACAGTGATCGACGATTGTTTGAAGCTTATCGAGAAGAGCAGGGGATTGAAGCTGGACATTGATGCCATTCCGCCGGACGATGAGGCGACCTTCAAGAAGGTGTTTCACTCGGCGTTGACGTCGGGGATATTCCAATTTGAATCGAGCGGCATGCGGGATATTCTGCGGCGATACAAGCCGGACAGCGTGGAGGAGCTAACTGCTCTTAATGCTCTTTATCGGCCGGGACCAATGAGCATGATCGACGACTTTGTGGAGCGCAAGTGGGGGCGGCGGAAAGTGGAGTACATGCTGCCGGAGATTGAAGGGATTCTGAAGGACTCGCTGGGCGTGATTGTGTATCAGGAGCAGGTGATGCAGATTGCCAACGTGCTGGCGAGTTATTCGCTGGGCGAGGCGGATCTGCTGCGGCGCGCGATGGGCAAGAAGAGCGCTACGGAGATGGCCAAGCAGCGCGACCGTTTTATGAACGGCGCGGCGGCGCTGGGGCATCCGAAGAGTACGGTGGGCGAAATCTTTGACCAGATGGAGAAGTTTTCAGGGTATGGGTTTAATAAGTCGCACTCCGCGGCGTACTCGCTGGTGGCCTACCAGACGGCTTATTTGAAGACGCATTATCCGGTGGAGTTTATGGCGGCGCTGCTGACATCGGAAACTTCGAAGCCGGAGAATGTGGTGAAGTATATCAGCGAGTGCAAGGAGATGGGCATTCGTGTGGAGCCGCCCGATGTGCAGGTTTCCGGGGCGCAGTTTACGCCGCATGTTACTCCGGAAGGTGAGTCGATTCGCTTTGGCCTGGCCGCGGTGAAGAATGTCGGCGGAAATGCGATTGAATCGATTTTGAAGGCGCGCGCAGAGGTGGGCGGGCGCTTCAAGAGCTTGTGGGAATTCTGCGAGAAAGTCGATCTGCGCGTGATGAACTCGCGCGTGATTCAATCGCTCATCAAGGCGGGCGCTCTCGATTCGCTGGGGCCGCGTGCGGCACTGTACAAGGCGGTTGACAAGGCGATGGAGCGCGCGCTGAAGGCGCAGAAGGATGCAGCGCAGGGGCAGCATGGGCTGTTTGGGCTATTCAAC
This sequence comes from Occallatibacter sp., assembly GCA_052145815.1. Classification (GTDB taxonomy): domain Bacteria; phylum Acidobacteriota; class Terriglobia; order Terriglobales; family Acidobacteriaceae; genus Telmatobacter. The sequence goes on from JBKQNU010000094.1 coordinate 22,920, forward strand.
GAAGAGCCCGCGCATGGCCGCGATGCGGATGAGTTGCCGCGCACGCCGGAGTGGGAGGAAGGCGAGCGGCTGGCCAATGAGAAAGAGGTGTTGGGGTTCTTTGTGTCGGGGCATCCGCTGGATAAATACGCGGAGAAGCTGCGGAATTTGACGGGCGTGATTTCGGCGGCTGAGGCGCTGGAGCGTAAGCCTCCGGAGAAGCGCTGGGGTGCGCAGGCCGATCCGGCAGACGAAATTCAAGTGGCTGGAATGATGCTGGGGCTCCGAGTGCAGAAGACCAAGCGCGACCAGAAACTTTATGCGCAAGGGGCGCTGGAGGACGCGACAGGGAAGATTGAGCTGGTATGTTTTCCGCGGGATTACGAGCGGTTGGCGGCGCAGTTGAAGATTGAAGCGCCGGTGCTGGTACGCGGGACGCTGACCGGCGATGAGGACGCCGCGCCAAAGATTGCGGTGAGCCAGATCATGGCGTTGGAAGAGGTGCAGGTGAAGCTGCCTTCAGGAGTGCGCATTCGGGTTAATCTCGATCGAGCGACGGAGGAGATATTGGCAGGCCTGAAGAGCGCTGCGGATGCGGCTCCGGGACCGGGCAAGGTGATGCTGCATCTGGAAAAGAAGGGCGAGTACGCGGTGATCTTGGAACCAGAGGGGATGAACGTGGCTGCGGATCGCGGCTGGGTGGATCGGGTGGAAGAGTTGATGGGGAAGGGGACGGTGCAGGCGGTGGGGTAGGAACTGCGCAGGTGACTCAAGTGTGGTGTCTCCGAAGTTCTTGGCATTTGATTTGCACTACCTGGTTTGCCGCGAGCTTCCCGAAAAGCAGGTCCTTCGGCTCCGCTGAAGAACGCTTCGCTCAGGATGACAGGTCTTTTTTTGATATGAACATTGGAGACTGGACACTAGCTTGCATCGCCGACATCGGTGGGATCCCACCCTTCGGTCGCCGCGGCGACCGCGAAGGATGGGGCACCCGATTCATCTAATGACGGATTAGATTCCCGGTGGCTGACTACTCCCAGTGCGCGGTGCGTTGAGCAGCGTCGACGATCCGATGCGCCTCGTCCACATGCATGATTGCACGGTCCCTTAGCCCGCGAGACTCAGGCACATCTTCTGCCTTGGCGAGATCTTTATGCGCCGACCAGAGCAATTCATTCGCCTTGCGGAAACGGTCGCGAGGGCTGAGGCTGGTGTCGATGGGGAAGGGATCATTGAGGCCCTTGCCATCGTCGATGGCGGCCCGCTTGATTTCGTCGATCGCTTTGTCGATCTCGTGGATCGCCATGTCGTCGTCGTGCTTGACCGGCGCCCATGCCCAGTGATCGTTGAGGTAATGCCGAGCGGCACGCAGATCGCTCAATGCGTGCAGATAGGCGGGGTGCGGTCCGGGAACCTGTTGTGCATTTATTGTTGCGGGCAGAGTCGCTGCCAACACTCCAGCAGCCAAGATCATCCAACGTGCATTCGTGCGCATATCTTTTTCTCTCCTTGGGTCACATTCAAGCTGCAAACCCATCTGGTTATACCCATCCCCTCGCGGCAAGTTGCGTTCGTCGAAATTAAGATTGGATGGACGGTCGTTAGGATATCAGCCAGATATGACCACGCGCGAAGACATTCAGGTGAAAAACACGAGATGCCTCAAGGGAGTTATGGTGGCGCACTTTTGCAGACGATCCGTGCATCGGATTCCGCCTTGCTTGTGAGTGTGTGCACTTGCTTAGTCGCAGCGGCAAAGGCGCTCGGCCCATTTGCGGACAGTATCCGAAGTGACTGGCCGGCCGTTGGCTTCGCTCGCCGCCAGTTGCACGGCCAGGTTGCCGATGGTGGAGCTTTCCGGGTGGCCATTTTCGACAGGGCGGTTGGTTCGCTTCTCTGTCAGCTCGGTGAGAAGCTTGTTCCGACTGGCGCCGCCGAGGATATGAATGCGGTCGAGCTTGCGGCCAAGCAGCGTTTCCAGGCTGGTGAGCGCGGAAGCGTAGCGTTCGGCGAGGCTCTCGAAGATCACACGCGCAAAGACAGGCTCGTTGCCGGCGATATCGGGGATGGTGGCCCAGCGCCGCCGCCACAACTGATGGTTGATGCGTTCCGGCATGTCGGAGTCAAGCAGCAAAGGCTCCGCGTCCACGTCGATGACGCCCGGGAAGCTTGAGACAGCAGCCTGTGCAATGAGGTCTTCGATATTCCAATTGCGCCCTTCCCGGCTCCACGCATCCATGCATTGCTTCAGCAGCCACATGCCGTTGACTAGCGAGTGGAAGCAAAGCCCTGCGCCGGCTGCGCCGAGATTGGTGTAGCGGGCGTCGAATGCTTCATTGGATGTTACCGGTTCAGCGATGAGGGTGCCCACCAGAGACCATGTGCCGGAGCAGATATAGAGCGTTGAATCGAGACTGGAGGGAATGCCGGCAATGGCCGAGGCAGTGTCATGGCAGGCGGGCGCGATGAGCTGCGTGTTATGGAATGCATCGAGTGAGGCCAGTGGTCCTTGCAATGGACCGAGGACGGTTCCGGCTCGGACGATCGGAGGTGCTGCTTCGAGCGGAAGGTCGAGCAGCCGGAAGAGTTCGGCATCCCAGTCGCCGGTTTGGAGATTCACCAGGCCGGTGTGGCTGGCGTTGGTGTGTTCCGCCACGCGACGGCCGCCGAGCCAGTAAAGAACATATTCAGGCAGCATGACCCATGGAGCGTGGGGGTCTACGCCGGCTGCCGAGTCCGCGAGCAACTGATAAAGGGTGTTGATGCGATGCGGGAGCGCACCGGTGCGCGCATAGAGTTCGCGGGGCGGAATCAGTTTGTCTGTTGCTTCCTTGATTTTTTCAGTGCGCTCGTCGCGATAGCAGAAAGGTTGGTGTAGCGGCCGACCATCGGGAGCGAGACGAACGTAATCCACCGACCAGCTATCGACGGCGATGGAGGCAACGCCTTCCGCGGCGATCGCCGCTGCCTTGCGTAGCCCTTCTTCGAGGCCCATCAGGATGGATTCAAGCGGCCAATGCAACTGCTGGCCGTGATGGATGGGTCCGTTGGGAATGCGATGCACGACCTCAATAATGGGCTGGCCTTCGATCCAGCGCAGCAAAGAGACACGGCAGCTTTCAGCGCCCAGGTCGATGGCAATGCGTGCAGGTTCGGGCATAGAGGCAGTTCGAATCTTAAATCCCACCCTTCGCCAAGTGCGCGAAAGATGGGGTACCCACTCATCTAAAACAGATTCAAAACAGATAGGACGGTTCAGTTTAACGCAGGAATGCCTCTGTCAAACCGCCATCCACTGGAATCAGGTGGCCGGTGGTACAGCGGGAGCGTGGACTTCCCAAAAAGAGAATTGCCTCCGCGCAGTCAGCGGGGTCGATGGGCTGGTGAGTGAGGGTGCGCTTGGCGTAGAAGCCGGCGAGCAGATTGCGCAGTTCGTCGTCAGAGAGCGTGTCGTCGAAGGGAATGTTGTATTTGGTGAGCGAGGCGCGCACGCGATCGCGCGGGAACATGGTAGAGCCCTTGACGACGGTTGCGGGACTGATGCCGTTGACGCGTACCCGCGGCGCGAGGGCGACGGCAAGTTCGCGGACGAGGTGAGAGACGGCGGCTTTGCTCACGTCGTAAGCCTCTGACCCGCGCTTGGAGACCACGGCGTTGGCGGAACTGGTGAGAACGATGGCTGCATCGAGCGCCTGCTCATTGAAGAGCTTGGCGGCTTCGTCGGAGAGCAGGTAATTGGCGGTTACGTTGATGTCGAGGGTGGTTGCCCACATCGCGTCAGGGACGACACCGTCCGGCGAAGATGGGAACAGAGCAGCAGTGTTGATGAGAATGTCGAGGCCGCCGAAGGCTGCGACAGTGGCTTCGAGGGCCTTGGCGATGGTGTCGCGGTTGCGAATGTCGACTGCGGTGACGGCGGTAAATTCGGCGGAGGTGACAGACTTAAGCTCGGCCAATACACGTGCAGCTGCTGCTTCATCGCGGTCGGCCACAACCACGTGAGCGCCGCGCGCGGCGGCCAGCAGGGCCACTTCACGGCCAATACCGCTTCCGCCGCCTACTACGAGAACTACGCGGCGGCTGAGCTCCTTTTCCGGCGGCTGGCGGCGGATTTTGGCCTCTTCCATGGCCCAATACTCGATGCGGAAGGCCTCTATCGCAGGCAGCGCAACGTAGTTGGTGAAGACTTTGAAGCTGGCGGGATCGTTGGCGGGGCCGCACTGGGGAAGTGTGCCAGTCACTTCGCCCTCGGCGAGCAGACTTGCGCCCTCCATCACGTGAATCGCGTTGGTATAGAACTCGCCGACGATGCGGGCTTCAGTCTTGTTCTTGCCGAAGCTGAACATGCCCAGGCCCTGGATGAGGACTACGGTGGGGCTGGTGTCACGCAGGGCGGGCGAGTCGGGCGTGGCGAAGGTGTGATAGTAGTCGCGGTATTGCTGTCGGTATTCGTCGAGCGAGACTTGGATCTGCTGCTTCAATGTTGCGAGATCGGCGCCCTGCGGCCAGGGGATGAAAAGGGGGCGGATCTTGGTGCGGATGAAGTGATCAGGGCAACTGGTACCGAGAAAAGCCAGTTCTTTGGCGTGGGCGGAATTCACGAACTGGAGCACGTCTGGAGCGTCGGTGAAGCTCGAAATCCAGCGATTCTGAATGCTGACTCGGCCGCGGAGATAAGGTGCGATTTGAACGGCAAGCTGATTGCGATTCTCGCGGGGCTGGGCGGCCTGGCCGCCGAAGCGCGCTGGGCCTTTGGCGATTCCGTGGCGCTCGATGAAATGGCCGATTTGGTCGATCACGGTGATGGTGTTCAGGTAGCACTCGCGCTGCGTATCACCCCAGGTGAAGAGGCCGTGACCACCGAGAACGATGCCGTCGCAGCCGGGATTATCGAGGACTGCCTGGCGCATCATGAGGCCGAGTTCAAAGCCGGGGCGTTGCCACGGAACCCAGACTAGGGAATGGTTGAACTCGAGATTGAACTCTTCCATCTTGGTTTTGCCGTTGGCAGAAGCGGCCAGCGCGATGCCCCAGTCGGGATGAAGATGGTCGACGTGTGGGAAGGGAAGAAAGCCGTGCAGTGGCGTGTCAATGGACGCGGCGACCGGGTTGTTGCGGAAGGCGGCGATGGCGTACATAGGCACCATTTCGTCTTCGGTGTCGACGCCTTTGTAGCTGCGTTCGAGCGAGAGCAACTTCTGCTGATAAAGAGTCGCGAAGCCAGAGCGCTTGATGCTGCCCAGATCGCCGCCGGAGCCCTTGACCCAAAGTACTTCGACCGGTTCGCCGGTGAGCGGGTCCGATTCAACGACCTTCGAACTGGTGTTGCCGCCGGCAAAGTTGGTGATGCGCAAATCGGAGCCGAGCAGGTTGGAGCGGTAGCGGAGCAGGTCGGGCTGGTCGAGGGTTGCGGCGACGGCGGCGTCCCAACGGTCTTCGAGAAACTTGAGCGTGGCGGGAATGGAGGCGGTCTGGGTCATAGATACCACTCTACGAGGAATTCAAGCAGCATAGTCAAGATAGCACATTGAAATAGCAATAGAGAATCTATTTCGGATAGGAATTTAAATGAATGAGAGCGCATCTTCAAATCGAAAAGGGCACAACGAGGCCTGGGGCACAGTGGGTTCTGGAAACCCTTCGGTAGAGATAGCGTGGCGTCCTTGAAGTTCATTGCATGAATTGAGCCCCGAACCGCAGATCCTTCGACTACGATTGGCGCAAGAATACGCGCCAATCGTAGCTCAGGATGACAAATTATGTATGAACCGAAATTTAGAGACAGGACGCTAGGTTTCGACTTCCGCGCTGAGGGTTTCGGCGGTTACGGCCTTGTGGCGGACGTAGTTGTACGGAGGGACGGTATACCCGCGCAGCAGCGAGATTCCAAGCTGGATGAGACGGGGGCCATAGGTCTCCACCTCATGGGAAATCGATCCGATCAGGGCGCTCTTGCCCGTGCGCATCTCGTCCAGGGCCTCGGGAATGCAATCCTGGCCGACGATGGCGAAATCAGCTTCGCGGCCGGCCTGGCGCGCGGCGTCGAGAACGCCGAGAGCGCTGGAATCGGTTGCTGCGGCGACGAGAATGCGCTCACCTTTGCGGCGGACACGAAGCAGTTCGGCGACGGCTAGCTGGCTGTGCTGGCGCATGCCGCGGCCCTCAAGCTGGACGAATTGATCTTCGGGGATATCCTTGATCCGCTCGCGAATGCCGTCAAAGGCGCCGGTGATGCGGCTCTGCACGAAGCTGCCAGCTTCGGCGAATCCAACGCCCAGAACCAGGTCGGCTTTGCCCTTCCATTTGCGCAGTGCGTGTTGAGCAAGGAGCGTGCCGGCTTCGAATCCGCACTCGAAATTGTCCACGCCGAAGTAGGTAGCGTTGGGGTGGGGTACATCGATAGCTACCAAGGGAATGTCGGCCTTCTTGAAGATGTTGGCAATGCGGGGCGCGACTGCCTCTTCCACCTGAAATTCCAGCACCAGGTCAACGCGCTTGGCGACGAACTCCTCGGCGTTGCGGATGGCGATGTTGGCATCGAACTGGTTGTCGAGGACGATGAGCTCTACGCCCGCAGCAGCGGCCGCGGTCGTAACGCTTTGGGCTACGGCGACTGAGAAGGGCATCTCCGCGCTCTGCACGGCGAAGCCGAAGCGCAGGCGGCGGGGGCGCGAAACCAGGCGGTACAGGCCGTTCTGCCCCTGGGCCACGTAGCCGCGGTGCACTAGGGTTTTGAGGATGCGGTAAACGCTGGTCTTGGAGATACGGGTCTTCTGGTAAACATCCTCCAGGGATACGGGGGCGTGCTTCTCTTCGAGCAGCTCGATCACGTCGAGCGCTTTGGAGAGGATGGGAATTAGATAAAGCCGCTTGATTCTTGCCTTCGGCAATCGTTATCTCCCTGGTTCTTTCGCCATTAACGGCAGATCGCACTCAGAATAAACCTTTTTAAGCGTAACTGCTTACGGCGGACTGGCGGCTCCCGCGCTGCTGCGCGATGCGCTCCACATACCCGCTTTGGCGCAGGGCGGAGAGCGGGTCGACGGGCAGACCGCGCGCTTCGCGCCAAGCAGCGGCTAGGGGCCGAACGTCGTTCCAGAAAGCTCCGCGGAAGAGCTCTTCTGCGGCCACCAGGTCGCAGGCCTGCTGGTGGAGCGCCAACTGCTCACGGTCAACCAGGGCGGCCTTCAGCCAGAGTTCCTGCGCCGTGACGACGGTCTGGACAGTTGCCTCGATTTTGCCCTTCAGGTTGTGGCTTTGGTCGATCATGAAAGCGATTGCATCGAGCGGACCTTTACATAGGCTGGTGCAGAGTTCATGGAAGATGCGGAAGATCTGGTAGGGGTCGATGGAGCCAAGGGTGAGGTCGTCATCCGCGTAGCGGCGGTCGTTGAAGTGGAATCCGCCCAGCAGGCCGGTGTGCAGCAGCCAGGCGACAATCTGTTCGATGTTCTGCGCGGAGTAGTGGTGGCCGGTGTCGACGAGCACGCGGGCCTGCGGACCGGCCGTGCGCGCGAGATGGGAAGACATGCCCCAGTCGGCGATGTCGGTATGATAAAAGGCCGGCTCAAAGGGCTTGTATTCGATGAGCAATCGCTGCTCCGGGGCGAGATGATCGTGGGCGGTGCGCAGGGCTTCTTCAAGCCACACAATGCGCTTGCGCATGCTTTGCGAGCCAGGATAATTGGAGCCATCCGGCAGCCAAAGGGAGACGTCCCGCGAGCCGGTCAGCTTGGCAATTTCGATCGAATCAAGCAAGTGGTCGAGAGCCTGGCGGCGGATTTCGGGGTCCGGGTTGCAGAGCGAGCCGAATTTGTATTGCTGGTCCTGAAACAAATTGGGATTGATAGACCCGGCGCGAATGCCGAAGCGGGCTTCAAGCTTCTTCAGTTCGGGCAAATCGCTGCTGCCATTGGGCAGGTCCCACAGCACATGGAGGGCAAGTGTACGGGTGGAGCCGGTGAGGCGGTTGACCTCGGCTGCGTCGGCGAATTTCTCTTCAAGGGTAGAGGCGGCGGCGGGTTGGAGGAATTTTCCGAAGCGGGTGCCAGTGTTGGCGAAGCCCCAGGAAGGAATTTCAATCTGAAATGCATCCAGGACTTGAACTGCACGGTCAAAGTGTGCGGATTCGAAGGGTTTCATGGTTGTAACCTTTCACGAAACTGATTCGGCCACTTTTGTTTTGCTGTCAATGGGCGGATCAGAAGGCTTCTAAGGGCACTGGCGGACAACCGGGGCGACGCGAGCACCGGAAGAAGTATGGTATTCGATAGAGAGACGAATTGTCTATTGCAATCCATGTTTGATTGGAAGGGATTTGGTAATGTGCCAGTCAGGCGTTCAAGGCTTTGCGGGTGGACCGCGAAAGAACTTGCCGCAGTCCCATCGCCTGAGATAGTCAACTTTGCCCGCTTCCCGGCGTCTAACGACTCGGGGATCCATGTACGCGTGCATCTTCATCCTGCCTCAACCTTTAATCCGGCTTCATGTTTCGCCTGACTTCACTTTTTCTTTGCTGCTCCAAACTGAAACTCTTGCCGCATCGTTCATGAAGTGAGACTGCGGGTTCTTGATTTGCTTTTGTGGTCGTGAGTTGATCGCGGCATTTAGGCTTAGTACCGCAACCATGTTTGTGTTTTCGGGCGCCCAACGCCCGGGAGAGTCCAGGGAAATCCTATGCGAATGATTCGTATCCTCCTCCTGTTTGCATTTGCCAGTGCGGTGTTTTGTGGAACTGCGGCGTTGGCCCAGCAGTTCGCTGCTCCCACGGTCCGGATCGTCGATCGCATCGACGAAAGCAAGCTTGTGACGCTGAAGGGGAACACGCACCCGGCAGCGAATGCGAAGAACGATGTTGGGCGGGTGAGCCCTACGCTCCCCATGACCGATCTGATCCTGGTGTTGAGCCGCGACCCGGCGCAGCAGGCTGCCTTTGACAAGTTTGTGGCCAACCAGTATGACCCGGCTTCGCCGGACTTCCACCAATGGCTCACTCCGGAGCAGGTCGGCGCCAACTTCGGACCCTCGGAATCGGATCTCACCACCGTAGCGAATTGGCTGACGGGTCATGGATTTTCCATTGGCGAGATCACCAAAGACCGGCTTTCGATCCGCTTCAGCGGCACCGCCGCCCAGGTAGAGAGCACCTTTCATACCGAGATTCACAATCTCACCGTCAGGGGCGTTGCCCACATCGGCAACATGACAGACCCGCAGATTCCCGCCGCGCTGGCGCCGGTGGTGGTGGGCGTCAAGGCGCTGCACAACTTCTTCCCGCGGCCACTGCACAGGATGGGTAGCCAAGTTACGCGCGACGCAGCAACCGGGAAGTGGATACGCACCGGCAAGCCAGGGACACCCGTTTCCGCGTTCAGCGCCAAGGTTGCCGTCGCTGCTTCCCCGGAAACCCGGTCCCTGGTAGCCGCGCCGCAGTTCGGCATCAGCGTGGGCGGGGCGAATCCCTACCTGGTAGAGGACGTGGGTCCGTACGACTTTGCCACCATCTACAACATTCTTCCCTTGTGGAATGCAACGACGCCGATTGATGGAACAGGCCAGACAATTGCCATCGCCGGAACCAGCGACATTGAAGTAGGCCAAACCGGCGAAACCGGCGCCAGCGGCACCAACGATATTGCCACCTTCCGCACCTTTTTCGGACTCCCGACAGGCAACGCGGCCAACACGCCTATCCGCATCTCCGGCAACAAAGAACCACTCACGGTCTGCTCAAGCACGGTTACAGCCCCTCTTTGCAGTTCAGACGATCTGCTGGAGAACTCACTTGATGTTGAGTGGGCCGGGTCGGTGGCGCGCAATGCGCAGATCGTGCTGGTTGCCTCGTATCCTGCCTCTACGACCGATGACCCTCTCTATGATTCGGAAAGCTACATTGTCAACAATCTCACCGCTCGAATCATGAATGTGAGTTACGGCGTGTGCGAACTGGCCAATGGCACCGCCGGAAATGTGCAGTATTACGACATTTGGCAGACGGCAGCATCGGAGGGTATTGCCGTGTTTGTGGCCGCGGGCGACTCGGGATCGGCCAGTTGCGATGATGGCGGCGACCAGGGCGGATCCAACCTTCCGTATCCGGCCGAATATGGCCTCACCGTCAGCGGGCTTGCTTCCACACCGTTCAATACCGCCGTTGGCGGGACCGATTTCAACTGGTGCTCGCTGACGGTGACCGAATGCACAGCGGCGCCTTACTGGAGTTCATCCAACAACACCAGCGCCGGACAGAGCAGCGCTCTCGGTTATCTGCCCGAGATTCCCTGGAACGATACATGCACAAACCCGATCGCCCTGTCGTGGATGGAGAACTTCTGGAGCGGGACAGTCACAGTGACGGATGCTGAGTCGGGTTGCAATGCCTTTGTTGAATACGCGCAACAGCTCGAGAACGCGGAAGATGGATCGCTGCTCTACCTGGTGGACACCGTGGGCGGAGGCGGAGGCGCAAGCAATTGCGTGGTGAGCAGCACGACCAGCACCACTACCGGGACCTGCACGACTGCGGCGACCAGCACAGGCGCCACTACGAATCCCGATACTGGCGCGGCGCAGGCCTCGTTGCCCGTGGTCAACGACGGATGGCCCCAGCCGGCCTGGCAGACGGGCGTCACGGGAATTCCGAGCGATGGCGTGCGGCACATTCCGGATATGAGCTTTTTCGCCTCGGATGGATTCCTTTCCAGCAGCGCATATCTTGTGTGTGCTTCCGATATTTCGCCCTGCAGCTACTCATCCAAAGGAGCGATCACATTTCTCGAAGTGGGCGGAACGTCGGTGGCGACGCCAACGATGGCCGGGGTGATGGGCCTTATCAACGAGAAGACCGGCGCGGACCAGGGAAATCCGAATTCCGAGTTGTATGCTCTGGCTGCCAAGCAGACCTACTCGAGTTGCAGCGCGGAGCGCGGAAACGGAGCTCCGGTTACCAGCGGCACCTGCCTTTTCAACGACATTGATACCGGCACCAACGCAATGGCGTGCGATTACAGCGCCTACGTCAACACTCCCTCACCCAATTGCAAGCCAATTCACTCGGGAGATTATGTCGGTATCCTTCCCGGCTACAGCGCCGGAACCGGGTATGACCAGGCGACCGGGTTGGGATCTCTGAATGTGGCCAACGTGGTCAATGCCTGGCCTGCGGCAACGGGCACGGGTGCGGTCACAGTGACGGTGACCCCGGCGCTTGCCAGCATCAATGCAAATAACACGCTCGACGTGACGGTGACGGTGGCCAGCACAGCTTCGGGCGGCGAAGCCCCAACGGGAACAGTCACGCTGACGGCTTCGGGCTCGACTTACTCGGCTTCAGGGGCAATTTCAAGCAGTGGGAGCGTGACTTTCACCATTCCCGCGAATAGCCTTCCCGGCACGGCGGCGGGGCAGTCAGACACGTTAACGGCCACCTATGGCGGAGACTCGTTCTATGCGCCCTATACAGGTACGACCTCGGTGACGGTCACGGTCGTTGCCCTTCTGACGCCGACGATTATGGTGACCCCGGCTTCAGCGACACTGGACTCGAATGCCGCCCTCAATGTGGTCGTTACGGTGGCAGGAAGCAACATCACGCCAACCGGTTCGGTGCAGCTCGCGGGGGGCGGTTACACTTCAACATCGCAGCCGCTGACCAATGGCTCCTACACGTTCGTGATTCCAGCCAACACGCTAAGCTCCGGCAGCGATGCGCTGACGGCGACTTATAGCGGAGACGCAAACTACTCGTCCGGGTTCAATACGGCGACCGTGACGGTAACTGAATCCACGTTTGGCCTAGCCGCCACTAACATAGCTAGCCTAGCTCCAGGAGCAACAACTGGAAACGTGTCTACCGTCTCGGTAACAGCGGTTAACGGATACACAGGTACGGTGACTCTAACTTGCCAGGAGGAGGCGGACGCTTCTCCTACTACCGGCGATGGCGCGACTTGCAGCATTCCGACCACTCCCGTGTCCATGGGTGGAACAGCAATGGCCACCGTGACCACGACAGCCCCGAGCACGACGGCGTCAAAACTGGCCTACCCACGAATGGGCGGCAACGGCAGAGAATGGGTTGGTTCCGGCGGCGGGGCGGCTCTGGCTTTGCTGCTCTTGCTTGGGATCCCGGCACGGCGGCGGCGTTGGCAATCAATGCTGGGTTTGTTTGCGTTGATGATTGCGCTGGGAAGCATTGCTGCCTGCGGCGGAGGGGGGGGCGGCAGTGGAGGCGGAGGCGGTGGAGGAGGAACCACTGATCCGGGAACAGCTGCGGGCACTTATACCTTCACTGTTGTGGCGACTGGAAATCCCACTGTGACCCCGACGGTGCAAACCACGTTCACAGTCACGGTGCAGTAGCCCTCGCCAGAGAAAACACAATAAAAGCAAACGGCGGTAAAGGGATGATCCCTTTACCGCCGTTTGTTGTGGTCGGGGAAGTCGCGGAGCCGTGATTATTTTGCCATTTTGTCGAGGTCGAGGTTTAAGTCCAGAACGTTTACGCGGGGTTCGCCGAGGAAGCCTAGCTGGCGGTTGGTGATGTGTTCGTCGATCAACTGGTGAATGCGATCCTCTGAGATGCCGCGGG
>JBKQNU010000095.1:0-10695 GCA_052145815.1 Occallatibacter sp.
CTGATGGCAAAACCACAAGAAGGCCATCCGACCGAGATTGCTAACTTGCAGGGCATTCGCCTGGCGGTATCGTCAGAAATCAACGATGGGGAGCATTGGAACGAAGCTCGTATTAACGAAGTGACCGGGGATGCCACTCTTAGCGCCCGCTTCATGCGCGGCGATCTTTTCACCTTCCAGCGAACGCATAAGCACCTGATTTTCGGCAACCACCGCCCGCAATTGCGGAACGTGAGCGACGCGGTTAAGAGCCGAATCAAGATTGTGCCGTTCAAAGCGTCCTTCTTGGGTAGGGAAGACTTCGACCTTCCGAAGCGACTACGTGAAAACCTCGGGTATGTTCTGGACTGGCTGATTCAGGGGCATCGCAAGTGGTATGAGGCCGGCAAACAGCTTCCCTCATGCCAAGCTGTCGAGACTGAAAGCGCCGATTACTTCGCGGCGCAGTCAACCCCGGAAATGTGGTTTGCCGAGCGCGCGCAGATTTTTGAACTCGATACACGCCCCACCAGCCAGTGCCCCAAGTCCAGTGACCTCTATCGCGACTATGCCAATTGGAAAAAGGATCGGGGGGAGGTCCCTATATCTCAAACCCGATGGGCCGAATGGATGCGGCAATTCAAAAAGGAAACGTCGAACGGGGTTCGCTATCGCGGCTTGATGCTAAAACCACATTTTGGGGATGCGCCGTTGCCACCTTTGCCCAACCTTCAACCAAGCCGGGCAAATTAGCCCATTTTGGAACCCTTGGAACCCTTCCAGGTTTATCGCCTAATGCAGTCCTTTTCTATAGGGAGTAATGAAAAAGGGTTCCAAAGGTTCCAAAGCCGAATGGATGTCTTCGTTCATCCCCCTGTGGAATTAGGACGAAAAAATTGTGGAAATTACCGACAAGAACAGCCGACGCTTGCTCACGGCATACTCTGTAGAGCTTGACCGTGTGGGTGCCCTACGCCGCACCCTGTCGCCCTGCCGAGGCCCAGGATGAAGCAGTCGTGCGCAAATGCGCCCAACCCGCGCCGCCTTCCCGGCGAACTGAGGGCAGAGCGGCAGGCGTGAACTGTCTTCAAAACGCCCGCCCGGTTTGTGGTAGGATTCGGAGCAAAAGATAAGGCCGGATTCGCGGTCCGGCCCCTTCGGTGCGGTTGCTTGCGGCAATCTCATCATGATTGAGGTGTGCCGCAATGTCAACTGCCGCGATCAATGCAGAATCATGTTGTGTCGAATTTCCCGAGCAGGAAAAGCGAATGACGTTCCAAGTTGCGGCTATTGGCACTGACGGAATTGTTCTTGGCAGTGACCGGCGGCAAAATATCTACAGTTCGCGGGACTCAGATGGATGGGACGCGCTAATACCAGGAGAGGCCGAAAAACTCATATATTCGCCAGACAGAGAGTTTGTCTGTGGATTCGCTGGCGGTCCCACTGTTGAGCCTCTCGCACGGTCACTTGTTAATCAATCCAGGGAAGCGCTGTCTCGCGAAAGTTTGTTCCACACAGTGCAAAAGCTTCATCACGAAATACCGCCCTTTGGGCAAGTACGCGATACGGTTCTTTTGGCGGACTGCCGCATTCCCGGTGCTGTTCAGACGATTGATCGCAGCGCCGCAGCGTTAGCAACCGTGACACCTGTAACCCAATGGATCACCACTGGGAGCAATGCAGTTCCCGCTCGATTCCTTATGCACCATTTTTGGCGCAAAGCGCCTGTAAGCGAGTTGGTTCCATTATTGCTTCTTACTCTTTATTGCGCCTGCAAAGAGGGAGAGGGTTCCATCGGTCAAGGGATGGACATAGTCATCCTAAAGGATCAAAATTGGCAACCGCTCGAAAGTTACGATGTGGATGGCGGAAAAACCGAGGAACTATGGCACCAATTCGAGAAATGCACTCACTCGTTATTGTTTCGCCCGTAGCGCCTGCCGTGCTCATCGAAGGTTGCCATCCTGAGCTTTAACTTTGCGATGGTCTGGCATATCTCTTCCGCAGTGAAATCGATGTGATGGGTTGGCGTGCGAAGTAATTCTGTGAGTTCGACACATTGGTTGCCGCCGCGCCTCCGGTTGGTCAAGTGCCACGCAAGAATATCGCATGGGATCAGCGCTCTGGAGAGCGGACCCTCTTTCTTCAAAAATGTGTGAGAGGCATATTTGGCCGCCTCCACGTGCCCGTGATATTGCTCTTTCTCGAAGAGCTTTACTGACGTGTTTGCATCTTTTTCGCTCGGATGGCCGGCCTCAAAAAAGTAGGCGATCCAATCGTCTAAACGCTCCTGTTCTCGACATACCACTCCGCATAGACTCATCGCTGCTTGAACCAGAAATGCGTAATGGCCGCCCATCCATTGCTTCAAAGTCTTTTTTCCTGATCGCTCGGAAACCAGCGCGTCGTACTCCCTTCTATTTACTGAAACCGATATTCCGCGCAGCACTGTCTTGGGTGTGATTGTGCGCAAGAGCCCGTTGTAGATGTGTGGGTGCTTTAGGTGGTCACGCTCTCTCATGTGGAACCAGCGAAGAGGTCCCAAAGCTCTCCCAATTTCAGAATCGAGGGCTGCCCATTGCTCTCCGGTCATCAGGTAACCGGCGATCCGAACAATGCCGCTGTGGTCATCGCCGCTTTCATCCGCATAGAATCTCAGGACCATAGCAAACCCTCTTCTCTGCGGTAATACGCTGCTAAAAAACGACGCAGCCTCAGAATGAAATTGACCCGGACACAACACAGGTATACCCTCGTTTCTGAAGAGGGCACACCGTCGAAGCCGTCACCTTCCGCCAAGAATGTTACCGGCCACGCGGAGAACTTCGTAGTTGTATGCGGCGGTTGACGCAAGCCGCACTCGGAAATCAAATCGGAAACGGGGCGCGGCGCAACCCTGCGACTATGAATCTTCCGCGCCCGTCGCCACACTGTCAGTGATCGCACACCCATTGTAGGGGAATACCGATCGTATCGCTCAACGGCGACGCGGTTATTTCCATCTGGTCATTGCGCCTTCGCCGGGTGATCCTCGAACCATTTCCGCGCTCGTTCCTGCA
This sequence comes from Occallatibacter sp., assembly GCA_052145815.1. GTDB lineage: Bacteria > Acidobacteriota > Terriglobia > Terriglobales > Acidobacteriaceae > Telmatobacter. The sequence goes on from JBKQNU010000095.1 coordinate 3,042, forward strand.
CACTGGAAAGATCGGCTGGCGTCAGATGTGATGCGGCCTGATCCCGCCCTGTGGATACATCTTCGACTTTTAGGAACCTAAGTTTGCCAGCCGCCGCAAGGTCAAGCCAGAAGTAGGCTTCTACGTAGTCCCGTGGAACCCCCCGGCCGATCTCATACAGCAAGCCAAGACCATATTGCGCATCCGCATGGCCTTGCTCGGCTGCCTTGCGAGTCCACACAGCAGCCTGTGCGTCGTCTTGCGGAATGCCGTCACCTGTTGAATACGCAGCGCCAAGCATTTCTTGTGCGTCGGCATTTCCTTGCTCGGCAGCCTTTCGGTACCAGAAAGCAGCCTGCGCATAGTCCTGCGGGACGCCGTGGCCTGCTTGGTACAACGAGCCTAATCTCCATTGCGCGACGGCTTCTCCCTGATCGGCGGCCTTGCGGTACCAGAGCGCAGCCTGCGCATAGTCCTGCGGGACGCCGTCGCCAGTTTCATACGCGACTGCAATCGTAATTTCTGCCTTTGATCCCCCCTGCTCGGCAGCTTTGCGAGACCAGTACACAGCCTGCGTTTCATCTTTGGGCACACCTACGCCGCGGTGGTACAAGGCACCAAGGTTGTTTTGTGCGAATGTGTCTCCTTGGTCTGCCGCTTTGCGATACCAATAGTTTGCCTGTGCGTAATCTTGAGGCAAGCCTTGGCCGATTTGGTACGATACGCCAAGATTGTATTGAGCATCGACGTTCCCTTGCTCGGCTGCCTTGCGGAACCATACAACAGCCTGTGCATAGTCCTGGGGCACACTCGTGCCGTATGCGTACGCCTCCCCTAGTTTGTATTGCGCATTGGCATCACCGCTGGCAGCCTGCCTCTTGAGTGTGGCTATGCTCTGGGCATCCGTCGCAGGGGTTGCGGGGGTTGATTGTGCCCATGCCCCGGAAACCGTCACCAGCAACGCCAGGGCTGCCCAGATGGCGATGAATCGTAGCTTCATGACCTTACCCTTTCCTGTCCCGCATCGGCCCGATGAACTGCCAGCACGGGACTTACCGCAGCGAAACGTGATTCGTCATAGTCCGTCCGGGAAGCACTCCGGGCGGCAGAGTGTAGATCGCGCCCGCCCGCCTTTGGGGTTGCGGCGGATTGGATTGCAACTTTCGGCGGCGCGCCGCTGTCGCCTTCGCTGTCGGATCGATCCCTCGCAACCTGTAATCCTTCTGCGCGGCCAGCCCGCCGCGCCGGCAGCGGAGCGACTTCCCCCAGGCTGATCCGAGCGGATGGAGAGCAAGCCGGCGCGCGCGCGCAACGAGAATCGCCAAGCGCCACGGGGGGAGGTCGGTCCCCCACTTCTTGCACCACTTCCAGAGGAGCTGCTGGGCGCGCTGCTGGGCCTCGTAGGGCAGATCGGAGAAGTAATCGCCTTTGGGAGCTGGTCGCCGATAGGGTTCGAGCCCAGGGATTCGCTTGTCTCGCTTTGGAGCCATCTGCCTAATTCCCCAATGTGTCAATAATGCTCCCAATCATCCCAGCGCGTCAGGTCGGCGGCCTCGAAGGTTGCCTAATACCATTCAAAATTGAAATCGAAGACTTCCCCATTGACCGGGATCAAGACTTCCGAGCTTTCGACCTTACGTGCGCGTTCAAAGTAGACATTGCCTGTGACGGATTTGCCGGGCGCAACGGTAGTGGGCTGAAATGAACCGGCGCTGACTTTCTGCGCTGTGTCTGCCACGGCAGCATTGTTCGCCGCTATCCGGTTTGCAGCGTCCTGCTGCGCTTGTTGATCGGGTACCCTCGTGACCGAAGTGGTGTTTTCTGAATAGCGCCCGTATGCGGAGCCGCCAGTCCCATAAGCGGAAGCGGTTCCGTTTGTAGTCGATTGGGTAACCGATTGCTGGGTTGCATTGGCCGCGCCCAAGGCTGTAAAGAAGTTGCTCCATGCCGCGCTGTTGCTGATGGACCGGATTACTTTATCGGGCGGCAAATAACGAAGCGTCTTCGGATGCGGCCTCAAAACCATGCTGCTGAAAGATTCGGGTAGCACATCCAACGGGGAAGCGGTCTTGTTGACCACGCTGACCTGTGCAAGGAAATATTTCCCGGTGTCTTGGATGGCAACGGCAACGAGAACCCCATTTGATCGCATTACCTTAACGAGGGCGCCAGAAAACCAGACGTGAGCACAGTTTGAGGTCCAGCCAGGCGCGAGAGCCTCGTCATTCTGGCATATCACAACCCTAGTCCCACTGCTAGCAGATTGAGCGAAAACTGGCTGACCTTGAGTACCGAATAGTGAACCTGCGGCGATACCCGCCATGACCAACAAGGAAGAGACTGAACGCCTCATTTACCCCCCTATCTTCGATGTAAGCGATAGCTTACGCGTAAGCCAAAGCATACAGCCATGCTGGGGGCATGGCAATGGACATTTGCGTGCGGGTCGGGAGGCGGATTCGCGTCCTGCGAACGGAGCGCGGATGGACACAAGCCATGCTTGCGGACCACGCCGATCTGACGCGGGAGCACCTGTCTGAGCTGGAGAACGGCCACAAGGAAATTGGCATCCGGGCACTGGAGAAGATCGCCCAGGCTCTCAACGTGAGTTTGCCGAAATTCTTTGAGGGGTTATGATTCGGCGTTTTCGGCGGGCGCGGTTGCTACGCGGACAGTCCGCCGTCGGTGCCGGGAAAGTTTGCAACTAACTTTCCGAAGGTCTGGTATCTGAAAGCCTAGCAGGAATCGAGCCGGCTCCCCTCGCTGGCGAACCGGAGGGCTTGGCGATCCGCGCGAATGGAACCGGAGGGGGTCCGAGAGTACCGGGGAAAATACCGGGGACCCTGGGCAGCAAACCAGAGTCATCGGGAGTAGTGGCAAGACGCACAGAACCCGCATGAACACAGGGTCCAGAGCAATTTAGAGTCAACCGCAGTAATCGGTAGAAATTGGCTCCCCTGCAACTGTTAACCGAAGGGTTGTAGGTTCGAGTCCTACCTGAGGAGCCAAAGAATCAATAACTTACAGCCATCTCCGCTAACAGCTTCGCCGAACTTCGCCGAATTGCTTCAGGACCCTTCACGTTGCGTCCTTTGAGACCCATGGTGGCAACCGGCGCCGTCCACCCTTTGAGCACCGCTGCCGTGCGCGAATTGACTGCGTCCAGCACGCTTTGCTCGATGGCTTGCATGTACACGTCTCCGGTCGTCTTGATGCTCGCGTGCCGCAACATGCCTTGGGCGTCTTTCAGCGTTCCGTGCTTCTGCATGTCCGTTCCCAGCGTTCGCCGCATCACCTGAAACGTGATGAGGTGATCCGGAATGCCGACCTTGCGGGCAACTGGCCGAATTCTCCATCTGAAGTAATTCTTGCCCCAGCGTGGCACCGCCTGGCCCTTTCGTTCTCCGCGTCCGAAAGTGGGGAACATCAAGGCATCGGGCAAGGTGTCGGTACAGATCTGTCGGCAAGCCTCAATGACAGGTCGCACTTGCTCCGGAACCGGAATGGGTGCCTTGCTTTGCCTGGTCTTGAGCCGTCCGTTGTAGAACTGTCCTTCGTACGCCGTCCCGTGAGGAACGAGCGCCTCTCCAGTCCAACTCTTCCATTGCAGACCCATGATTTCGCTGGCGCGCAAACCGCAAAAGATTCCCACCTGCAGAAGGCAGAGATCCTGCACATCCTCGATGGCACCAATAAGCGCCAGAATCTGCTCCCGCGACAAGACGGGTTTTTCAACTGGCTTGGTCTGAGGCATGGTCACATCTTCTCCGGGATCTTCGGCCAAAAACTTTTGCTTCTTGGCCAAATAAGTGATTGCGCGAATGTTAGTGAAACACTGACGGACCACGGCTTGTGAATAGCCCTTGTCGGCCAGTCCGTTCAGCCAAATCTGGATTCCAAACTCATCCAGCCTGCGGAGTGGGAGATCTCCAAACTGCGATACCAGATAATGCTCAATCTGGTAGTTATTGGTTTTTCGGTACGCTGGACTCCACTTTCCTTGCCGCATCGGAATGTACCGCTCAGTGACGAACCAGCGAAAAGTGACTGAATCATCTGCAAGAAGCGTCCGGGGCGAAACAGAGGCGCCGGCCTCCTTCAGAATGATCTCCCGCAGCAACTGCTCGGCTTTCCATTTGGGTGTATTCGCCTTGGGGCAGACCCGAATGTTGCGGTGCCTGCGAACCTCCTTTCCATCCTGATCCTTTCCGTAGATCAAGTACTTGCCGTACCACATCTTCACCTTCTGGCCGCAAAGGTAGACGGTGCCTTGCTGATACTTCATTGCCATATAGTTCTCCGTTTTCTGCTTCCGGTCCTGGTCGTGGAGAACAATTCCTTCATACACCAAATCGCGGGCGCTGGGAAGGCCGGGACGTATCAAGGTTTGCCATGAAGACTTCTACATCAGCCCACCGATATCGGATGAGGGTACCCAGTTTGACTGCTCTGATCTGCGGGGCTCGTCGAGTGGTATGGTCTCGCACCCAGCGTTCCGAGACGCCCAGTTTTTCGGCAACCTGACGGGCATTCAAGAGTCGGTCATGGCCTGGTGGTTGCGGAACCAGGCGATGGTCGGGAGTCTGGTGATCGCCGGTGAGATCGGGTGCTGCCGAACGGCGTGCAGTATTTGGCTGAGCCGCAGTGCGCAATCCCGGGGTTGAATTCTGAAGGATATGGAGCTGGCTCCGGCCGTCCGATTCCGGAACGTCCTCGGGAGCTTCCATATCAGAAGAACGTACAGTCGTCGCGAGATCTTCAGTAATGCCAAGTAGTTGGATCGCTGCATTGGTCATAAATCACCTCGAATTCCTGGGTTGGCTTGGACGAGAGCTGATGTTGATCTTCACGGCCAATAACGGCCCGCTTTTCCACGTTCTGTGGAAATCGTGAGTGCTATGTGTAAAACAGGTCATCGATTCGGTCAAATGACCTCACACTGTTTCGCAAAGTGCGAGTGTTTAGAAATGTCGTGGAAAAGGCATTCCGACCCAGCATGGATCCCTGCTGCGGAAACGACGCCAGATAAGAAGTTGACCGAGTTGTGAACCTGAACCATCCTGTCACCGACGAATAAGGGGGGGCGGGATGTTTGAGTCATTCGACGACCTGATGAGTCGACTCAAGGCAACGGGGTACTTCATCGACCCGGTGATGACCAGGATTGTTTTCCTGGCAGCCAAGTTACAGAAGCCGTTGCTGCTTGAAGGACCAGCAGGCAGTGGCAAAACGCAATTAGCCGTATCAGTTGCACAAGCGGCAGGTACGCATATTGAGCGGCTTCAATGCTACCGCGGGGTCACCGAGGACAAGGCCATCGGCCGCTTCGATGAGAGCCTTCAGCGGCTCTATATGGAGTTCTCGAAAGGGCAGGACACGAATGGAAGGGCGGGAAGTTGGCGCGAGTTGCAGGCCAACCTCAAGGGCCGCGACTTCTTTCGGCCCGGCCCGCTCATGCGAGCTCTCGAATGCGAGAAGCCTTGCGTGCTGCTCATCGATGAAATCGACAAGGTGGACGAAGGTTTTGAGGCTTTGCTGCTTGAGATCCTTTCAGCTTGGCAGCTCTCGATTCCCGAGTTCGGCACCGTCGCAGCAAAGAGCATTCCGTTTGTCGTGCTCACCAGCAATGAGGAGCGCAGGCTGGGCGACCCCATCCGAAGACGCAGCCTTTATGTGCGTGTGGAGCATCCGACGCCGGAGCGGGAAGCGGAGATTATTGCCAGCCGCACTCCGAAGGCCGATCAGAAGTTTCACCGGGAGATGGCTGGGATTGCGCTCTCGTTCCGCAACTATTCCCTCGAAAAGCCGCCCTCGGTCTCGGAGATGATCGACTTTGCCAACGCACTTCAACTGCTCGGAACCGACCACGTAACTGAAGACCACCGCGACGTGCTGCTGCCGTTCCTGGCGAAAACCGAGAAGGACAGGCGTCACCTCCTATTGCGTGAAGGATTCAAGAGTCTGCTCGACGACGGAGCTAGGTTTGCGCAGAGTCTGGCTCTCCCTGGAGGGCCGACATCATGAAGCTATGGCTGCCCCTCCTGCTGCTCACGTTTCCTCGGTTTGCCTTGGCCCAAATCGATCCGGCGCCGGCGGGGCAATTCGTTCGGCAATATGCTGCGCACTATCGAGTGTCTCCTGAGTTCGTCGCTGCGCTGATCGATGTGGAATCGCGGTGGAATCCGCTAGCACTTTCGAGCAAGGGAGCGATCGGGTTGATGCAGCTCATGCCGGCGACAGCGCGGCGTTACGGCGCCTTCAAACCCTTCGACATGGAGCAGAACATCGCCGCGGGCACGCGCTACGTGACGGCATTGATGTGGGAGTTCCATGGGGATCTGCGCCTGGTCGCTGCGGCCTACTACGCGGGCGACCATGGTATCGCCAGGGAGCAATTGAACTATCACAACCCGGACGTTGTGGCCTACGTGCTAGCGGTCCGGCGGCAGTTCGTAATTCGCAAGTATGCGGCCATGAGGCCGCAGAGGAGGTCAACGCCATGAAACTTAGCTGGTTCATCCTCATCGCACTCCTGATTCCGCTGCGCCTCAGCGCTACGGACGCAACGGTTGGAGCACGTGTCGCAACCATAACAATTAACCCGCGAGAGATCACGGTCCTCCATCTGCGGCCGGAGTTTGAGTCGACCATTCGGATGCCAGAGGAGGTGACGTCCGTCATTCTGGGCAGTCCTGGCGAGTTCAAGGCCGAGCACAACGATGGTGAGCCTGAGTATGTTTATGTCAAGCCCATCACGAAACAGGCGGCTCAGTCGAACCTCCTGATCGCAACGAAATCGGGCCAGCACGTAACGCTGGAGTTGGTAAGCGATGGCACTGGCATTCCGAATCAATCGCAGCCGGTGGACTTCCTGATCGAGTACCGATCCGCGCGGAGCTTTCTGATTTCCTCAGACACCGGGGCTCCGGCCACGCCAGCCTCATCTGGCAAGGTCCCAGCGCACGAGATCAATCGCGCGGACACCGGCCCGGAGTCATCACCACTTTCCAATCTCGACGAGGAATTCAGACTACAACAGAAAGTGAACGCCCCCAAATGGACGAAATGGCAGGACAAGCAGATCGAGACATCGATCGGCGACATGCGGCAGTTGAGCAACGAAACGGTGATCGCTTACTCCGTCCTGAACAGCTCGGATCAGCCTGTAGAGATCGTTCCGCCCCAGATCCAGATCACGGGCCGCACCGCCACAAAGAAGAAAAAGAAGGAAGGCAAAGGCATCATCTCGGATCAGCTGGAGATCCGCGACTACCGCTTGAGCGCAACACGGCTTGAGCCTGGAGGCCGAGCTGATGGCGTGGTTGTCTTCGACCGACCCAACTTCAAGGAGTCGACGGAGAAGTTGTTTCTGCAGATCGCGCAGGCGGACCAGGTGGATCGTCCCATCTTGATTCGTCTGCCGTTCACCCCACCCATATCCGGCGACGGCAAATAGAAAGGAGTACAGAGGCTATGAGCGTCAATGACACGAGCAGGAACGGAAGCATGCCCACCACAGTCGAGGAATCCACTGAGCCGGTGCCCTCGAATGAGCCGACTCAAGCACATGAATCAACCGTCCTGAATGGAAGACATGAACCTGCGACAACCTTTGCGACACGAGCTGACACAAAGGGAGTGGAAGGGATCAGCAAGAGCAAACTCGTCCTTCTCG
>JBKQNU010000096.1:0-8090 GCA_052145815.1 Occallatibacter sp.
GTTCTCCTGGTGAACCGCCACACCGCAAGCGCCGCGGAAATGATTGTGGCGTTTGCACGAGAGAACCAGCTCGCCACCATCGTTGGAGAGAAAACTGCTGGTCGTCTCCTCTCCGCAACTTCCGTCAAAGTCGGCCACGGATTTCGGTTGGCGATGCCCACGGGAGCGTACTACACATGGAACGGGTCGGTGCTGGAAGGCACGCCGATGGAACCGGACGAATTGATCGAGTTCAATTGGCGCGAACGACGGAAGCTGGTGGACGGCCAACTTGAACATGTCGTCAAATCGATTCGAGGTCATCACGGAGTACGTGTCAGTTGAGCGCGCAATTGACACCCTTGCGGGGCTCATTCCCAGGATTGGCCGTCATTCGACAGCAACACGAGGCGGGGAGAGCTTCGTCCATCAATCGGATGTTAGAGTGCTCAGCGGGCGCGAGCGAGATTATGCAACAATCGAAAATCCCTCCCGGCTACATGGGCGCTTTCCAGTATCTATCGAGGAATGCTGTTCGAAACTGATTGACAGGAAGCGAATTATCTTAGCCATCTGTGCGGATCTTCCGCCAGCCATAGCACATCGAGGAAAGATAACGACCTTGTGTCGAAGTCCTGAATGGAGCGATCATTTTACGTGCATCTTGGAGAATCCATGACGGACTTTGCACTCTACATCGATGACAGTGGTCATCCAGACAATCAGCCAAACGTTGTCACGGCTGGATTCGTTGCTTCGGAAGATCAATGGAGTCAATTTGAAGCTGAGTGGACCAATGCAACCCTTCGATTCGGGATTGCTGGCGCTTTCCATATGACAGAATTTATGTACGAAAAACGCACAACTCTCAAACGGGATTGGATCCTCGGGTCGCTCTGCCGAATCATCAATAAACACCTGAGTGGCCGGTTCCTTCATGCCGTCGATATGGATGCATACAAAAGAATCAACGATCAGTGGACGCTTGAGGAATCCGTTGGTGCACCAATTGCACTTGCTGCGAGGAGCCTAACTACTGAGATCAATGAGTGGCGACGGATTCATATGATGCCGGAAGACAACTTCAGGATATTCATCGAGCAGGGATCAAAACACTACGGCGATATTGAGCAAGTCTTCAAGAGAGACAGACAACCTTCGCCGGTTCGCGTAGCCAAGTCGAACCCGCGGTGTCAACCAGCAGATATGCTTGGGTGGGAAGGTTTTCGATACCTGAGGACCGGAATCACCAGTAAGAACATGAAAAGGCTCCTTCCGAAGAATGTTGACACTTTTGGTGGAATTTTTTTGGCGAAGGACTTGATCGAACTTTGTAAGCAGACAGCGGTCCCCATACGAGCAGATTTCAAACCCATCGATTCCATTTCATTCCACTCAGAAAAGAAGAGGAAGCGCCAAAGGACTGTCTTTTGAATAATAGCTACAACGCATTGGAGCCCGAAAAGTCGCCATTGCGACTGGGATATCCCGCCTTCCGCTCCGCTGAGGTCTCCCGTCGCAAACGGCATTTTCGGTTAGTGATTCTGCGCGGCTCCCTGGTTGTGGGGAATTCGGAAGCCCGCGGGATGGCTTCGCACGCTACTCGGTAACCGGGGAGATGTATCCGAGATTCAGCAACCGGAACTCCATTGCACGCTTGCTCACTTTGTACTTTATCCTCAGTGACTCGATCGCGTCCTCAGGGTCGGAGCCGTCGGAAATAAACCGTGTCATATCCTTCCGGATAAAATGCCTGGGCATCAGAAGTGACGCGGCGAACTGATTTGCCTCGATCTCCACGGAATCCTTCGCCTCCGAGGAGAGCGCGTCCCGAAAATTGACGCTGAAGTCCTCGTCGAAGTGAAGCCTCGTTCCTTTGTGGCGCAAGAAATGCCCTATCTCGTGGGCGATCGTGAATCGTTGACGGTTTTCGTGCTGAGCGCTGTTCACTGCGATAAATGCAGACCGACCATCGCGAACCAAGGCGCCCGAGACATCCGGCCTGCCCGGGGAGTATTTCACCTCTATCCCGAGGGCCTTTGCAATCTCCTCCACCGGAACTGGCGCGCGGTTGATCCCGTTACTTTCGAGCAATTGTCTTGCCTGTTCCTCGATCTTTGCCATTCTTGACGGCTCCTTGGGGCATCTTCAAGTCCATTGTCTTGAGCCATTCTGCATTGCTTACGCTCAGATTCGTGGCAGGCTGTACCATTCTCAGTGCGGCTGGCGAGGGCAGCAGGTCCTTGACCTCAACGCTGAGCGATTGTGCGACCAGATACAAAGAGTGGAGTTGAATGGGCTGGCGCCCCTTCTCAATATTGGTAATCGATGTTCGGGTGAGGTCCAATTCTTCCGCCAGCGCCTCTTGGGAAACTCGCCGTTTTCGCCGCGCATCTGCGAGCATCGCGCCAAAAACCGAGTAAAAGTTCTTTTCAAAATCCTTAGAGCGCACAGTGGAAATATCGCATCGCGCGCCCACCCTCGTCAACAGGGCAAACGTGTTTATGTGGCTAACGGTAATCAAAATGGTACAAACGTTTGCTACATTGACGTGACTGCATCGCGTGGTTGACATTAATGCAAATTTGTGGGGTAATGAGATCGAAGCCAGAATTCTTAAGCGGTAAGTGGTAGAAGGAGAAACCCCAGTGAAGAGGAAAATCTGCCTTGTTTTATTCGTAGTGCTCATGTTCGTGCTCCCTGCCATTGCTCAGGAACCGAGCAAGGCCGCGGCCCAACTCACAACTGATACGCCACATTTTCGTGGCGGCGACGAAGTTAGCTTTACCATGAAGCTGAATGAGCCGCTGCCTGAAGGGGCGCGGTTTGATGTGCGCCTCTCTCCTGTCTCTGTGAATCAGGAGATGACCGTTTCATCGCAGGAGCCAAGCGACAAAGAACGCAAAGAGTTCCTGCTGAAATTTAAGCTTCCTGATCACGTACGAGGCGGCGAATGGCACATTGCCGTTGTTTATCTGTTCCTGCCCAACGTGTCGTGGACGAGCAGCACCATCGCCACCAACGGGATGAAGTTTATCGTCGACGGGCCCGATGGACCGCTTCCGTCGAACGCGGCGGCAACAATTGTCAAGAAATGATCGGAGTGCGGGCAGCGGTAGGAAGCAGTCCGCGCTGACCGCACCCGGCATACTTCAAGCAGCAAGAAATAGGAGGGGATCGGATGAAAGAGCCAGGATTGGATGGACGTCACCGTGACAAGGCTCCGCCGAAGGCGGGCGAGATTCAGCAGAAACGAAGCGACACCTTGAATCGGAACTTGAGCAAGCCGATTCCACAGTTCCGCTCAGACGCTACCCTCGGAAGGATGCGCGAAGAAACTGGCAAGTTCGGCGAAGAAGCGGTTCGAAGAGCTGCCCGGGCCCTGCGCCCCAATAAGGGCTGAAGCCCACACCCTATTGGGGCCTGTTGCGGCGCGAGTCAGCTCGCGCCCTGACACAGAGTCCATTGGTAATGGTGGCGCGGGATTCGGATGCTGACCGCGCCCGGATGGGCACCGTCGGTTCCTGTCGAGCGCGCACCCGGGGAACTTGGATTGGGCCACCCGCCCTTTTTTCGGAGGCAACGCATGAGCACCAACATCGTAATGATCGATGCATCGACCTATCAGCACCTCATCGGCCGCCTGTCGGAGACGATGGCACAGAAGGTTCTGCGCGAAGGCCACAAGCAAATCCCCGCTCCAGGGACGTTCCACCCTGACGTCTTCGTCTCTATCCGGCAGGCACAGAACACTTATAACTTCCTTCACTGGGTTCATAGCGACGACCTGCGCGCCTCAGTTGGCTGGAGAGACACATACACAGTCGCCTGCGAACCGCTTATCCGGAACTTGATGGATAACCTATACACCATCACTCTCCTGCTCCAAGACCCATTTACGCGCGGGCGGCAGTTCCGTGCCAGTGGCGCTCGCAAAAGCTTCCTATATGTGGCGGCTGAGGAAGCGCGGTACAAGGGAAAGCCGGAATGGGACAAGTGGATTGCAGACAGCCGCGCCAAGCTGGACTTCATCCTCCGCGCCACCGGCTTCACTGAGGCTGAGGTCATGGACAAGACGCAGTTCCCGGACTGGCCGACGCTTGGCAAGTATGTCCGCACGCCGCCACACGACGACCATAAGAAGTTCCTGGAGACGTTCACTTACGACCCGTGGAAGCAGTATTCCGCAGTGGCGCACGGTGGACCGGAAGGCCTTCATGAGGTAGGGATGTTTCTGTATCGCGATGGTCATCCGCATGAGGAACGTCCGCTCATTGATGACGCACACGACCGCGCAATGTCCTTGCACCTGATGAGGGCGGCCATCCTGCTACTGGCTATTTGCACCGAGGTTCAGGCCGCGTACAAATTCAAGGACGACGACGCACGTATCAATGAGCGCATCATAGAGTCCTGGCAGGCGCTCCAGCCCGCGATGGAAGCGAAGGAGATTTACGACGAGCACTACGAGCAACTGATGAGGGATAAGGGCATTATGAAGTAGCGCGCTGGCAAGGCGACGTAAACGTGCACACGCCGCGCACCGTCTCGGCACCAACGAGGGACTCGATGAGCGCAGCATCCGCCATTGCGCTCATCGGCGGCCAGATCAGTCTTGATATGTCGGCAAGTGTCATCGAATTCTGGGACAGAGTCTGGGGTCGAAGATCCCGGTCGCCATCGGCGTTTCAGGGGGGTAATCAGGGTGAAAGTTGTCAAGTTCCCAGCATGTTAGCTGGGGTCTATGGTATCCCCGGTATCCAAGTGCGAGAGACCGGGGGCATCCGGCGTTTATCAGGAGTAATATTCTTTCAACCAAATCCTTTGTATCTCCACGGCTCCAAAAGCGACTGACCAGATGCACCTCAACCTCGGCCGGAGAGGCAACCGGGTCCGGAGCCGTCCGCCGTCTCAAAAGTCAGTCGCAGAAAGGAACCATGAATTACGGCCAACCTAAGAAGCCGCGATCCGAACGCCTGCTTAAACAGCGATTGCTTTGTTGCGAACACGCTAAAGACCTGATTGAATCTGCCGAGCGCGTTCTTTCAGGAGATCGTCCAATCCCAAACATCTCCTTTCATCTCGTTTTGCTGGCGCTAGAGGAAATCGGGAAAGGCGAGCTATTAACAGCACGAGAAGTCAGCATTGGAAACCGGAACGTCAATGGGATCGATAGACGTCTTGACGATCACGCCTTCAAACTATTGTGGGGGCTTTGGTCTCCGGGCTTTAGGGTCAGCCGAGAAATCGATCCTGAGAGATTTCGGCAGCTTGGAGAATTCTCGAAGCGCGCGCATCAGAAACGCCTCGCCGCGCTATATGTTGGCACCGATGCCGACGCCGAAGGCCTATCTGCGCCCAAGGACGCCGTTAACTTGGCAGAGGTAACTTCGCTGCTCGCTGTTGCCAAACAAAATCTTCAGTATGTTTTGGCGGGAGATTCACCGGATGTAGAAGCTCCGAATGAATTATTGCGGTGGTTCTGGGACGTGATCGCCGATGCCGATATGCAACGGAGCTTGTTTAGCGCCCCCTTCCTAGCAAAATATACGGAACTTAAAGGTGACGCGCGCGCATGGATACAATGGGCGAAAGACGAATTTGAGAAAATCAAACAGCAAGAGCAAGCGCTTCTCGCGGCTGAATTAAGCCGCATCGTCGAGGAAGGCGCGCCTCACAAAAAACGATGGCGTGTGAAGATGCGCGTCTTCTGTATATCTCATTCGATACGCGCGAGTGTGCTTACTGCGTGGAACGAGGGCGTGCCGAATGCGAAGCTCCATTTCGTAAACAACGGGGAGATCCTGCTTGAGCTGACTTTGGGAGACCACATCAACATCTCGGAAGTGCAGTCCGCCGGACAAGCCCTGAGCAAGCTCATACTCGCAGCACTCAATGCAGGCACTGCCGGATATTTCTGGCATGAGCGCCCGCAAACTTCGGCGGAGTATTTTGAAACAGTTGAAGATTTAGACAACCCCGGTTTCAGAATTCAGTCGAGCGGAGGCTTTGATCTTCAGCGTCACTGGTTGGACCCTGCCAAAGGCAGAAAGCTGACAGTTCTTGAAGAAAAGTATTTAGACAACGCCGTGAAATGCGCGTTGATGTTCTTGCAAATGAAGGACGAAGAAGCTGGACCTATTTTCCACCCGTATCTGGCTGGCCTTACGATGTTGGGGAAAAGCGACGCCTTCTTTTCGTTAGATCAACACACCGTTCAAGCGTTCCGTATCTCTTTGGAACAGGCCTTAAGACATTTCGGTGATTGGGACGGCGCTGGAGAGACTTTCATACCGACTCTGCATAAGGTCTTCGAAGAGCTTATTCCGGAAGAAGAACATCGGACTCTAATGTTTCAACACTTGCTGAAACTGCCTCAGAATCCGGAGCAAATGCAAGAATGGGCGGTTTCCGCCAAGAGACTTGTCGATCTGTATCTGACCATGGCTGCTCACCGTGTTTGGCAGGAAACGATCGCTAAAGCCAAAGACGCAAAGAGTTCATCGGACAAACCGGAATAGCCCCGCCATTCACTATCTACAAAATGATCCATTTTGTAACTTCACCCCAGGATAGGTATTGAAAGTCGGCCAGCGTCTCCTGACTTGCTCACACGCGAACCTTATTTGCCGCCAACTGGGATTCGCATCCATCGAGTGTTTGAGCCTATTTCCGAGACAAATGCCTGGATTGCTACTGAGTCGGGAATCGAGTGACCGTAGAGGGCTACTTACCTGATTTGCAAAGGATAGTAGTAGGACGCCTGATCCTGTTCGTGGGTCGTGGCTAGAAAATACGCTCCCGCCTTGGCCGCCCGCAGGTCCAGTTCGACGGACACTGATTCGTGGTCGCCATTGATCGTCGCCGGCGCGCTTCTCTGGGCCACGACGCCATCTCCGTTCTGATCCTGCGTAACGGCCACGGCGTATTGGCCCGGAGGGCTGAAGCGCGGAAGGATGATCGTAACCCTAACCACTGCAGCCGGCAAAAACACAGATTGCAGCGAGCCTGGCTGATTACCTCGGATCGTACCGGCATCCCACAGGTTTACCGCTTCGGATACAACGGCGACATTCGCAGATGAAAGTTGCCGGTGCATTTCATAACGATCGACCGTGATGACGACCGCGCCGATCACGGAGCAGAGGACTACAGCGGTTACGAGTGTCCGCTTTCTCTGGCGCGAGCGATTTTCCTGCCGGAAGACAAGCAGCCTGGTCATGCACGTGGAACAGTTTGCCGCGTGGTCGACTCTCGGGTCTAGCAAATCGATCCGCTTGGCCTTTCGAGCCAGATCTCGAAGGAAGATTTCGTCAGGACACGGCCCGACAGGCGTCGTTTCGCCGGCAAGCACGCGCTCCTGATGGCGCTGCACTAGCCATGATTCAATGCGGTCCTCGGCGCGCGAGGGCCTAGACCAACTCAACATTTTGGGGATTCTCCAGGAGGGGAAATACTGCGGAGCACCAACCCCAGTTCCCCAAAGTATGCACGACGCACGGCGCTGTGGTCCATCTCAAGTTTTCCACCGATCTCCCGCCACGAATATCCGAGCGCGCGCCAGTCGAAGATCGATTGTGCCGTTGGCGAAAGACGCGAGAACAACTCATTCGCGTAAGTTCTTTGTTCTGCCTCGGAATGACCGACATGAAGCTGCTCCATATCGCGCATCGACCCAGACGGCAATTCGCGGCTACGCTTTGCCGCAAGCTGCCTGGCGCGGCGCCGGATGACGCTTTTGATTCGTGCTGTCAGTTTTTGTTCCGGAGTATCGCTGTGGCGGGCAATGTATAGAGACGCATTATGAACGGCGTGGTCCATCAAATCGACTGCGGCATCGTGGTCATTGAGGTACGTCCAAGCGCACAGGGAAGCGTATGACCATGCTGCGTGAGCAGCGGCCTCCAACTTCTGATCGGAAGCCGGGTGCCCAGTCGAATAGGCCCAACTCCACGTCAGCACTTTCCAGTTACTACCATTTGGCGTCATACGCGTGTGTGGCGTGGGGGACTGACGACCAGTTAACTCGAAGTATAGACGAGCTTTTCTGCGTTAAGTCGTGAAAAAATGTCGCGTCTTTGCCACAAAACCCTCTCTGGGGTGCCTTTAGT
>JBKQNU010000097.1:0-5971 GCA_052145815.1 Occallatibacter sp.
TGTCG
This sequence comes from Occallatibacter sp., assembly GCA_052145815.1. Lineage (GTDB taxonomy): Bacteria > Acidobacteriota > Terriglobia > Terriglobales > Acidobacteriaceae > Telmatobacter. The sequence goes on from JBKQNU010000097.1 coordinate 6, forward strand.
CGTCTCGCCGAAATGAAGAAGTTCATCAACAAGGAACTCGAAGAATGGGGCTGCCGTGCCGGGCAGAGCAGCATGATCATCCGGACCGATGGCACGCTGGCGCCGTGCTTCCCTACGTATTCGTCGAATTACGACTGGGGCACGATCGAAGCGCCCCGGATGGAGCCGAAACAACTGAGCGCGATGAAACACGAATGCGAGCTGAATTGCTTCTCAACGCTCAATCACATCCTGGCGTTCTGCTACAACGATGCCCGGGTGCTGCGTTGGCTCATCAAGCAGGCCGCGCATGGATTCCAGGGCGTGACCGGAAACATGGAGTAGACGGCGGCCGGGCTGACTGGGCGCAGAGAGAGGGGAAGGGAACATGCAGCGGTTTCTGGTGGGTCTCGATGTCGGATCGACGACGGTCAAAGCCGTCGTTCGTTCCGCGCCTGCCGGAGAGATCTTGTTTCAAGACTATCGCCGCCACGAAGGCCAGCAGTCGAAGACGGTGCACCACGTCCTGCAGCGGGCAAAGCGCGAACTCGGCATGGCCGATGAAGGCATCCGCCTCTTCATGACCGGGAGCGGCGGGCACCACCTCGCGGAACTGCTGGGCGCCCGCTTTGTTCAGGAAGTTGCCGCCGTCAGCCAGGCCGTCGAGTCATCGCATCCCAATGTTCGTTCCGTGATCGAACTCGGCGGCCAGGACGCGAAGATGATCGTCTTTCAGGAGAGCGCGATCCCGGGCCGGCGAAAGAAGATTGCTTCAATGAACGACAAATGCGCCGGCGGCACAGGCGTCGTGATCGAAAAAATCGCGGCCAAATTGCATGTATCCTCCGAAGAGCTGTTCACCGCGAAGTATGAGGACGCCCAAATCTATCCCATCGCCGGCAAGTGTGGCGTCTTCGCCGAGACCGACATCACCGGGCTTCAGAAACAAGGCGTTCCGGAGAGCCACCTGATGGCTTCTCTCTTTCATGCCATCGTTCTGCAGAATCTTTCAGTACTCACGCGGGGAATCACCTTGATGCCCGATGTGTTTCTGCTCGGCGGCCCGAACGCCTATTTCCCGGGCCTGCAAGCCGCGTGGCGCAAAGGGCTGGTCGACCTTTGGACCCGTAAGGAGATCGTCCTGGCGGAGGGCGCGACCGCGGAGACTTTGGTCACAGTGCCTCCGATGGCGGAGTACTTCGCCGCGATGGGAGCGATCCTGTTCGGCGCTGCAGAAATAGAAGAGGTGCAATACCTGGGCACCCAGCCGTTGGAACAGCACATCCGCGAAAGCGAGGCTTCCCGAAACAGTAAAGTCGGAACAGGAGGCCTGTGCGTCGATGAGGCCGAACTGACCAGCTTTCGCAGGGCCTATTCCATCCCCGCCCCGCCTGCGCTGGCTCCTGCCAATCGTAAGCCCGGAGTTTTTGTTGGCCTCGACGGCGGTTCGACTTCCACCAAGGCAGTGGCGATTTCGCCCGATGGAGAAACCCTGGCCAGCTCATATCGTCTTTCCCAGGCCGATCCCATTACCGATGCAATCGCAGTTCTGAAGGATTTGAGCGGCAAGCTGGGCGTGCCCGCGCGGCCGGTGAAGGTGCTTGGCATGGGAACCACCGGCTATTCCAAAGACCTTTTGAAAAAAGTGCTCTCCGCCGATGTCGCCCTGGTGGAAACCGTGGCGCATGCAAAGTCATCGTTGCGTTTGTTCCCCGAGGCGGAAGCCATTATCGACGTCGGGGGCCAGGACATCAAGATCATCGTCCTCCAAGATGGAGCCGTGAAGGACTTCAAGCTGAACACGCAGTGCTCGGCCGGCAACGGGTATTTTCTGCAGGCCGCGGCTGAATCCTTTGGCATCTCAGTCGAAAATTTTGCCGATGCTGCATTTCAGGCGCGGCGCATCCCTCAGTTCAGCTATGGATGCGCCGTTTTTCTCCAGTCGGACATTGTCAACTTCCAGCGCCAGGGCTGGCGGCCGGAGGAGATCCTCGCCGGCCTGGCAACCGTGCTTCCCAAGAACGTGTTTCTCTACGTGGCCGGCGTCTCCAACGTCGCCTCTCTCGGAAGACGATTTGTACTCCAGGGCGGAACGCAGAAGAACCTCGCCGTCGTTAAAGCGGAGTTGGATTTCATCCGCAAGCATTACCACGGAGCGGGAATCCCGGAGGTCGTGATTCATCCCAACTGCTGCGAGGCTGGCGCAATCGGCGCCGCGCTGGAAGCGGCCGAAAATTGCTGCTCGCAAAACGCATCCAGCTTCGCTGGATTTGAGTTCCTCGATCGGCTCAGTTATTCCATTCGCCGCGATGAATCGACGCGCTGCCATTTCTGCACCAACCGTTGTTTGCGGACCTTTGTGGACCTGAGTACCGATGCACACAGCACTTGCGAATCAAAGCGCGTGATTATCGCTACTTGCGAGCGCGGAGAGGCAGAGAGCACAAACGAAGTAAGAATAATCAACAACACCTGGTACGCTCTGCGTCAAAGCTCGCCTAACTACGTGCAGTCCGCGGCAGAGAAGGTATGGTTGCCGGTCGAATGCGCTCCTGCCGTTTCGAAATCGCGTCAAGAGCATTCCGCACGGCCCTCAGGCAGGGCCAAATCGAAGATGCAGCTTCGCGCGCACATCCGCATCGGAATCCCGAAGGTCCTCAATTTTTATGTCTACGCGCCGCTGTTTTCTGCGTACTTTGTCAACCTCGGCGTTCCCGCGCGCAACCTTCGCTACTCGCACTTTTCGACTCCGGAGAGATATCAGGAGGCAGCCGGCTTCTCGGCGATCGATCCCTGCTTTCCTTCAAAAGTGGCTCTCGCCCACATTTACGAACTGCTCCAGCATTGCCAGAAGGAACCGCTCGACGCAATCTTTTTCCCGATGTTCGACGTGCTCGCGTCCCCTCTCGAACATTGTGTGGGTTCGAATGCATGCCCGTCCGGCGCGGCAACACCTGAAGCTGTAAAAGCTGCGTTCTTCCGCAAAGTGAATTGGTTCCAGAAGGCGGGAGTGCAGTATCTAAACCCGGTCCTGAATCTGACCGATCGCGATCTTTTCAAGTACCAGATGTTCGAATGCTGGAAGGAATTGCTGCACCTCGATTGGGAAGAGAATGCGCGTGCAATCGATGCCGCATTTGCCGCATATGCGAGCTTCGAAGGTGAGTTTCGGCGCCAGGCTCGCCAGACGCTCGACGAGCTGGAGCGCACCGGACAGATCGGCCTGGTGATGCTGGGCCGGCCCTATCACCACGATCCGGGCCTGAATCAGGGCATTCTCGAAGAGCTTCACCGGCTCGGCTATCCCATCTTTTCGCAAGGCCTTCTGCCGCTCGATAGGGATCTGCTCGACCGCCTCTTCGGTCCCGATATCGAGGCCGGCCTGATCCGTTCTCCCCTCGATATCTCAGATGTCTGGAAGAACACGTTTTCGACGAACTCCAACCATAAAATCTGGGCCGCAAAGTTCGTTGCCCGTCATCCGAACCTCATTTCGGTTGAGCTTTCGAACTTCAAGTGCGGGCACGATGCTTTCATCAGCCGCCTGATTGAGCGCATCATTGAGGCGTCGGGCAAGCCGCACTTCTCATTCCGCGATCTGGATGAGAATCGCCCCCTGGCGTCGATTCGCATTCGCGTCGAAACCATGCACTACTTTCTCAAGCACTATCGGGAGCAGTTGAAGGGAAGAGCGCCGATCGTTCCACTGCCGCGCCCGGCGGCGGACCAGAGGGAGCTCACCGTATTGCCAGATTCGCGGGATTGGGAGACTCAGCCGGAGTGGCCTATCATGGGCACAGATGCTAGCTCCTCAGCAGGTCAGGAAGGAGTCCAACTTTGAACTTGCACAACTCTAAACGCCTTCGCAGACTTTCGCTCCTCACGGGGGCGCTCTTATTCCTTGTTCCTTGGTCCTTGTCGCAGAGTGCACCCCCCGCTCCATCGCCGGCGACACCCGATACTGCCCAGATCGTGCAAGCCATCGAGCGCCACGATCAGACGCAGGCAAAGACGCTGGAGCGCTATCATGCACCGCGTCATTACGAGGTCCAGTATCGCGGCTTCTTCAAGAGCATCACCGCCAAGATGGACGTGGAACTCGAGTACGATGCCGCTACCGGGAAGAGCTTCCGGATCGTTTCCCAGAGCGGCTCGCACACGCTTTGTGAAAAGGTCCTCAAGCGGGCATTAGACAGCGAGAAGGACGCATCTCAGGATCGTGGCGCCCACGCGTTGACGCCGGCGAATTACAACTTCCAGCTGCTTGGAAGCGAGACGCTCAATGGGCGGCCTTCCTATGTTTTGCAAGTCGATCCGGTCACGGGCAGCCAGTATCTTTATCGAGGGAAGATTTGGGTTGATGCGGCGGATGGCGCCGTGTCCAGGATGGAAGTACAGCCTGCGAAGAATCCTTCGTTCTGGATATCGCAGACGCTGATTCACCAGATTAATTCGAGAATTGACGGCTTCTGGCTCCCGCAGCAGAATCAAAGCGAGACCAAGGTTCGCGTCGGCGGAAAGGCCGTGATGACGATCGATTACGGGCCCTATCAGATATCACCACCGAAATCGCCGCAATCCGTCAGCGATGATGACACGCAACTGGCAAAGGGAACTCTTCAGGCCGCGGTCCGATGATGGTTTGAAAGGAACGGCGCGCCTGCCGGCAGGAAAGCGTCAAACTCCCTTCCACGGATGGCGCTCCTCTCCGAGTTGCATTTCCATTCCCCGCAAATTCAGCCCCTCAAGACTCGACGAAATGGTCCAGGTCGATGGCGGAGTCGTGCAGATGGTCCTGGTTCCACTCGGCGCCGCCGGCATGACGCTCCATGCGGACGAATCCGGAGAAGCAAGTTCCTGCGTGCGGATTGGAAGCCGTTGATCCGGAAAGATCCCCGCGAAGGCGGGTGCTCGTCCGTCCCGATGGCGGCGGCGCTGCACACTGCAACCACTGTTCCTCATTGAGTCAACTCTCTTTTCGTCCAGGTTTACATAAGACAAAGTTGTTTTGATTGTCATCGACATTTTCGACTCCTACGTCGATCCTCCCGACCCTCCCGTTGATTCTTAAGTGATTGCGCTCAATCCGCTTTTGGCAACCCTCTTGCTATTACCCGAGTGGCAAGAAGGCAGTGCCAGACGAAGAAGAGGCGTGTTCATGAGATTTGCTTATCCGGAAGATGAACGCACATTCACAATTGGGAAGAGTAAATCCAGCGGCATCTTGCTGCTCGCGGCCCCGATTGTCATGTGTTTGCTTATTCCTCTTTCCGCACGCGGGCAAAGCTCTGTCAAGCCGGGGAGTGTTGAAGGCGCTGTTTTGGTTGTGGACTCCGGGGGGCCTTCATTGCTGCCAGGCGCCAAGGTCGAATTGAAAGGGTCCACGACCATTGAGACCGAGACCGATGCACAAGGAAAGTACCGTTTCACCGAGGTCGCGCCCGGCGATTACACACTTGAAACCGACTCTCCCGGCATGCACGCAGAGCAGACAGTCGCTGTGGCGCCCGGAGCCAATGTGGAAGTGTCGCTGGAACTGAAGCTGGTTGAGGTCAAGACCTCAGTTACCGTAAGGGGAAGCTCGAACGAGGCAGAGGTTTCAACTTCTTCTGTGACTATCTCCGAGAAGATCATCAACGATGCACCCAACGCAAACGAACGATTTGAAAGTCTGCTTCCCCTGGTTCCAGGCGTGGTTCGTGGCCCGGACGGTCGCATCAACTTGAAGGGCGCTCGCAGCACCCAGAGTGGGGCGCTGGTGAATAGCGCCAACGTGACCGATCCAGCCACCGGCAGTCCAGCTATCAACCTGCCGATTGACGTGGTCTCTTCGGTTCAAGTCATTTCAAATCCCTACGACCCACAATATGGCAAGCTGACCGGAGCCCTCTCGACGGTTGAGACAAAGACAGGCAATTACGAGAAGTATCACTTTACGGTTCAGAACATCGTTCCCCGCTGGCGCGATCGCGCCGGTACCATCGCAG
>JBKQNU010000098.1:0-80372 GCA_052145815.1 Occallatibacter sp.
CCGCGCTGGTCAATGTCAGTTCGTTGTTGAAGGCTACTCCGAATGCGCATATCCCCGTAATGAGAACCAGAAGGATGGGCAGGGCCAGAGCCATCTCAACCAGCGCGCTTCCTCGCTCGCCGATACCAAGCAGCGTGAGGATCCGATGCCTGGGGGGAGGGGCTTCGGCGCCTGGCTGGATTGGATCTGCTACGCGGTTCAGGCAGCGCCTGCGCGCCCTTGCCTGTCCGCGAAATCCGACTTCCATTTTCATCGTTCTCCCTCCATACATTGTCAAGCCGTGCATCTTTTTCTCGACAATGCCTTCTACTTCAATGCGTGTACTGCACAACTACCGAACGTCTTGCTTTTACTACTGCCCAATTACTGCGGAAATTCACCCCGAGCCTCCTAGGTGGCGTTGTTGGGGATCAACCGCGGGGTGGTGAAATCGGCCGAGATGGCCAGGAAGATGTCGGCCAGAGTCGATACTGTGTGCGAGGCGTCCTGGCAGGAGCTTCCCGACCCGCTTTGGTTGTAATCGGAGTAGAAGTAACTCAAAGACGAGGCGATGTTCTCCATGGTCACGCAGGGGGTCAGGCTTCCGACTGTGAAGGAGGCGTTTTGGCCAGTAGCAATCAGGCTGGTGTCGGTGCCACCCTTGCCGCATCCCGAATCCTCCGATCCGTAGGCGACCGCATACACCCTGGTTCCCGCCGCCGCGGCTGACTGCGCCGCCATGATGGCCTGCTGGCACTCATCGTTGAAGTCCGGGTAATGCCCGAAAGAGTTCGCTGCTCCCGTCAAATTGGTTGTTGAGGACCCGTTCGATGTGACCGCTATGCCGGACGCGGTCGGAGAGGGCGTACTCGTTTTCGACGGGAACTTGCTCGAATCGGCGTTCGCCTGGCCATCACTGAGGAGGATGATGGCGTTCAGCGAACCCGGGTTGGCTGTCTGTTCGGCGACCAGCGCTGCTTGCGCCGCATAGAGGACGCCGCCGTAGTAGGTGCTCTCGCCGCCCACATTCGGCAGGCAGCCTTGGTGCTTTATGTCGCCGGTTGTAGAGTTGTATCCGTACCCGATGGTCTTCACGAGGTTGTCGCTGGGATTCAATCCGCTCGTGGACGAACTCTGAGGGTCGTAATAGTTGTAATCCCAATCCGTGATCTGGTAGGTTGCCGAGAATGCGGTCGTACCTGTGTATGTAATTGGCGAGTACGACGTTGCCGAAGTGGTGGGTAATGTGTACGGCTTATTCGTAAATGGGCCGGCGCATGTGTTGGTATCCGAGAAACTGGCAGTATCAAGGTTTGGAAACGAGAACAGGCTGACGCGAAGCTTCGATCCTGAGCTGCAGCCCCCCGGAGGACAGGGGTTGGTGGCAGCCAGGAAAGACTGAACGCCGCTCAGCGCGCATTGGAACTCAGTGAGCCCGCCGCAGTTGGTGTCCGTCGTACCCATTGACTGCGTTCCGTCGACGATGATCGCCACGTTCCACGAGTTGGCAACGCCCTGCATGGAGGCGGTCGCAGTTGCCGATACGTTCAGAGTGGTCACGCCTAACATAGCCATGAAAGAGGTCTTCACGGCGGAGGCGACCTTCACCTGGACGGCGTTGGGGGAGGAACCCGTGCCACAGGTCTCCCCAGTCGGCATCAGCATGTTGAGGCACTTCGTGGTTACCGTCGTAGTCACCGTTCCCAGGGCGGGATTGGCGTTCTCATTTCCGGTGCCGGCGCTGTATTGGTCCGCCTGAGTCGTCGTATTGACGGATTGAGATTGGGAGTCGTACACAAGTCCCGCGGCTGCCAGCGCCGCAGCGTTGGCCGTGTTCTGGAGCTGACCGCGAACGACGTAGGCGTGGCCCACGTCAATGGTTAAACCAGCGACGCCCATAAACGCGACCATTCCAAGCGCGATGAATGGCATTGTCTGCCCGCGCTGGTCGGTTATTGCTCTTCGGACAAAAGACATGATCCTCGTACTCATTGGATTTTCCTCTTTCCCCTTACGATTAGTACTCATACTCGGTTACCTTTGCTGAAAGCTGACAGGTGTTTGTGAACTTCATTCCGTAGATTGGAAGATTGCAAGGATAGGTAGCTGTCACGGTTACCGGCGTGCCCTGAACCAGGTAGGTCTGATCGCCAGCGCAGGAACTGCCTGACACGGTGGTTCCGTTCAGTTTGAATGTGAGACTGATATTCGTACCATTGATGCCTGGCGCTGAGCCTTCTATCGCGCTTAACGTATCAGCGCACGGATTTGTGGTGCTGGTTCGGATCAGCTGCAGATACTGAGTGCCGGCGCTCACCGCGCTGGTCAACGTCAGTTGGTTGTTGAAGGCCATTCCGAATGCGCATACCCCCGTAATGAGGACCATGAGCATCGGCAGGACCAGCGCCATCTCAACCAGCGCGCTTCCTCTCTCGCTTGCATGGAGCAGAATCAGGAAGCGCGGGCCTCGGGGACCCGAACGCGATTTTGCGGGTTTTTGAGCACGGTTCAAGCTGCGCTTGAGCGCCTTTGCCTTTCCGTGGAACTCGGTTTGAGTCTTCATCGTTCTCCCCCATGCACTGTTGATTTCGATCTCTTTGCTCAACAATGCCTTCTATCTTCTTTAATCGGATGCGAGAAAGCCATGCCTGTTTCGCGTTAGCTTAATACAACCCTGGTAATGCATTGGGAGGAACTGGTGAGGAACAAAAGCAATGCTTGTACTGCTCAACAAACAACGCCTTCTGCTAGCCTTTGCGCAGCCGTGTCAAGAAGCGATCCAGCGCTTTTCTGTCCGCGGCGGCCATTGATCCATCGCCCGATTCGTCTTGCAAAACAAACTGCAGGCCCACGCCATCCTTGCCCCAGCGAACGGCCCTGGAGTGAACGCAGATGGTGCGCTCCTTCACTTCTTCTCCCGCTTCGGAATTCTGCAGCGTCATGAGGACCAGCGTGCCCGGGTACCAGCGTTCCTCCGTGATCACATACAATCCGGTCGAACTGATGTCCTTCACCTGGTGCGCTTGCGGAGGTCCGCCGGTCCAGTAATAAGCAGCCAATCCCGGCGCCGGGTCCCGCGGAGCCTTTCTCGGATCCGGCGACCACCAGCGCTCCAGCCATCCCCGGGGCGGCCGAACGTCTTTCATCTCCGGCTGAATCAGGCCCATCAGATGTGTCTGGTGCGTTGGCGGTGTTTCCTCTTCGGAGCGGTTCTCCAATTCCAGCAGGCCTGGACCGCCGCTCCACAGCGGCTTCTCTCTCAGCAGCACCGCGCTTTGCACCACGCTGGCCGCGCCTTGCTTGGGTGCGGATGGAACCGGCGACGGCACTGCGTCAGCGGCGCGTTTTGGCGCTGCTGTGATGGGGACCGGGACGGGGCCTGGAGCTGCTGCGGGCACCGGGACTGGATGAGTTCCGGTTCCGGTAAAACGCTCCAGCCGCTGCTGCATTTCTTCAGCCACGCACAGCACCAGTTGATCGCCGGGCTGTGTCTGCGACGAATAAATGGAATGTGTCGGCAAAGCCAGCACACTTACCGGCTGCGTCGTGGCAGCATTGGCACGGAACACCGGGTAAGACTCCACCACATCGATAACGCGGCAATCCCGATCCAGGTAAAGAAGGTCAAGAGGGACGCGGATACCCCACTCCGGCAGTCCTCTGAATGGCAACAGCCAGAGACCTTCACCGGATTTGAGAGCCAGCGTAGCAATGCGGTCTTTGAGCTTTGCCAGCGAAAGGTCAGCGCCGTCGACCTCCAGGCCGAGGAAGCATTCGCGAGTCTGGTTGTAAGCGCACAGTTTCCGCGATTCCATATTGCCTCCTCCCTTCGAAGAAGCCCCGGCGTCTGCGTTTTGGTTCAACGTGCCAGTCATTGAATCGAAATCCTTCATGCGCTGCATACCTGCAAGTCCTTTCTCAGCGAAGACAGGGCGATGCAACTGCCCAGCCAAGGCCGGCACGAGGAAGGCACTTGCCGGATACCCGTGCAAGAGCACAATCCACCGTTCCCGCTTTCATACCTGCCCAGGAGTTGCTCATCGCCAATGCGATAAACTTCCCGGTGAGCGGGATTAACGATTCGGCTGCTTGACGCCGCCAGAATTTCCCTGCGTCATCAGCCGATATGTCATCGCCGTACTATCTGACCCGAGTGCGGCGGCGCTGGATCAAGATGACCAGCACAATTACAAACAACACACCCGCCGCAATCCGGATAATCATGGTACTGTCCATGTTGAATCCCCCTTACTTACAACCCTTTGAAAACTGCCTCAGCCTTCAACCAACCGCGGTAGAGGCTGGTTCCGAAGCGTCAACATTCCCGGTCCGAAACCGGGCCGGCTCCCAGCGGCGTTCGTCCGATTCGACGACGCCGCCCGATGAACTTCTTAACCCGCGTTACTTGACGCGAGTGCGGCGGCGCTGAACGAGAACGCCGAGCACGACAACAAAGAGCACGCCGGCAATTACACGAATCAAAATTGTGCTGTCCATGTGATTTCCCCTTTCTTGAGATTTGCGAAACATGTTCCACAGCCGGTCAGTGACTCTTGGTCCTTGATGACTGCGAGTTAGTGTGGCAGGGACCCGATCCATCCAGGCCCCACCTGAAAAGACCCGCACAGACTGCGCTAGTTAACGCGCGAGCGGCGGCGTTGAATCAATACTCCAAGCACGACGGCGAACAGAACGCCGGCAACGATTCTGATGATCGTGACACTATCCATACGGATCCTCCTTTCCTCTCTAGGTGTGAAACATCTGTTTGAAAGAATCCATCATGATGATGATCGCGGGTCCCAATGTGACCAGGAACAGCGAAGGAAAAATGAAAAAGACCAGTGGAAAGATCAGCTTGATTGTTGTCTTGGCTGCCTGTTCTTCCACTTGCTGAATGCGCTGCGTTCTGAGCGTGTCGGAATGCGTCCGCAGCGTCTTGCCAATGCTGGTTCCGAACTGCTCGGCCTGAATCAGCATCGATACCAGATTGCGCACACAGTCCACATCGGTGCGCTCCGCCAGGTGTTTCCACGTATCCTGGCGAGGGCGTCCGGCGCGTTGCTCCAGTACAACCACGTGCAATTCATCGCAAAGTTCCGGCTGGGCGTGGGCCAGCTCCTCCGATGTCCTCACCGTTCCCTGGTCAAGGCTGAGCCCAGCCTCGATGCAGATGACGAGAAGATCCAGTACATCCGGAAGTCCGCGGCGAATCTTGCTCTGCCGCTTTTTGATCATGCGGCCAAGCCAGAAATCAGGGCCCAGGTAGCCTATGCCCAGGCAAACGGCGTAAATGAAGAAGGGACTCATCGCTCCCACTCCGCTGACCAGGGCGGCGATGCAGAGCATAATCGGAATTACAAACTTGGAACCGTTGAAGATCTTGACCGTGGTCTCTTTGCGGTAGCCGGCGCGGATAAGGCGCTGCTTGACCACGGACACTTCCGCCTGGCTCTTGGGGATGACGTTGTCGAAGTGCTCGACCACGCCACCGATCGAGAACCCGGACTGCTGAATCGAGCTCAAGAGAGTCTTCGGCTTGGAACCCGGATTGATGACTTCCGAGATGCGCTGCAGCATGGCTTCGCGATAAAACAACAGAAGCCCGCCGCTGGCGATCAACAGAAACATTACAGCGAATGCTAAGATCGACAGTCCCATAGGTCCCCTTTAAACGTCCATGTTGACGATCTTCCGAATGATCAAGCCACCGAGGATGATCATGATGGAAGCCGCCCAAAGCAGTTTGACACCGATGTCGCGCTTCCATAGAAGGCTCATCATGTCCGGGTTAACGCAATACAACGCAATGCCCAGGATGATGGGAAGGAAGGTCAACACGTAGCCGGTCATGCGCCCCTGCGCGGTGCGCGTCTGCACTTCGCGCCGCAGCCGGAACCGTTCCCGGATCACATGAGCGGTCTTGTCCAGCACTTCGGCAAGGTTGCCGCCGCTTTCTTTCTGAATCAGAATCGCGGTGCACACAATTCTCAGGTCCTGCAGAGGCACACGGCGGATCAGATTTTCGATCGCCATCTTCATCTCCAGGCCGAAGTTCTGTTCTTCAAAACAGGTTCTAAATTCGCCGCCCAGCGGATCGTCGCACTCGCGAGACACCATGCCCATGGCCGCAATCAGGCTTTGTCCCGCACGCAGCGCGCTCACCATCAAATCGCAGGCCGCAGGCAGTTCCTTTTCAAATGCGGCAAACCGCTTGCTGCGTTTGAAGAGCACGAACAAGATTGGAAGGAAGCCAACCGCCACTCCCGCCCCCAAGGCGATGAGCCAGTTTTGCAACTTCCAGTGAACCGCGAATGCCGGGATCGCAAAGCAGACACCGCACATGGAAAGCAGGCTGCCCGCCGTCCATTTCAGATTGGCCTGGTGGATCAGCGCTTGAAGTTGCGGGCCGAGTTCGAGGTTGCTGAGCCGGTTGTTGATCCAGGGAATGGCGCTGAATTGCTCGTTCTTGCGCAGATTCACGATCTGATCGCGCATCTCCTGGCTCTCCGTCGCCAGGGCGGAGTCCAGCGTGGCCTGCACCTGCTTGGCCCTTTGCGCGGCGCCGGAGCCGCCGGCGTACAGCAGCAAAGCAGCTACCGCGAACACGCCCATGAATACGACTAGAACGATCATTAACATAGCGGTTTACCTCCTTTCCTTAGTAGTTGACCGGTGTTTCCTTCTCGAACAGGCTTGGCGGCAGAATGATGCCCGAGACGCGCAGCCGGTCGAGGAACTTGGGACGGATGCGGGTAGGCTGGAATGCTCCAATGACCTTGCCGTCGGGTCCGATCCCTTTTTTGTTGAATGTGAAGATTTCCTGCATGCTGATCACGTTCTCTTCCATGCCCGTGATCTCGGCGATGCTGGTCACCTTACGCGAGCCGTCGCTCATGCGCGTGGCCTGCACCACGATGCTGATGGCCGATGAGATCTGCTGGCGCACCGATTTTTCCGGCAGATTCATGTTGCCCATGGCCACCATCGATTCAAGCCTGGAGATGGCGTCGCGCGGGGTGTTGGCGTGAATCGTAGTCATCGACCCTTCGTGGCCGGTGTTCATGGCCTGCAACATGTCGAACGCTTCCTCGCCTCTGATTTCACCCATGATGATGCGGTCGGGACGCATACGCAGGCAGTTGATCAGCAGTTGCCGCTGCTTGATGGCGCCGTTGCCTTCAATGTTCGGTGGCCGTGTTTCCAGGCGCACAATGTTTTCCTGGGCCAGCCGCAATTCGGCAGCGTCTTCGATGGTGACCAGGCGCTCGTTGTTGGGAATGTATTGCGAGAGAATATTGAGCAGAGTCGTTTTACCGGAGCCGGTGCCGCCGGAGATGACGATGCTGATGCGCGCCTTCACAGCCGACGACAGCAGCTCCATCATTTCCGCGGAGATACTCTTCAACTCGACCAGCGAATTTGCCGCCAACGGGCCGGTGCCGAAGCGGCGGATGGAGAGCGAAGGTCCATCGAGCGCCAGGGGAGGAATAATTGCGTTCACACGCGAGCCGTCGGGGAGGCGCGCGTCAACCATCGGCGAAGACTCATCTACGCGGCGGCCCACGCGGGACACAATGCGGTCGATGATCTGCAACAGATGGCGATCGTCGCGGAAGGTAGTGTTTGTCCTCTGTAACAGACCGCCTTTTTCAATGAACACGTGGTCTTTGTCGTTGACCATGATGTCGGAGATCTTGGGGTCGCGGAGCAACGGCTCGAGCGGACCAAGGCCGAAGACTTCGTCCAGCAGGTCAGCCTGGATTTTTTCCTGTTCGTCGAAGTTGAGGGGGACCCGCTGATCGGCGATGATCTCCTTCACGATGCCGGAAACTGCCTGGCGCGCCTGTGTTGAATTGACGCGCGACAGCTTCTCCAGATCGAGCTTGGAGATCAGAGTCCGGTGTATTTCCGCTTTGTAGTTTTCCAGATTCAGCAGTTCCACGTTTCACCATCCATCGCTTCGAATCAAGCCTGTTTAGGGGAGCTTCCTCCGAAGAGTCTGAAGCCTTTTTTCTTGGGTTGCGTAGCGCGCGTGCCGCAAATGGCGGTGGCCATCTGCTTGATCAGGCGCGAAATAGGGGAATCGGTCAGAGCCAGCGGAGTGGCCGTGTTTTGCATCTGCCGCACCGCCGCGTAATCGTTCGGAATCTTCCAGGTCGCCGGCCGCGTGAGCGCCTTGGTGATGGTCTCGTCGGAGACTCCCAGCGCGCGCGGCTCGTAGCGATTGATCACGATGTCCAGCTTGGGGCTGCCAACGTTGAAGAACTGGCTGATCAGCCGATTCGAATTGCGCAGTTCCGGAATGCCCGCCTGTGTGACCAGGTAGATGGTGAAGGCATCGCGGAACAAAGCCGTGTCAGTCATGTCGAGCCGCGATCCCACATCGACAACCACGTTGTCGAACTCCTGCCGGGCAACCGTCATCAGCTTGTCGATGGCTTCGGTGGTGGGAGTAAAGTTGGGAAATTTCCCCGGAGCCCCGAGGACGAAAACGCCCGAGCTATGCTTGGTGAGCAGCTTGTTGAGAAAACTTCCATCCAGCCTGCCTGCATCCTGCAGTGCGTTGACTGTCGAGTACTCGGTCACAATGCCAAGGTTGAGCGCCGCATCACCCAGTGGGAGATCAAGGTCGATCAACAGGGTGCTTTGCCCGGACTCCTGCGCCAGCGAAACCGCAAAGTTGCATGCCAGCGTGGTTACGCCCGCACCGCCCTTTGCGCCCAGGAACACCAGCAGTCTGCCGCCGGTCTTGCGCGGCAAACGCACCACCGAACGCCGGCTTGCGGCCCGCACCATTGCTTCCGCCATGGCGCTGCGTTCGAAGGGCGGGGTTAAGAATTCACGAGCGCCGGCACGCATGCAGCGGACCAGCAGGTCGGGATCGGGCTTGGAGGAGAACACCATCACCGTCGCCGAGCCATTCGCGCAGATGCTTTCCACCAGCTCCAGCGCGAATTCAGCGTTGCTGTCAAGGTCGATGATGATGACGTCGTTGTGCTGCTCCAGCAGCCTCGGCACTTCATCCAGGGTCGCGGGATAGGCCGAGTATTCACGGACATGCGCCCCATCGCACTGGAGCAAGGCAGCGGCCGCCTCCCTGCGGCGCCGCTCGTCGGGGCCGATCAGGGCAATAGACAGCGAATCAGATCCGAGGGAATCCGGCGACGACGCATCGATAAATGTGGTCGGGTTAGAATTCATTTCCGTGACGCTCCCAGTTGCGTGCCACTTTCACTGCGATTCCTCGTGAATTGCCCCGCTGTCTTTGCTTCAACCCTTTTCCGATTCCCAGTCCTCAACGTGCGAAGAACGAAACCAGCGTCCCGATTGCGATTGCCGGAGCGTAGGGCATCTTGCGCTTCATATGGTCCCCAGCTCCTTTGAACAGGTCTTTCAGGAATCCGCCAAAGAGGGCCCAGCCCAAAACCATCAGGCCTCCCGCCATGGCGGTCACAATCAATGCAATGAACAGCTGGCCGGGTCCAATCCAGGCCCCGATCGCGGCGGCCAGTTTGACGTCCCCAGCCCCCATGCCACCCATCCAGAAGAGAAAACCGTAAAGCAGGAGCCCGAGGCCCAGGCCAGCGAAGCTGTACCCGAGTCCATGCCAACCCTGGCGCCATACGGAAGTCCCGATCCCTGCCACCAGGAAAGGAACGACCAACCAGTTGGGAATACGGCGATTGCGCAAATCCGTGAAGGTCGCCACGGCTAGAACAATCAGCGTCGGCCACCAGGCAAACGTATGCATTCCTCAAGCTCCTCCGCCCCTCAGCTTTCAGGGAACAATGTGCATAGAGCAATTGCCAAGCCAAATGCGGGAAGACTCAAAGGTTTTGAATTCAGATAGTTAACGAGGGAGATGGCACCGCAGTGTACACGGCTGTTTACGGCTGGCTCAAGGGAGTGGCGCGCCGCGTATACACTTCAGTGGTCAAATCCTGGCGGGGCGCCAGGGCGGCGTGAGGGAAAAGAAACGGCAAATCTGCGATGGGCGCAGTGACGTATGCGTGCCCCCCCAGGTCAATGCTGTTCAAGTCTTTGGCGGGCAGCATTTTCTTGATTTTTTCCAAGTAATTTGCGTACGCGGCGTCCCCGGTGGGCAGCGGGAAGAGCACGAAGCGTGTGTACCCGGCAGCCGGCAGGCCGGCCAGCAGGAAGGTATCCCGCCATTGCATGGCGAAGATGCGCGAGCCCTGATTCAGGGTCACCTCAGGGTACTGAAGTGTGAGATAACCGGGCAGATAATAGCCGGCATGGCGATAGCCGAGGAAGTGATTGTCGAAGGAGACGATCAGCAGGTTGTCCGGTGCGCCCACCTGGGGAAGCGCCGTCTCCGTCGACTGCAACTCCGCTTCAAATTGCCGCACCGAGCGATATGAGCAGTAGGCGGGAAACGCCAGGAAAATGGCCACGTTCGCCACCGCGCAAACGACTACAATCGCCTGCTTGAGCAACCGCGGCCAGTGGGCGCTCTCATACCACTCCGCAACCCATGCTCCAAGCCAGATGCAGGCCGGAGCAGCCAACAGTAGCAGGTAGCCGCTATTGACCAATTTCAGGAAAATGAGGGTGAAAAAGCATAGCGCAGGGACCACCCAGACGGCCGTGAAGAGCCTCTTGCTCTTGTCAGAAGGCGCGGGGGTGCACAATGGCCACAGCGGAGCCAGCGCGGCCGCCCCGAAGCACAGGAAGTAAATGAAAACAATAGTGATCGCCCGAGCTGCGGAGGTGACCGGCGAGGAGTTGAAAACTGTGTCCCGGGAAGGCACCAGCCGCCACAGCGACGACAGCGCGCCAAAGTAGGCGGCCAGCCCTCCGCTGGCCCAGATCATGGGCACAAACCAGGCGCCAATGGTTACACCCAGCGCCCCAACCCCCTCCAATTGCCTCTTCAGCCCTGCATGCCGGAGGGAGTAAAGAAACAGCAGCCCCAGAAACAAAATCGACGACGGGCGGACTCCCGCCGTGATGCCCAGAACAATGGCCGTGGGAACGATGAAACTGCGCGCTCCTCGTTCGATTCGCCAGCACAAGAAACCCAGCAAGGCCGATGCGGCAGCCTCCACGCTGTAAGTGAGGGCAACAGTGCCATGAAACCAGGCCAGCGGAGAAAACAGGAACAGCAGCCCGGCAAACGCTGCCGCGCCCGGCCCAAACCACTCATATGCAAGCCTGTAGATCAGCATCACGGTTGCCACGCTGGCGGCAATGCTCACCAGCACCAGCGCCAGGTTGGCATCGTGGACGAGGTAATTTACCAGCCGCCCCAAGCAGATGTAGAGGAAGTATCCGGGTGGATGAGCCTGGTGGACCGTGGGGTCGAAACGCCCGATTCCGAGCGCGAAATTCACCGAATCCAGGTCGTAAAGATCGTGGCTGCGAAACGCAAAACGGCTGATGGCAACGGCGCCCGCCAGCAGATACAACTCAAGTTTTTGCCTGAAGGTCACACCTTGGACTGTAGCAATTGCCTCGCCATCCCGTTCCCCGAATCCCGCTCGAAGGCCCGTAATCAAGGCGCGGTTACAGACAGGGGATTGCTTGTGCAACAAAAGTTGTAGGAGCGCATCCTGCCTTCCTAGTCCCAGGGAAGGACAGTTCCCGTCGCCGGACCGGTCTTCGGCGAACACGGGCAAAGATATAAGAATAAAGGAACTATTCTGATTCCGTCCTTCGTATCTGCTGAGATCTACACGGGTTTCCGCTGCCGGCAAGGTTACAAAAATGCCGTTGACTGTGAGACAACCCGCACTTATTCTTACTATCACACACTCTCGACAGCCTCAGAAAATGCACCCGCTTGGGTTGCGCGTATGCTCACCCAATGTCGAATCGGGAAACCCAATTCCCAGAGCATCTTCGAGAGTGTTACCAAGGTTGCATTAACCTGACGCGAAACAGGCATTTCCATTTCCGGTGCCGATAACGATCATGAAGACACTCCACCGATCCACCTCGGTATGGTTTAGCAGCTACAAGTGGGAAAGGTCGCCCATTCATGATCAAAATCGGTCTCTATTCAGAAGATCGTACGTTGCACCCTCTTCTTTCGTCTGCCCTTGGTAAAGAATTCCAGATCGAGTTGAAATCTGACCAGCAGGGAATGAATGAGCTCGTGTCCGCCGGCGAATGCGACGTGATGGTTCTGGATCTCAACTCCAACCAGGAACCGCTGCAGGAGCGCGTAGGTTTCTCGCGCCGCCTGATCGCCTCCAACGTTCCCTCCATCGTCATGGCCGACGACGGTCTCCGCTCCACCGCCTTTGAGTTGGTTCGGACCGGAGCATTCGGCTATTGCCGCCGTCCGCCGTCCATTCGCGACCTGAAGACCATGCTCAGCCGCGCCTACGAGAACTCCTTGCTCAAACGGCAACTGGAGACCGTGCATCAGCGCATGGAAGAACCCGAAACATGCGACCGGCTCATCGGCTCGGGCCGGCACATGCAGCGCGTCTATCAGATGATCCACCGCGTCACCAATCTGAATGCCGCGGTGCTGGTCACCGGTGAGAGCGGCACAGGCAAGGAATTGATTGCCCGCGCGATCCACAACATGGGCTCGCGCGCCAAGCGCCCGTTCGTGGCTGTCTCCTGCGGCGCAATTCCCGAAACCCTGATTGAAGCCGAGCTGTTCGGCCATGAAAAAGGCGCCTTCACCGGCACCGTTGGCGCGCGTGAGGGCTACTTCGAGCAGGCCGGAGACGGCACACTCTTCCTCGATGAAATCGGCGACCTCAGCCTCTTTACGCAGGTCAAGCTTCTCCGCGTGCTGCAGCAGATGGAGTTCAGCAGGCTGGGAAGCAATAAACTCATCCCGCTGCGTGCCCGGCTGATCTTCGCCACGCACCGCGACCTGGCCCAACTCGTGGCGGAAGGAAAGTTTCGCCAGGATCTGTTCTACCGCATCAACGTCATGCGCATCGAATCGCCGTCGCTGCAAGAGCATCCTGAAGATGTCCCGCAGATCGCCGAACACTTCCTGCGTCACTATTCGCAGATGTTCCAGAAGCCGATGGACGCCATTGAACCCGAGGCCGTCCAGATGCTGCAGAGCTACCCCTGGCCCGGCAACGTGCGCGAACTCGAAAACGTGATGCAGCGGGCCATCATTCTCGCCCCCGGCATGACGCTTCGCGCCGAAGACCTGACCCTTTCTCTTCCTGAAGAGGACGATGTCGACGGGGAAGATGTTGTCAATATCGGCGACTATCATCCGGCAGGCTCGTTTGAGCGCCAGCTTCGCGACTACAAGGTCAAGCTGGCCGTAACCGCCGTGCGCGAGAACAACGGCAACAAGACGCTGGCCGCGCGCAGCCTGTCCATCTCACGCGCCTACCTGCATCGGTTGATCCGGCTTGCCGAGCCCGATCCACTGTTCGACCAGGATCTGCGGGAGACGGTGAATGCCTGAGTTCGGTATTGCCGTCTTTCGCAGCTAGGGCACAGCCAGAGGGCCCGCGCAATCGAAGCGCGGGCCTTACGCATTTCTAGGTGTGTGAATTGTATTCAGCCGGCCCGGCCGGCACCAGGGCGCTCCGTTGCTTTCCATGGATGCACCAGCAGCACCAGCGGGTCTCATGCGCGCCCTTACCCGCTGCCGCAATCAGATCGCTGTATTCGACTTTTCCGCACAGGAAGAGCCGCTCGCCCCAGCTCTCGATGGCTGCAAACTTCTCATCCGACCCGCACAGGGCCTTCACATCTTCGCGACTGAAAGTCTTCAACGTAGCGGATTCGCCGGGAAGCAGAATCACCGGAACAAAGCGCGCAGCGGACTCAAATTTCTTGAACTCCGGCACTCCCGGCAAGTGCTCTTCATCGGCCGCAAACAGAGGTTCATCCAATGCCGATGTGATGGTGGCAGGGGAGCGGCCGCGATTGGTTGCAGTAATTTCGAAGCTGCTCTCGACGCCGCGAGTCGGTTCCGCGGTAACCAGTACCCATGGGCGTTCCGCATCGAGGATCGTCTGCGCCTGCAGCAATGCAGCGTGCGCGGTTTCCGTGGCTGCCTTCGCTGCGGCTTCCGCTGCGCCCGCAGCCACTCCTGCAGCTTCGGTGTTGCGCTCGATCTTCTTCAGCGTGGAGACAGCCAGCATGATGCCCACGTATCCAAGAATTGCGAGCACCAGATACGCGCCCCACAAGATTCGATCATGAATGGGCCAAGGTGTCGGTGCTGGAGCAGGCAGCGTGACAATCACGCGCGGTTGCTGCTCTTCGCACGGAACCCCGTTGCAATCCGGCTGCGCCTGGACTTGCGCGGGAGCGGTGTTGGGATACGCGGACAAAGTTTTCTGCACAGTTGGCGGATGACTCGTTGTTTGCGCAGCGACTGGACGAGGTGTTGCCTGCGCAGAGAGCGATGCAGGTATCGCCGCCAGTGTTGTGAACACTGCGAAGATTGCCAATCCCTTCAAGATCATGGCGTCAATGTAACACACGGGGCCATCTCGAGATGGCGCGACGCCGATGGCCTTGAAACCAGGCGGCAATCCTCACGCGGCAAGCGCCGACAGATGAGCCTCAAGCACTTGAAGAAACTTCGCCAGCCACGCCGGATGCGCCGTCCACGCTGGACCGGTCACCAGTTTTCCATCCACCATAGCATCGAAAAAGTCGAGCGCGACGAAGGTGCCGCCGGCCAGTTCCACTTCCGGCGCGCAGGCGGGATATGCATTCAGCTTGCGGCCTTTCAGCACGCCCGCCGCGGCCAGCAATTGCGGCCCGTGGCAGAGCGCGGCAATCGGCTTGCCGGCCTGGTCAAAATGCCGCACAATATCGAGCACTCTGGGATTCAGGCGCAGATACTCAGGTGCGCGACCGCCGGGAACCACGAGCGCGTCATAGTCCGCCGCATTCACCTCATCGAACGTCGCGTTGAGTGTGAAATTGTGTCCCCGCTTCTCGGTGTAGGTCTGGTCGCCTTCAAAGTCGTGGATGGCGGTGCGCACCTGGTCGCCCTTCTTCTTGCCGGGGCAGACCGCATCCACGCTGTGGCCCACCATTTGCAGCGCCTGAAACGGAACCATGATCTCGTAGTCTTCAACGAAATCGCCGGCCAAGAGCAAAAGCTTCGCGGGTTTCATTCGAGTTCCTCCCGTTCAATATGGTCGGTCGTCCGAATTTGTCGCTTACCTACGAAAAGCAGGTCCTTCGGCTCCGCTGAAGGACGCTTCGCTCAGGATGACAACGTTCTTTGGTAAGAATTTCGAACTCACCACACTCGATTTCCGCGTCAGAAAGGAATGTCGTCATCGGAGATTTCAGCGGACTGGGCGTAGTCGTCGTGACCGGCCGCTGCTGCCGGTGTTCGCTGGTCAAAGCTGGCCGCTGAGTTGGATGAGCTAGCCGCCCGACTGTAACCGCCCTGCACGCCGCCGGATCCCTCTTCGCGGCCGGAGAGCAGCACCAGTTCGTTGACCAGGATCTCGGTGCGGTAGCGCTTCTGCCCGGACTCCTTGTCATCCCAACTATTGGTCGTAATCTTGCCTTCGATGTAGAGCTTCGAGCCCTTCTTCACGTAGTCGCGCACAATCTCCGCGGTGCGCTTGAAAGCCTTGAGATTGTGCCACTCCGTTCGGTCCTGCCAGTTGCCCTGGGCATCCTGAAAGCGGTCGCTGGTGGCCAGGGTGAGGCTGGCAACCATGGTGCCGCCGGGTGTGGAACGGATTTCGGGGTCTTTTCCCACATTGCCCAAGAGGGTAACTTTGTTCACGCTTCTTGCCATGTCCTGCGCTCCTGTAAGGAGAAAGAATAGCAGACGGCGGGAGCTTTCCGAGCTTGCCAGGCTGTGGAGTTCTGACCTCTGCAAAGGTATCCGGACTACCGCTGGCGTGCCAGGCGGCGGTTGCGAAACCACTTGGCCACGCCAAGGGCCAGCAGGAAGCCACCAAAGGGGATGCACGCCAGGGCGACGATGAGGGCGAACCAGCCGGTGTTGGTGCTGGCGCCGGTGGGCGAAAACCCGCCCAGCAC
Organism: Occallatibacter sp.; assembly: GCA_052145815.1. Lineage (GTDB taxonomy): Bacteria > Acidobacteriota > Terriglobia > Terriglobales > Acidobacteriaceae > Telmatobacter. Next base: position 15,961 of record JBKQNU010000098.1, read on the forward strand.
GGTGATGAGAAGGATTCCAGCCAGGATCCCCGAGGCCAGAATCGAGCCGCCCCATTGCAGCAACTGGCGGGTGCCGTCGTCGGGTTGGGTGTGAGATTCAGTGGGCATGGCTCTTGCGCGTCTAGGCTCTTGCTGCGGCGAGCATGGCGTAGACGATGACTCCTGTCACCGAAACGTAGAGCCAGACCGGGAAGGTCCAGCGAGCAACCTTGCGGTGGGTAGGGATGCGGCCAGTGAGCGAGAAAAAGAAAGTCACTAGAACGAGAGGCAAGGCGACGACCGACAGGGACACGTGGCTGATCAGAATGGCGAGGTAGATGGTGCGTACAAGGCTGTGCCCTGGATAGTGGCTTTCGCCGTGCAAAGCGTGGTTGACAATGTAGCTGACAAGAAACAGCGAGGAAAACACAAACGCCGTGAGCATTGCGGCGCGGTGAGCCCGGATGCGGCGTGCACGGATGAAGGTGTAACCGATGAGGAGCGCGCTGGCGCTCAAGCCATTCAGCAAGGCATTGAGCGCGGGCAAAAAAGTGAGCCGAACGCTGCCTGCGTCCGCGGCGGGATGAACGTAGATAAGCCAGAACAGAAAGAGCGTGGCCGCCGCGCTGATTACGAGGATGGCGGCGATGGCGGGGCGTGTGCCGGATTGCGGAGCGACAGTGGTCGTCATGTGCAAATTCCTTAATGTTTCTGCGAGGCGCAGAGCATGAGCGTGGTGAACAGCAGCGGCAGGTAGAGCACGCTCACCTTGAGCAGATCGCGCGCCAGCATGCGGCTCTCGGTTTCATCCTTGGCGCGCAGGATGCCGGCGAAGCGGATGGTGTATGCGAGATAAAGCAGGCCGAGCAGAAGGGCCAGAACGGCGTAGACGGTGTTGGCCACGCCGAGAAACCATGGAGCGAGGCTCACTGGAATCATGACCACGGCGAAGAAGAGTGCTTCGGCAACAGTAGACCATCCATCGGGCTGGACCACAGGCAACATACGGATGCCCGCCCGAGCGTAGTCGTCGCGATAGAGCCAGGAGATCGCCATGAAGTGAGGGAACTGCCAGACAAAGAGAATGGCAAACAACGCCACGGCCGGCCACTCGATGTGGGGGCGGGCGGCGGTCCAGCCCAGCAGAGGTCCCATTGCGCCGGGAAATGCGCCGATGAAGGTGGCCAGGGTGGTGAAGCGCTTGAGCGGCGTGTAAATCGCCACGTAACAGAAAGCCGTGAGCAGGGCCAACGACACGGTGAGCAGATTGGTGCGCAGAAGAAGCCACACAGCGCCAAGGGTGAGCGCGCCCAGGCCGGCCAGAATCCCTTCGGCCAGCGAAAAACGGCCTCGTGCCAGCGGGCGCTGTGCGGTGCGGATCATGCGTGCGTCCGATTTGCGCTCCAGGGCCTCATTCAGCGCGCCCGCTCCTGCCGATACCAGGCCAATGCCGAACAGCGCGTCAAGCAACCCGGGCTGCACGCTGGAGATGCCGGACTGCATGGATGCCAGGTAAAAGCCGCCCCAGCCGGTCACCAGCACCATGCCCACTACCTTGACCTTGAAAAGCTCGCGCAAGTCGTGAATCAGCGTTGCCGTGGCGCCGGGGCTGGGCGCGTGCAGATGAGCCGCGCCGTGGGGATGGCTTTCAGCGGGCGGCGCAGCGAGAGCTGCGGGAGCAGCGGCCTGGGAGGCGCGTGGCATCGGGATGGTGGAAGACCTCAAGTGGAGTCCCGGAGCACTTGGCTGCCAGGCACCTGTTTGGATGATAGCAATTGGGGAGTGGTTTCTATCCGCATTGTGGTCAGCCCAGCCGCGCCGCCTCGAGAATCGCGTCCACGACCTCTTCCGGCGTTAGAGCGTCGACGGGTATGGAGACGTGGGCAGTGCGATAGAGTGGCAGGCGAAGGCTGTAGCGGCGGGCGAGGTTGGCATGGTCGGCGAGGACGGGGCGTGTGTCTTCAGTCCCGGCGCAGCGTGCGAGAGTGGTGGACAACTCGACTTCAAGATGGACGAGCAACGTGCCTGGGCTGGTGAGCAACAGAGAACGAGTTTCGGCTCGCTCGATGGCGCCGCCGCCCAGGGCAAGAACCAGTCCCTCCCCGGCGGCAAGGCGGGCAATTGTCTCGTGCTCGCGATCGCGGAAATGGGCCTCACCATGGCGGGCGAATAATTCCGCAATGGGCGCGCCGGCTTCGGCCTCAATCACATCGTCCACATCGACAAACCTCCACCCAAGGCGGCCGGCAACCAGGGGGCCGACGGTGCTCTTGCCCGATCCCATGAAGCCGGTGAGGACGATGCGTTGCGGTGGCGTGATTGGTTGTGGTGATGGGGCGGGTTGAGCGGGAGTGAGTGAAGTCATGGCGCTTGGCGTTGCTTGAGTACCCTGTTTCCTTCCAGTATAGGGAAGCGGCGACGGCCTATGGTGATCAGGCGAGGACCATGATCACGGCTCCGGCGGTGATGAGCAGGCCGCCCGCGACAGCCGGAGCCGTCAGCTTTTCGCCAAGCAGCAGCCAGGCGAAGACCATGACCAGCGGTACGCTTAGCTTGTCTAGCGGCGCAACGCGCGAAGCCGGACCCAGTTGCAGTGCGCGGAAATAACACAGCCACGATAGGCCCGTTGCCAGACCGGACAGAGTGAGAAAGAGCACCGTGCGGCGATCCAGAGAACGGATCTCGCTCAGCAGTCCCGCGCCCGGACTGGCCAGCGCGAGGGCGATCCCCCACGCAAACACCACTACGACGCTGGTGCGCAGGGCCATGGCCAGATTTGAATCCACATGCGCCACGCCCACTTTGGCCAACAGTGCGGTGGCGGCGGCAAAGGCCGCGGAAAGCAGCGCCCATCCAATCCAGCTCATGAGCACCATGGTACGCGGGCGGCGAGGGTGAGCGCTCATTTCCCTCTCGGATACACTGCAATGGATGGAGACAGGCAGAGCCAGCAAAACCGCCCTCGGCGTGGCCATTCGCCGTGCGGCGCACCAGTTGATCGACCGGCCCCCGGTTCTCGACGATCCGATTGCGTTGCGCCTGGTTGGATCGGGATACCCCCGGCACATGGAGCGCGCGATGCACCGCGTGGCGCGCGACTTCCGTGCTTTCATGGCCGTACGCAGCCGCTATGCGGAAGACAAGCTGGCCGAGGCCGTGGCGCTGGGCGTGAGGCAGTACGTGATTCTCGGCGCTGGACTGGACACCTTCGCCTATCGCAATCCATTTCCTTCGCTGCACGTCTTCGAAGTGGATTTTCCGGCCACGCAGGATTGGAAGAAGGCGATGCTCGCCCAGGCTTCCATCGCTGTGCCCGCGGGCTTGACGTTTGTCCCGCTCGACTTCGAGCATCAAACGCTTGCCGAAGGACTGGCCGCGTCAGGCTTCAATGCGGAGATGGCCGCCTTCTGCGGCTGGCTGGGGGTTATACCCTACCTCACTCTCGAGGCCTTTCGCGCCACGCTTGGCGCCATTGCTCAACTGCCCGCAGGCAGCGGCGTGGGATTCGACTACGCGCTCGAACCGGAATCCCTCAGCTCGGTCGGCCGAATTGCTTTCACCGCGCTGGCAGGCCGCGTTGCTGCCGCCGGTGAGCCGTTTCAGTTGTTTTTTACACCAACTACGATGGAAGAGGAGTTGCGCCGTGCGGGGTTTCATCGCATTGAACAGCGCGATTCAGAGCAGCTCAACGAGCTTTACTTCAAGGACCGTGCCGACGGGTTGAAGTTGTCTGCAGTGGGGCTGGGAATGCTGGCAACAGCGTGGGTGTGAGCCGAAAGCAAGAGCCGTATAGCTGTCGGCCCCTTTCAGATGGAAAACCATTTAGTCGCGAGTGCTGCCGAATTTCTTGTGTGCGAGTGGGCATTCGACTCACTCGTCATTCCGATACTAATCATTGCCTTTTTCCACGGGAACAGGAATCTCATTTGGCCGGTGTCCATTGCATCGAAAAATGCGCTCGGCGCCTATCCTCGGGCGACTCACATAAGCACCTGGAACACCTACACTGGAGCCTAACAGGGGCTCCTGTTGAGATTGAACCGCGGCAATGAAATGAGAGATAGCTTCTTGAGCGCCGAAGAGAACATTCATGGAGCATATCCGGTACCGGCGCTGAACGGAATCGTTGCTATCTATAGCTCAGGTTCGCAAAGCTGATTGACGGCTGAGTATTGAATTGGTTCATTTGTAGATCGCACCGCGAATTCGACTCCAGTGACATTGTAAAATTAGCGAAGTCACTCTGAATCCATTCAAAGCCCAATCGATACGCGCGAAGTACTTTGATGTTCGGAGTCCGGGCTAATCGTCTGAGAAGTTGCGGGGGACTCGATGCGAAATATCGTTGTGGTCGGTGGTTGCGGTCATGTTGGATTGCCGTTTGGCATGGTATTAGCCGATCACGGTATGCAGGTAGTTCTGCTTGACGTGGACGAGGCGAAAGTTGCTTCCATCAACCGGGGGCAAATGCCGTTTCTTGAGGCAGGGGCTGAAGCGCTGTTGCCGAGGCTCATCGGAAAATCCCTCATTGCCACCACTGATAAGGAATACCTGCGCAGCGCGGAAGTCGTAATTTCCGTCATCGGCACGCCGGTCGATGAACACCTCAATCCCGCTGTCTCGGCTCTGTATCGCAGTCTGGACGATTTGATCGAGTATGTGCCCGATGGATCCCTTTTGGTGCTTAGAAGTACTCTTTACCCTGGGGTCACTCGCCTTCTCAAAGATCGCATCGACGAGCGAAAGCGAAAGATTCACGTAGCCTTCTGCCCCGAACGGATCGCCGAAGGAAAAGCAATTGAGGAACTTACCAGCCTGCCTCAGATCATCTCCGCATTTGAACCGGTCGCGCTGGCCAAGGCGCGGGAAATCTTCAGTCAGATTGCTCCGTCTATCATCGAGTTAGAACCCCTTGAGGCCGAACTTGCCAAGCTGTTTACGAACAGCTGGCGCTATCTCAATTTTGCCGCTTCCAACCAGTTCTATATGTTAGCCGAGAGTTATGGCCTTGATTTCTACCGCATTTACAATGCAGTTACCCAGGAGTACCCGCGCATGCGCAGTTTTGCGCGTGCAGGGTTCGCCGCAGGCCCGTGCCTGTTGAAAGATACATTGCAACTCTCGGCCTTTTCCAGCAACAATTTCTTTCTTGGCCATGCGGCGATGCTCGTCAACGAGGGTCTGCCCAATTTTATTGTCACCCAACTCCGGGCGGAAGGATTGTCCAAGAGCACGGTAGCAATTCTTGGAATGGCATTCAAGGGTGACTCCGACGACAACCGCAGTAGCTTGTCCTATAAGTTGAAGAAGCTTCTTCAGGTTGAAGCGCGGCATGTGCTCTGCACCGATCCCTTGATTTCCGATTCAAGGTTCGTCCCTCTCGAACAAGCAATCGAACAGGCCGATGTGATTATACTGGGTGCTCCGCACTCTGCATACCGCGACTTGCAGTTCCCCGCCGGCAAGAAGGTCGTCGATGTGTGGGGTTTTTGGCGCAAGAAGTAGGGCGATCGTAACTTTGCCAAGGAGGATCAATGAAGGTTCTTGTCACCGGCGCCGCCGGCTTCATCTGCGGTTATCTGATTCAGGAATTGCTCGACAACGGTCATGAAGTAGTTGGTCTGGATAATTTTAGTAAGTATGGACGCACCCAGAAGTCTTACCTCTCTCATCCCAGCTATAAATTTGCCGAAGGGGATGCGAAGGATGTTGCCTTGTTGAAGGAACTTCTGGCCGATTGCGATCAGTTTGTCGCGGCGGCAGCTATGATCGGTGGAATCTCCTACTTTCACGAGTTTGCATACGACTTGATGGCGGAGAATGAGCGCATCACTGCGGCCGCGTTCGACGCAGCCATTTACGCCCACAAACGGAATAAGCTCGAGAAAATCACCGTGCTGTCTTCCAGCATGGTCTACGAGTCCACGGCTGAATATCCAACTCCCGAAGGGGCCGAGCAGAGATGTCCGCCGCCCAAATCCACTTACGGATTTCAAAAGCTGGCGACAGAATATTTTGTCAAGGGCGCCTGGGAGCAGTACCACCTGCCGTACACGATCGCGCGGCCATTCAACTGTGTGGGAATCGGCGAGAAACGGGCGCTGCGCGACGTGGATGTGTACAGCGGAAACGTCAAACTAGCGATGTCGCATGTCGTTCCCGATCTTGTGCAGAAGGTGCTCAAGGGGCAGGATCCGCTGCATATTCTCGGCGAAGGCAATCAGGTGCGCCACTACACCTATGGCGGTGATCTTGCGCGCGGAATTCGGATTTGTATCGAGCATCCGAATGCGCTGAATCAGGACTTCAATCTGTCCACTGCCGTGCGCACCACGGTTCTTGAACTGGCGAGAATTATCTGGGACAAGGTCTACAACGGTACAAAGCCATTCCGCGTGGTTCATGATCCGGCTTACGAGTACGATGTACAAGAGCGTTCCCCCGCGGTCGAAAAAGCGGAAAGGCTGTTGGGTTTTCGCGCGGAGACTCCTTTGAGCATCATCCTGGATGAGGTTATTCCTTGGATCGAGGAACAGATCGCGGTGGGCCAGATATAAGGCGCGGACGTTCATTTCCAAGGTCGCCTTTTTCGTTCAAACATCGAAGTTGAGAAGTCGGCGTTTCGCGTTTGCGATCGGCCGGGACGTGCGACTAAGTCAGGGTTTCGATGTGGCAAGATTTGGGTTCGAGATAAGGGGGAAGATTTCGTGGCTAGCAAGATGGAAGGAAGCCGGGCAGACGACCTGACGATTGTGATTCCCGTCTACAACGAAGGGGCAGGATTTGAGGATTTGTGGAGCGAGTTAAATACTCACTTGCAATTTCCATTTCGCGCCCTGGTCGTCTACGACTTCGATGAAGACAACACGGTACCCGCTGTGCAAGCGGTGATTGCACGCGGCGAGAAGCGCCTCAGCCTGGTCAAGAACAATGTACGCCGCGGAGTAGTCGGGGCTCTACTCACCGGATTCCGCGCGGTCGAAAACGGTCCCCTGTTAGTCGTCATGGCCGACCTCTCCGACGATCTTGCGCAAGTGAGCCGGATGTTGGAGTTATACCGCCAGGGCTATGACGTGGTTGTAGGGAGCCGCTACATGAAGGGCGGGCGAATCGTGAATGGGCCAGTCTTGAAACAAGGACTGTCGCGCATGGCCGGTGTCAGCCTGCACTGGTTCCGGGGCATCCCTACGCACGACGCTACCAATGCCTTCAAGGTATACGATGCCGCCATGCTGAAACAATTTACTCTCGAGAGCCAGCGTGGATTTGAATTGAATCTGGAAATTACAGTAAAGGCATTTCTGTCCGGCTATCGCATCGTCGAGATTCCTTCGGTATGGCGGGATCGCACCCAGGGCAAGTCTAAATTCAAGCTATGGGCCTGGCTGCCGCATTATCTGCGCTGGTATTTCTATGCCTTTCGACCCAGGAACAAGACTCAGGTTCCAGCGCACCTTTGAGGCAATTCGATCGCACATCAATTCGTTCCGCCAGTCTCTCGAAGGCTACAATGTGCGTAGGATGACTCTTCGCGGTTTAATTCTGACCTTCGCAGTTCTGCTCACCGCGTTCACGGGCTGTGGCTATCACACGATAGGTTCGGCCACCCATCTGCCGCCCGACGTGCGAACACTTTCCGTGCCGGTATTTACCACGCGCACGGATGCGTACCACACCGAGACGGTTCTGACCAGCGCAGTCATTCGGGAATTTGCTTCGCGCACCCGGTTCCGTGTTACGCCGACAGCGAACACCGAAGCTGACGCGGTGCTGCACGGGACGATTCTCAAAGAAGCAGTTACGCCGCTGACTTACAACGCCTCAACTCAAGAGTCGAGCAGTTTCCTGTTGACCGTGGTGGTATCAGTAACTCTGACTGGCCGGGATGGCAAGGTTCTTTACGAGAACAAGAACTACGTGTTCCGCCAGCAGTATCAGTCCACCACCGACTTGCCAACTTTTCTGCAGGAGAATCCGGCTGGCCTTGACAGGCTGAGCCGCGACTTTGCACGGGCGCTGGTGGCGGATGTGCTGGAAGGTTTCTGAATTCAAAACAACCAACGGCGCGGAGTTGACCAACTCCGCGCCGTTAATTGTTTGGGGGAGGGGATTGCCCGCTGCTGCTGCCCAGGACCCGATGCGCTTACGGTGCCATTACCGATTTCGTCCAGGGCCATCGATGCACATGCCTGAGAGATGTGATTCTAGCCCAGATCGTTGCTCGTAGTGGCACGCAAGTCAGGTTACGAGAGTCCAATAAGCCATCGCAGGAACGTACATTACTTACTCATCAGTCACCCCTCGATGCATTTCCGGATCGCGAAAGCGCCTGCCGGCCGAGCATTCTGACGGTTGCATTTCTGGGTCCATTTTGTCTTGAAACTAGTCTCGCCATCCCCGGGAAGGATATTCTGGAACTGCATGTTGGCAAAAACCTTAGGTCGACAACTGGCCACAACGAGACGAAATCAATGACCGCCGGCCGTTGGGGAGCGGGCTTTGCCGCAGTCGCGCGCTTTGTGGCGGAGATTGAAGCTGCGGCGGCTGGCAAGGGACCGCTGCGGGCCGGCTATGTGCTCGCGGGCGACGAGGCCTTCTTGCTCGACCGCTGCCGAACCGCCGTCGTCAAGGGTTTTGTTTCGCCCGAACTGAGGGACTTTTGCCTCTCCGATCTCGATCTCAATGGGACTTCGATCTTCGAGGTGCTCGATCGGGCGCAGACGCCTTCGTTGATGGCCCCGTTTCAGGTAATTCTTGTGCGCAACGTGCGCCAACTTTATACGCGCGGCGCCAAGAAGGAGGAGTTTGCGGCACTCGATCGCTACTTCAAATCGCCGAATCCGCAGGCGCTCCTGATTTTCATTGCTGATTCTCTGCGCATTCCATCCGATATCCGGCGCATGGATATGGATGACAGGAACCGCTTCGAGCGCCTGAGAGAGACGCTGGGCGAACACTGCGGCATGGTTGAGTTGGCGCGGGTGAATGAAGAAGACGCCATGCGCTGGGCCGTGACAACGGCGCAGGAGGCCGGCGTCAGGATGGAACCCGATGCTGCCCGCGAACTGGTGGACGCACTGGGCGCGGACATGATGATGATTTCCTCGGAGCTGGAGAAGCTGCTGTTGTATACGCTGGGGCGCGGCCGCATCACGCTGGGCGACGTGGAGACCATGGTGCTAGGGGCGAAGCAGCGCTCGCTGTATGAGCTGACCGATGCCATCAGCGCCCGCGACCGCGTGCGCGCGCTGGCGTTGCTGCATGGGCTGCTGAATAGCTCCGATGGCGGCGAGGACTCGGCCATTGGCCACTTGTACATGCTGGCCAGAACCTTCCGCCAGATGCTGGTGATTCTTGAAAAAAATGTGCGTGACTCGCGCGCGATTTGGCAAGCGCTTTGGCAAGGCTTTCGCATGCCTCCGTTTGCCGCCGACGACCTGATTCGCCAGGCCCGCCGCTACAAAAGCCGCCGTGAGCTTACGCGTGCGCTCAGGCTGGTGGCGCGCGCCGATCTGGAACTGCGCTCGTCCCCGCCGGACAAGAAGCTGGTGCTGGAGCGGCTGGTGTACGAGCTTGCCTCCGAACCTAAGGCGGCGACCCCGCTCTTCTCCGCACAGCTTTCGTTTGAGGTGTAAGAGACCTTAATTCCCGGTCCGGTCCAGGATAGCGTTGGCGATAAAGGGAATGGTTGGGTTTGGCTTGCCATCCAGGTCGAAGATTACAATCTCGTTTTCGCCCTTCTTGAGCCACGGCCCCGGCAGGTACAGAGTCCCCTGCGGGCCTATACTCCAGAATCGACCCAATGGCCGGCCGTTGACGAAGACTTGGCCCTTGCCAAGGGAGCGGGTGTCGATGAACGTGTCGACCGGATCATCCACATGAAAGTTGGATTGATAAAAGCATGCGCCAGTGCATGGCTTTGAGTTATACGCGAGCGAGTCGACATTCTGCATGGGCAATGGATAAATCTTCCAATTTGTTAACTGCTCGCCGGCGAGAGTTACTGCGTGGGTTATGCCCGCGCGTTCGTGTGGAAACTCGTGGCCGAAGTTCACGCGGCCCGAATTCTCCACCAGAATGTCGAGACGCGTATTGTCGTGGGTGACGCGAATCGGCATTGAGGACTGATTCAGACGCCGGTCGAGAGTTCCGGCCAGAACTCCATCCAGATAGATTCGAGCGTAACTGCGCAGTTCGTCAATGCGCAGATCGCCGGCCTGAGCGTGCCGGACATTAGTCCGGTACAGGATATAGCCGTAACTCTGTCCCACATCCTCCATGGAAAGGATTTGCGATGAGATTATGGGTTCAGGGAGCCTGTCCCAGATCGAGGCTGAACGCGTGAACTGGACTGGCGGGAGCGATTGTGCCGGGATCGGTGAGGGAGGAGCTGGCGGCGTTATGCCGGTAACTTTGCCGATGACATCGCGGAAGAGATAGAACTTTGTCCGCAGTTCTCCGCTTTCACTTACGGGCACATCATAGTCGTAACTGGTAACATCCGGTTCATATCTTCCGCCATCAATATTTGCGCCGTTCATCCAGCCAAAACTCGTGCCGCCGTGAAACATGTATAGATTTACTGAGTAACCCTGCTCCAGCATCCACTGCAACTCTTTGGCTTCGGCGGCCGCATCGGTGGTGTGATGCTTTCCTCCCCAATGATCGAACCATCCGTCCCAGTATTCGCCGCACATGCGTGGGGCGTTGGGCCGCAGCTTTGCCAATTTGGCGAACTCGGCTTTGGCATCGCCGCTGCCAAAGTTGATCACCGCGGGCAATTCGGGAAGCGATCCATTGGGCAACTCATCGGCTCCGTCAGCCGTGTAGAGCAACGCCTTCTCGAAGCCGGAATCCAGAAGCAGGTGATGAATCTGCTCCATGTAGTTATGATCCGAGCCGAAGGAACCGTACTCGTTTTCGACTTGCACGGCAATGATGGGACCGCCATTGGAGCTTTGCAAGGGAGCAAGTTCCTGTCCCAGCCGATGCAGCCAGCGGCTGGCTGCGGCCAAGAATGCAGGGTTCGAGGAGCGCACCTCCATGCCGGGCTCGTGCAATAGCCAGGCGGGGTAGCCTCCAAAGTCCCACTCCGCGCAGGCATAGGGGCCGGGCCGCAGAATCACGAAAAGTCCCTCCTGCTGTGCCTCACGGACGAATTCGGCGATGTCGTTCTGTCCGGAAAAATCGAATTTGCCTGGCGAAGCCTCATACACATTCCAGAACACGTATGTCTCAACGGTATTGAGGCCCATGGCGCGTGCTTTGCGCAGCCGGTCGCGCCAATACGCGCGCAGCACGCGAGCGGAATGAATGGCGCCGGAGATGATCTGGAACGGCTTCCCATCAAGTTCGAAGTGATCGCCATTGGCGCGCAGAACATGTGAACCCGTCGGAGCAGGGGACTGCGGGTTCAATGTTGCGATTGCGGGGCAAATGCTCGCGGCCATCAGCATGATTCCAATTCGTATGCAGTTCATGAAACTCCGATCGTAGAGCACGTTGCCTCCGGACTACAGATTTTCGCTACGGCTGAGGAGTGGCTTCCAGGGTGAGCACCTGGAAAGGCGCCAGGTGAAAGGTGTGAGGCTTGTCCGCGTCCAACTCGATGGGAGGCTGCGAGGCATCGGCAGCCCACGGACTGTGCGCCAAGAATCTGCGCGCTGCTCCGGCAGGAAGTTCAAATGCCCGCAGGATATCGAGATCGAAATCCTGCGCCTGCGCACTGGGATTGCGCAGGGTGAGAATTGCTTTTTGCGGCGACCAAGCGGCCCAACCATATACCTGCAGCCATCGCGGATCGCCGCCAACCCAGTGGGTGTCAACCAGCGTGGCGGCGTTGCGCCGCGACCACTTGGCCGTTTCGGCCAGCACGTCCCAGTCGGTCTCAGTCAGCAGAGACGGGGTGATGTACATCTCCTGTAACTCGGTGCTGGTGCCGAAATAAGAATGCACTTCGTTCGCAAAGTCTCCGCCGGGGTCGGTAGAGAGATGCGGCGCTTTTTGCGCGAAGACAATTCCGTGGAGCATGAGGGAGTTGAGCGGATAAAGGCAGCCTGCCTTAACGATTTTGTCATAGGTTTCTTCATCGCGATAAGTAATCCATCGCTCCCGATCTGTGCCCACGCCGGCGAATTCTGTGTCGTCGCCGCCGCGCCAGATCGAGTCCGCATAAAAGAGCCAGAACGGGGAGGGCCACGTCCCTGTGGTGAGATTGATGTAGAGGTCGGGTTTTAATTGACGCAGATCGCCGATGAGATGAATGGCCGCGTCGAAGTCTGAACTGAACGCGCTGCCTTTGACCACCTGGTCGACATTGCCGGTGCCGTCGAATTTGAATTGATTCACGCCATAGTTTGAAACCATGCCGGAAACGGCCTGGTGAAACAGCGTGTAGTAGCGCGGCCCGGAGAGAGCTAGCCCGCCATCGACGATCTCGTAGCCATCGCGTTTCGCAGTGGCTACGCGCGCCTGTTTGGCGGGGCCGTAACCGCCCCATGGCGAAAGCCAGACGCCCGGTGCGGCGCCGTATTGCGCGGCAGCTTCTTTGAGCGGCTCAAAACCATCCTTGAAATCGGGACGAATCTTCCACAGATTGCTGGTGTCATCCCATCCGTCGTCGAAGAGAAACGAGTCCAGCGTTACCCCGCGCTTTTTGTTCAACTCATCGCCAAACGCATGGATGCGATTCAACGCTTCCTGCTGCGTATATGGATTGAAGAAGCCGAGGTCGAACCAACTGTTGTAGTGCAGAAAAGTGCGATAGGGATGCGCACGTTCGCGCTCGATGTAAGTGAGGAAGGCACGGCGCATTTGTCCGGCAGGCGCGACGCCAACTACCGATGAAAATTGCGCGGACTGGCCTGCGGCAATGGGCACGCCGCTCGACAGTTCGCTCACCCCGCGGCCGGCGACTACGCTGCTTTGGGAGAGCGGTGATTCGAAGCCCAGAAAGAAATTGCCGGCGGTCAAGGGAGACCCTTTCACGGTCCCGGCTACGGCGATGCCCGCAGAATGGACGTCGACCATGACCACGCCAGTGAGAGGCAGCGGCATGCTGCCCGCGGTGATGGTGAGGGTCTGGCGAATGTAGCTCGAGCCTTGCCGCAGGATGATTGCCCAGTCCGCATTGAAGCGTCCGGCTGGATCGGCGAGCAGGTAATGAACCGCTACTCCGGGCAGCCGCTCGGCAGCGCGAGAAGCTGAAGGATTCGGCTTGAGCTGTTCCACTCTGCCTGGACTTGAGACCAGCAGGTCAGAGGCCCGCACCACGCCAATGTCCTTCAACTCGATCGCAAAAGGGCCTTCCAACAGAATTGAGGGAGCGATGCCTGCTTCGTTTTTGTTCTCGCGGATCTCCACAGATGAAAGACGTCCGTCTTTGAGGAATCCCCACACGGCGCTGATGCGGTTGTTGCGGAGGAACCCACCCTGGCCGTTGAGCGCGACAACCGGATCGCCCACCACACCGTCCATGGGCTTCTGCGCAAGAGCTGGATGCAGTCCGAGCGCGCACAGACATACGAACAGCGCGAGCTGCTTCAATGAAACAAGTCTGGCGCGGGATTGCGTGCACTGGATCGACAAGTTCCCTCCTCGGGTTCAGGGAACAGTGTATCCGACGAATTCGTTTAGAGGGTTTTCGCAGGTGCAAAATGGTGGTAGGGTTGTGCCCCTAGGAGTTCGTGGCATTCAAGTTGAAGGACCGGCTTGTCGTAAGCGCCCCAACAGCAGGTCCTTCGACTCCGCTGAAGTGCGCTTCGCTCAGGATGACAGGCTTTTTTTTGATTTGAACTTTGGAGACAGGACAGTAGAGCCTTATGATTACGCCGCTGAATGTCATTGCTGCCTTGCTCACGCTGATTCCCCTGCTGGCGGCGGCGCTTTTTCCGCAACGCGTGGCCGGATGTGCGCGGCAGCTGCCCGCGTGGGCGCAAATGCTGTGTCCTTCGGCACTGAGTGCCGTATACGTCCTGGTGACCTGCGCAGCCGGCCAGTTTCGCTGGGGATGGTTTGCGCTGTATGCTTTGCTTCCAGCGGTTGTAGCTGGCTTGCTCTGGCAGGCGATGATTGCCGACCCTGGCCAGCGCGGCAACTGGCGTGATTTTCTGGTCCTCGCTGCGCTTGGTCTGGCGGTAGATCTGCGTTGGTTTGAGAGCGCTTGGCCGGTGCACCTGGCCATTTTCAGCAAGATGCTGCTGCTGGATGCAGGTATCTACGGCTTCATGGCGCTGCGTCAACTGGAAGGGATCGGCTTCGATCTGCGATTGCGCCTGCGGGATGCAGGCATCGGCCTGCGCGAGTTGGTCCTTTACACGCCACTGGCACTGGCGCTGGGCCTTGGACTTGGCTTTCTGCATCTACACTCCGGTTGGCCCGGCCTTGCGCCGATTGCCGGGGCATGGGTCTTCACTTTCTTCTTCATTGCCATTCCTGAGGAGCTATTCTTCCGCGGCTGGCTGCAGAATCTTCTCGAACGCCGCATGGGACGAACGCCTGCGCTGCTCCTGACGGCAGTGCTCTTTGGGCTTTCCCACTTCAACAAGCGGGCAGTCCTATTCAATTGGCGCTACGTGCTGCTGGCTGCTGTGGCGGGCGTGTTTTATGGCCGGGCGTGGCGGCAGGAACGGCGTGTCGCCGCATCTGGAATCACGCACGCTACGGTGGACACGATCTGGTCGCTATGGCTTCGTTAGTTGGGGCTTCGTTAATTGGGGCCGAAGCAATCGAGATGGATTTTGCGCGCGATGCCCATAGGTCAGGTAGCCGAGACCCACGCGCATGTTATGGTCCACGTGGCCGGGGATGGTAACGGCGATAGCGACGCCGACGATGGCGTGCGCTATGGCCAGCGGATAGAGGTTGCGGTAGCGGAGAAAGAGCATACAGGCGGTAAAGCCCCAGAGCAGCGTGATCGGGGTGAGGATCGGGTTGGGCAGGTGGGCCAACGCGAAAAGGAAACCCGCCAGAAGCGCCGCAGATGTTCTTCCTTTCAACAGTTCCAGGCAGCGAGGCAGAAAGAATCCCTGCAGCAGCAGTTGCTGCACACAGGCCCAAAGGGCATAGGCCCAGTAATTCTTTATGAATTCCACGGGACCGCCCGGCGGCAGATGCAATGTGTGAAGCTGAATCGCAATCAGCACGGCTATGGCGGCCAGCAGCAATGCCGCACCAGCCACCCAAAGCGCCCGGAAGAATCCCGCAGTGCGCAGCCCCAGCGTCATCATCCGGTCGAAAGACATCCAGAAAATAGCCACGATTGCCACGGCTGCCACCCACCAGAGCCACTTCTGCCATGGCCGCGGTGTCCAGATCACAAGCAGGATGAGCCCATAGGGAATGGAAAGCTCAAGCACGGCGCGCCGCCTGCTGTGCGCGGAGGCCGGGTCGTGCTTGCCAAGGGTGGGGGAGACAGCCTGTCCCATGAAACCGATGTTACGGCAACTTGGCGAGCCTATTCCAGAATGACCTCCGGCTCGGCAGGCGATCCAGGTTGGTGATCGCGCGTGGTGAGGGTAATCGCAGCGGCCAGAATCAGCGCCCCACCAACCCACGCGAAGGGGCCCAGGTGTTCGCCTAGCAGCCGCACACCGAGCCACGAACCAAGCGCCGGCTCAATGTTGAGGAAGACGCCGGCCCGCGAGGCGGGAACATGGTGGATTCCCCAGTTCCACAAGAGCGTGGTCAGGGCCGTGCAGAACAGGCCGCCGATGGCCAGCGCTGTCCATGCGGTTGCGCTCACATGGGCAAACGGGGGCGGCGGCGCGTGGCGATGGGTGAGCGGATTCAGCAGCCAGGGGACCAGCACTACGATTGCCAGCATCGCGGTTCCAGACAGAATTGAATAGGAGGTCACCACCGGCGGACTATGCGTCTCCATCAGTTTCTTGCTGAGCAGAACCCAAGCCAGGGCGGTCACCAGCGAAGCAACCACCAGAAGGTCGCCGGCCAACGACGGCTCTCCGCGCGCGGTTGGGGCCCGGCTGCCGCCCATCACGATGAGCGCCGCCCCGCAGGTGGACCCAGCCAACGCCAGCCAGCCGATCCAGTCGAGCCGCTCGCCGGCAAACATCGCCGCCGCAGCAGCCAGCAGCACCGGCATCGCGCCCACCATGAGCGACGCGTGGCTCACTGTGGTCAGCGCCAGCCCGTGGAACTGGAGCAGAAACTGGATGGGAATGCCGAAGGCAGCTGAAAGCAACAGTGTACGCGTCTCGCTTGCGGTCAGGTGAAAGCGGCGGCGATTGGCAATCGCAACCGGCAGCATGCCCAGCGACGCAAACAGGAAGCGGTAGAGCACCATGTGCTCCACGCTCATTTCATTCATCGCCAGCCGGCCCCAGTAGAAGCCCGTGCCCCATAGGCACCCGGCCAGCGCGCAGGCTCCGTAGCCAAGGAAGGCGATCCTGCGTCGCTCGATCAAGTCATTTTGCATCTATATTTACTGTCGCACATGCCTCATCCGCAGGTAGCACTGCCCAAAACCGCGCTGCATGGGCGAGAATAGGTTCGATGGTAAATCGGCTGCGAACTCTCACCGGAAGGGCGGGCATTTGGCTGACGCTGGCCCCGCTGGCTCTGGGCACGGCGCAGGCTCTGCAAGGGCAGGCCAGTGCTGCCTTCCCGTCCAGCCAGACCCACACCGGAAAAGAGCGGCCGATGCCCGACCGGCTTCCCGCGAAATCTTCCATTCCACCTGTGCTCACTATTCCCGTAGAGCCGCTGGGGTTTTCCGCTCCCGGACCCATCTACCTGGGCCAGCGCTGGAGCTTCGTCTCGCTGGATTTTCTGGACGAGAACCGGCTGCTTTTTACATTTCGTGTGCCCGGACTCATGCATCGCGATCCTTCCGGCGAGGGAACAGGCGAGCGCCAGATTCGCGCCTTGGTCCTATCGCTTCCCGCCGGCACGGTGACAGCCGAGGCCTTGTGGACCGTCCATGACCGCGTGCGCTACGTCTGGACGCTCAAGGACGGCCACTTCCTGTTGCGGGACAAAGACGGCATTGAGCAGGGCGACGCCGCGCTGAATCTGAAGCCGCTGCTGCATTTCCCTGGACCGCTGCTATGGATGGAGATGGATCCATCGCAGCAGTATCTGGTCACCAACTCACGGGAGCCTGCGGAGAGCGAGCATAAGCCCGGCGATGTCCCGAGCCCGCCCACTGCCCAGGCGAGCATGACCGTGGACGGGCAGAAGCATGGTGTTCCGGATACGGTGGTGCGCATCCTGCGCATCGACTCCGGGCAGGTGATGCTGGTGAGCCGTGCCCGCGCGGCTGTCCATTTGCCCATCAACTCCGAAGGCTACATTGAGAGTCTGCGCGGCAACGGTGAGCAGTGGCTGATGAACCTGAATTACTTCAATGGCGGAAGCACGATTCTTGGCCACGTAAATTCGACTTGCCCGCCCAATATCGACTTCGTCTCCCAGCGCGAACTTCTGGTGACCGCCTGCGAAAACCTGGGTGTGCACAAGCTGGTTGCCATGAGCACCGACGGCCACCGGCTTTGGGAGGATCTGATTTCGCCACAGGCTGTATGGCCTCTGCTGGTAATGGCGCCGGATGGTTCCCGCCTGGTGCGCGAAACCCTGGCCGTCAACCACGAGATCAACGCTTACTCGCCGCTCGATTCCGATGACATCAAGGGCCAGCTGGTGCGGGTCTTCGATGCGGTGAGCGGCAAGGTGGCCCTCGAAGCGCCAGCCACTCCCGCGCTCGACGCCGGGGGCAATGTAGCCATCTCTCCCTCCGGCCGGCGCGTCGCCCTGCTCAACGCCGGCGCCCTTGAAGTCTTCGACCTGCCC
The DNA here is from genome assembly GCA_052145815.1 of Occallatibacter sp. Taxonomy (GTDB): domain Bacteria; phylum Acidobacteriota; class Terriglobia; order Terriglobales; family Acidobacteriaceae; genus Telmatobacter. The sequence goes on from JBKQNU010000098.1 coordinate 33,748, forward strand.
CCGCCACCTGCGCTTACAGACACAGCGAATGGCCAAACTGCGCATTGAGATGCACTGCCAAGCAGCCCTTGAGACGTGTAAACTGAGCGACGGGAGATTTTTATTGTCCACGGCGCTTCTCCACTACACAGCTGCGGCAGCTTCTGACCGTGGCCGAAAACGTCCGTCAAACGAAGATTCTTTCGGGTTTTCCGTAGAGAACGGGGTTTACCTGGTCTGCGACGGCATGGGCGGCGCCGCAGCCGGCGAGATTGCCAGCTCCCTGGCGGTCGACGAGATGCTGCGACTGCTTGAACACCGGACCACAGGCGAGAATGGCGCCAAGGCTGCGACTATGCCGCAGCTTGCGGAGGAAGCCATTTTTGCAGCCAACCAGGCGATCTTTTCCCGTGCTCAGCGCAACCAGAAGCTCAGCGGCATGGGGACTACGCTGGTGGGCCTGCTGGTGGACGAGCACCGCGTCTGGGTATTCAACGTTGGCGACAGCCGCTGTTATCGCCTGCGCAAACGCCGGCTAGAGCAGGTCACGCTCGACCACTCGCTGGTCGAGGAGCAGGTTCGCCTCGGCCGCATGAGCCGATCAGAAGCGCTGCGTTCGCCGCTCAGAAACGTGATTACCCGGGCGCTCGGCACGCAAACGCGGGTCACGCCGGATATCTTCGAGATAGAACCGGAGCCGGGCGACCTGTTTATGCTCTGTTCCGACGGGCTGACCCGCGAACTGAGCGACAAGGTGATTGAGTCGCTTCTGGGTACCGATCTGCCCCTGGACTCGATCTGTGCCCGCTTGGTGGAGGCCGCGAAAAAGGCCGGCGGCCATGACAATATTACTTGCATCCTGGTGCGCGCCAGCGAGTAGCTAGCCAGCTCGACCGTCCTGCGAATAATCGCATCACTGGCGCAAAGTTGACGCGCGAATCACCAGCCTGGGCGTGACCAGGTGGGTCTTGCGGCGCATAGGTCCATTCGCGCTCACCAGGGAAAGTGCAAGCTCAGCGGCGTGTCTGCCAATCGCGGTGCTGTCCTGGTCAATGGATGTGAGCGGGACGCGCAGAAAATCCGAGTAAAGCACGTTGCCGCATCCCACCACCGCAATATCTTCGGGAATGCGAAGGCCGGCGTCGAGAATGGCCCGCATCGCGCCGAGGGCGATGGGGTCGTTGAAGCAGAAGATTCCGTCCGGAATGCGTTTCAGGCGCAGCAGCGTCCTGGCCGCTTCGTATCCACCCGGTTCGCCCCGGTCGTCTCCTGAGATACCGATGGGCACGATATACGACGGCAACGGCTTGCGCCCATGGGCTGCAAGCGACTGCACGAATCCCTCCAGCCGTCCGACTGCCGTACTGGTTTCAGGCCCGCGGATATGCGCGATCCTGCGGCAGCCCTGTTCAAGCAGGTGATTGGTTGCCAGACGTCCCACAGCTCTGTCGTCCACGCCCACAAAGTTTGCCGGCAAACCTTCGAAGCGGCGGTCGATCAGGACATACGGCGTCTGTCTCTTTTCGATGCGACGAAAACTCTCCACGGAACTTTGTGCGGATGCAATCAGAAGGGCGTCTACGCGCCGCGCCAGCAGCTGCTCAATCTCCTGCCGTTCCAGTTCCGCGTCTTCCTCTGAAGAGGTGATGATCAGGCCGTAACCCCGGCCCCGTATGGCCGCGGAAATGGCCTTTGCAACCTGCGCAAAGAATGGATGAAGCAGGTCGGGAACCACCAGGCCGATGGTCCAGCTTCGCCCGGTAATCAGCGCCCGCGCCGCGAAGTTGGGTTGATAGTGAAGCTCCTCCATACGCTTCAGAATGCGCTGCCGGGTGCCTTCGGCGATGTCCGGATGGCCGCGCAGCGCTTTCGAGATTGTGACCGTGGAAAGACCCATGTCGTGCGCAATGTCTTTCATGCGCACCGCCGCGCTTTTGCGCTTGTTGCGCGGTTTTTGTTCACCTGCCGGCAAGCTCTTCATGGACTCCTTTGTGACGTTGTCTTCAGTATCCTGCCTGGTCGATCCCCTGGATAGTCGTCGAGCGGCAGGCTCCTTAATCGATTACTATATTCTCTCCGCACGGAGTTTTCCTGTTGACATGCAGTCTGTGGAGGGATATTCTGCATTGGTTGCAGTTATCGATAACTATACTGTTGCTGGGAGCGGAAATGGGCAGCAATAACCAGGGCGTATCGGCGTCCGTCGATCCACAAGCAGTTCCGCAGCGCAAGCTGTCCACCGGGGCCACCATGCCCGGCATCGGCCTGGGCACATTCGGGTCAGATCACGTGACGCCCGCGCAGGTTGCCGGCGCTGTTCGCGGCGCGGCCGAGGCTGGCTACCGGCATTTCGACTGCGCATCGGTCTATGGCAACGAGCCGGAGGTCGGCGCTGCACTGGAGTCGGTGATCGCAAGCGGCATCAAGCGCGAAGAACTCTGGATTACTTCGAAGCTGTGGAACGACAAACACGGCGAGCAAGATGTGATTGCTTCCTGCCGCAAGTCGCTTGCCGATCTTCGCCTGGAGTACCTCGACCTCTACCTGGTGCACTGGCCATTTCCCAACTTCCATCCGCCGGGTTGCGATGTGACCTCGCGCAGCGCCGACGCCAAGCCCTACATTCACGAGAACTACATGAAGACCTGGCGCAAGATGGAAGAGCTTGTGGACTTGGGACTGGTGCGGCACATCGGCACGTCGAACATGACCATCCCCAAGCTGAAACTGGTACTGCGCGAGGCGCGCATCAAGCCCGCGGTAAATGAGATGGAATTGCATCCGCATTTTCAGCAGCCCGAGCTTTTTCAATTTGTTGTCGCCAACGGCATTCATCCCATCGGTTATTGTCCCATCGGTTCGCCGGGCCGGCCTGAACGCGACCGCACCCCGGAGGATACCGCGCCCAGCGAAGATCCGGTGATTGTGAAAATTGCCGAGCGGCATGGAATTCATCCTGCCGTGGTGTGCATCAAGTGGGCGGTGCAGCGCGGTCAGACACCGATTCCGTTTTCGATCAATCATTATCGTGCCAATCTTGCGGGCGCCGTTGGCGACCCGCTCAGCGAAGAGGAGATGCAGCAGATTGCCGGCATCGATCGCAACTGCCGTTTGATCAAAGGCCAGGTCTTTCTGTGGAAGGACGGGCAGACATGGGAGGATCTATGGGATATCCACGGGGAAATCACTCCGCCGTAGACCTGGACGGACACAGACGCGCATGTGCCTGCGAATGAATCAGCTCGACAAGCGGAGAACCTAGAAATGAACTCCACAATGACCGCGGCGTTTTTGCCCGGAGATTCGACGGTCGAGCTGCGCACTGTGCCCGTGCCCACGCCGGCTCATGGCGAAGTCTTGCTGCGAGTGAAGGCTTCCACCATCTGCGGCTCTGACATTCGCTGCATTTATCACGAACATCTCGGCAAGGGTCCTGAAGGCTACCAGGGCGTGATTGCAGGCCATGAACCGTGCGGCGAGATTGTTGCCACCGGTGAAGGCTGCCGCAGATTCAAGACAGGCGACCGCGTGATCGTTTACCACATCTCCGGCTGTGGCGTGTGCAACGATTGCCGCCGCGGCTACATGATCTCCTGCACCAGCGAGAAGTATCGCCGCGCCTACGGCTGGCAGCGCGACGGCGGCATGGCGGATTACATGGTGGCTGAGGAAAAAGATCTCATCGCGTTGCCCGATGAGCTTTCCTTTGCCGATGGTGCGCAGGTTGCCTGCGGATTCGGAACCGTATACGAAGGCCTGACGAAAATCGGGATCGATGGCAATCACGCGGTCCTCATCACCGGGCTGGGGCCGGTTGGCCTGGCAACAGGGGCGCTGTGCCGGAAACTCGGAGCCAACAAGATCATTGGCATCGACGTGGTTCCAGAACGCATGAAGATCGCTCTCGATCTTGGTCTCTGTGATGCTGTGCTTGCATCCGGGCCGGATAATGTTGCCCAGGTGAAAGAACTCACCGGAGGCTTCGGCGTGGAGCGTGCGGTGGACTGCTCGGCGCACCATGCGGCGCGCGCAACCGCAGTTCGTGCCACGCGCAAATGGGGCAAAATCGTCTTCATCGGAGAAGGTGGATCGGTAGAGCTCAATCCATCGCCCGACATGATTCACGATCAGAAGACATTGTATGGGTCTTGGGTGACTTCGACCTGGCTGATGGAAGAACTGGTGGAGCGGTTGGTGCGCTGGAACCTGCACCCGGCGGACATTATCACCCATCGTTTCCCGCTTGAGCGCGCTGGAGATGCGTATGCGCTGATGGCCTCAGGCAAGTGCGGCAAAGTGGCTGTGTGCGCGGATGAAGAGTTGAACTAGTGTTCCACCGAGGAACGATCCGATGAGCGAGTTCGCAACAGCAGCGACAGGATGGGAAACGCGGTTCGCAGAGCTTCTGCCGTTGTTCGGCCATCGCAACTGGATCGTGGTCGCCGATGCGGCCTATCCCGCGCAGGCAAAGGCGGGCATTGAAACCATTGTTGCCGTTGAGGGCCAGGTCAATGTACTTCGCAAGGTCCTGAATGCGATTGCAAAGAGCAAGCACGTTCGCACCCATGTCTATCTCGATGATGAACTGCGTTTCGTGCCTGAGGGGGACGCGCCCGGCGTCGGGAATTATCGCGAGGAATTGGACGGCCTGCTAACGAACTGCACGCCCAGCCTGCTGCCCCATGAGCAGATCATCGCCAGGCTCGATCAATCCGCACAGCTTTTCCGTATTCTGATCGTCAAGACAGACATGGCCATTCCCTATACCTCCGTTTTCTTTGAATTTGATTGCGGCTATTGGAACGCCGATGCGGAGCAGCGGCTCCGCCAGGCAATTCTGCAAGCAGAAGCGAAATAATGGGGTTCGCCCTGCGCTATGAATTAAGATTTCAAGCTTGAACCGGATACAGTTTGCACAGTGAAAGGAAGGACATTCGAATGGCAGTGAACAGGCGCGAGTTACTCCAAATCATGGGCGGTGCAACTGCCGCTCTTGCTCTCCCAAAATTTGCAAGGGCGCAGGGCGGGAACTTTCTGCCCACCAGGAAGTCTCTGGAAAGTTATCGGATCCCGGAGTGGTACCGCGACGCGAAGTTCGGCATCTGGTCGCACTGGGGTCCGCAGTCGGCGATCGAATTCGGCGACTGGTACGCCCGCACCATGTATCAGCAAGGCTCGCCCCAATATCTCTATCATGCGGAGACATATGGTCACCCCTCCAAGATTGGTTACAAAGACCTGGTGAATGACTGGAAGGCCGCCAAATGGGATCCGGAGCACCTGATGGGACTTTACAAAAAGGCAGGCGCAAAATATTTCGTCAGCATGGGCGTGCACCACGATAACTTCGACCTATGGGACTCGAAGTACAACCGCTGGAACGCCGCGAATATGGGCCCCAAGAGGGATGTTTTGGGCACGTGGCAAGAAGCGGCGCAGAAGCAGGGGCTGCGTTTCGGAGTTAGCGAGCACTTGTGGATAAGTTACAAGTGGTTCTCTCCGAGTCATCAATCCGACAAGACGGGTCCTCTCGCCGGGGTTGCTTACGATGGCGCCGATCCTCAGTATGCCGACCTCTATCACGATGCCGATTGCGCACGTTTCGGCGACAGGCTCGATTGGAACGACGACGACATTCCCGATTCCTGGAAGCGCCATTACGTTGACCGCATGACCGACCTCATCGATAAGTACCAGCCCGACCTGCTCTACACGGATGGTCACTTGCCGTTCGAGGACTACGGTCTCAAAGTAGTCTCGCACCTCTACAACGTGAGCGCGCAGTTGCATGGCGGAACGACGGAAGCGATTTACACCAGCAAGGAGAGTTTAGACTGCGCCATCGGCACTTGCCTCCTGGATCATGAACGGGGTGTCTCCGATGGAATTGCGAAGAATCCCTGGCAAACAGACACTTGCATTGGCCAATGGCACTACAAGCGCGGGGAAAAATACAAGACTCCGAAAAAAGTAATCGACTTGCTCACCGATATTGTCAGCAAGAACGGCAACCTGCTGTTGAATTTCCCGCTGCCAAACTCAGGTGAACTCGACTTCGAAGAGATGATTGTACTGAACGGGATCACCGACTGGATGGCTGTGAATAGCGAGGGCATTTACAGCTCGCGTCCCTGGAAGATTTACGGCGAAGGGCCATCAACCAAGGTCAAAATCGTAGAGGGTAACTTCAATGAGGATAAACAGAACGATCTGACCGCCGAGGACATCCGCTTCACAACCAAGGACAGCACGCTCTATGCCTTCGTCATGGGCTGGCCGGAGAAGGCTGCCGTGGTGAACGCGCTGGGTCTCGCCAGTGCGCAGGCTCCCGGCCGGATTCGCAATGTGGAGTTGCTCGGATACAAGGGCGACCTCAAGTGGAAGCAGGACGAATCCTCATTGCGCGTTGAGATGCCCGCGGAAAAGCTCTCCGATATTGGCATCACACTTAAGGTTGCGCTGGCATAGAGCTGGTTGCATAAATGCTGTCCGGCCCACGCAGAGCATCCCGCAGGGGCTGAAGCCCCGAGTTTTATGCGGCTTCTGCGGCACGGCTAAAGCCGTGCCCTTTCAAAGCATGATTTATGCAACCAGCTCCAGAAGCGAAACACTAACGTCCTGGAGCCTTGGCAGGTGCGCTGTCGGCCGGGGCGGTTGCATTCGGGGCCTTTTGCGGAGTCGCATCCGCGGGCTTATCCGGCGGTACCGCGGCCGCGGCCTTCTGGCGCCGATCGGCTGCTTTCTGCAATTCCTCATCGTGTTTCGCCTTTTCGGCAGCTGCTTCAGCGTCGGTAACATAGCGGAACATCTGCATTCGTCCCGGATATTGCTCGGTGGTAAAAACCCGGTTCTGCTTATCGATGGCCACGCCGATCAGAGCCTTGAATTGTCCGGGCAAATTTCCGTGTCCCATTCCGATATAAGTCAGCAGCTGGCCGTCGCGATTGAAGACCTGCAGCCGGTCTGTCATCTCGTCGGCCACCCAGATATGCCCATCGCCATCTACTGCGATGCCCTTGGGCCGCGCGAAGTATCCCGGGCCATCGCCGTTCTTTCCGAAGAGACTGATGAAGTTGCCATCGGCATCGAAGATCTCAACGCGATTGTTGAGGGTGTCGGTAACATAGACATTGCCGTCCTGATCCAACGCCACGCCCTGCGGCGCGCCAAAATCCCCGGGGGTCGTAAGGAAATGGTTTTTGCCTCCGGTTCCTATACGCCGCAGCAGCTTGAGCGTGTCCGCGTCATAGACAATGACCTGGTCCTGCTGGGTGTCTACGACATAAAGAAAACGGTTCGCCGTATCGATGGCCAGGCCAACCGGATCCACCAGCCCTTCGGTGATCTGGCCTTCCACTTCATGCTTGGTGTTGAAGACCAGCACGCGATGCATCTTGCCGTCTGAGACAAAAAGCCGGTCGTCGTCATCGAAGGCAAGCCCGTTGATCCAGCCAAAATGGGCTTCGTAGCCATTGCGGATCATTTGGGTATCGTGGGTCTCCGTGTTGAAGATGAAGACGGCGCCTACGCGTTGATCGGCCACGTAGACCAGGCCCTTGGAATCGATAGCGATGCCGTAGGGTCCGATCAGCTGGAAGGGAAAAGTCTTGGGATTGAATTTTTCCTGATCGGACTGGCCGCCCGCAAGGCGGTCCATCCAGCTTGCCTTGGGCTTGGCGGTCGCTGCGGGAGTGTAATCGATCTTCGAGCCGGCAAAATAATCAAGCCAGCGCACGCGTGCAATGTTGGGCGGGCTGGGCCACACCAGCTTGGTGGGATCGAACGGGAATTTGCGCGGACCGACCTCAGGAGCGGCGGTGGTGTTGGCCTTCTTCTTTTTGTCCGCATGGGCGGAACTTGGAAGGGTCAGGACCAAAGCGAATAGCAATGGCACAGCGAGCAGCTTGGGAGCGCGGATCGAATTGAAGAGGAAGTGAAACATCTCAGTCTCCAGTTAATTTCCGGGCGAAACAGTCTGTTTCATGTTGATTCTGTTCTTGTGGCAGTTATCGCAGAAGGCCATGTTGTTGGTCTGGTCTTTCACCAGCAGATCGGGAGCGGCCGAAGCGTGCGGCTGATGGCATGAGAGGCAACTGAGCGGCGTCAAGACCTTGCTTTGATTGGTGGGGTCCATCACGTCGGAGACGGGGTGATACTCCACCGGGTGACCCAGCCCGAAGCGCAGCGGCAGAATCGCGACCTTGTTTTTCTTGTAGTAGTCGTCGGGCAGTTTGACTGCGCCGTTGAAGATGGTGAAGAGATGGTCAGCTTCGTCGTGCTGCGGAACGGAATCGGGACCGTGGCATTCGAGGCAGAGTGCATTGCCCTTGGCGCGCAGAAGGTGGTCGATGTCGCCGCCATGTGGCGTGTGGCATATGGCGCAGCCCTGCACGAATGCCGGCTGATGGTGCACAGCCTTCTTGCGCAAATCGTCCAAATCTGTGTGACATCCCAGGCAGATGCTGACTGCGTCGGTTTTGGGCAAGCCGGGCTGACTGCTGCCGTGCGGACTGTGGCAATCTGTGCAGTCGCCGGCGGCGCCGGGATGCGGCACTTTGGCGGTGTCGATGAGCTTGGCCTTGTCGTCATGGCAGGTCACGCAGATCGCTTTGGAGTCAGTCTGGGTCAGCACCACTTTTCCGTCTTTCGCGGGCGCGTGGCAGGTGTCGCAACTCCCGGCCTCGAAGGGTGCATGCATGAACTTCACCATCAGCTTGGGTGATGCGGACTGATGCGGATCATGGCACTCCACACAGTTGGCCGTGGCGAATGGCTGACCCTGGTGGGCCTTCTGCAAGTCTGCATCCTTGGCATCGTGACAATCGAGGCAAAGCGCCGGAGTTGCCTTGGTGAGATGGAACTTGTTGTCCATCGTCGGTTCGGGGCCGGTCTTATGGGTGACGTGGCAGGTGTCACAGCCCATATCCAGCGCGGCATGGCGGCTGCCCTTCTCGGGCACATTTAATCCGGTTTGGTGGCAACTGAGGCAGAGGTTTTCTTTCTCCGTGCCCGACATGGGTTTCAGGAGCTGATTCTTGTTGTCGCTGACGTGGGGATCGTGGCAAGTGAGGCAGTCGCGCACCGCGGGCGGATGCTCTGTCCCCTTAATGGCGGCGGCTTTCTTATCGTCATGGCAGGTGAGGCAGAGTGCGGCCGGCGTGGCGGTAATCAGCTTGACGCGCGTTACGTCTTTGTTTACGCGGATCTCATGGCAGCTCAAACAGCCCGTGGCCATGGCGGAATGAACAGACTTTCCTTTGGTCTTGTCCTCGTGGCATTCCAGGCACTTGGCGGCGTCAGTGTTCTTGTCCAACGGGACGGGATGCACTGCGGCGCCGGCGCGCGTGGTCAGTAGCGTAAACAATGCAACAAGAATCCACGCGTACCGATTGAGCTCATGGCCGCTGTCGCGGGGCACGGCCTTCGAAAACCAGACGCGATGAGGAAGCAAAATCATTTGGATACCGGAAAATGCAGTTTCACGAACTTCGTGGCGACGCGAGCAGCAGCCCTGGAAGGCGAGCGCAAGCGCTTGAACGAGCACAAGTTCTAGGAAGTATTAGATATTGCCAGAAATCCAGTGACGGTGATTTAGGTCACACCATGGGCCATCCTTGACCGCTTGCATTGATGAAGTGTGCCAGCTTGATCACAAAGTTGCGGGGATTGAGAGCGGTCGATTTCAGTTCGCCGGTTTTCACACGCTCCTGATTACTTGAGCGTTACGAATACCGACGGTCCCGCTCCCGCTCTGGAAAAACTGAGCCGATTCAGGAAGAGAACGCATTTGGAGGCTCTTCTCAGTGAAACGGACCTGTTTCTTCCTCATAATTCTTCTGAACGGCACGAGCCGCCTAGCAGCCCAGTCAGGAGCTTCGCTTTCGGCGGATGTCCTTGGCGCTCACCTCAATTACGGCCGCGGCTGCTCCGCATGCCACGCGGCGCACAGCGGAGCAGCGGGCAACGGTAACGCGAAAGCCCAGGATCTTGCCAGTGGCAGCAACCTCCTCTGGGGCCAGGACGTTGCCAGCCTGTACGGCAAGACCATCAAAACGGACGGAGGCAAATTCGTGGAAGTCCTGCCGGCCAACATGGCGGCTACGACGCCTGATGTTGGCGGCATGCTCACCTGCCTGGGCTGCCACGATGGCAACTATGCGTCGAGTTCGATGATGAAGAACAAGATGTATGAGACCCTTCCGGCAACTTATGGAAACAGCAACTCGGTCCCGACCCTGCTGGGAAGCAACGGCGCCGGCCCGGGGAATTACGTGAGTGACCACCCTGCGGGGCTCAGCGCGAAAATCAATTGCGGTGGAGCGGGGAATTGGGACTGCACGCAGAGCGCCGGCCTAATCAGCATGAAGGGACCAGCCTCGAGCAGATTCGTGACGAATTACGGATTCTTCGTGAAGCCGGGCAATTACAACAATACGGCCGTGGTGGTCTGCGACACCTGCCACGATCCGCACGTGATGAATGTGGTCACCATTACAAGGATCTCGAATTCGGGTTTGCCCGCCGGCACCTACCCAACGATGTTCTTTCTTCGCGCTCCCTACAATCCCAACGACTCCAACCCGCTGTCTAACCAGACGGCGCAATTCTGCCGCCAGTGCCATGCCGACAAGTCAAACGAGATGAACGGGAGCACCGCTGGGACCGTGTTCTAGGGAACCTATGAAGAAGTATCTCAGTGAAGCAAACATCCCCTCAGGGGCTAAAGCCTGCTTACATTTTGCCGCCTTTACGGCACGACTGAAGTCGTGCCCTTTCAAAACGGCGACTTGATCAGAGGTTCCCTAGAGCGTTACTTGAACATCATGAATTCCAAAGTGCGCCGGAGGCTTCACCCTGTAACACGGCCATGTCATTTTCTTATGACAATTCCCCTGCGCGCACTGGCTTGCGTAACCGTGCCGTCGGGATTGTGGGCGACCTGGTGACAGACCAGTACGCACGTATTCGCGCTCCGATTGTAGGAGATAGCAAGGCCGCCATTCGAACCCACGACATTCACGTCGAAATTGATCAGGCGCTCGCCAGAGATGATCCCGCTGGTGGCGCCCATGCCGTGAGCAATGTGGCAGGTGGAACAGGTGAAACCGGCGTTGATGTGGCTACTGTGCTGATTCCAACTGGTGTTCTGCATGATCTGGTTGGCTAAATCGTGGCACTTGGCGCACAGGGCGTAAGGTCCGGCCACGCTCAGGTCGGGATTGGGGAAGAGATTGGAAATCGGTTGGCCCGGCGCGGCGGCCTGGCTGAATTCATAGCGGCGCTCCAGAATGTGGGTCCACCTGGAACCATGGGGACCGTTCGGGCCCGCACCGCCGAATTCGCGGTTATCGTCGCTGTTGTGGCAATCGGTGCAGAGAATCTGCGTCCCCATGGCGCGGCCCTGGGTTGCGCCATCCAGGTTCAGCATGTTGGACAGCAGGCTAGGCTGTGGGAGCGGGCTGCTGCGGATGTGCATGACGGGATGGCTGGAGGTGGCGGAGGTGGCAAACTGCGGAATCAGGTTCAAAGGATCGCCACCGGAGACTGCGCGCACCGCGAAGTATCCATAGATTGGTTGTACTTGTTTGCCCGCGCTGGTGCCGTGGCAGCGGAGGCAATTTTCATATTGATTGATGGCGGGCGCAAGTACGCTGACTCCATCGCTCGCGCTGATGCCAGCGATGTCCTTTTGCGAGATGCGGATTAGTGGCGGAAGGGGGAACGCTCCGACCGGTTCCGACCCGTGCGCACTGTGGCAGTCCACGCAGGTTGCATGACGGTTGTTGTTCACCAAGGTGCTTTCCGCGGCATCGTGCGGATTGGTCGCGGAAGGGAACGGATGCCCGACCTTGGGCGTGGCATACTCGGGAAAAACATTGGCGTAGTTCGCCATGGGGGAGATGTTCGAGCCGTTGTGGCAGGCAATGCAATCCTGTTCGTTCTGGCCGCGCAAGAGGCGCGAGGTGCCGTTCGCGTTGTGCGGAGTATGACAGGATATGCAGGCATCGCCCGCCACCGTGGTATAACTCCCGAGGTTGGCGATGGGCGAGATCTTGTCGGCAGAAAGCGCATGCGCGCTGGTGGACCAATCAGCGAGCGGGTTGACTTGGGCGCTGATGGTCCGGGTGGGATCGTGACAGGCCAGGCATAACTGACCGCTGGAACTGTCCTTCACCAGAAAATTCTGTGAAACCAGATCCTTGGCTTGCACATGGGGATTATGACAAGACGTGCACTCGACGTTTCCCGCGATCAGCTTCACCGCTCCAGTGGGGTCAAGGGTGTGACCGCTCGCAACCAGCGAGGCCGCCAGGTCGACGTTATCCTTCAACGGCGTCACCAGGCTGAATGGGTGGGACGGCTGCATGTTGCTGCCGAACACGTCCGCCGGATACATCGATCCGCGCATGGTCACCTGGCCGTACGCTGCGGTGTTTCCCACCGCCACGGTGCCGTCGTGGCAGCTCAGGCACTGATTGCTGGAGTAGCCGAGCGTTGGCTGCCGGCCGCGGTTTGCTTCGGTGTTGCTGGTGTACACGGAGTAGACCTGGGTAGTGAGCTTCTGGTTCCAGAGGCCAATTGTCAGTCCAGAGTGCGGCGCGTGACAGTATGCGCAGAAGTCAGGACGTGCGCCTGAGATGGGCGATTTACTCCCCGGCCCCAGATTATGCACGCCCATCACGTCGCCCATGATTTGAGCCGGCAGTGTGGTTCCGCTGAGCACAATCGTAAAGGCGACCAGGTAAGTCTTGAGCCTCACTTCGCTCCCTCCCTGGCCTGCTGCTTCGAGGCGACGTACTGAAATACCTGCACGCGGCGGTTGAATGAATCCACCACATACACGCGGTCGGCCTGGTCGATAAACAACCCGGCCGGCAATTGGAACTCTCCCGCATGTGTGCCTCGGGTGCCGAAGTAATACAGCAAATCACCCTGCCGGTTGAAGACCTGCACCACGCCCCATAACGAATCCACAAGATATAGATCGCCTTCAGAGTCAACAGCAACAGCCTTCAGCCGGAACATGGCTCCGGGACTGTCGCCAATCTTACCGATGGCGTACTGAAAGGTCCCGGAGCGGTCAAACACCTGCACGCGGAAGTTCATGGCATCGACCACAAGAAGATTTGGCCCATCGAGGCGCAATTCCGTGGGCAGATTGAACTCGCCTGGGGCCTGCCCTGTTTTGCCGATGGTCTGAAGGATATGGCCCTGCATGTCGAGGACGAATACCTGGTCGCGCAGCGTATCGGTCACGTAAATTTTCTGGGCCGCCGAGTCCACGGCAATTCCAGTGGGCCGTTTGAAATACCCCTCGCCGCCCTTCAAGCTGCCGATGGCATGCAGATACTTCCCGCTCGGCCCAAAGACAAATATCTCGCCGGCATCCGAGTCGGTCACGTAGATGTTGTCCTGGGCATCGACGGCGACGCATTGGGGAGTCCGCATGGCGTCCTTGTCTTTGTCATTGCGCTGGATGAATTTGTACTTTTGCTGCGCGAAGTCGAAGATGTGAACGCCTTCTGCGCCGGGATCGGTGATTATGATGCGCCCATGCGAATCGGTGGCAATGCTGTAAGGACGCACCAGGGAGTGGTAATCGGGTGCGCCGGCGATGATGTCTATCAGCTTGTTCCAGAAGCCGCGATTCGGCTTGACTTCGGTTTCCGAACTGAAGTTGCGTTCCCAGGTGAGCTTGCGCCCGCCATCCAGAGACATCTCCCATTGTTCCGGCGCAGTCGCGTGGGGCTTGGATTTTGGTGACGCCCAGATTGGTGAAGGCTGCAGCGCGGCGAGGGCCAGGAATGCAATCAGGCCCAAAGATAGACTCCGCCGGTGCTGCCGCTCTCGGCTTAGAAGAAGTTGAACCAACGCGATACCCCGATGTAGAAGGATGATATAACTTCTGGTTGTGTGCCGGAAGCGCTGAAGCCTTGCTCCAACCGGGCGTATCCGCTGTTGAAGCTCAGCTTGCGGGCCTGATACTGGATGAGTGCATTGAATTCATTGTTGTCGTTCAATGACGTGGACGCGTTGCTGGAAATATTGCTGATTGACTTGGCATAGTCGGCAGTGAGGACGAGGCCTTTCACGGGTGTACTGGAGAGCCCAAAGGAATAACTGTCTCCGCCGTAGAAACTCACCTGACTAGAGGAGAGAATGGGCGAAGGTATCGGCACCGGCACCAGTCCCGACCCCGTCGCCAGCGCCTGCCCGCTTGACTTGGAGTAGCTGCCGTTGGCCATGAGCCAGACGCCATAGCCCAGGCTGGCGTTGTAACTCTGACTGCTGTTTGCTGTGCCTGCTTGCTCGGTCAGCGCGGTCCGCGAGGCGCCGGCGCCCATGCTAAGGTTCAATTTCCCCCAACGACGCCTGGCGGTTCCCGAATAGTGATAGAACGAGTTCATGTAGGTGACCAGCAAAGTCTGGACGTTTTGCGCGTATCCAAACGTACCACCCACCTTCCACCCCATAATCTCGCTGGAATAATTCTCGGTATTCGAAAAGCCCAGGGTATCCTCGCCGGTCTGGTCGGAGGTATTTTCGGTCACATTGAGCGAGGCGTTGAAATTGCCATCAAGAACCGGGCGCGCATAGGAAGCGCTCGCACCGTATGTTTCCACTCCATAATTCTCTCCCAGGAAGGACTGAGTGCGGCGTTCGACATAGGCCGAGGTTTGCAGGTTTGTGGCGGGAACGTAACTAGCGACGCCCATGAGGTCCAGGGAATCCGACGTCTCGCTCGAGTTGAGCCCCGGAACCACACCGCCGGCGGCGACGATCGATTCTATCAATTGTCCGCTCAGGTTGTCGGAGTAGTTCGCGATCGCGGTAAACGACACCTTACTGGTTGGGCGCACTGACGCCAAGCTGTTAATGGTGTCAATGGTGCCGGTGGAAGTGGAACCCTGGAACTCGCTGTTCCAGCTGGACCGGTTAATGGCGGTTGAGATCGAACCCTGCATGGGGAGCCGGTGCGAGACATTGAAACCGTAGGCGCTGGTGTCCGAATTTGCTTCTGTTGCCTGTTCACCGGTCACTACCAGCGGAATCAGCGAGTGACTACCTCCCGTAGAATAATAGGCGCCCATGTTGAAGCCCGCGAATCGATAGCCCGAGTGGAGGTTGAACGAGTGAAACGAGTTGTTCCCCTGGTCGTTTGTCCCGTACACCGAATACTGGCTGCTGCCCGTCTGGAAACCCGCCGATAAACTGGGTGCGTCGGGGAGGTTTTCGCTCCAGCTGATGCCAAGCGTATCGTTGTTGCCATGGGTCACGTAGTTGGCGAGGCCAGGAACCGCGTAATTCCCGTCGCTGTTGTAAGCCTTTGTATAGGTGATCGAGCCGGGAAAGCGGCTGCCACCGAAGATGTTGGCAGTAGTGTCGATCCCACTGGCATTGGAGATGGACTGGAAGTTGGAATTTGCCCGAGATTGGTTCAGGTAAACAGAGGCGTTGAAGGATAGGAAATTTGGACTGTAGAAAGAGCCGGAGTAATTGGCGATGCCTCCAACCGTCCAGTTATGGTCGGAGCCATCCATATTCCCGTAATCGGCGTCGTAACCGGAAGTGATGGTGCCGCTGAGGCGCGAGCTAACTTCGCCCACCTTGATCTGCGCGGCAACGGGCCATGCCAACAGCAAAACCCCAGCCTGCACCAACCACGCGACTCGCAACGGCCTCCTCACTTTTTGACCACCTTGACTTTTCAGAGCTCAACCACGCAGCTAGCAATCTCGTCCTCGTATCCGGTATTGCTTTGGACCTACCGCCGATCTCTCGAAGCCCGTTGTCCCATTCAGGCCGGGGCACGAATCCAGGATCTTTCCGCGTCCTCTCACAACACTTCGACCTTTGCATTCTGGTGCAGCTTCTTGTCCAGCGCGGAACGAAGCTGGTTGCTCTTGTTCTGTCGCAGTTCTTTTTCCAGGTTTGCCTTCACGTCTTCGAACTTCGCCTCGCCCGCCGGCGTATGCTCATCCAGGCGCACGATGGTGAAAGCTTGCTCGATTTGAATTACATCGCTGACATCGCCTACCTGGATGGCGCGCAGCGCCCTCACAACCTGGGGCGCCAGTTCGTCGACAGCAACCGGCTTGTGCTGGCCCATCATCACGCGATAATCGTCGTCGGAGATCTTCTCCGCCAGCATGCCGAATTCTTCGGCCGTCTTTGTTACCTTTGCCTGGCGCAGCGCGTCTTCCGCCCGCTTGCGCCCCTCCTTCAACTGGTCGGGAGCGGGTTTGGCCGGAGGAAGAACGGAGATCGTCTGAAAGGTAAAGGATTCCGGATGATAGAAGCGCGCCGGGTTCTTATCGTAATAAGCCCTGACATCGGCCGGAGAAACCGCACTTTTACTCTCAACTTCCTTCTTCAGGAAGGCTTCAATCAGCAGCGAACGCTTGATCTTCTCTCGCAGCAACTGCTCCGAGCCATGAAAGTCGCTCTGCAAAAATGCATTGAATTCGTCTGGCGTGGCAAACTGCTTGCGGAAGTCGCTCTCGGCTTGTTGCATCTTCGCGGCGGACACCGTCATTCCCTGGCGTAGCGTCTCCTGATAAACCAGTTCCTCGAAGATGATCATCTTCAGGGCGCCATCGCGGATCTGTGGTTCCAGGTCTTTCGGAATCCCGTTGTGCTGGCGGGCATAGGGAAAGATGGCATATTCTTCGCGCACCAGGTCGGCGTCAGTCAGTACCGTGCCGTTCACACGCGCCACCGGCTTGCCGGCAGCTGTCGCGGTTCCATTCGCCGGCGCTTGAGCGGGCGCCTGCGTGAAGACGGTGGGCGCGTGGGAGGCTACCTGGGCGCCGGCCGCCGCAACGGCGAGGGTGAGGAAAATGCAGACGGGGAATTGGGACTTCATGGATGCCATCCTGATTCAGAAAAAAAATGGGGAGGGAAATTGTCGTCCCCTCCCCTTTCATGCAAAGCGGATTTAGAACACGGTTCCAGCGGTGCTGCCGTTCATTTCGTTCGATTCGCCACCATGGCACTGACGGCAGAATTGCGCCGTCTGGTTGGTCAAAGGGTTTCCATCGGCCGGGTTGTAGGGACCGCTAACAAAGAACATGGTCGCGTAGGTGCCGCTCGGAAGGCCCGAAGCCCCGCCCTTGACCGCCCCTGGCGTTGTGGAGTTATAGGTGAACGGGGAATTCGTCACTTTGACCACGTTCATCAGGTGCTGGTTGTGGCAGGTGGTGCATACGACGACAGGCTGCATTGCGGCGTTTACGCCCGGGCTGACAAAGAAGCCGTAGTTATTGATGAATGACGTCATTTTTGGTCCGGGCTGAATCACGCCGGTGCCGCTGATAGTGCAATCCCAATTGTATTGGCCGCCGCACTTAATTACGGCATTCAATCCCACCGGGTGGTCCTGGAGATAGGTTGCTGCGCCGCCTGCATTGACTCCGACCAGGGTTGGTACGGTGTTGTAGGTTCCGTAGGTTGCGGGCAGGGTCTCATAGATCTTGTTCTGCATCATGGCGCCCTCGGCGAAGTTGCCGTCGTGGCAGCTGAGGCAGGTGAGCAGGCCATTCACGTCAGACGTCCCAGCCGTCATGCTGGCCGGCAGGGTCTCCGCGTAACTGCTTCCGTTCGCTCCGCCGGTTTGGATGACCTGGCCATACAGGCTGGCGACATCCTCGCCCCAGAGAATGGACTGGCCCGCATGGGGGTCGGCGGTTTTTGCGGCGCCGTTGCCGTATGCGCCGTTGTGCGGGGCGTGACAGGCTGCGCAGCCGCGGCCGTAGTTGAGGTGAGCGCCGAGAACATCAGTCGACGGCGAACTTATCTGGGCCGCCGCGAAGCCCGCAGCGGTAACAAACATCAGGACGATTAGAAAAATGCGTTTCATGTTGGTAGAGCCTCCTAGTGCTCGTTTCGTTCTGCTCGACTAAACCGTGAAGTTGACCTCAGTCTTCCCCACGGTGTTGGTTTCGAGCTTTGCCGTTCTGGAGAACATGTGCCTGACATGTGCCCTTGCCGCGGGATGCGCCGATCACTGGCTGCATCTCATAAATGATTGCCGAGAAAAAGTGTTTGACATCTCCAGAGGCAAGAGGTTGAGACGCCTTTGCAGACTTGCCACCTGGTCCGGTGCGCTGAAGCACAGTGACTTTGGAGTAAAGCCGCGAAGTAATCTGAATCCCCGTGTGTCGTTTTCATGCGTTTTCATGCGTGAGAACCGTCACTCTCTGGACCCTGGATGGCATTCAACAAGGCGTTTGCATGCCCTCGACGCCACGTGCACATAGTTTCAGGTGACAAATGTCACTATCCGTGACGTTGATCACACGATGTGTTTGAAAACACAGCCTGTGTGACCTCTGTCACATTCCCGGGTGATACACATTGCTCCAATAGCTCTGTCTTCACCATTAAGGTGAATCTGCAACGCGGCGGACACAACCGGCACGGGGGCCGACGGAACATACCCAAGTGCGGTTGCCGCCGCTGCAATGTTGAGAACAGCCGGGTTCACGAGCAATTTCGAATCCGGGGAGATTAAGGCATGACAAAGGCGTCAATTACGGCATCCACTGCGGGAGGGACCTTGCGGGCTACACAGGTATACGCGATGGCGGCGGTCTCCCTGGTAGCGGGTCTGGCAATCGGATACCTGCTGCAAGGATCCCAATCCCCCATATCTGCGAAGCAACCCGCTGCCACTTCCGCATCGGCCCCTTCCGGGCGCGGGGTGAGCGACGGGCAGATGCCCAGCGCGGGAAAAATGGGGCAAATGGCGCAGCAACCGGCAGTGAACGGCGCATCGGGCTCTCCTCACCCCGGTGCGATCGCCGGCGGGCGCATGCCCACACTGCAAGAGATGAAGCAGATGGCCGACAAGCAGGCTGCGCCGCTGCTCGAAAAGCTGAAGAGCGACCCGAATAACAGCGCGGAACTGATGCAGGTTGCAGCGATCTACCACAGCGCTCACCAATTCAAGGAAGCGGCTGACTACTACGGCAAGGCAGTGCAGGCGGACCCAAAGAATGTGACCGCTCGCACCAAGCTGGCCACCAGTCTCTACCGAAGCGGTGATGTGGATGGCGCCATCGCACAACTGAATTGGGCTTTGAGTTATGACCCCAAGGACGCCAATGCGCTCTTCGACCTGGGCATGATCCGGTTGCAGGGAAAACAAGACGGCCAGGGCGCAGTGGCCGCCTGGCAAGAGCTACTGAAAACCAATCCGCAAATGAGCTCAGAGCGGAGAGACCAGGTTCAAAAACTTATGGCCAATGTGCTGACGACGCTGAGCGATCAACACGCCATGGAAGGAGGGCGGAGCAATGACGGACACAAATC
Source organism: Occallatibacter sp. (assembly GCA_052145815.1). GTDB lineage: Bacteria > Acidobacteriota > Terriglobia > Terriglobales > Acidobacteriaceae > Telmatobacter. Next base: position 53,041 of record JBKQNU010000098.1, read on the forward strand.
GAACTCCTATTGAGCAATGGACAAAGCAACAGGCCGCGATCCTGGCGGTTATCTGCCTGACGGCGGGAATTGCCGGCGGCTGGACCATCCGCGCAACGCAAAGCCCCGCGCTCACCGCGCCCTCGAATTCAGCCGTCAGCTCAGCCCCCGCAGCGATGGGCGCCGGCCCGGCGTCGTCGACACCCAGTCCCGCGCGATTGAAGGAACTGGCTGATGCGCAGGTGGCCCCGTTGCTGGATAAACTCAAGTCGGATGCAGGCAATCCGGATTTGCTGACCAGTATCGGCAACGCTTACTATGACGCGCAGCAGTATCCCATAGCCGTCGACTACTACGGGCGAGCCCTCAAGACCAGACCTTCTGACGCAGCCGTGCGCACCGATATGGCGACCGCCTACTGGTACATGGGAAACGCCGATGTCGCGATTGCGGAATTCAATAAAGCACTCGCCTACGCCCCAACAAATCCCAACACGCTTTTCAACCTCGGCCTGGTCAAGTGGCAGGGGAAGAAGGATGGCGCGGGCGCAATTGCCGATTGGGAGAAGTTGCTGGCGGCCAACCCGGACTACGAAGGAAGAGACAAAGTCGAACAAATGATGACCGAGGTCAGACAGCATTCCGCAGCCAGCCGTTGAATCACGACGGAGTGGAGGAGCGCGGGCGACATGCAGCAATCCTGGCCGGGCTTCGCCGGGCTGGCTGAGTGCTTAGATTGTTTTCGGGAAATCAGCGTGAGCTGTGCTGGCCCGAGCTTTCTCGGACCGGCCCGAGTTAGGAAATTAGTTATACAACACCGGTTGCTGAACTTTTGAGCGCATGCTCTTCAAGAATCGCAACTATCTAAGCCATCCTTGCCCCGGTTTTTGGTCACCTGGAAGGTGCGTGTGAATATTCTTGTTGCTCTTTGAACCGGCTTTTTACCACCAGTCGTAACGTCCTAAGCAAGCCGATCTGGGATCCCAAAAGTAAAGGGATCCGATTTGCAATGTCCACCAAGCTAGCGACGGACCGATAGTCCCCCGCCAAGTCGGCGCTGCAAAGTGGATCCCTTCGAAGTGCGTCCGATTTCCTGGCGCCCGGCGCTGTGTGATGGGCCATTAAACCAACCACCCAGCGACGAGAGCGATTTCAACCTACTAGAACGACGAGCACTGGGTTTGCTTTTGCCGTGCCGTGTTCCCGCCGCCGGAGACGGAGTTGTTGCCGGTGCAGACAAGGTTGTTCCCAACCTTATTGTTGAAAGTCTGCACTAACGCTGAGTTGCTTAAAATCTCAAGATCGCCGCCGATCGTGTTTCCAGCGCAAGATCCGGAGCTTGAGCCAATTTGAACTGCTGTTGCATTTGCGTCGACTTGCAAGCCGCCGTTCACAGTCACACCGCAAATCGAGTTCTGCGCCGTGCCGGACGGAATATTCTCGATGTCCAGCGTACTCATAATCGATAGCGCCGGGCCAAGGGTGTAAGTACCACCGCCCTCGATGTTCACGTTCCCCATGACTGAAGCATTGTTCAGGATGAGGTTGCCACCCGTCACGTAGACGTTACCCCAGATCTGCCCGCCATCCGTGAACTCGCAGGTCTGACCAGCCGCAACCGTGATGTTTCCCCAATACTGCCCGGAGTAAACGCCATTGCATGAACCGCCGTCAGGGGGAATGGTGTTGAGGTTATAGTACGTTCCCAAATTATAGGTCCCGCCAAATGAAGTTGTGCCGTAGAAGTTCTGGTCGGTGCCTTGGATCAGGGAAGCCTCGGGGAACGCGCCGTCCGTGCAGGCGCTTCCGCCCTTAGAGCAGAAGTTGTAAAGCGTGTTCAGTACGCTCCAGGGAGTGAGTTGGTAGATCGTCCCAGCGGCATTTGCTCCGCCCCCGTAGGTTGTGCCATAGATGTTTCCGTCGATGCCGATCACCGGCCCTGAGATGGGGTACTGGCCGTCTGTGCAGGCGCTTCCGCCCTTAGAGCAGAAGTGGTAAAGCGTGTGCAGTACGTTGGCGCCGCTGATGTATTGGAATACAGTTCCACCGGCATTGGCGCCGGTGTATGTGGTTGTGCCGTAGAAGTTGCCCCACTGGTCTTGCGTAAAGGGAACGCGAGGTTGCGCGCCGTCGGTGCAGCCGGTTTTAGAGCAGAAATCGTAAAGCGTGGTGAAGGTGCCCGAAGGGGTGATTTTGAACAAAGTTCCAGAACCAGTGGAATTGCCCCCCGCCAGGGTTGCGCCGTACAAGTTTCCGTCCCAACCGGCTGGCAGCAGGTCGCCCTCAGGGTTCGCGCCGTCGGCCCCGCTAAAACTGTGCAGGGTAGTCAGTGTGCCACTGCAGGTGATTTCGAACACCGTGCCATCGTTATTGGCTCCGCCCGCATAAGTTGTGCCAAAGAGGTTTCCGTTGCTGCCTATCGTCAGGCCGCCCACTGGGTTCGCGCCGTCGGTCCCGCTGAAGGTGTGAAGCGTGGTCAGTACGCCTTTAGTGGTAATTTTGAAAATAGTTCCATCGTTATTGGCCCCGCCCAGTTCGGTTGAGCCGTAGAGGTTTCCGTCACTGCCTTCCACCAGGGCGGCCTCAGGGACCGCGCCATCGAGGCAGGTGTTTCCGCCGATAGAGCAGAAGCTGTAAATCACGGTTATTTTCCCGCTACCGCCACCGGACACGGGAGCGACTTGGAACACAGTTCCTTCTTCATTGGCCCCGCCGAAAGGCGCCGTGCCATAGAAGTTTCCGTTGCTGTGTTGAAACCATCTGTGGGTTTTCGCTAGCGCGGTAGAGGGGAACGCGCCGTTGCTGCCATTAAAGTTGTCAAGCGTGGTCAGCGTTTGCGCGCGAACCTCAGTCGACGCTCCCAAACACAACAACAAGGGAAGCGCCACAAAATATGCCGCCAGACGCAGAGTCCGGCTCGGCTGCGAAACAGAACTGTTTTTCATGAGACATTCTCCGAGAATGCAAAAGTTTTCAGCTCGTAGAGTACACATACGTAGGTCCGCAGGTTACACATTCGTCGGTCCGCGGATCAGAGAGATAGCGCATTACTACGCGCAACCTGGGAGAGACTTTCAGCCTGACACCGCTCGTATCGACTGTCAAATGAATTCCCGATGAACATCGTCGAGGCGTTGGAGTTGCGAGCGTCAGGTAGTCCTCGAAACGATACTGTAACAATTCTGGACGGGCTGAATGCGGTTGCCTTGGACGTGGATCTCGGATGATATCAGAGAGCTGCGATTGGAGTAAGATCGGACCGGTTCGGTACGCATTGCAAGTGTAATGACAACCCCCGCCAGTTCATACAAATGTAAGACAATGTTAATTTCTGATGTGATTTCGTTGAGCCTTATTGTGGCCACCCTGATTCTGGGGTATATCTCAGATTGTCTTGAATTGCAGCCTCACTGTGGCCCATCCCGATTCTGGGGTACATGGGTCGGATTGCATTGAAAGAGAATCTCCGAAGGAGATTAGCGGGAGGAGAGAGTAATGCTCAGCAGAATTTATCTCTTGGCAGGAGCGTTGTGCGTGAGTTCCTACGCACTAGCTGTAACACCATCACCATCCATTGGGAGCTTAACCGGACGGGGCGAGACCAGGATCGACAATCAACAGGTGCAAGGGAGCGGAACTGTATTCGATGGTTCCGTGGTCGAGACCGGGAAGAGCATCTCCTCCGCCGCGGATTTGCGGATTGCAAACAACGTGGCGATTACCCTCTTGCGGGATTCCCGCGGAACCCTCTACCGCGATCACTTGATGCTTCAGCGCGGAACGGCCCAACTCGGCTTAACGGATTCGTTCCGCATCCAGGCAAATGGCATGGTCGTGGTACCGGCGGAAGCGCATTCCAGCGGAATCGTATCCATCGATCCGGCAAACTCGGTTACGGTTGAAGCGAAAAATGGAACTCTCGAGATTAGAAACTCTTCCGGAGCCAGTCTAGCTCTGGTCCGAGCGGGACATCCGCTGACGTTCAGCGCTCTGACTGACAAGTCCCCCGCAGAATTCTCAGCGACAGGCACGATCAGTTCAGAGAATGGACACTATTATTTGAACTCCACGGAAACGGGCTTGAAATATGAAGTGAAGGGCGACAACCTGCAGAGCTTGGCGGGGACTTCCGTCGTCGCGTCAGGTGTACTTGAGACTGCCAAGCCAGCCGCCGGGATTGCAGGGCGCCTTCATGCCACCCGCATCCAGCCATTCAAGGACTACACGCTTCCGGGACAGTCGACCCAGACTCGTACGCTGATCAACGGGTTCTCAGTAACGCCGGGGACGGCTACTCCCGCCACCACACGCCAGTGCCCCCCGAGCCCGCTTGAAGACTGCTGCCCGGGCGTTCCGTTGCCGCAGTGCTGCAATCCGTTGCCGCCTAGCGAATGCGGTCACAGTACCTAGGCTCGACTGACTGTCCGCAATGATTCCACACATTTCGCCGCCAGCCGCCGTCTCCTTAGCCCCAAACTCCCGACATCGGCTGGCCTTTTCTCTTTCTCTTCCCGAATTAGCGTATCCATCCGGGTAGGTGAATTCTTTCGGCCGCATTCGAAGTGTGCTGAACTCGACGCATGAGCGAATCGAGTTCATTCGGGCCCATCACTGACAATAGACAACTTATATGGGTTATCGGAAATAGAACGGGAAGAGAGAGACAAACTCGGCGAGTTTTGGCCGGATGTTACTTCGAAGAGCCGCAATCGCGGCGAGCCAAGGCCAAGCGGAGGCTCCGGTCAAGCATATTCGTATGGATCTATATTGAGTCTCCTGATTCGAGAGATGAGGGTTGTGCGACTAATCCCCATACGGGCCGCAGCTCCATCCGGCCCTCCGACGCGCCCCTTGCATTCGGTAAGCATTCGAACGATCTCGTCGTGCTGCTTTCTGGCGTGTTCATCCAATGCGCGCTTTCCGCGCAGCGAACTGATGGTTTCCTTCACGATCCGCGCGATCTCTTCGTTGTCCTTTGCTGTGGCTGGTTGCGCAGGTTGATCGGTGTTCAGGTTGCGCAGTTCCGAAAGGGGCGCCTCGAGATCCCTCCCGCGCGTCAGTATCACGGCGCGCTCCATGAAGTTCTCCAGTTCGCGGATGTTTCCCGGCCATTCCCAGGCCATCAACCCCTTGATGACACCTGCAGGAACTGAATCGATCCTCTTTTGCATTTGCTTGGCAAGCTTTTGTACGAAATACGTGGCCAGCAGCGGAATGTCTTCTCTGCGCTCCCGCAGCGGTGGAATCCGGATCGGGAACACGTGGAGGCGGTAAAACAGATCGGCGCGAAATTCGCGGTCCGCGACCATTTTTTCGAGGTCCCGGTTGGTTGCTGCAACCAGGCGAACATTTACTCTGCGGGTATGCGTGCTTCCCAGGCGCTCAAATTCCCGCTCCTGCAGGACGCGCAGCAGCTTCGGCTGGATTTCGGTGGGAATATCCCCCACTTCATCCAGGAACAGCGTGCCTTGATCGGCGAGTTCCATGCGCCCAATCTTCTGAGCAATGGCGCCCGTGAATGCTCCCTTCTCGTGTCCAAACAGCTCGCTCTCGAGAAGTCCTGTTGGAATGGCCGCGCAGTTCAGCTTCACAAATGTCCGGTCTTTGCGCCGACTGCGATCATGGATGGCGCGGGCGATGAGTTCCTTTCCCGTGCCGGTCTCGCCGAGCAGCAGGACAGTAGAGTCGCTGGGAGCGACCGTTTCCACCATTTGCAGAGCATGTTTGAGCGCCGGGCTCCGTCCGATAATCTGCTCGAACCCCAAATCGCAACGGATTTGTTCTTCGAGATAGAGCTTCTCCTCGGCGAGCTTGTCTTTCAATTGGGAGATCTCTTCATAGGCCAAGGCGTTCTCGATGGCGATGGCGATCGGGCCTGCAACCTGGCTGAGGAACTCGATCTCCTCTGGAACAAAGGGGGTCTCGGTCGTTCTCACGGTCGACAGAATGCCGATGGCGCGGCCGCGATTCACGAGTGGAACCAGGCAAATGCTCTTGGCTCCATCAATAAACGCCAGCTCTTCCCGCACCTCAGGAGAAATCTGGTCCATATCGTTAAGGTTTGCGATCACAGGCTTCAGCGTTTCGAAAGCCCTTCTCCCGGAGTCGCTTTGCGTGAGCAACAAGTTTTCCCGTGCGAATCCCTTGCCCTGCGGATAATCGAGGACGGACAGCCTGAGTTTTCCTGACGCTTTGTCGCCGATAGAAACGGCAGCAACGTCTCCACGCATCGCTTCACGGATATGAGCGGAAGTCGAGCGCAAGACCTCCTGCAGGTCCAGGTTCGATGTGATCTGCGTTGTCAGATGCAGGAGAAACTCGAGCCGGTCGTTGCGGCGTTGCAATTCCCCCTGCGCAGTTTGTGCCCGCCTGATATTGAGGCCGTCATCGATTTCAGAAGTCACCACGCCCTCCCTTCACCTAACTCTGTGTTCGACTGTCCGGCACTTGCGTCATGCCTTGCACTCTGCACCATTGCTTGAAGGCAGCGTAGCCCCATGCGTACGCAACCACCAGCCACACTGCGAGAGCGAGGAGGTAAGGAAGCACCTAGCCCCTCGCTGAGGCTGTTACAACGAAAAGCCGCGATCAATTCCGGTCGCCTGCTCCCCGCGGTCTTCGCCGTCGACGAGTCTCAAGTCGGCCAATCCTTGGCATTTTGCTCTCCAGAGGCACCCCACTTCGCTTCACCGGCCAGAATCAGAATCGTGCACGATCGTCTAGCCGGACGGTTGATTCTCATCGAACGGCGAAATGGGTCTTAACTGCTTGCGTCCGCAAAGGGGACAACCCCACTCTTCACTTCAAGACCTCTAGCTTGTAAGTCCAGTTCATTGATGACGTTGTTCACTTCTCCGAGACGTGAAAGTGCATGCCGGACGTACTCTCCAAACCGGGGGCTGCCGACCAGTTCAGGACTGACAAATAGAGTAGGACTCACCACGGGAATAGGAAGCGAACGAACCACGGCATTCGCCATAGCCTCCAAGTGTTCCGCCATGGTCCGGCGCATCTCGATCAATTCAGGATCTCTGAAGAAATCATCGTCCTCCGGAGTGTTTAGGACGACAATTTCGTTCCAGAAAAGAGCGACCGCAGCCAACGAAGCTCTGAGCATCGTTTCACTTTGGCGGAAATACAGCTCACGATCCTTTCCGAATTCGTATTTCACGGTATCGTTCAGTGTCTGGAGGTTGGCGATCTTCTTTCCAAAATCCTCGCGTAGAATGTCCGCACGGCGCAGCAAAACTCCGTACCTTCGGCCTTCCTTACATAGCTGAAATAGTTCGCTAACGTCACGCAAGGCCGATGCGAGCGCTTGGCGCATGACGGTAACCGTGCGTACCGGCCATAGCTGATCGAAGACGACCCACATAACGAACAGGGCAATCAGGATACCAATGAGACGATCCCTCGCCGGCGCCAGTTGCGTGGGCGCGTGATACCCCGTAATCGCTACCAGGTAAAAGGAGAAGCACATCTGCATGCCGATGTAGCTGAATCGTCTCCCTTGAGCGATGTATCCGGTAACAAATACCACTGATGCCACGATGAGCACAACTCCGGTGAGCGAATCGATATTGGGGAGAAGAAGGCTCTCGACGGCAAGTCCCAAGGCTCCGCCCAGAGCCGAACCTATAAAGCGGTATGCGAACTTCTGCTTCATTGCGCCGGAATTGGTGAGCCCGACGATCAGGACAGTTCCGCAACAGGTGGAGATTCCGGGCCAATCGACGGCAAAATAGAAGATGTAGCAAAGCGTGGCGCAAAGGCTCAGCTTGAGCGCAAAGGCGACGGAGTCTTTGTTGGTCAGAGCCGCTTTGTTAATAAACTCGATTTTTCTGGCAGGCAGTGCAGCTAACTCCTTGTTCGGCAGAGATGGCATGTTGTGCGGCATGACGAGAATCTCATGCAGCGTCTCCTCAACGCGGTCCAGCAACGTTGAAGAAGAGCCTGGCCTCAGCTTCAACTCCTCCTCGCTCTGTACTGTGGTCTTTAAATCCGCCAAGGCGCCGCAGTGAGCTGCGATTACGGCGCAACGGCCGCGCAATTCCGGGTCGACGGTCTGCGGATTCTGGGCGGCAAAGGCTGCAGAAAGATCCAGAAGCTGCAACCCCAGCGTCATTCGAACCTTGGTTCCTATTCGAAGATCCCCAGGGTCGAGATTGCGGGCCACGACGGTCTCATAGAGTGCCAGGATCTCCCTCGGGCCGGCAGCAGCGAAGCGAGCGACCTGCGACGCGGCTTGGGACCACTCGCTCGTTACGTCTCCATCGGCATAGAGACTGAACAATTTCTGCAGCGCCCGATACCGCATCGCGATCTGTTTGCGCAAATCGGCAGCGGGATTGCGCGCACCAAACAGGTACTCGACAGCCAGTGAGCTGCCAAGCGATACGGAAAGGGTGGCAATGAACCAGAGAGAGTTCTTGACGAGCGTATCTGCGGGTGCGTGCAGTTCCCACATGGCAATCAATGTGACGAATACAAATCCTCCTCCTACAAAGAGGAAGGGGATGACACACGCCTGAATGCCCATTCCACAGACGAAGCCAATCGCTGCGATGCTAAGAACCCGAGCCATCGGATCGTTGTCCGTGAGGCCTATTAGAACTAGCGAGATAGTCACCGCTATGGTTCCCGTCACCAACATAAGCATGTTGAATTTGAAACAGATGGCAGGGCTTTCATGGGCAACGAAAAAGAGGATATAAAGACAGAGCGGCAAATACATCATTTGCCAGACCAGAATGCACACGAGAGTTATGACGGAGGCAAGAACAATGCGCAGCACGCATTTAATCCGATCCGGAGAGGGCTGCTGATCCCGCCAGAATGCCCGTATCAACAATGGGACATCTGTATTCATGCTCTATCTCACCACTGTGACGGCGGTTGCACCAATGCGAAAGAGTTCCGGGTCTGGGTCCTCGATCCGGATGCGTACCTGAAACCGGGTTGAGAGGTGTACCCAGTTGAGGGTGCGTTCGATGTCCGGCAGGCCGCCGACGATCTTTGCATCCTCTGGAAGGACACCGTGGCCGACGCTCTCCACCACCCCGTGAAACTTCCTGTCAGGATGGCCCATCAGGTAAACGTCGACCGGGCTTCCAGCCCGTATCGCTTTAACCTTCGTCTCTCGATAGTTGGCAATCACCCACCATGTGCGCGTATCGATGAGAGTGAACATCGGCGCACCGGGGCGCGCATAAGCGCCTTCGGAGATATTCATATTGGTGACATAGGCGTCGAAAGGCGCAACCACCCGGCAATGCTCCAGGTCGAGACGCGCATTATCCACCTTCGCCGCTTTGGCCGCGCGCAGGGACATCAAAGTGTCCACCGTATCGATGTTGTGGATCGCCTGGCCTAATTGCGCCTGCGACACCGATGCAAGTTCGTCCGCTTCCTGCTGACGGAAAACAGCCTGTGTCTCCTGTGCCTGCTGCTGGGTGAGTGCCGCGAGGGCTTCGTCGTAGTTGCCTTGCGCAACGCGCACAACCGTGCGCGCATGGTCGACCTGCTCCACGGTTACGTAGTGCTTTTCGAGCAGAGGTTCTATGCGGTGCAGGTCGTTAGTGGCAAGCTTAAGCTGCGCATCCGCGGCGACAACGGCGGCCTGAGCGCGGGAAACGGCGGCCTTCGCCTGATCCACACTGCTGCCAGCCGTCTGGATCCCTGTTTTTGCGTGGCGCACTCCGTTCAGCGCGGCCTCTGCGGCACTGTTTTGTGCCGCGATCCTGCGCTTCTGGTCAATGATCTGATTTTCTAAAGCCGCCTGATCTGAGAGCGCCATTTGCAGCGCATACTCATAGGGGCGCGGGTCGATGACGAAGAGCACATCGCCTTTTTTGACAAAGGCATTGTCCTTGACCGGCAGTTGAATCAAGCGGCCACTGACCTCAGGGGCGATTTCAATGAGGTTCGCGCGCACGCTGGCATCGTCGGTTCGGGGATGCACATTGGTCTCCAGAATGGAGGCGAGCAAGAGCAGAACCGCGCCCGCAACGGTGGCAATGCCGATCCGGCGTCCAAGGAGTTTTCTATTTGGGATTTCGGTAGCCTGTTCCATAAATGTCTTCTTAACGGAAGAAAATAAGCCAAAGAAGTGCACTGAAGAAAAGCACGGCACTTGGGTAAAAGAGCGCAAACGGACCCACTTCCGACTCAAGGCGAAAGTGAATCAGTACGCTCCGGGCGACGAAGGCGAAAATCACGCCGATCGTCAGACAGAACAGCCAGGCCGGGAAGAAGGAACCCATGAAACCTATGGAGGGCGCCTGCGCACAGCCCGCGCAGAACAGGCAGACTGCCGCGATGCAAATCGGACTCATTCGCTTAACATTCATGGTTGAACGCCGTTCTGTGTTGGAAGTTGATTTGTCAATGGCTTGTTCCGCAGCAGGTTCCCCGTGACGAATTCCAGGTCCACCGCCTCAAGGAGGAGTTGTGAACGCGCGGCTACGTGAGCGAGACGGGCCTTCGCCAACCGATCCTCCGCGGTGACGACATCGACCAGGTTCCTGACGCCGTACTTGTATGCGTCCAGAGAGGATGCATAGGAGGCATTTGCCGAATCGAGCACTGCTACCGCGGCCTGCTCCTTTCGCAACCCGGTGAGAAAGCCGATGTAGGCCGTCCATACTTCTCGAACGGCGTCATCATGTTTTGCACGCATCCCATCCTGCGCTTCGCGGCGCTTCGACTCCGCAACGACGAGTCCGTTCTTTCGTGCACCCCCATCGAAAATGCGCCACTCCACGCCGAGTGTTGCCGACCACGTGGGCTCGCTCGCCTGGCCCAGCTTTCCGTAATCCAGCGAAGGCCAGAGAGAGGTTTGAGCTCCGGTGGCGGAGAGCACAATCTTCGGCCGGTATTCGGCTTTGGCGGCTCTGACGGCGTCATTGGCAGTGCGAATCTCTTGTGCCTGCGCCTTCAGATCCTGCCTGTCCGCGATCGCAAAATCGATCAAAGCGTCAATAGGAACGCTCAGGGCCTGAGGAAGACTTGCGTCCTTTTGCGAGGCGATCTTGATGTCCGGGGAGGGCTCGACACCGATCAGTTCAGTCAGCGCAACCCGTGCGACTTTTTCGTCGCCCTCGGCGGATTCCAGATCGAACACGGCTTGCGAGGTTTCAGCGCGAGCTTGCAACACATCCGGGAGCGTGGCCCGCCCGTTGTTCATCTGAGCTTCAGCTGCGTCCTGGGTGGTCTGCGCGGTCGTCAGTGTCTCTTGCGCGGCCTGCAATCGCTCTTCCGCCGTCTGCAGATTGTAAAAAGCGCTGGTTACGCGAAAAGCGACTTCTTGATTGGCCTGGATGAAATTGGCTCCGGAGACCAGCTTCTCCGCAGTCGCGGCGTCGACCATGGCTTCGCGCTTGCCGAAATCGAAGATCAGATATTGCAGTGTGAGTTCCGGCTGGACGAATGGAGCCTCCGCTGTAACGTAGCCGCGCGGCGCCAGCGGTTCCGGGAAAGGCACGATAGCGCGCTGGTCACCGGCGGCGGCCAGACCTGCCAGAACCGGGAAATAGGAACTTCTTGCTATGCCAAGCTGACTCGCCTTTTGCTTGGCCCGTTCCCAGTACACGCGGGTGCCAGGGTTGTTGCGCTCCGCAATGTCGATCAGTTCAGCCAGCGTGTATGTGTGGCCAGTATCGAGTTTCGCGAATCCATCTTGAGGGGTCGCATGCGCGGCGCAATCGGCAGCCGACTGCGGAGTGGAAGCAATGCCGGCGCACTGCGCGAAGGCCGCCGTCACCGACAGCCACCACGAAAACAGAAGAATCAGTGCTGCGGCCGTGGGTCTTCCTGCACAACGCAAGCTGAATGTCGCGCGGAACATAGCTGAAACCGGTTTCACCTTCGATTATTCGGAAAGCACTCGGGGTGCCAAACCCTTCTCCGTACAAGTTATTGATTTGAAAAGGTGATCTAAGACTTCTTGTGCAGATTGTCGAAAATGGCAGCGACAGCTTCGACATGCAGACGAACGACTGACGCTCGAAATCATGTGCTAGCGAAATGGCATAGGGTACCGGACCCAATGGGACGCGTGGTTCGTTTGCATTCCGGCAGCGGCATGCATCGCATTGGCATTCGGCGGGGCGAAACGCGAGCGCAGCGAAACTCTCGAAGCAAAAGCGGGGCTTGCGGTTACCGTGGCTCTGCTGCTTTTTGTGTACGCGCAAGCTATCGGCCTGAACGCACCCAACCTCCGCGCTGCAATGGATAAAGTTTTCCCCGTGAAGGCGCTCGACTTCCTGCGCGATCATCCTCGACCGGGCCCGCTTTATAGCACCTTCAGCTGGGGGGCTTCATCGCATGGTACATGCCAGGCTATCCGGTGGCCATCGACGGCCGCACTGACCTCTATGGAGACGAGATTGGCTACCGATTCATTTACACTGAGCGGGGTTACGGCTCCTACGTTAGCGACCCTTATTTGAACGGTGCCCGCCTCATCCTGGTTCCTAAGGAGAAACCCCTGGCCAGTGTGCTGGCGTTCGATTCGCGATTCAGCCTCGTCTACGAAGATGCTCTCGCGAGGGTGTTTGTTAGACGCTTGACCGGTCCCTCGCCAAAATCGCGATCAGCCCTCGAATTATGCAGATAGGTTGTGCGCTCGATTTTGCCTGTCCTCGTGCAAACTGAAGGCATGTTACCCTTCTGAAGCTTCTGTTCGTTTCGACCACCCGACTCTTTCGCTCTCGCAGGGATTTGCTCCTGGAAAACCTGGCGCTTCGGCAACAGCTTGCGGTCTTGAGCAAAAGACATCCGCAGTCTCGACTTGCGTCTTCTGACCAATTGTTCTGGGTAATCTTGCGGCGACTTTGGCCAAACTGGAGGCAGGCACTGATCTTCGTCCAACCGGAGACTGTTGTTCGCTGGCATCGGGCTGGGTTCAAGTTGTATTGGACGTGGCTCTCGCGGCATCGGTTCCAAGCAGGAAGAAAATGCGTGAGCAGGGAATTGCGCGAACTGATTTTTCGCATGGTCGCCGAGAACGCGACTTGGGGCGCTCCGCGCCTTCATGGCGAATTGAATATGCTCGGATTCGATGTCGCAGAGCGAACCGTGCAGCGCTGGATGCGGAAAGCGCCGAGGAATCCGGAGCCGGCACAACGTTGGGCGGCGTTCCTGAACAATCATCGTGAGGCCATCGCCGCGATGGACTTTTTCACCATGCCGACCCCAACCTTCGGTGTTCTCTACTGCTTCTTCATTATTGCCCATGATCGGCGGCGAATCTTGCATTGCAATGTGACAAGACACCCGACTGGTGCCTGGGTGATCCAACAATTGCGCGAGGCGTTCCCTTACGATTCGGCTCCTGGTTACCTGATCTTTGATTGCGGCCCACAGTACAACAGCGAAGTGATCGACACAGTGAAGAACTTCGGCATCCAGCCCAAGCGAACGAGCTTCAGAAGTCCGTGGCAGAACGGTGTTGCAGAGCGTTGGGTTGGCAGCTGTCGCCGGGATCTGCTCGATCACGTAATCGTTCTCATTGAGCGGCATCTGAAGCGGCTTATGAACGAATACGTTCGCTACTATCACGAAGACCGGACCCATCTTGCCTTGGCGAAATCTACACCTGCCGGTCGTGTGGCTGCCGACGGGACCAAATCCTGCAGCAGGATTGTGGCGACTTCGAGGCTCGGCGGTCTGCATCGTCGCTACGATCTGGCCGCCTGAATTATTTTTTGGCCCCACTCCGCAAGGTTGAGGCTAAACGCAGGGAGACGTGTGTCTGCTAATCTCTTGCGCCCCTCTCGGCACTCCCTGCATGATTCTCCGTGGTCAACAAGTATTCCATTTCCAGCCGAACATCCACTCCAAAACCGTTCCAGCCATGACGGTCGCGTCCGATTTTGCTCCCGGATGGGATTTTGGCGAGGGACAACTGCTAAATTAGTCAAACCACGCAGGTTCGTCCGCAGAATCTTCTCTTTCTCTTTACCTTAGAATCATCTTTCGTTTTCCTCATGCCTCCTTCACGCCGCGCAGCAAATACTCAGCCATGGAGGTCGGAAAATGATCAAGAAAGGCTGCTGTGCAACAAGCATCCTGATTTTCGCTCTCGTGAATGTTGGAAACACGCAAGCTGCATTTGCTAAAGCAGAGAGTGGTGAACCTCACACACAATCTCAACTGAGACAGCTGGCGCGCGAAGCACACACGCCGGAGCAGTACATGGCTCTCGCTCACTACTATGACGACCAGCAGAAGAATTATTTGAAGCAGGCTGCGGTCGAGAAGAAGGAGTGGGTGCGCCGAAGCCCGATTACCGCAAGTCTGTATGCCAAATATCCAAGACCCGCGGATTCATCGCGCAATCTTTACGAATACTATGTTGAAAAGGCCTCCGAGGCTGGCGCGCTATCCGCAAAGTACAGTCATCTGGCGGAGCCAACTGATTCCGCAACACAATAGCGCATGTGAATTACCTGGCATACACTTCGACTCACTTGCGCTTTCCAGGTCGCTCGCCGGCAACCAGCTCATTCCGACCGACCCGCCGGACGCGGACACGCTTGTCTGGTGGTGTGGCATTGGGAGGGGCGACTCCCCCCAATGCGGATTGCAAGAAGAATTGGCCGCACGCTTATACTGAGCCAGCTCCGTTCGCCTGGGGTTGCAAACTGGTCAATTCGGCACTCACACCGGCAGTATTGCTCTCAAATATCTCGGGGTCTGCAAAGCGGTACCCCACGTAAACATCAGTCAGCAAATAAACCGGAATGGCAGGATTGTCCTCAATCTTCTTGCGTACCTGGTTGACATAAGTTCGAATATACTCGGTTTCTTCGCTGCAGCTAGCTCCCCAGACCGCGGCTAAGAGCTTCGAGTAGGTCACAACCCGGCCGGCTCGGCTCATCAAGCAATGCAAGACATCGAACTCTTTACGAGTGAGGTGCACCGGCTCACCGCGTTTAGTAACAGCGCGTTTCATCGGATCAAGGCGAATGCCTCCGATCTCGATGGGAGCGTTCTCAGGCCGTACTGGAACATTGAGCCGTCGAACCGCTGTCCGAATCCTAGCAATTAATTCCCGCGTGCTGAACGGCTTGGTTACATAGTCGTCCGCTCCAAGCTCAAGCGCCTCCACCTTCTCCTCTTCTTTGTCGCGAACGGTCAGCATAAGGATGGGAAGTTTGGGAAAAAGCGACCGAAGGCGGCGCAGCGTTTCGATGCCGCCAATTCCGGGCATGTTGATATCGAGCAAGATTGCGTCGAATTTAGATGTGCGCACCATTGCCAGTGCCTCTTCACCGCGCGAAGCTTCGGCAACCTGAAAGCCGAGTTCAAGCAGGGGTGGTCGCAATGCCCTGCGGATGGCCGACTCGTCGTCGACGATGAGAACGCGAATGGCAATTGGGATCATCAAGAATATCTCCTCTTTATTGTGGCTGGGATAGCTGCAAAGAATGTAGTTCCCTTTGCCTCGTCGCTCGTCACCCAGACATTCCCGCCGTGAAACGATGCGATTCGTTTTGCCACCGAAAGGCCAAATTCCATACCCGCGGTTCGGCCGGAGAGCGACGAAGGAAGGGAATAGTAGTCGAAGATGCCCTCAAGATCCTCCTTGGGGATCACAGAACCGAAGTTGTGCACCGAAAAGATCACTTTGGACCTAGCCTTGACGACTCGGATTGTGATAACCGTGCCACTGTCCGAGTACTTGCAGGCGTTGTCAATGTATTGATTCAGCAGCATGAGGATCAGTTGGCGATCGCAGCAGAGCGCCACGCTGTCATCCTCAAGATCGATAGCAATCCTTTTGTTTGCCTGACGCAGCCTTAAAGCGGCCAACAAGTCATCGATGATAGGCTCCACGCCTACCGGCTTGGGATGAATCTCAACTCCCTTTGCATCCAGTCGTGCAGTCGCCAATAGCCGTGTTGTGAAGTTGTTCAACAAATGAGCCTGATCTTCGATCAGCGCTACCAACTCGGCTTGTGTCGGCGAAAGCCCGCCAATTTCGCTCAGTCCCGCGCTTGCCGCGAGGATCGCCGTCAAGGGCGTCTTATAAGCCTGCGCGAGACCGTCCAGCACTGAAGTCCGAAGTTCGTCGATTCGGCCGTTCGCTTTAGCTTGGGCGCGCGTGGCTTCCAGTTTGAGGCTTTCAGACATGTATTGAAGAACCTCTTTATCACTACATGATTATGGACCTGAAACTCGATTGAAGGGACGTCTCGCAAGGTGATGACCTCAGTTGCCGGAATGAGCCAATCGAATTCCAGCGGGGCCAGATTGGGGTCAATATGAGGAATTGTACATGAATATCATGAAGAACTCTTTCAGCAATTTTTATGGCTTATTTATAAATGCTCTGCGTAACTAGAGCTAACCCTTAGTACCTGACCGGCCCGCCGGCCTGTGAATCCTTCCCTTGGGATTCCGCGCGATTAGTGTGCCTGTACGAATCTGAAGGCTCGGCCGCAATGGAAATTGGAACGGTCGTGTTCTGTGTCTTGTCCACTGTGTTCTAACCGAATTCAAACTGCCTCATACAAGAAAACATTTTAGGGAGGACCAATGCCAATGTACCTGAATCCGAACCGCATACTACACACGATGGCCGCAGCGACCATGGCCATCACCCTCATAGCTGGTGCGCAAACGCCGGCTCCGCAAGCACCTGCGCCTGCCCCAGCCTCCGCACCAACTCCGGCTGCAGCTCCAGCTCCTGCCGATCAGCCCGCCGCGGCCCCCGCCGCTCCCGCAGATGCACCACCCACCCCCCTCTCCACCTTCGTTCTCACAGGTCCGCTGCAATGGCTGCCGCCGGCGACCTTCGATGCCGGACCGTTGGGCAAGCTGTCCGTCAATGGAATTCTCACCGGTTTTTCGGTGTTCCAGACCAATTCCGTGCCGGGAGACGACAATGCGCAAGCCACTCTGAGCAACGGACAGATTTTCGTTCAAAAAGCGGACGGGAAACTTCAGTACTACATCCAGGCGGGCGTTTATACCATGCCGACACTCGGCGTGCCGTTTGTCAACGCCCAAAGTACCTTGAACAATTTCTACGGGCCTGTTCCGGTCGCCTACCTGAAGTTGCAGGCGGCCAAGAACACGCAGTTCCTTATCGGCTCCCTGCCCACTTTGATGGGTGCCGAGTCCACCTTTACGTACCAGAACTTCAACATCGAGCGCGGCATCGTTTGGAACCAGGAAAACGCGATCAATCGCGGCATCCAGGTGAATCAAACCTTGGGTAAGTACCTGTCCGGCGCAGTCAGTTGGAACGATGGTTACTATTCCAACCGCTACTCGTGGCTCTCGGGCTCGGTGACTCTTTCGAAGGGGCCTCATGCCTTGATCTACGACGGGATGGGGAACCTCGGACAGACCGCCTATCAAACGGCGGCCACACCGGTGCAGAACAACAGCTATATGCACGCGGTGATCTACACCTACACCAAGGGCCCATGGATCATTTCGCCGTACTTCCAGTACAGCAAGCTGCCAACCGGCGCGAAGGTTGGCGTGCCCAAGGGTACATCCGCAACTGGCGGCGCGATCAACGCCAGCTACGCCTTTAAGAGCGGCTTCTCGCTTCCGGCGCGCGTGGAATACCTCACAAGTTCGGGGAGCGCTACCGACGGATCGGTCAACTTGTTGGGCTTTGGGGCGGGCAGCGGAGGTGTTACTTTTACTGCGACGCCAACCTACCAAAAGGGAGGCATGTACCTTCGCAGCGATCTCGCATGGGTACACGCTACGAGCTACACGCCGGGAAGTGTCTTTGGCAAGACGGGCACGGATGCTGACCAGTTCAGAGGCGTGCTGGAATTCGGCTTCATCTTTGGCAGGAACGTCATCAACATTGAAAAATAGCCGAATCAGAGCGCCCGCTCCACAGGTTTCGTAGCCTTCTTCGGTCCTTATGTGTTCCTGATGGGCTCAAGGATACCCTCCCAGCGATCAGATAAGGATTGTGGGCCGGCGAATCAGGACGGACTCAACTGGCCGGATGACCTCACAACCTATGCCCGGACGCGAGACGCCGGGAGCAGCCAATCAAATCTTCAGGAGAGAATGCGCATGGCGAATCAATTAGTAGCACCTCAGAAGCAAGCAGCTCCCCAGATGCAGGCCACCTTGGGCCTTACAGGACTGACCAGCAACGCAATGGCCCTCATCGCGCCAGGCGCCTTCCTTTGGCTTACGTTCGCAATCCAGGCAAACACCGGAGTCGCCGGCCAGCCGTCTACCGCGCCAGCGATGTGGCTTGGCATCGTTGCCGCCCTGCTGCTCTGCCTGGCTACCGCCGTAGCCTACGCCGAGATTTCCAAGCTCTATCCCGGCACCGGCTCCAGCTACTACTATGCTGAGCAGGCTCTCCTATCCAAAGACAAAGCGTTCAAGTACGCTCGCGTTGCCAAGTTTATTGTCGGTTGGGGCTCGCACCTCTACTACTGGGTCTACCCCGGCGTGATGGTCGCGACCACAGGCATTTTCTGCGGCTACATGGTTGGCTTCCTCTGGCCGAACGTGATGAGCGGCTCCAATCCAGGTCCCCTGTTTATGGCCCTCATCGCTGTTGTCTTCTCCTTCTTCGTCGCCTGGATCGCTGCAAAGGGCGCAGGTGCTTCCACCGCAGTGAACCTCGCCATCAATGTCGTGCAAATCTCCGCCCTGCTCGTCTTCAGCGTACTGGCCCTTGGCTATCGCGCCAACCATCCTGCTGGTTCGCCGGCTTTCCAATACGATTCGCAGTCGCTGGCCACTTACACCTACCAATTTCAGACGGCCAAGGACGGCTCAGCGGTACGCGACGCCAGTGGCAATCCGCTGCCGCTGCTAGATTCAGCAGGCAAGCCGGTCCCATTCACGATCGATTACACGGAAAGAGACTCGACGGGCGCCTTCCTTTCACACACCTCGGCCGCATCTGTCATATCTCCGCATAAGTTGAGCTATGTTTTCATCCAGGCGACGGTCGCCATTCTCATTCTGGTCGGCTTCGAATCGGTAACCTCGATGGGAGGCGAGGCTAAAAATCCCACCAAACATATTCCCATCGCCGTCATCGCTTCGCTCCTGATTCAGGGCGTGGTCTGTTATCTCATCGAGTATTTCGCTGCCAACTACTTTCTCAATTCGGGCTATACAATGACCAGCGCTTCAGGCTCGGCCGCGCCCATCGGCGACATGATGATCATAGTCGGCGATGCGTTGCTGGGCCAAGGGCATGGCAAGTACTTCATGCTGGCCGAGGCAATCACAGTCTTCCTTGCGCTGATTGGCACCACACTCAGTTGCATGAATACCGGCGCCCGCGTCACATATGCCATGGGCAAGGACGACGAGGCTCCAGAGCACTTCGGAATCCTTCATGCCGAGTCCCTGTCGCCGCGGAAGGCCATCTGGACGCTGGCCGTGATCTCCGCGGTGATTGGTGTTATCGCTGTCTCGGTAGTCTTTGGCGACGCTGCAGCGCCCAGCGATGCGACAATCGCGGCGCTTCCACATGGCATCTTCTCCAGCTTCGGTTACATGTCCCATGACAGGCTGGCTGCTATGCCCAACTCCCTGCTCACCATCACCCTCACCTCCAACTTTGGTACGTTCATTCTTTACGCGCTCAGTTGCTTCCTGTGCATCGTGGCCTTCCACAATCGGCCCGACTATAGCTTTGTCAAGCACTTGCTCATTCCCGGATTCGGCCTCCTCGCCAACCTGGTTTGCATGGGCTTTTATGTAGCTGGCCCGTTCTTCAACCTGGGTACTAAAATGGAGCCGCTCTGTGCGCTGGGAATATCCGCTGCATGGGGCATTTACGGAGCTATTTACTTCCTCAGATCATCAGCGTCCAAAGGCAAGGCGGTCCTGCTTACGGCGAAGTAAATTGCCTCAATCAAACTGCATTCACTGGGTGGCATACGGACCTCATCTGCTGTTGAGAGACGAGATCCGGAAATCCACCCATTGGTGTTTTTGAATTGAATGTTCCACGATCTCTATAAAGCGCACTCCTCGGAGCTTCGAGGAGTGCGATTCAAGCGGCGGCGCCCATGTTGGTTGTACAGTTCGCCGAGGCATCGGATTTCGGCAAGGTTCGCACCGACAATGAAGACGCGATGGGATCGTTCATTCCTTCTTCGCGCCAGGAGTCTCGCTCTCACGGATACTTGTTTGCCGTGGCTGACGGAGTAGGCGGAATGGACCTTGGCGAAGTTGCCTCGGCAACCGCACTGTCCACGCTGATTGAAGGATTCAGCAAAGCCCAGGCCGGCACCATGCTCGCCGGTCTCCTGCCGCGACTCATCCAACACGCCAACGCCGCGGTTCACGACTGCACCCTGGCCTCCGAGTACCGAGGCAAGCGCATGGCCACGACGCTTGTCGCTTGCGCCATGCGCCACGATCAGGCAATCGTCTCTCATGTCGGCGACTCACGCTGTTATCTGGTTCGCAATGGCCAGGCACGGCAGATTACGCATGACCACACCTGGGTCGCTCAGCAACGCAAGCTGGGCCTGATCTCGGCCGCAGAGGTCGCCGAGTCTGAATCGCGCCACGTGCTCATCCGCTCGCTGGGCCCGGAATTGTTTGTGTCTCCGGACACAACCGCCCTCACGCTGCAGGTTGGCGATGTCCTCGTGCTCTGCACCGACGGAGTGCACGACGAGATGAGCGAAAAGGAAATCGCCGGGATCGTCTCACAAAAGAAAGCGATCGAGGAAATCGCGTTCGAACTGGTGGCGCGCGCTGTGGAGATTGACGGCGGCGACAACACAACTGCTCAGGTGATCCGCGTGCGCGCGGTTGAGCGGGTAGGAATGTACAGAGGCCGACCGTACCGGCTCCCTTCGTAATTCTCACCCTACGAACAATCAACCGGGAGTTAGGGAATCCTCACTTTGAGCCCCCCCTTCCCCGGAGGAGTAAGAAAGATTAACCGAACGGGGTGTCTACTACATGGGGTATCACGACTGCTTTGAAGCCGGTTCCACCCTCGACTCCTATCGCATCGAAACGCCCATTGCCTGCAGCGGCATGGCATCCATCTATCGCGCCGTCGACACGCGCGACAATCGCGTAGTTGCCATCAAGATCCCCCACTCTGACCTCGAAGCTGATCCCGTCCTTTTCGACCGTTTCAAGCGCGAGGCCGACATCGGCGAAAAGCTCGACCATCCCAAGGTCATGCGCGTCTTTGGAGGCGAACCGCGTTCCCGAATCTACATGGTTATGGAATGGTGCGACGGCCGGCAGCTGCGCGACATTCTGGATGAAGGACGAATCCCGCAGGAGCGCGCCATCCGCATCGCCATCGGCGTGCTCGACGCGCTGGAGTACATTCATGCAAATGGCGTGGTGCATCGCGACCTGAAGCCGGAAAACATCATGGTAGATGACGACGACAACATCAAGCTGATCGACTTTGGCATCGCCAGCGACTCAGGCGCACGCCGCCTCACCTATGCCAACTTCACCGCCGCTATCGGAACCCCGAACTACATCTCCCCCGAGCAGGTC
The DNA here is from genome assembly GCA_052145815.1 of Occallatibacter sp. Classification (GTDB taxonomy): domain Bacteria; phylum Acidobacteriota; class Terriglobia; order Terriglobales; family Acidobacteriaceae; genus Telmatobacter. The sequence goes on from JBKQNU010000098.1 coordinate 74,515, forward strand.
AAGGGCAAGCGAGGCGATGGCCGCTCCGACATTTACTCCACGGGCGTGATCCTCTACGAGATGCTCACCTGCAAGCTGCCCTTTACCGGCCCATCGCCCATGGCCGCAATGAACGAGCGCCTGCTGAACCACCCCATGCCTCCCTCCGTCGCCGACCCTTCCATCTCGCCTCAGTTGCAGGAGATTCTCTACCGGGCCCTAGAGAGGGATGCGAAGAACCGCTATGCCCACGCGCATGAATTTGAGCGCGATCTGGAGCACATCGACCAAGTCGGCGTGGAGGACCGCACGGAGCTTCGGGACTGGCAAAAACGCAAATCCCAGTTCTCACGCAAGATTCTCTATTACGGAGGCTTAGCACTTATCCCAGTGGCCGTCCTGTTGCTCATGTTCCTCTTTGCCCATCACCGGTAGCCGTTGGACCTTGCTCGTACTCACGAGATTTTGATGTCTTCTTTATGCCTTACATCTTAGGCTTGTGCTACAAGCCCACACTCTCTTCCCTTCAAAAAAGGAGATTCATGACAAAATACAAACTCGAATACATCTGGCTTGACGGCAGAAAGCCCATACCTGAGCTTCGCGGCAAGACTCAACTGAAGTCTTTTGAGAAACCGCCTTCCCTTGAGGATTTACCTCTTTGGGGCTTTGACGGCAGTTCCACCATGCAGGCCGAGGGCAGCAAGTCCGACTGCATTCTGAAGCCTGTCGCTCTCTATCCCGATGCAAGCCGCAAGGACGCATATATAGTTCTGAGCGAAGTCATGCACCCCGATGGCACACCGCATTCCACCAATATGCGCGCGACGATCGAGAACGACCCTGACTTGTGGGTTGGCTTTGAGCAGGAATACTTTCTCTATAAGGATGGGCGTCCGCTCGGCTTCCCGAAAGACGGCCACCCAACTACTCCCCAAGGCCCGTACTATTGCGGCGTCGGCTACAAATACATGGGCAGCTTGGCCCGCACAATCGTCGAAGAACACCTGGAACTCTGTCTTGCCGCCGGCATCAATCACGAAGGCATCAACGCCGAAGTGGCCAAGGGCCAGTGGGAATTCCAGATCTTCGCCAAAGGCTCCGCCAAGGCGGCCGACGACACCTGGACCGCTCGATATCTGATGATGCGTCTCTGCGAGAAGTACGAAGTGGATTTGGTGTTGTATTGCAAACCGATTAAGGGCGACTGGAATGGCTCCGGCATGCATTGCAACTTCTCCACAAAATACATTCGTGAAGTCGGCGGTAAGGAATATCTTGAAGCCCTGATGGAGGCGTTTGAGAACAACATCAGAGCGCACATCGACGTGTATGGGCCGGATAACCATCTGCGTTTGACAGGCTTGCATGAGACGCAAGCCATCGATAAGTTCAGCTATGGTCTCTCCGATCGCGGAGCTTCCGTTCGCCTGCCTGTCAACTTCATCAAGAACGGTTACAGGGGCTATCTGGAAGATCGCCGCCCGAACTCCGAAGCCGACCCCTACCAGATCGTCTCGCGCATCTTGAAGACGATCAATAGCGTCCCAAAACCCCAAGTCTTGGTCGAGGTCTAACGTGATGCTCGCTCGTCCTGGCCAAAACATGGCTTTGGACGAGCGAGCATTACGGAAGAGACTGGTCAAGGAGGCAAGCAAGTCAGCAGGCCGCATCAAAATGCGAACCGTTAGCCTCGAAAAGTTTCTCCCCGCCGGTAGCGGACTATGGTGGGGTGTTGATAATGCCGAATCTGTTGCAAGTAGATGAAGGCTGTGTCGCCAGTGAAGGAACTCGGTACAAGCAACTGGTGAATTCTCCGTGGTCGAAGAGGGCAGGATGCCGGCAAGGATGAGCAGTGAAAGCTCGGAACCGCTCGTGGGCATGTTCCCGACACAGAGCGGGAACGGCATGTCCCAGGGATCGGCCGATGTGCGGCAAGCAGTTTTGCCGCCCGATCCATGGTAAGAGCCGTATGCGTAGACGCGCACTTACGGATCTGTGCTGAGGGCAGCCAGTAATGACCGTCCCTATCGCGACCGTGGTGCGGCGGAACGGCAGGATTAGCCAGTAACGCGCGAAATCGGGTTACAACCAGCTTTATGCTGATTGCCGTAAATTCAATTCGCTTGCTCGAAGTTCTCTTTTTTGTAGGCCTGGCTGGCTCGGCCATAGCGGTGCTGATCAGCTTCATCGAGGACGGAAAAGAGTTGTTCGGCAAGGAGGAGTGAAATCTTGACATCCCGGTTGACTTGGATCTCCCTCCGATTCTCGTTGACTCCGCCTTGATTCAGGCATAAACCCGCCGCAGAGCGGGGGGGTATTGCGCTCTCCAGGAAAATAAATAGCCGGGCATCGTGCCGGCTCCTTTACGATGGCCTCTTCCCGCACGACCGTTGCCCCTCCTCCCGTCCGCGTTCGCCTCATCGTGGCATCGTCGGTGATGCTGACGTTCATCTCCTTTTGGCGTGCATCAGCCATTGTTCTCTGCGATCTTGGTTCGTCGGCCTTCTACGCCGGAGGCATCGCCGAAGAGGCGGTCGGGGCGGCTGCTCCATGGTTCATCCTCGGCATCATGCTGTTCAGCTTTGCGGTGCGCGCTGTCTACGTGGAAAGCTGTTCCATGTTTACGCGCGGCGGCGTCTACCGCGTAGTAAAGGAGGCCCTGGGCGGCACGTTCGCCAAACTCAGCGTCTCCGCTTTGATGTTCGACTACATTCTCACCGGACCGATATCCGGCGTCTCCGCGGGACAGTACATTACTGGCCTGATGAACGAACTGATGACGGTTGCCAACAATAGCCACTGGCTTCCTCCGGCTCTGATGGACCCGGTTGGCAACCCATTCCAGTTCAACATGAATTACACCTCAGCGATGTTCGCATCCGTGGTAACTATTTACTACTGGTGGCAGAACATCAAGGGCATTGAGGAGTCGAGCGGGAAGGCATTGCGCGTCATGCAGATTACCACGGTGATGGTGGTGATCCTGTTGGTCTGGGGCGTTTTTTCCGTGATCATGGGTCCGCAAGGCGTTCATCTGCCTCCCGCGCCCACCGCGGAGAACCTGAAGTTCAGCGACGATGCCCTGGGCTTCCTCAAAGGGACGAGACTTGTGCCGCTGTTTGGAATGTTTGGCATTCTCATGGCCTTTGGTCATTCCGTGCTGGCCATGAGCGGCGAGGAGAGCCTTGCCCAGGTCAATCGCGAAATTGAGCATCCCAAGCTCAAGAACCTGAAGCGCGCTGCAATCGTTATTGCAATCTATAGCCTCATCTTCACCGGTGGCGCTACGCTGCTCGCCTCCATGCTCATTCCCTCATGGCAACGCACCCATATCTACCAGGACAATCTGATCGCCGGTCTGGCCATGTACATGGTAGGACCGATGTTCTGGCGCATTGCCTTCCGTATCTTTGTCGTCCTCGTCGGCTTTCTCATTTTGTCGGGCGCCATTAACACCTCCATGATCGGGTCCACAGGTGTCCTGATGCGGGTTGCCGAAGACGGCGTGCTGACCGACTGGTTCCGCAAACCCCATCGCAAGTTTGGCACCAGTTCCCGTATCGTCAACCTGGTCTTCATCCTCCAGATGACCACCATCATCGCCACAAGGGGTAACATCATCACCCTCGGCGAAGCTTACGCATTCGGTGTGATCTGGTCGTTCACCTTCAATAGCCTAGCGATGCTGGTGTTGCGTTGGAAGTATCACGGTGAGCGCGGCTGGAAGGTCCCGCCGAATATCCGGATCGGAAAGACTGAGGTCCCTGTAGGACTGCTGTCAGTCTTCCTGGTCCTGATTACGGTAGCCGTTGTCAATTTGTTTACGAAGCCGGTAGCCACAGTGAGCGGCATTGTATTTGCAGCCGCCTTCTTCATCATCTTCACCATCTCCGAGCGCGAGAACCTGCGCAAGCACGCGGCCGCCGCCCACCAGATGAAAGATCAATTCCAACTCGAACACCTGGACACAGTCAGCAGCGAATCTGCGGCAGTCCGCCCAGGCGGGGTGATGGTCACCATGCGCGACCCCTCCAATCCGCTCGCCCTGAAGTGGACCCTTGCCCGCACCAGCACCGAAAATCGGGATGTCGTAGTGATAAATGTCCGCATGATGGGCGCGGGCGGGCCGGAGTATCTGAGCGCCGAAGACCAGAGCTTCAGCGAGCACGAGCAGATGCTCTTCACCAAGGCGGTCTCGGTTGCGGAGAGTTTTGGCAAGAAGGTTTCTCTCCTGGTGGTGCCCGCTGGAGATATATTCGCAGCGCTGGTTCAAAGCGCAAATTCGCTTGAGATGGAATCGGTTGTCTCCAGCGTCTCCTCGAAGATGACTGCAGAGGACCAGGCCTTTCACATGGGGCAGGCATGGGAAGTGCTGCCCGAGCCAAAGCGTCAATTCAATTTCTATGTCATCGATCCCGCCGCCGATGTCAAGGTGTTCTACATTGGGCCACACGCGCCCAACCTAAGTCCGGACGACGTGCAATTGGTACACAGGCTTTGGCTGAACATGCGCCGCGACCCCTCCATGCCAGACCTGCACCACAGTGACATCATCACTTATGCACTAACACGAATGGCCGGGCAATTTGCCCGCGAACGACAGGAGATCCTGCGCGACCTGGGTAAATATCGCGCCGCGGAAGCGCCAGCCAAACTTCGCCTCGGCGGTCAGGAACCTCCCGCGTCCCTGCAAGCCCATAAACGATCTTCCCTTCCGCCCAAGACTCCGCAGGGTTCCTGAGCCAGATATCTCGCCGTTCCAAGTTAACTCTGATGGATCATCCGGTCTCGCCATTACGGGTTTCTAGCTCATCACACGTTCTCGGAGGCCGTCCGGCAATGCAAAAGCGCGAGTTGCCGTTTGCTCTCCCGGAACTCGAAGAATTGTGCCCTCTTCTAGGCGACCTTACTGGACCGAGCTTGTAAGCCAAGATGAGTTGATTATAGGAAGAAAGTTCACTGGCAAACCGGCGGACAATGTGGTTAGTAGGGATTGGCCAATGTCCAAGCAATGCTCCTAGCGACTATTTCAGATTCTCCGTCGCCGTCGAATCCAATTCACCAAGGTATCTCCATAGCTGCATAAAAGCCAAAGTGCTATTAAGCTAACCAAAATGGCCAATGTGGGTTCCGATCGGACCGAAAGGGATTTCCCTCTTTCTAGCCACATCATGTGTGCAAGCCACGCTGCCAGGAAAGAGGCCAGCGCAACGCAAGTGAGAGACAAGGACATAGCACAAGCCTACGTGCGGACTATCCTCCGCAGATGCCTGCCAGCTTAAAACGTCTTTGCGCCACATCGCGCCAGCATTCACCACTGTCAAGCCCGTAGCCGTGCGGTAAGGGTTCTCTGCGTCGTGTTCAAAGAGCCAATGGACCCGATGTCTGGGAATTCCGATTCAGTACCTACGAGAATGGCGCACGCAAGCAGCGCCAGTTAACCCGCAGCACAAAGAACTATCCGTCTGAGGCAGCGGTGAAACGAAAGGTAGAAGCCTTGCTCCTGAAGCTCAACGCGGGCAATGCGGCTGTCGCTTTCCAGGAACCGACTCTGGGAGCGGTGATCGAGGTTTATGCGCGCGAAGAGATGCCAGAGCGCCTGAAGAGTCAGCAGAATTACCGTCTGCTGATGGACCGGCATATTCAACCTAGGTGGGGCGGGAAAGTGCTGTCGGACGTTCGTCCTCATGCAGTCGAAGTTTGGCTCAGAGAGCTGTCTTACTCTCCCGAGACCAAACGTAAGCGTCCAGAGTTCCCCTATAGCGAGGTGGGCGCGTAAGGCGTGAACATTTCCACATGGTTCACGCATCTCATGTGGCAAGCCTACGGCGGCGGTCTGGCCGGTGCGTCGCGCTGGATCCTGGCGGCCGCGACGT
>JBKQNU010000099.1:0-29389 GCA_052145815.1 Occallatibacter sp.
CCACGATCCAGCGCCCACAACACACGCTCACGCAAATCCTGCGAATACGATTGCATCCTGCCTCCTCTCTGCCGGCAGGAATATTATCGCACAAAATGTAAATAGTTAAATTAGAAATGCTCTAGCGGAGTCACACCCCAAGGCCTGTCGGCAGGGAACGACCACAGCTCATTGCCGCTCGCGTCGTATTCCACCACCTTGTTCAAATCCATGTGCGCCACCATCAGCGTGCCTTGCTTCGTAAGCCGCGCGTGGCGGAACTGCCCATGGGTGCTCGACGGCTGCTTGGTCTTGAGCGGAATCTCCTTCTCCGTCGCTCCAGTCACAATGTTGACTACGCGCAGCAACGCCGGGTCGCCGTTCTGAACGTAGAGCACGCGATCCGTGCCGATGGGCACCGCCGTATGCACTTCGTGGCCGGCTGGCGCGACGTAATTCCACACCACTTTTTTCTCCGGCGTAATCTCGGTGACGCCCACCTGGTGCGTGAACAGAACATTGCCATTCGACAGCATCACCGCGTCGCTGATCTCCCCTTTACCCGCCGGATCGGAGTAATGCCACACAATCTTGCCGCCGCGCACAATGTAAATGTTGCGATCGTGCGATTCGCCGGCGTACATGAAATCGTGTTGCGCAAGCCCTTTGCCCGGTAACTCAGCCGGAACAGCCTGACCCCGGGCAATCACCCCGAGGCAAAATCCAAGACCCGCCAAACCTGCGGTCAATTTCACTTTCATGCGCAGCTCTCCCGCCGCCTGGGCGTATCTTCATCCCGCTGCAAGCAGCCGCCAACCAGCATACACGCCGCAGATTGTGAGGATATTCAGATGGGCTCCGCCCGCAGGGCAATCGCATGAACCCAAATTCGCGACGGGAAGCCCCTATTCTGCTTGGAAAATCGACTCCGGTCCCGGAGGGACCGCGTGAGAATAGCCCGGGGCGACCCTGAGCCAAGCGAAGGGGCTGCCCTGGGAACGCCATCCATATTGTGCCTTGCGCCCCGGAGGGGCGCTGCGACATTCATGCGCAGGCCCAAAACAAGTTCACGCGATTGCCCCGGCTCGACCCGAAGGCATGGGATTCCACGATCTGTGGAGGCCTACTTCCAGGCCCCCAGCAGCCGCCGCAGCAGCACCATCTGCCCCAGGTGGTAAGAATTATGATCCGCCACCACCAGAATCTCGCGCAGAATCGTCTGCCCATCGCCATGCGGGATTTTTGCAAACAGGTCGGTCTTCTTATCTTCTGCCAGCGCGGAGAGCGCCTTCAGGTCCTCGCAAAAGCCGTTGATGCTTCGGTCCCACGCCTTGGGGTCGGGAGGCTCGGCCGTCGCGGGCCAATAGTCCTTGGGCCATTCCTTCTCCTTGTAGCCGGGATTGATGGAAAAATCCAGGATGTCCTGCTGTGCAATTCGCATGTGCTCCAGCAGTTCCCATGGAGAGTGTTCCGCACCCTTCGGCGTCTTGCCGCGCAACTCAGCCGGAAAACTCGCGATTGCCTGCTCGAGGTCCGCATGAGCATCTCCACCGTTGAGCAACTTGACTAAATGCTCACGCAACGCCTTGTCGTCTGCCATAAGTTACCCTCCCTTTGCGAGTCGTTGAGTTTCCGTGGCCGTTTCTTCCCGCACCGCCGTCCGGCTTGGAAGCATCCCGTTCAAGAGAAGAGATTCGCCCATCATACAAAAGGATGCCGTCAAATCAATGTCATCCGGCCGCAGCTAGTGTCCCGAGTCTGAAATTCGCAACACAAAACTGTCTGTCCTTCTGAGCGAACGGGGCCCCGAACGTCTTTCAGTTCGGGGGTGGTGAGTCGAAGAATCTGCGGTTGTTCTTCGATGAATTTCAGACTCGCCACACTACTCACTCACCAAGTCCGGCCAAGCCAGGCTTGCAATGCTCTAGACTCAAACCGTGGCCGCTTCCGACCTTCCCGTCAGCGCAACGAACGACCCCGATTCGCCGCATCTGGTGCGTCGCGGGAAGTTCGTGTACCCTCCCGGCCTGCGCATGAATTTGCCCTTCTACCTGTTCCACAAATTCTTCAAGCCGGGCAACCCCATTCTCCTCTTCGAACACTTGCGCCGCTACGGCCGCGCCGCCCATTACCGCATCCTCTTTCGCGACGTGGTGCTGTTCCACGACCCCGCCGACATCCGCGAAGTGCTGGTAGACAAGGCCTCGTCTTTCGGCAAGGACCGCACCCAGAAGCGCATGAAGATCCTGCTCGGCGAAGGCCTCATCACCTCTGACGGCGAGGCGCACAAGCGCGGCCGCCGCATCGCCGCGCCGGCCTTTCATCGCCAGCGCATCCAGCGCTACGCAGACCAGATCGTGGAGATGGCCGACGCCCTCAGCGCACAATGGCAGCCCGGCGAGCCGCTGGACATCGCAGCGGAAATGATGCGCCTCGCTCTCCAAATCACCGCGCGCACGCTCTTCGATACCGAGGTCACGCCGGAGATTCAGGTCATCAACGATCAGGTCAACACCATCATGGACCTCTACAACTACCTGGTTGCCATGCCGCGCGCAGAGTTGCTGCTGAACTCACCGCTGCCCGGAATGCGACGCTTCCGTCACGCCAAGGCACGCCTGGATGAGGTCGTCGACGGGATGATTCAGGCGCGCCGAGGCGAAGGCCGCGGCCTCGAGCAGAGGCATGACCTCCTCTCCATGCTGCTGGCTTCGCGCGACGACCAGTCGGAAGGCGACGGCCTGAAGCTCTCAGCAGACGAACTCCGCGACCAGGTGCTCACTTTGTTCCTCGCCGGTTATGAAACTGTGGCCAACGCCCTCGCCTGGACCTGGCTCCTGCTGGGCCAGAACCCGCAGCCGGAGCGATGCATGCACGAAGAACTCGACGCCGTATTGACCGGCCGCCTGCCCACGCTCGAAGATATGCCGCGCCTCGAATACACCGCCATGGTTCTGGCCGAATCCATGCGGCTCTATCCACCAGCATGGGCCATGGGACGCGAAGCGCTCGAAGACGTTGCCATCGGTCCTTATCGCCTGCGCAAAGGCACCATGGTCTTCTTCAGCCAATATATTGTCCAGCGCGATCCTCGCTGGTTCCCTCACCCCGAGCGCTTCTGGCCCGAGCGCTTCACCGCCGAAGCCAAGGCCGCCCGCCCGCGCTTCGCCTACTTCCCTTTCGGCGGCGGCGGCCGCCAGTGCATCGGCGAGTCATTCGCCCTGATGGAAGCGACACTCGCATTGGCCACAATTGCCCAGCGTTGGCGCCTCGCGCTCGTTCCCGGCCAGACCATCGAGCCGCAACCCAAGATCACTCTACGGCCGCGCAACGGTATCCGTGCAATTCCTGTGCCGCGAGTCCGCGCTGCCCAGCAAAAAGCAGTTTCCCAAATGCACTAAACTCGAACAGTGGGCTTTCAGGATTTTCTCGGCAATACGCAGACCGTCACGCACCTCCGCGAAAGCATCCGCGCGGGCCGGTTTCCGCATTCGTTGATTCTGGCCGGACCGCGAGGAGCGGGCAAATACACGCTTTCGCTGATGCTGGCGCAGGCTTTCAATTGCCTCAACCCCACCGAATCCGAAGGCCTGCCGGATTTTTGCGGTGTCTGCTCCAACTGCGTGCGGATTGCTGAAGCAGCCAACCTGGAAGAGCGCGTAGCCGAAGCCGTGGAGGCACGCGACGATCTGCGCGAGACAGACAAGCGCGAAACCCGCATCCTCATCCAGACTCACCCCGACGTGCTCATCGTTCCTCCCGACCCGCCGCAATTGCTCATCAAAATGGGCCAGGTACGGCAGGTGATTCACGTGGCCTACTACCGCCCACCGGTCGAATCCAAACGCACTTTCACCATCTTCACCTCGTCGGCGTTCATGCGCGAGGCAGCCAACAGCCTGCTAAAAGTGCTGGAGGAGCCGCCCGAGCACACGTCGCTGATTCTGCTCACAGAGAATCCGCAGGAGCTGCTCCCGACCATCCGTTCCCGCGCCGTGATTCATCGCCTGGGAGCCCTGCCCGCCGCGGAACTGGAAGCGCTGCTTGGAACGCGAAGGCGCCAACTCAAACCGCAGGACCGCGCCCTCGCCGCCCGCCTGGCCGAGGGAGCCGTCGGCCGCGCGCTCACCATCGATCTGGACGTCTACCTCGCCAGCCGCCAAGACGCGTTGGTGGTGTTGCGCACCGCCCTGCGCGAACCCGACTACACGCAACTGTTCCACGCCACCGAAAGCTACCGGGCCGGAGCCGACGGCCAGGAGAAGACCATCAATCTGCTGCGTGCTCTCGGCAGCCTGGTTGAAGATCTGCTGCTGGTGGTTGCCGGCACGCCCCGCCTCATCCGCAACATTGACATTGCGGCGGAGCTCGAACGCCTTGCGCAGGGCCTGACTGTCGACTGGATTGACGGCGCGGCCCGCGCGCTTGTGCAGGTCGAGTCCGGCATGCGCCGCAATCTGCTGCGCTCGCTTTCGCTCGATGCGATGGCGGTCGGTCTTGAAAGGAACGAGTTTCAACTCTAGTTGCAAAGTGACTTGAGCGCGTGTATTCACACCCAAAAAATATCGAGCAACCCCCATTTACCCTCAAGCATCTCTACAATTACAAGCAAACTCCCACTCTGCGGAAGCTGGTTCGTCGGTGGTTTTGTCTTCATTCCACCGGGATCTTGCGCACGAGTTTCTACCCAATGGGCTGGGATTCTGCTTTCTTGAGCAGGGCTCGGCCCGCGGTACAACAGCGGCAGGCGACGGAGGCGACGGCTTCGACCTTCTCTCGCAATCAAATCGAAGCGCGCGACAGGCTTGGCTTCACTCTTTTTCTCGTGGAGGGTTTTTCTTATGAGCATTCACGCCATTGTTCCCCCATTGCGCAATCAGGGCGGCCATGACCTGGCCCCGCCGCAGGACCGTAGTGCTCAGCAGCGCGCTCCCCAGTTGAACGTAAGGAAAGGCACTGCGGCGTCGCTTCCGTTTCGCTTTCCGGCTCAATCCGCCGTCGATGATGGCGCCAACCGCCAGGCGGAGCTGTTCTACCTGCAGAAGCAGATCCAGTCGCAGACTCCGATGGTCATTGTGCTGGAAGATGGCGAGCAGTTGGAGGGCTGCATCGAGTGGTACGACCGTAATTGCCTCAAAGTCCGCGGCAAAGCGAAAACGCTCATCTATAAATCCGCGATCAAGTACATGTACAAGCTCGGAGAACAGGGCCAATAGCGCTCTGGCCGCCCGGGTTCGTCGGTCCCTAGTGTCCTGTCTCCATTGTTCATATCAAAAAAAGACCTGTCATCCGGAGCGAAGCGTTCTTCAGCGGAGCCGAAGGACCTGCTTTTCGGGAAGCTCGCGGCAAACCAGGTAGTGCAAAACAAATGCCAAGAACTTCGGAGACACCTCACTAGCTTTTCGCAGCTTTCCGCAGCCGGTCCCGAATCGCCGCGCCCAAACCATCCTCCGCCGGCACCGGGCAGACAATCACCGTGCATCCCTGTGCATCGAGCGCCCGCAATCCGGAATAAAGCGCTCGTGCCAATTCGTCCGGAGCCGACCACCGGCCCCAGGGCTGCAGAATTGCCCCTGAAATGTTCCAGGAAACCTCGGCCGGGAGCATCACCCCAATGCGTTCATGGGGAAACTGCAGCGCCGCTTCGGCCAGTCGGACCGCCATATCGGCCAACGGCGATTCGACCAGCACCAGCCGTGCATTGGGCGCATAATGCCGCAATCCCACCCCCGGCGAAGGCAGTGCAGCCTGAGGGATTTCAACCAATGGCTCGGCGCCGCAAAAGATCTCCACCGCCCCGGCGACATCTCGAATCTGTACAGCCGTAACCGTTCCCGGACGGTAGATCAGCATGGGGCTCTGGCACGGATCGAGCACAGTGGACTCGACTCCCTGCCTGGTTGGCCCCGCATCCAGCACCGCATCGATACGCTCGTCCAGGTCGTCAAGAACATGGTCAGCAGTGGTGGGGCTGATGTGTCCAAATGTGTTGGCGCTGGGCGCGGCCACCGGAACACCTGCGCGGCGGATCAACGCAAGCGCCACCGGATGCGCCGGCATGCGCACACCCACCAGCGGACGGCCTGCAGTCACCGCATCCGGCACCGCACTTGTCCGGGGAAGCAGGAGCGTCAGCGGTCCCGGCCAGAAGGTGTCCATCAGCCTCCGCGCCGCCTCCGAAACCTCCTTCACCAGGCCGTCCAGCATCGCAAAATCAGCAACATGCACAATCATCGGGTCCCACGCCGGCCTCCGTTTGGCCACAAAGATCCGCCCCACCGCTTCATCATCCAGCGCATTCGCACCAAGCCCGTACACGGTTTCCGTGGGCAGAGCCACCAGTCCCCCGGCACGCAGAATCTCCGCCGCCCGGTCGAGCGCCTCCTGCGCCTCGTGCGTTTCAAGATGGTAGGGGTCGATCACAAGCCGCCGCGTCTTCACGCTTCTATTGTCGCCTGTCGCTTTCGCATAATGCCGCCTGCCGTATACTCACCTTCTACGATGCCTGTCGAAACCGAGATCAAATTTCGCGTCGACGACCTGGCAGGATTCAGCCAGCGACTGCAATCAGCGGGGTTCCACCTGCACACTCCGCGCAGCTTTGAGAGCAATGTGCTCTACGACACGCCCGACCGGAGCATGCGCGCACGCACCGAGATCCTGCGCATCCGCAGCTATGCCGGACGATGGGTGCTCACCCACAAGCGCCTGCCGGACAGCGGCCCCGGCGAAGACACACACAAGCACCGCATCGAAACCGAAACCGAAATCTCCGACGGCGATGCCCTCGCCGATGTCTTTCTCTCCATCGGGTTGGTGGCCGCCTTCCGCTATGAAAAATGGCGCGCCGAATGGGAGGATGGCCAAGGCCACTGCGTGGTCGACGAGACGCCCATCGGGAATTTCGCCGAGCTCGAAGGACCCGCCGAATGGATCGACCGCGCCGCCAAGCGGCTGGGAATTGAGCCGGCCCAATACATTACGCTCAGTTATGGGCGCCTCTTCGACCAATGGCGGGAGCTGCATGCGTCCCAAGCCCAGGACCTCACCTTTGCGGCCGTAGCTACAAGCAACTCGTCCAGATAAGCCCATTGCCACTGCCCCGCCCAACGGGGAGGAATAGACGTCCCGAGATACGTGCCGCGCGGTCGGGTTCGACCCTCGAAGGCCTTCCCGAAAAGGGAACGATACTCCCTTTACTTTGTCGTTAACATTACTTTGGTTTAAACTAAATGATTCAAATCAACACAAAGCGTTTAAAATGAGCCCAGGGTATTGCAATGTCGTCCTTTTCTCAATTTCCCGATGCACCTGGCCCCGGTTTGCTATCCGTCCTGCTCATCGGTCCGGACGAACAGCGCCGCAAGATTGTGGCTAAGGCCCTGTCCGGCTGTCCGGTCGGGCCAATCCGGGAACATTTCTGCTACCCTCGCGACCTCGACGGACTGCCCAAATTGCTTGACCAATGCGACGTGGTCATTGTCGACCTGGACAGCGACCCCGAATATGCCCTCGAAGTGGTAGAAAGCATTTACGCCTTCGGCTCCGCCACGGTGATGGTGTTCTCCACCAATGCCAACCTCGAGTTGGCGGTCCGCTGCATGCGTGCCGGTGCGCGCGAGTTCCTGACCTTCCCCATCAATCCCGCCACCATCGCCGATGCCCTGGCGCGCATCTCCATCCGCGGCTCGTCCAACCACCCCGCGCGCCGAACGGCGAGGAAGCTATTCGTGTTTCTTGGCACCAAGGGCGGCTGCGGAGTCACCACCATCGCTGCCAATTTTGCGGTTTCGCTGGCCATGGAATCAGGCCAGACTACTTTGTTGATCGACCTCGGCCTGCCCCTCGGCGATGCGGCGCTCAATCTCGGCATGGTCACCGAATACTCTACCTTCAACGCATTGGAAAACTCCACCCGCCTGGATGCCAGCTTTCTCTCCACGCTTCTAGCCAAGCACTCTTCCGGGCTTTCCGTGCTGGCCGCTCCCAGCGAGTTCTCGCCAACCCATGAATCCGTGGAGGCCATCGAAAAACTGATGGCGGTCGCGCGGCAGACATTCGATTACGTGGTGGTGGATGCCGGATCGAGAGTGGACTTGAAGGACGCGCGATTCTTTGACGATTCCGCCATCCTCTATCTGATCACCCAGGCCGGCGTCACCGAATTGCGCAATGCAAACCGCATGATTGGGCAGTTCTTCGTCTCGCGCGGCTCGAAGCTCCACGTTGTTGTCAACCGCTATTCCCCGCAGATCCAACTGATCGACGACAAGCAGATTGAGAAGGCGCTCACGCGTTCCATCGACTGGAAGATTCCCGACGACTACGCCACCGCCCGGCGTACCCAGAACGCCGCCACTCCGCTGGCGCTCGAAGACTCGCCCATCTCCAGAGCCATTCGCCGCATGGCCCGCAAGGCCTGCGGGTTGAATGAAGAAGAGAAGGAAAGTTCCGGCCTGTTCGGCTGGGCGCGCCGCGGTTGGTCGAAGGTGCGCACCGGTCAGAGCGCGTCAGACTCGAAAGAAGATGGTTTGTCCATCAGTCCCGCGCGCGGCCTGGACCCAGACCACGCAAAGTCCTGAATGCGTTGCAAAGGCAGGGCGGGCGTTTTTTCCAGAGAAGTGGATTATTGGCGAATCAGTTACTGACGAATAGCCGGCTGACGAATAGCCGGCCATTCGCTCGGAATGCCGCTGGCTGCCTAGATGTGTATTTGGTTACTCGGCAACTTTGGGTCTTTCCGTGTCCCAATTGCGACCCATATCAATAGAGCGTAGGCTGTGGCGGAGATGATAAATAGCCACCAAGGATGAAGCACGAGGGGAAACAGAAAAAGCAGGGCAACCAGCAGCCAGAAACGCCATCCCGTTGGCCAGCCATCCATTCCGGCACCTCACACATGAGATTACCCTGAGCGATCCCACCTTTGCTGCCGGTATGTTGCCGGTAGGCCGAAAACCGAGTTCTGTCCGGTTTGCCGGTTAACCGGGAACCATACTTGCACAAGGGTTCCCAAGTTGCCTCGCCACGATGCGTAGCGGCGCTTTCAGCGCACCAGCCAGAAGCGCACCAAGGCCATCGCGAGCGCGAATATGAAACCATAGCCGAAGCTCTCGATTCGAACGGGCTGCCGACCCCACCTTCGCACTGTACGCCCGATTTGTGCCATCAACAACCCCGTTAGAATTGGACTAATCAACAGGCTGATTCCGTGTAACCGAGTGGGATGAACAAGATGATGCGGAAAGAACAATACGCTCAGGAAGCCGGAAGATACTCCGACCAGGCCAAACATCACTGTGGCCACAACCGGGTCTGCTCGCCTGACCTTCACTTTGAAAAGTCGAAATGCCCGTGACAAAACTCCAGCGAGTTCCGCGAAGGCGGCTTCAAGCAGGGTTTCTGCAACAAGTTCAGCGATCCCGGCCAGAATCGCCCCGAGCAACTCTTCCATACCGTTCACGACCTACTGACCATCGGGATCGAGCGTGCAACATCAATCCCAGAAAAGCAACATCCGAAGATTATCCGTAATCCATCCAGCTTCGCCCATTCCCATGATTTGGAGTTGGCCTATGAAAACGCACGGTTCCAGCCTAATTTGCCAGCCAGCAAACAGGCCGATTCCAGTTACGCCCGGTTGGTCGGCAATCCGGACAGAACTGCATTTTCAGGGTTACTTCTGTGTTCGCGGTAACCTGATCGGAACTCCGGACACGAGTACGACTACGTCTGAACTTGCTTTTGGGATTGTCTTGGTTGGACGAATCATTTCTGCTCATGGCTGCTTATGTAAGGGCGGCCTTTGGCCGAGGAGCAAACTTCCGCTGATAGTAAGCCGTGGTGGCGACAATGGAGGGTATGCCGACCGAGATGGGCACTATCCACAACCACCAGACTCCATGCAGCAAGGGGCCGATTGTGACGAGCGAGAAAGCAGTCCAGGCAGCAATGTAGCTGCCGATCATTCCCTGCAGATGAGCGTACCACCAGAACATTTTCTCTGCCGGCGGATGCGTGAAGCGCCAGATGGATCGGCCCGAAATGCGCATCCCAACAATTCCGAAGACGATTGCTGGGATGCGCAGGTTCTGCACGAAGTCCGGCCGGACAGCCCCCAACACAGCGAGCGTCAGGCTGGCTGCAAAGCAGAGGATGGCCCCGACCCAGTCCAGTGCACGGACGACTGGAACGCCTTTCCAAGCGGACTTCTGACCGAGGACGCGGTAGGCCGAGAAGGCCGCATAGAAGCTGAAAATAGACACCAGCGCAAGGAATAGGACCGGCCGATAGACTGCCATGATCAGTGCCGTAAAGGCGACCATGGACATGCACCAGAAGTAGATCCTGCCCCACATGCGATGCGCCTTACCGCCCTTTGCAGTGATCAGCGCGAGCGGAGCCAGCACAAAGGCTCCGCCACCGGCAGTGATGTGAACTGCCAGAAAGGCGTGCATCCACCACGGATCGCGCATGTGTCACCTTCCGATGCCCGCAATAGCCTCGACCACAATGAGCCATTACGCGTCCCGCAGTTCTATGGTTCCGTGAAAACTCCGTATGGATTTCGAGTTGTGGGGTTGTCTCTGAAGTTGCCGGGAGACAACGGGCCGAAGCGCGTTTCCAGCCCAAGATGAGCCTTTCCTTCGGCTCCGTGAGGTTGGTCGCCCATCCGGAAGTTGATCATCATCCCAGAGCCTCCACGGAATCCGCTGTACGGGCCTCACAAGGCCTCTGCAGCCCGAGACTACTTCTCTGCCCCGTGGCATTTCTTGTATTTCTTTCCGCTGCCGCAGGGACACGGGTCGTTGCGTCCAACCTTCTCCCCGGTTCTGCGTTGCACGGCCTGCCTGGCGTCTCCCGCACCGGCGAATTGAGCCACATCCAGCTCGCGCTGCTTCTTGCGCTGAAACTCCTTCTCCAGCGCGTCAATGGTCGTCGAAGCCTGGCGCGTGGGAATGGCGATCTCGCGCGGCGCCGCTTCCAGCGTGGGCGGTTTCGCGGCGCTGGCCACCGGCGGGGCCGGAGGCACAGGCCGGCGCGGCTCAGGCGCCGCATTGATCGGCTGGCCGTCGGGGCCCAGGATCTGCATCCGGAAAAGAAACCGGACCGTGTCCTCCTGGAACTTTTGCATCATCGCCTCGAACATGTCGAAGGACTCGCGCTTGTATTCCACCAGCGGATCCCGCTGCGCGTAGCCGCGCAGGCTGATGCCTTCCTTGAGATGGTCCATGGCCAGAAGGTGATCCTTCCACAGCCCGTCGATCACGCTCAGCATCACCATCCGCTCGTGATAGCGCATGGTGGGGCTGGATAGAATCTTCTCCTTGGCCTCGTAGTCCTGCTTCAGTTTTGCGAAGATGGCCTCGCCCAATTCGTGGCGGCCCAGTTCCTGCACGTTGATGCCCGCCTGGCTGAGGCTCAGCCCGAATTGGCCGATGAGCTTGTCTTCAAGCCCCTTCACGTTCCATTGGTCAGGGTGCTTGTCTTCCGGCGCAAATTCGTCGAGCATACCGCTCAGAATTCCGCCGACATAATCCTCCAGGATCAGTTCCTTTTGATCGGCTTCTTCGAGCAACGCCCGGCGCACGCCATACACGGCCTCGCGCTGCTTGTTCATCACGTCGTCGTACTCAAGCAGATGTTTGCGCGATTCGAAGTTCTGCGCCTCGACGGCCTTCTGTGCGCCCTCGATGCGATTCGAAATCATCTTCGACTCGATGGGCACGCCTTCTTCCATGCCCAGGCGCTCCAGCAGCGTGGAGATCCATTGCTTGGCGAAGATGCGCATCAGGTCGTCTTCGAGCGACAGAAAGAAGCGCGACTCACCGGGATCGCCCTGGCGCCCGGCGCGGCCTCTCAGCTGGTTGTCGATGCGCCGTGACTCGTGCCGCTCCGTGCCCAGAATGAACAGGCCGCCCGCCTCAATCACCTGCTCGTGATCCAGGCGCGCAACCTCCGCGTGAACCTTGAATACCTCCGCCCAATCAGCCTCGGCGACTTCAAACTCCTGCCCCTGGTAGTAGAAGCGCAGAAACCCCGCCGGCGCCATGGGATTGATGGCGCCCTCAGCCACGCTGATGGCGCGCGCGTGCCCCTTCTTCACCAGTTCCTGGCGAGCCATGAACTCCGGATTGCCGCCCAGAAGAATATCGGTACCACGACCGGCCATGTTGGTGGAGATGGTCACCATCCCCAGCCGCCCCGCTTGCGCCACAATCTCCGCCTCGCGCTCGTGGAACTTGGCGTTCAGCACTACGTGGCGCACGCCCTTGCGCTGCAGGATTCCCGACAAACGCTCCGACTTCTCAATCGACGTTGTGCCCACCAGCACCGGCTGCTTCTTCTCATGCAACTCGGCAATGTTTTCGGCGACAGCCTTGTATTTTTCCTTCTCCGTGCGATAGACAACGTCTGGATTCTCCAACCGCCGCATCGGCTTGTTGGTGGGAATCACGACGATCTCAAGCTTGTAAATCTTCTCGAACTCGGCCGCCTCGGTCTCCGCCGTGCCCGTCATGCCGCTCAGCTTCTTATATAACCGGAAGTAATTCTGAAACGTGATCGTCGCCAGCGTCTGGTCTTCCTTGCGGATGTTGACGCCTTCCTTGGCCTCGATCGATTGGTGCAGGCCATCGCTCCAGCGGCGCCCCGGCATCAGGCGTCCGGTGAAGGTGTCGACGATGATGACCTCACCGTCCTTGACTACGTACTCCACGTCGCGATGGTAGAGCGCGTGCGCCTTGATGGCTGTCTCCACGTAGTGCTTCAGTTCCCAATTCTCCGCGTCGGCAATGTTGCCGATACCGAGCAGCTTCTCGATCGTCTCCCAGCCCTGGTCGGTCACGCCAATGGTGCGCTGCTTCTCGTCAACGATGTAGTCGCCGGTGAGGTATTTGGTCTCGCCCTCTTCGATCTCCTCGCCCTTTTCGAGTTGGGGAATGATCTTGACCACCCGCGCATACTTGTCCGTGGTCTGGTCCGTCGGACCTGAAATGATAAGCGGCGTACGCGCCTCGTCGATCAGGATGGAGTCCACTTCGTCGACGATGGCGTAGTAGTGCCCGCGCTGCACGCAGTCCTTGATTTCGAACTTCATGTTGTCGCGCAGGTAGTCGAAGCCGAACTCGTTGTTGGTGCCGTAAGTGATGTCGGCCGCGTACGCTGCGCGCCGCTCGCTGTCGTCGAGATCGTGGACGATGACGCCGACGGTGAGCCCGAGAAACTCGTAAATCTTGCCCATCCACTCGGCGTCGCGCTTGGCCAGGTAGTCGTTCACTGTAACCACGTGGACACCATGCCCGGCCAGCGCGTTCAGATAACACGCCAGCGTGGCCACCAGCGTTTTTCCTTCGCCGGTGCGCATCTCGGCAATCTTGCCCTGGTGCAGCACCATGCCGCCGATCAACTGCACGTCGAAGTGACGCATCTGCACCGCGCGCCAACCTGCCTCGCGGACCACCGCGAAAGCCTCAGGGAGAATCTCGTCCAGGGCCGCGCGCTCGGCCGTCTTGATCTCTTCCGCGCCTGTGATGCCTTCGAGGCCTGCCGCAATCCGCGCCCGGAATTCAACCGTCTTGGCGCGCAACTGCTCGTCCGAGAGCAGCTTGATGCCTTCTTCGAGGTCATTGATTTGAGCAACCACCGGCCACAACCTCTTCATCAGCCGTTCGTTCGCCGTGCCGAATACCTTTGTCAGTACCTTATCGAAAACCACATGAATCTCCGTTTACCAGTGTAAATGGTGAAGGTTAAGCAGCCGTCACAGCGGCCATTCCGGGACTCCCCAGGTCCTCCGCCGTGGCGGACCGCGGCGGATGAAACCTGGATCCTCTCTTCAGGTTTTCAATACCAGCCAGTCGATCGGCTCGCCCCGGCGAATCCTCCGGAGCTGGCGGTGAAAATGCCTCAGCCGCCCCTCAGGCGTCTCCGGATCGCCCGAGTCGTCTTCGTCCGCATCCTCGTCTTGCTTCACCTCAATCAGATAGCTCAAGTCCGGCTGGTAAAACGTTCGTATCAACTGCATGAAGGCCAGCCCCAGCGCCAGACCATACCCGGATAGCCGCGAACGCCGCCTTCTTGTCCTCTGCCTGCGCCGCAGCAGAACCCGCGTAAAACAGAAGTAACCGAAGATCACAGCCATGGCCAGAAATGAAACGAATCCGGCCAGCATCAACCAGGAATAAAACGCATCCAGTCTCATTCGCACCCCTCCCAATGGCTGAAAAGCCCCCCAAAGCAAAGAACTTCGGCGCCAAGGGATACAAAGACTCCCTGAATGCCGAAACCCTAATGAGTTGTCTTGGAAGAACTAGCCGCGCCGGAAGGGCGGAGGCCGCTGGAAGGATGCGGCCATTTCGGGCGCCTCAGGCACCCGGCCTGCGTAAACGTACGCGAGCGGAGAAAGAAGGCTCAGCGGAGAGATGATTCCCACAAAGAGAAGCGGCAGAATCGCAACGAAATCCACCGTGCCTGCATGCCCATGCGGGACCAGCATCAACAATAGCGCAAATCCAATTGCGATGGCCGCAATCAGAATCCATCCGCGCCGCTGCCGGTTGTCCGTCATCGCCGAGCCTCTCATGTTCAAAAGAATACCATCCAAACGAAAGCGCAAGCGAATCTCCTTCATGCCGCAAGCGCCTGTTTCCTGTTCCCTATTCCCTGTTCCCTGTGCTTATTGCTTGCACACCTGCACTGTACAGAGGCTATTCCCATTCTTGTCCGGCTTGCTGCAGGACCCGGTTCCAAATGCCGTTGCGGAGAAACCTGCAAAGCTGACCTTGCCGTCGCAAATCTCGGTGGAGTTGATGTCGAAAGTTGCTTCGCCATTTGATGCTGATACGGCGCTTCTTTGCACTTGCTGATTGTTCGCACAGCAGGCCTTGATATCGATGCGCGCCCCCTGCACTGCCGCCCCGCTGCAATCCACCACCTTCACGATGGTCGAGCCCGGCGTGCAGGAGGAGTCGAATCCAAGCACGCCCAAAGCCGTCAGAAAAGAGAGCGCTACAGTCACAGGCAAGCGCATAAGACTGCCTCCGGGTTTCAGATTCTGATTTTCATTTCTACGGCTATCGTTCTCCGGATATTCAGGGCGCAGTGTTGTAGTCCATGCGGATCACCTGGTCCTGCGTTATCCGCATCACGTCATCATCGATCAGCGTGCCATTGGCCGGCAGACTATCCAGAAGATAGACATCTGTGTCCGTCTGGTAAAGCAGCCAAAGGGCGTAGGAATCCATCTGGCTATTGATCTGCGGCTTGTTTTTTGTGGCCACGAAACGGCTGTCAGGCAGCCCCGGAGTCTCGGTAAATACCT
This sequence comes from Occallatibacter sp., assembly GCA_052145815.1. Classification (GTDB taxonomy): domain Bacteria; phylum Acidobacteriota; class Terriglobia; order Terriglobales; family Acidobacteriaceae; genus Telmatobacter. The sequence goes on from JBKQNU010000099.1 coordinate 15,302, forward strand.
GCACTTGAACCGGCATTCCCCCTGCAAAATTTCCTGGGATGCGCGGAAACCAGAACAGCGAAAAGTGCAGGCAAACCAGAAGTCCCAGCGCCACCAGCCTTTCCCGCGTGGGCTGATGCAGCAATTGCAACACAAGCTTTCGTTCGCGCACACAGGCCAGCAACGTCTTCCAGTCCACGAAAAGAACCAGTTGGAACGCCAGCGTGGTGAGAGCGACCATGGCCAGGTCGTGTCCCTGATACTTCAGCAGTACCGCCAGGCCCACGTCCATTGCAGCCAGCAACGCCAGGGATATCAACAGCCGGACCGACTTCAGTGCACTGAACTGCGCCGCGCACCAGACGAACCCAGCTGGCAACGCAAGATAGAGCGCGATCAGATAGATGCCCACAACGATGGATTGAATGCGAGTAAAGTCCAGCGCCAGTATATGGAAGCGCGCGTAGTAGACGCCTGAGGTCAGCATTCCCATGATGTACAGCGCCAGGCCGGCCTTGGCCGCGTCCAAGCCGCTCAGACTCAGCCAGCGGCTGCTTCCCGTGCGCGCGGGCCCGGAACGCGCCGGCGCCTCTTTGGGTGCGTGCGCTGCTGCCTCCATAGGCACCGCTTTCTTTAGCTCAACGATCAAGTCTGTGTCAGACATGGGGATAGATCTCACCACCAGTCATACGCGACGTTTGCAGATTTGCGCAAGACCTTTTGCTGTCCATGCTGTCGAAGCAATGAAGCCACGGCCGAATTCCGGCTCCGATTTCTGGCCCTGCCTCACCGTACAATAAAAGCGGTGCCCGGAATCCCCACTTCCAGCATGGCGGACGACGAGAAGACAAAAAAATCCGAGCCGCAGAAACGGGATGAAGACCCGGTCGGCAAGGTCTATGACGCGCGGTTGATGCGGCGGCTGGGCCATTACGTGCGCCCTTACTGGGTCCAGGCCACCATCTCTTCGCTGGCCGTCAGCCTCAAATCGCTCAGCGACGTAACCGGTCCCTACCTGGTCAAGGTTGCCATCGACCGCTATCTCACCGGCACTCCCGGCCCGGCAACCAACTGGCTTACGCGCCGCCTGCCCGCCGACCCCTTCCATGGAATCACCGTCCTCGCCGAGATCTACATGGGCGCACTTCTGTTCGCCTATTTCTTTGAATTCATCCAGACCTACATGATGCAGTGGGTGGGCCAGAAGCTCATGTTCGACCTGCGCCGCGACATCTTCCGCCACATGCAGCGCATGCACATCGGCTTCTTCGATCAACATGCGGTGGGGCGGTTGGTCACGCGGCTCACTTCAGACGTGGACGCCATCAACGAAATGTTCACCGCCGGCGTGCTGGCCATTGTCGACGACTTCTTCAACCTCACCATCATGGCCGCTGTCATGCTCACCATCAACTGGTGGCTGGCGCTCATCGCTTTCGCCGTCCTGCCGCTGATCCTGATTGTGACGCGCCTCTTCCGCAACAGCGTGCGCGAAAGCTACCGCCGGGTGCGCGCCGCCATCGCCCGCATCAACAGCTTTACCCAGGAACACATCTCGGGCATGGCCGTGGTGCAGTTGTTTAACCGCGAGCAGCGCGCCTACCAGGACTTCGAAGACGTCAACCGCCTGCACATGGTCGCCTTTAAAGACACCATCTTCGCTTACGCCCTCTACTATCCGGCGGTGGAGTTGCTTTCCTCAGTAGCCATCGCGCTGGTCATATGGCGCGGCGGCTTCGGCGTACTGCACGGTGTGGTCACCATCGGCGTGCTGGCCATGTTCATCCAGTATTCGCAGCGCTTCTGGCGGCCGATCCAGGACCTGAGCGACAAATACAACATCCTGCAGGCAGCTATGGCCGCCTGCGAGCGCATCTTCAAGCTCCTCGACACGGCGCCGGAGATCGTGAACCCCGTTCACCCCGTCCTCGGCGACGGAAGCAACCGCATTGAATTCCGCCACGTCTGGTTCACCTATCAAAAGCTGACGGAAGAACAACAGGCCGCGGTGGCCGCAGCGGCACAGTCAAGCAACGTAGCGCCGGTCTCCAGACCGGCTGTCCCGGCGGCGTCCGCGCAGCCGGCGCATAACGTGCCCGCCCTCGCCGCCATCCCCGGCATCGAATGGATTCTCAAAGACGTTTCCTTCACCGTCGAGCCCGGCCAGACAGTAGCCATCGTCGGCCACACCGGCGCAGGCAAAACCACCCTCACCAGTCTGATGATGCGCTTCTACGACGTCACTGCCGGGCAGGTTTTTGTCGACGGCGTTGACCTGCGCCAGCAGGACCTGAATCGTTTGCGCCGCCACTTTGCCGTGGTCTTGCAGGATCCCTTCCTCTTCACCGGCACCATCGCCGAAAATATCCGCCTGGGCAACGACGGCATTGGCGAGGCCACGCTGCGCCAGGCAGCGCGCGATGTGAACGTGCTGGACTTCGTCGAGACGCTGCCCAAAGGCTTTGACGAGCCGGTACAGGAGCGCGGCAATTCCCTCTCCACCGGCCAGAAGCAGCTCATCAATTTCGCCCGCGCCCTGGCTTACAATCCCCGCATCCTGATCCTCGATGAAGCCACGTCAAGCGTGGACACCGACACCGAGCTGCGCATCCGCGGCGCTCTCGAGCGCATGGTGGAAGGCCGGACTTCTGTTCTGATTGCCCATCGGCTCTCAACGGTGCAGCGGGCCGACACCATCCTGGTCATGCACAAGGGCCAATTGCGCGAGATGGGCTCGCACCAGCAACTGCTCGCCCAGCGCGGCCTTTACTGGAAGCTCTACCAGCTTCAGTACAAGGACCAGGAAATCGGCATTGGCACCACCACGCTCGGCCGCCCGTCCGAAGTGCCGGCGGACTAAGCGATTCCCACCCCAAAACTTTCCTAACCACCCCCCAGCCGCGGGTGTCTAATGTGCGCATGGACAAGAACGACCACGCGGCGATCCAGGCGGTTCTGGCAGGAGACAAGGAGGCCTATGGGACGCTGGTCGTCCGCCATAGCCAGACCTTGTTCCGCGTGGCCTATCGCATTACCGGCAATGAAGCCGACGCGGAGGATGTAGTGCAGGAAGCCTTCCTGCGCGGATATCGCAAGCTGGAAGGGTTCGAGTCCAGGGCAAATTTCGGCACGTGGATTTACCGGATTGCCATCCATTGCGCGCTGGACAAGGTCAGGCGCCGGCGCGGCGATGAAACCAGCCGGGTAGGAGATTCGAACGACCCCGAGTTGGATCAGTTGCAGGTGGCGGACGAGAAAGCCGGGCCGGAGCGGCTGGTTTTGAGCGGCGAAATTGGAGCGATACAGCAGGCCGCGTTATCGAGCCTCACCGCTACCGAACGAACGGCCTTTGTGCTGCGGCACATGGAGGATTGCACGACGGCAGAGATTGGCGCCGCGCTGGGCATTGAGCCAAACGCGGCCAAACAAGCGGTATTCCGCGCCGTACAAAAGCTACGGCGGCGGCTGGCGCCCCTCAGGGTGGCGACATGATGCATTTGACGGAAGAAGAGATGATGGAACAAGTCTACGGCGAGAGCGAAAACACGAGAGCCGTGGAGCGGCACCTTGCGGCATGCCGGGAGTGCGCGAATATCTTCGCCGAGTTGCAGCGCGACCTGGCCGGGTTGGATCGGGTGCAAGCGCCGGCCCGCGATGCCCGCTACGGCGAGCGCGTGTGGGCCTCGATTGCCCCTTTGCTGCCGACTTATCGACCGGAAAAGAGGCGCTGGTGGAACAGCGGGTTGATCAAGGGTCTGTGCTATGCCGCGGCATGCGCCTTGCTGGTTGCCTGCGCATTCTACGCAGGCCGGGTCTGGGAACAGAGGAAGCAGCCGCCCGTGGCAAACGTTGTACCCAAAAATCCAGCACCGAAGCAGCCCATCGTAGTCGTCGTGCTTGACGATCATCTCGACCGCTCCGAGCGCTTCCTGGTGGAACTGAAACATGCCGACATGGATTCGCCCGCGATGGTTTCGCCCTTGCGGGATGAGGCGCGCAGCCTGCTGGCCGCCAACCGCGTGGCTCGCAAAGACGCCGCTCAAGCTGACGATCCGGACCTGACCACAGCCCTCGACCATCTTGACCGCCTGCTCGCCGAAGCGGCCAACGAACCGGGCGGCCTGAATTCCGCGTCCATCGCCAAACTGCAGAACGAGATGAGCACCGATGGCGTGCTCTTCGAGGTGCGCGTACTGCGCTCCAGAATCGCGCACCGTAACGGGACCGGAAACATTCCCGCCAAGGGGGGAACGATATGAACAAAGAGCTTGCATATATTGCCGCATTGATCGTGGGAGTCGCGTGGTTGCCCGTGGGAAGCGGCGCCCTTGCGCTGACATGTAAAGCCGAGTTCTCTTTGGAGCCGGCCGGACAGGCCTTCACAGGCTCCGCTGTCGCCGGGATGGTAGACGCGTCTGGTACCACCCCTCCCATGCAAACCAATCTCGCGCCCGTTGACCCCGACAGCAAGCTGTGCACGGAAGGCGCGCACGCCATTGACCAGGGACGCTGGGCCGATGCCGTGAAAATCTTCTCCCAGGTGGTCGCTCAACATGGCGATCATGCCGATGCGGCGCTCTACTGGAAGGCTTATGCGGAAAACAAGCTAGGCGAGTCCAAGGCTTCCCAAAGTAGTTGCGCTGAATTGCGCTCGGGCTACCCCAAGAGCCGCTGGCTCGACGATTGCGGCGCCCTTGAGGTTGAGATTCGCGCCCGTAGCGGCAAGCCGGTCGAGATCGATCCCAGCCAGAGCGACGATGTGAAGCTATTGGCGCTGAACACCATGTTGCGCCAGGACGAACCGCGCGCCCTGGCGGAAATCCAGGAAATTCTGAAAGGCGATTCCAGCGAAAAGCTCAAGAAGGAAGCCGAGTTCATCCTCGGCAACCACTACTCCAACACGACCTACGCGCAGATTGTCCGCATCAGTTACGTCGAGGGCGATGTGCGCATCCAGCGCGGCGATCCGGCGGGCAAACCCGGCGGGGCCGTGTGGGAAATGGCAGTCGCCGATCTGCCTGTCGAATCCGGCTTCAGCCTGGCGACCGGCGCAGGCCGAGCGGAGATCGAGTTTGAAAACGCCTCGACCATTTACCTGGGAGAGAACTCGGTCCTAACTTTCAACGATCTGCACGAAACGGCCGGTGTTCCTTTCACCGAACTGGGCCTGCTTTCCGGCACCGTGTCACTCTATTTCCGCCCCTACACTGCGTGGGAAAGGCTGGTACTGCACACGCCCAGCCACGACCTGGTCTCCCGCTACCCTGATCGCAGCTTTGCGCGCATTGAGGTCTTCAGCGACGCCGTGACGATAACCCCTTTGCCCGGCGGAGATCTGCGCCTGGCTGAAGTCCCGGTGGATGCAACGGTCGCCGGCCGTACCTGGACCTATGTGCAGGGCCAGCTTCTCGATGCCGAAGGAACACCCGACAAGCAAGCGTCTTCGCCATGGGACGCATGGGTTGAAGACCGGATGTCCCGGCGCACCGCCGCCATTTCAGCGGTGATGGCCGCATCAGGTCTGACTGCGCCGATTCCCGGGTTGGTGGAGATGAATGGCCAGGGGAAATTCTTCGATTGCGCGCCCTACGGGACCTGCTGGGAGCCTGCCGACCAGGCCGGCGAGCAGGCCAGCACAAGCAATCAGCGGCCTGACCCGTTGCAGAACCGGCAACCTGCATTTGAATTGGCGGCATACCACCCCTACGCTGCGAACAGCCAGGCCCTGCAAACGAGTCAGGGCGCATCGTCTGCCTCCGCAACGCAACCGGATGTTCTGGAGCGCGAATACCGCTTCCCCTGCACTCCGGAATCGCTGCTCTACCGCATGGTCAAAGACCCTGCCACAGGCAGGTACGTTCGCGTTTCCGCACAAATTGTGCATGACCGGCCATATGCCTGGGCCGTGTGTCACGCGGGTAGCTGGATTCGCCACAGGAGGCATTACGCATGGGTGGTGGGCGGCAAGCGCCATCACATCGCTCCGGTGCGCTGGATCAAAAGCGGGCATCAAGTGGGCTTTGTCCCGCTGCATCCCTACGACGTGAAGGGCCGGCCCGCGATCAACGCGAAGGAAGAGTTCTTTGCGGTAAATGGCAAAGACAAAATCGTCGTGACGCCGGTCAAATCCGACCCCGGCCGCCCCATTGAGTATTTGAAGATCCCACCGAGGGAGTATCGCAATGCGGCCATGCGGCCCCTGACGCAAGTCGAAGCTCCACGCATGGAGGTGCGTGCATCTCCCAACGCGCCTGGAAACAAATCGACGGTCGCCCGCGCGCCGATCCCCATCCGCTTCGATCCCAAGACTCTGAGCTTTAACGTGCCCAGGGAAGAGATGCGCGGAGGCAAACCCACTACCGTCTATGCCCCTATGACCAACCGCAGCGGAAGTCTGCAGGCGCGGGGAACGAGCTTCGCGGGAAGCAGCGGATTCCACGGCGGCAGCGGCAGTTCAAGCAGCGGGGGCTTTCATGGCAGCAGCAGCAGCGGTTCCAGCGGCGGAAGCTCTCACGTCGGCGGGACAGTGTCCAGCAGCAGTTCCACCTCATCCAGCAGCAGTTCCACCTCGACCAGCAACTCCGCATCTCATCACTAGAAACACAAGTCGGCAAAAAGGCCATCCGCCGCAGCGGATGGCCTTTCTTTGTGGCTCTTCCAGAAAGCGTTACTTTGCCGCTACCAGCGGTTGTGTGGCCAGCGAGCCGTCTGCGTAGCCCTTGGCGATTTCTGCTATGGACAGCGGCGCGTAATCCCCGGCATGTCCGGCCTGGCCGAACTGCGTCATGCGCTGCGCAACCACCTTCTGCATGGCCTCGCGCGCGGGCTTCATGTAGTCGCGCGGATCGAACTTCTCCGGCTGCGTCCACAGCACTTTGCGGATGGCGCCGGTGATGGCCAGACGATTATCCGTATCCACGTTGATCTTGCGCACGCCGTTGCGGATGCCGAGCTGAATCTCTTCGACCGGCACGCCCCAGGTTTCCTTCAGCTTGCCGCCGTACTCGTTCACGATGTCCTGCAGATCCTTGGGCACCGACGAGCTGCCGTGCATCACCAGGTGGGTATTGGGCAGGCGCTTGTGGATGGCGATTAGCACGTTCATCTTCAGCACCGAGCCGTCCGGCTTCTTGGTGAATTTATACGCGCCATGGCTGGTGCCGATGGCGATCGCCAGCGCGTCCACGCCGGTGCGCTCGGCAAACTCAACAGCCTGGTCGGGATCGGTGATGTGATCGAGACCCGAGCCGCCTGCGCCGTGTCCGTCTTCCACGCCACCCAGCACGCCGATCTCGCCTTCCACCGTGATGCCACGGGGGTGGGCAAACTCAACCACGCGGCGGGTCACTGCCACGTTCTCTTCAAAGGTGGACGGTGTCTTGCCGTCTTCCTTGAGCGAGCCGTCCATCATGACCGAAGTAAAGCCCAGCTCGATGGCGCTCTTGCAGGTCTCAAAGCTGTTGCCATGATCCTGGTGCATGGCGATGGGGATTTCCGGATAAAGCTCGCTGGCCGCCAGAATTAAGTGATACAAATAGCGGTCCTGCGCAAACTGCCGTGCGCCCCGGCTGGCCTGGATGATGACCGGCGAATTGGTTTCCTTGGCCGCGCCCATGATGGCCTGAATCTGTTCCATATCGTTGACGTTGAACGCGCCGACGCCGTAACCGCCCTTGGCGGCCTCGTCGAGTAGCTGCCGCATGGAGACTAATGGCATGGTGATTCTCCTTTTTTGGGAATGAATCTCGATTGGATCGGGCCGCCTGTGCGCTCGGGCCCTTCGAAGGCGGGAAAACAGTCTCGCGGGCGGCAGGAACTGCAATCGTCCCTATGGTAGCAGAGACGCGCAAGAGAAAAGTGTGTTTTGGAACACACTTCACGCACCAGTTCTGCCATGGGCCGAGGCGTGAACCTGCCGGCTTGTGGAATAATCTGCCGGTGCCTCTTTCCGCACCATCCACCGACAGCTGGTACTTGGTAGCCTGCGCCGCCGGAGCGGTTCTGCTGCTATTGGTATTGATCGCACGCGTCCGGCTGCATCCGGCGCTGGCGCTGGCTGTGGCTGCTCTGGCCCTCGGCGTCGCTTCCGGGATGCCGCTGAAGCAGGTGCCGCTCTCCTTTACCACGGGCGTCGGGAACCTGATGGGCCACATCGCCATTGTGCTTGGCCTGGGCGCGGTGCTCGGCCGCCTGCTGGCCGGTTCCGGCGGCGCATCGGCACTGGGCAGAGTGCTGGTCGAAAACTGCGGACCGAAAGGTTTGCCATGGGCTCTGCTCGGCCTCGGCATCCTGGTCGGCATGCCCGTCTTCTTCGAGGTAGGCCTGGTGCTGCTCATGCCCATCGTGGCCGAAGCCGCCCGGCGCACCGGACGCCCCCCTGTTCTGGCCGGAATGCCGCTGCTGGCCGGCCTTTCCATCGTTCACGGCACGCTTCCGCCGCATCCGGCCGCCATGCTGGCCGCCGTGCAATACCACGCCGACCTTGGTCGGACGATTCTGTGGGGACTCGTTGTTGGACTACCCGCTGCGGCGATTGCCGGGCCAGGGTTGGGGTGGGTTTTCTGCCGCCGTTGGGACAAGAAACAAGGAAAGATCGCGCCGGGAGCCTTCGAGGAGAATTTGCCCCTGTTCGCTCCCACGCAGGAAGAAGAATTCGAGATCGAAAAGCAGGAGGCCGCAACGCCTGATGGGGTGCCCCAGGTCTCGCCTTTGAGACCTGGGAACGCAACCCAAGGCGTCTCGCCGAAGGAAAAAGTCCCGCCGCCCGCCGGTCCCATCCGTGCCGCGTCTGCGGTTTTACTCCCCATCGCCCTGATCTTCCTCGGCAGTTGGGCGGATTCCATCGCCGCTCCGTCGACCCCCATCAACCAGCTTCTCCACTTCGTCGGCAGCCCCGACATCGCGCTGCTGATCGCGGTGCTGGTAGCCCTCGTCACGCTCGGCAGCCGCATCCAGACCGGCCAGCATCACGGCCGTGAATTGCTGCGCAAGCTAACTACAGACTCCTTCGAGCCCATCGCCAACGTGCTGGTCATCCTCGCCGCTGCCGGGGGCTTGAGCGGCGTGCTGCGTGATTCGGGAGCCGCGCAGGCCACCGTCGGCCTCGCCCTCGGCGCGCATATGCCGCCGCTGGTTCTCGCCTGGCTACTCGCCGCCGTTGTTCGCGTGTCAATGGGTTCAGCGACGGTGGCCATGGCAGTTGCCTCGTCGGTGCTCGCGCCCCTGGCCAGCCACCCCGGTGTACATCCCGAGCTGCTCGTCCTGGCCACCGGCACCGGCTCGCTGATTCTCTCTCACGTCAACGATCCAGGCTTCTGGATGATCCAATCTTTCTTCAAGTTGGAAGTCAAAGACACCCTGGCCACCTGGTCGGTGATGGAAACGGTGTTGTCAGTGGCAGGGCTGGGAACCACGCTGCTGCTGGCCGCGGCGCTGCGGTGATATTCAGAACGTCAGGTTTACCTGTCCGAATACCGAGGCGGCTATTCACTATCCGCTGTCTGGGAACACGAGTGTGGCATGGAATAAACGAACATCCACGATCCAAAACGGAACTTCCCATCGGAAACGTAAGCCATGAACTTCACGATCCCCTTGAAATGAAAACTTTCACGTTGAGCCTTTGAGCAGCCTCGCACCTCATAGCCTCCTTTGACGGGGGTGACGGACACGAGATCGAAGCTTTGCATAAAGGGGAGCGAACCATTGCTGACTCTTTCATCCAATGCATCGACGAAGTCCTTCTTCGAGAGAATAGGGGCGTTTCCTGAAAGGTCGTCGTAGTCGGTATCGATAGCGTAGCCTGGAATCCTTATCTCGAACAGATCCGACCAGTTGCGCTTCATTTGATCCCGTGTGTAGCGTTGCACCCCTTCCTTGAGGGGCTGGCGGTCAGCGGGCACGACCTGCTCGTACATGTCTGAGCCGGCGGCGAGCAGCAACGGAAGGAGAATGAGAAAAAATAGCCTTCGAGCTTGCATGGCTTAGAGGTTAGCAAAAGGAGCCATCGCGCTTCACAGAGTGGTCGGGAAAACGATTCTTGTCCGAGTACCGCCCCCTGAACAACCATCACTCTGCCTTCGCCGCCTTCTCTTCCAGCGGCCGAAGGTAGGCTTCCATTTCGGTCCTGCCTACGTGGTTGGCCCAGCCGGCGGGAGTGCCCTTCCACAGAACATCCTTGATGTCGGGGCGCGCGCCGCGTTCAAGCAGGAGCTGAACCAATTCAAGAGTTCCGTACCCCGCAGCCTGATGCAGTGGTGTGCAATGCGATTGGCCGCCGACCGGGTTGAAGCGGTTTGGGTCTTCGCCGGCATCGAGCAGGATGCGAACGATCTCCACCTGGCAATACTGCGCGGCAACGGCCAGGGCAAGGTGGCGCTCCTCAGCGCTGGCCGCGGCGAGCCTACGTCGGAAGTTTTCCGCGCTGCCCAGCGCCGCGACGGCAAGATCGACCTTTGCGCCTCGCTGAATGAGGACCTGAACAGCTTTCACTCCGCCGTGCAGAACCGCCGCATGGATCGCACTGTCGGGGTTCGCGCCCCAGTCACATAGCAGATCGATCAACACATGCTGCTTGCCGGACGCTTCCGGCACGCTTCCGGTTGCAATCAGTGCCAGCGTTACGTCGAGTGACTCCAGGTCCACACCCGACTCGAGAATCACCCCGGTGACGGCGACAATGTTCTCCGGCATTTTGCCGTGACGAATGGGATTTTCCGCGATGAACTCAAGCAGCGAAGGATTGTGAAAGTAGTTCATGCCTTCGAAGATCACATGCTGGCGTGCCAGCCCTGGATGCTGTCTGAGGTGAGCACGGAGGCCCGCTTCATCGCCCGCATCCATGAGGTCCACGGCGCGGCGAAAGATGGGGTCCTCGATGCGTTCATGATGAGGCAGGTCCAAACGGTCAGAGAGGACCGGCTTTTCAATGCGTCTTTTGAGACGTGTCCAGCTGAGGAACCCGTGTTCGCGGGCGATGGTGAGCTGTGCATCGCTGAGCCTGAAATCAGCGGCAAAGATGACGGCATCCGCAACGCCCGAAAAGCGGGGATGGAATTCGCGGATGAGCTGCGCCGCAGCCAAGCTGTGAGCGGCATGGGCTTTGATCAGGTCTTTGGCCTGATGCTTCAGCTGGTCAAGGTTGGGATTGGAGGGAAGGACTCTAACCGGCATGACGAACTTCCTTTCATGTGCCCCAGGTCCGCATAGTGAGGGGCGGAAAGTCAGTTCGCAAGACGAGTTGTAACAGCAGGTGGACTCTGTCCTTTCCGCGGACCGTATGCGCCCTTGTGCGCTAGGAAAAGGCTAGCATGGCCTCTGCGATTGTGGACAGGAATTTCAACTCAGCCTGGGGTCGACCGGCGGCGAAATTCGACAACCTTTCGATGCACGCCTACTGCCCCAGCACCGCTCTTTGTGCCGCGAAAATCTCCTTCAATCCCGCCTCGGCCAAGTCGATAAGCGAGTTCAACTGCGTCCGCGAAAATGACCCCTTCTCCGCCGTAGCCTGCGTCTCGATCAGCCCACCGTCGGCGGTCATCACCACATTCATGTCTACCTCCGCCGCCGAGTCCTCCTCGTAACAAAGGTCGAGCAGTTCCGTCCCGCTCACAATCCCCACCGACGTAGCCGCCACCAGTTGCTTCAGCGGCGACTTCTTCAGCGTTCCTGCCTCCACCAGAGCGTTCAGCGCCAGCGCCAGCGCGACAGCCGCCCCGGTGATCGCCGCCGTGCGCGTGCCGCCATCCGCCTGAATCACGTCGCAGTCGAGAATCACCGTCCGCTCCCCCAGCGCCTGCATGTCCACCACCGACCGCAGGCTCCGCCCGATCAGCCGCTGAATCTCATGCGTCCGCCCGCCAATCTTGCCCCGCTCGCTCTCCCGCGGCGTGCGCGTCACCGTCGACCGCGGCAGCATGGCGTACTCCGCCGTCACCCAGCCGCGTCCCGTGTTGCGCAGCCAGCCCGGAACCCCCTGCTCGATGGTCGCGTTGGTCAGGACGCGGGTGTTCCCGAAAGACACCAGCACCGAACCCTCCGCGGTTTCGACAAAGCCGGGCGTGAGCGTAAGCGGGCGAAGCTGGGCAGGCGATCTGCCGCCGGGACGAAAGAACTGTGCGGGCATGAGCATAGGCAAATTGTACGGGAGAACGGGAGCGCCACGGGAAACGCGGTGCTGGAACCAATACGGGAAAGACAAGTTCCCCAGCCCCACAACGGGATGAACTCTTAAATGAATGAAAACAATATATTTAGGTTGAAACTCTCCAGAATCATGGCCCATTTCGGGACAAGACATCCGGTTACGGGCCGCGCAACCTGCCAGGGTGTTGGACTTTAAGGGTTTCCCTTATCAGGAACTTAAGATGGGTGGTCCTTGTTTGGCACGCCACGTGTAACAGAAAGGGACAGTTCTCGGAAACGGAACCAGAACGGAAAGAACAATCCAGGCACTCTTCATCAAGGAACCAAGGCCCACCAGGGACCATGGTCCAGCGTCCTGAAACTCCTTCCGCTGAAGTCCAGCCAACACTTTCTCCCCATCTCCGCCAAATGAGCAACGCAAGCTGATCACTGCCTGGGGGCAGGGAATGGGAGCGAGCCATGCAACAAAAAGAGCAAGCAGGGGGATGGGCCGGAACGGAGCGCAAGCGCGTTGACGCGGTGGTCGAGACCTTGGCCAGTTCGCGCAGCAGCGTGGAAAGCCTGGCGGAGCTGGCGCATGATGCCAGAAACATGGTGACAGCGCTGGGACTCTATTGCGATCTGCTCCAGGAGCCGGGTGTCCTGGGAACCCCTTATCGCCACTATGGGAGCGAGTTGCGCCTGGTAGCTGCGGCCAGCCGCCGCCTTGTTGATAAGCTGGTGGCTCTCGATACCAGCCTCGATCCGCAGGTATCCTCATCGCTGCCCGGCCTGGCCATTCCGGGGCTGCGGCCGTTACCGGCCGAGACCGGACAACGGTCCAAGCTTGCCCGCCGCTGGGACCTTATGCCACCGGTTCTGATCGACGACCTGGCGATCGAGTTGCTGGCCAACCGGAACCTGCTCGCGGCTCTGGCCGGACCCTCGATCGCGTTGACGGTGGCCACCGAAGCGGGCGCACTGCCGGTTTGGCTCAGCGGAGAGGATCTGACCAGGGTGCTGGTGAACCTGGTGAAGAATGCCGCGCAGGCCATGCCTGCCGGGGGTGAGATCCAGTTGGGCCTGAGCGAACAGCCACCTTCGCCGGGAGCTTCCCGGAGTCTTTCGCTGACCATTGAAGACAGCGGGCCGGGCATTCCTGCTTCGGCCTTGCACAGCATCTTCGTAGCCGGATTCAGCACTCAATCCAACGCTTCCGGCGGCGCGGGCTGGCCGGCCTCCCACCGTGGACTGGGATTGTCCATCACCCGGTCCATCATCGAAAGGGCGGGCGGACGGATCGACGCAGCCAACCGCGCCCCGGCTCCTCGCCGTCCCACCGGAGCGCGACTCGCCATCGAATTGCCCGTCCGCACATGTTGACCCCGGCGCTCCGGAACCGCCCCAACGGGCCAGCGTATCCGGACCACGCAAAAAGGGCCCGCGTAACAGGCCCATCGAAATCTAACCTTCAACGAATCCACCGCGAGGCGAATACAATGCTCAAGACAGTCGAAAACGGGAGAACAATGGAGTTCATCCCTCAACTTGCGGAACCGCCCGTGCGGCTGCACCTGCTGGTGGTGGACGCCGATCAGGCCATGCGCTCGGCCTGCGCCGAGATTGCCGCAAGCCTGGGTTATGCAGTCGAAAGCACCGGCGACCTGGGTCATGCCCGGGCCCTGCTGCGCGGCCGTGCCGCCGACATTCTGCTGGTCAACCTGCCCGCGGGAACCAATCACGGCTTGGAGATGGTCTCCGAGGTCAAGCTGCTTTATCCCGATACATCCGTCATCGCCATGACCTCGTCAGGGTCGGTGAATGCGGCCGTCGAAGCCATGCGCTGCGGCGCCTCCGACACCTCACCAAGCCCTTCGCCGTGGATGAGCTTTCGACCGTGCTCGACCGCGCCGCGCAGAGCCACCTGACCGACACCGCCACCCGCCAGTTGCGCGAGCGGCTGCGGCTGTCGCAAGGCCTGGGAGC
>JBKQNU010000100.1:0-5281 GCA_052145815.1 Occallatibacter sp.
TTCATCGTCCGCTCCATCGCGGCCTGCGTGTAAGAGAACATGCCTTCCATGGTCTCCTACCCTCGCCGCCTGCAAAGCGGACAGATCACTTGCTATCTCAACCGGACATATCATGTGCTAACGACAAGCGATCACAAAGAAATTGTGATGATTTTCGTTGTGTGCTATGTTGTCCGTTCGCATCTGGCGAATGAGGAAAAGCATGAGTATGGAGTCCATCACCCAACAGGTCAAGGAAGAGATTTCAAAGTTGACTCAGGTGCTGCGCTTGCTCGAAGGCACAGGAGTGAAACAGACAAGGGCGCAATTGCAGGCAAATTCACCACGGCGTAACGTGTCTGCCTCGGCTCGCAAGCGGATGAGCCTCGCGCAGAAAGCGCGATGGGCAAAGAGAGCCGCGAATGTCAAGGCGGGCACGGCGAAGCCCAAGCGCAAGATGTCAGCGGCAGGCAGAGAGAGAATCGCGGCGGCCCAGCGGGCGAGGTGGGCGAACGTGAAGGCGCAGCAGAAGAAGGGCTAGCTCGTGCATCTTTGTGCCGAACGACTAATCAATCTGCTTTTGGCGGTCCAGTAACGGGGCTAGCAATCTCCACACATCTGCTCGATTGTGTGACGCAGAGCCATCGGATTGCTGCGCGACGATGAGGTGGCGCGACTGGTAGCGTCGCTGGCAAGTTCTGCTTCGTACAGCGTTGACAGCAAGGCGCTCTGCCTCCTGAGGGATGCCGTGAACCCAATGCTCCATCCGATTCGAACACCCTGGAGCAGCGTTCATTTGCCCAGATGCTTTTTCAGGAATTCCAGCGACCGATCCCGCGCCTGTTTCGCAGCCGAGGCATTGTAGCTCGCCCGATCATTGCAGTTGAACCCGTGGTCCGCTTCGTACCAGAAAATCTTCACCTCAGGATGAGCCGCCTGAACCCGGTCTATGCCTTCCCTCGGGATATGCTTGTCCAGCGATCCAAAATGCAGCATCACGGGGCAGATGGGATTCTCCTGAGCAAACTGCTCGATGCGCCCGCCGTAATAGCCCACGGCAGCATCGGTGCCTAAGCGCGTGGCGGCGAGCCAAGCCATGGTTCCGCCAAAACAGTACCCGATAACCCCGCACTTCTTCGCCCGTTTCCGCAAGTGCTCCAAGGCAGCCGCGACATCCTTTACAGCGTCTGCGGGATTGCTCTGCCTCGCCATTGCGATCCCTTTCTGTAAGTCTGCGGCGTCATAGCCCAGTTCTACGTTCCGCTGAATCCGATCAAAGAGCGCTGGGGCAACGGCGAGAAAGCCGTCCCGGGAATAGCCGTCAACCACCGAGCGAATGTGACGATTAACCCCAAACGCCTCCTGAATGACCACCAGCCCAGCAACGGCTTCGCCGCTTGGCTGCGACACGTATGCGTCGAGTTCGTGACCATCGCTTGCCTGTAGCCTGACTGTCTCGCTCATGCGGCGTCTCCTGAACATATTTTAGAACGATTCATTCGCTCCCTCACGGCGGGCGAATCGTAATACTCTTCCTGACGACACCCACTTGACCCGCCACCGTGCCTCGTTCCCGGTGAACACGAAATTTTGATTTTCCTATACCTCGAGAGAGCGGGACGGGTTAACATTGCGAACAGAAAGAGGCGGCAGGTGGATCTATTTGAAGAAATTGTAAGGATGCGTCGGGCGGGGCAGCGGGGGGCTCTGGCTACAATTGTTTACACGAACGGCTCTATCCCCGGCTATGAGAGCTCGCGAATGCTGGTCCGCGAAGACGGCTCGATTGAGGGAGCGGTTGTAGCCATCGCCATTTTTGACGCCACCGGCGCGCGCCTCCGGCAACTGCCCATGACCCCGGCGCACCTCACAGCCGCCTTGCTCCAGGGCTGATGGGATTGGACTCGAGCACTGCGCGACCCTCCGCTGCCGAGAAGTCTGCGCCGAGCGGCATCGTTTCCCCGGCATGGAAGAGCTGCGAGAGAATCGGCTATGTAACTCTCAAATTTTGCACACGCAGACCTCCGGTTCGTTTACAGTATCCAGGTTGAATCAGAGCCGCGGCAAATCACTGCAACATGCGGACAGCAGCCGAGGGAGACTTGGCTTCTGTGAGTTGCGGCTGGGGAGGCGACAGTGAAGAATCAGTTTCGGTCTCGCAGCTTTTTAGAGGGCTCGGTTTCGCGACGTAAGTTCTTAGGGCAAACCGCGGCAGCGGCGATTGGTGTTTCGATCGTTCCCCGCCGGGTGTTGGGCGGCCCGGGCTATGTTGCGCCCAGCGACAAGGTCAATATTGCTTTCATCGGCGTCGGTGCGCAGGGTTTACGCGTCATGCTTCGTTTTTTGCGGGAGCCCGACGTGCAAGGTGTGGCTGTCTGCGATCCCAATAAAGCCAGCGCAAACCATCCGCAATGGGACACCCATGAGTTCTGCAATTCCGTCCGCAAATTGCTGGGAGCGGACAGCGGCTGGGATTGGCTCAGCCCCGACCAACCGATTCAGTTGACGCATTCCCTCGGCGTCACCAGCGGCGTTGCCGGCCGCGAACCTTGCCAGAAAATCGTGGACGGCTATTACGCCACCGAGCAGCGCTCCGGCCAATATCGCGGCTGTGCGGCCTACAGCGATTTCCGCGAGTTGCTGGAGAAGCAGAAGGACCTCGACGCGGTTGTGGTGTGTACCACCGACAACCTTCATGCGGCTGTATCCGCTGCGGCGATGAAGAAGCGCAAACATGTCTTTTGCCAGAAGCCTCTGACGCACACCATCTATGAGGCGCGGCGCATCGCCGAAATCGCTCGCGAAACGGGCGTGGCCACTCAGATCGCAGTTGCCAACCAGGCATCCGAATCCACTCGCTTGCTATGCGAATGGATTTGGGACGGCGCCATCGGGCCGGTGCGGGAGGTCATGAACTGGTCGAGCCGTCCCTTCTGGGCGCAAGGAATCGATCGTCCAAAGGAAGTCGAAGCGGTGCCCGAGGGTCTGGATTGGGACCTCTGGCTCGGTCCGGCGCCGGCACGGCCTTTCAACCACGCTTACCTGCCCTTTGTCTGGCGCGGGTGGAGCGACTTCGGTTGTGGCGCGCTGGGCGATATGGGTTCTTACAGTTTCGACACGATTTTTCGCGTTTTGAAGTTGGAAGCGCCGGCGAGTGTGGAAGCGAGTTCGACCGACCGTTACGATGAGACCTACCCAGTCGCCTCGATCGTCCGCTACAACTTCGCCGCCCGCGGCGACATGCCGCCGGTGAAATTCACCTGGTATGACGGAGGCCTGAAGCCGGCGCGGCCGGAAGAACTTGAAGATAACCGTCCGCTAAAGGGCGAAGGCGAAGAAGGCGATGAAGGGCTCCTGTTCGTCGGAGACCGCGGCAAAATTCTCTGCGCATTCAATGGAGGCTCTCCAAAGCTTATTCCCCAGACAAAGATGGACGCCTACAAACAGCCGCCCCAGACGCTGCCCAGGTCGCCAGGCAACGAACGGGAATGGCTCGACGCCTGCAAGGGAGGCAAGGTGAAGCCCGGCGGGAATTTCGAATTTTCGGGCCTCGTCACCGAGACCTTGCTCCTGGGCAATGTCGCGACTCGCGTGGGGCAGAAACTCAATTGGGACCGTGCCAACCTGAGCGTTAACTCCGATGCCGGGCAGAAGTACGTCCGGCCGGAACGGCGAAGCGGATGGGAACTCTAGCGAACAGGCGGCTCAAGTTCAGCCATACCCACTTCGCCTGACACAACGATACGAGAGGGGACGGGTCTATAATGCGTTCGCCCGCTATTAGGGGCGATGAGACTGTTCGCCTAGCGACGGAGGAGGCGTCAATGTCTGTGATTTCGCGAAGGGATTTTCTTAAAGATGCGGCAACGTGCGCCGCCGCTGCTGGCTTTCTTTCCACCGGAGCGCTGGAGCTTCGCGGTAATCCGCTTGGCCTGCCCATTGGATGCCAGACCTGGCCGGTCAGGAAAATGATCGCCCAGGACTTTCCCGGCACGATCAAACAGCTGGCCACGGCCGGGTTTCAGGCGATTGAGCTGTGCTCGCCGGTAGGTTACGCCGATGACGGCTTCGCAGGCCTCTGCAGGTACAAGGGAGCGGAACTCAGAAAGATTCTGGACGATGCCGGCCTTAGTTGCGTGAGTTCTCACTTCGGCATTGAGGAACTTCGGAAGGATCAGGAGCGCGCCATCGCCTGGGCGACAGACGTTGGCTTGACCCAGATGATAGTCCCGAGCCTCGACGGGCCCGAGAAACCGGCGCTGGACGACGTGAAGCGAGCGGCCGAGGAATACAACAAAATGGGCGAGAAATCGGCCAAGGCTGGCATCCAGCAAGGACTTCACAATGAAGACTTTGAGCTCTCGATGGTGGACGGAAAGCGGACCTATGACGTGTTATTGGAGCTTCTCGATCCGAAGCTGGTGAAGTTCCAGTTCCAGGTCTCCACCATCGGCCGGGGCTACGACGCCGCTGAGTATTTCACGAAATACCCTGGGCGCTTCATTTCCATGCACGTACAAGGCTGGTCGGTCGAAGCAAGGAAAGTGATGCCGGTGGGACAGGACTCCTTGGATTGGAAGAAGATCTTTAGCTCGGCGAAGACGGGCGGCATAAAGAATTACTTCGTCGAAATGAACCTGGAAATGATGAAAGCCAGCGTCCCCTATCTTCAGAATCTTCAGGTGTGATGGGCCTGTTTGGTGAGTCGGGGAGGCTCCCCAAATGCGAGCACGCGTCATTAGTTCCGGCTCTGCTGGCGTTGCTTGGGGTTTCTGTGGAGACCGCCGTCATTCTCGTCTCCTATATCAACAAGTTGCGACAGGAGGGAATGGGCATACGCGCCACCACGCGGGAGGTACCGCTTAGTGTGCACCTTCTTGTGTACCATGCCTTTTCAGCAACTGATGGTCAACTGCTGAAGGGAATGGCGGGGACGACGAGACTCGAACTCGCGACCTCTGCCGTGACAGGGCAGCGACAACATGTAACTAGTTGATATTAAACGGTGTCGGCGGACATCGTTTGGTACGACAGGGTGCCGTATGTCATCTCTTACCGTCCCCTTATTGTACCCGGATTTGGTCGGGAACGAAAGAAACTCCGCACGGCGTTATGGCATGTCAATTTCGTTCACGACGGGCCCGTCTGCGCTGATTGCCGAGAAGCGGTAGAACTTTGCACGCCCGCCTAGATGGCGGAACTTCTGTCGCGCAAGCTGCAAGAATTTCTCGTCGCAGGTGGAGATGACGAATTGCCGGCGTCCGACATCCGATTCTAGCAACCCGACGATCAAGTCAAGGAA
>JBKQNU010000101.1:0-72368 GCA_052145815.1 Occallatibacter sp.
ACGCCGGTTGAGCAGCAGGTCAACGGCGTGGACAAAATGGACTACATGTATTCGCTGAACTCGACCGGCGACTCGAGTTCGGTACTCATGGTCGATTTCGATTTGGGGACCGACCCCAACACGGACCTGCTGCTCACCCAGTCGCGCCAGCAACTGGCGAACGGGCAGCTTCCGGATGTGGTCAACCAGGTCGGGATCGACGTGAAGAAGTCTTTGACGTCTCCGATGATGATCATCGTCCTGACCTCGCCCAAGGGCACACACGATTTCCAGTGGCTGGCCAACTATGCCTACATCAATCTGAAAGACCCGCTTCAGCGCTCTTACGGCGTAGGTTTGACCGATATCTATGCCGGGCAGTACGCGATGCGCATCTGGGTCAAACCCGATCAGATGGCAAAGCTGGGCGTGACGGTCAATGAAGTCGTGAATGCCGTGCAAACCCAGAATACGGCGAACCCCGGCGGGAAACTGGGCGGCGAACCCAGCCTCCCGGGCCAGAGGTTCTCATACGCCGTTCTCGCTCAGGGGCGATTGAAAACGCCGGAAGAATTCGGCAACATTGTGGTCCGCGAAAATCCTGACGGCGGCGTGGTGCGGGTGAGAGACGTTGCCCGGGTCGCAATGGGTTCGCAGGATTACAACATCGCCACGCGCCTCAACGGCAAGGAAGCTGCAGGTATTGGCATTTATCAATTACCGGGCACCAATGCGGTCGAGGCCTCAAAGGCCGTCCGCAAGCTCATGGCCAAAATGAAGGAGACTTTTCCGTCGGACGTGGACTACGTCATAGCGCTGGATACGACGGATGCAGTCACGGCAGGCATGCATGAGATTGTCATCACGCTGGGAATCGCCTTCGTCCTTGTGATCCTGGTTGTCTTCGTCTTCCTGCAAGACTGGCGCGCCACCATCATTCCCATGCTGGCGGTGCCTGTCTCGCTGGTGGGCACGTTTTTGGTCTTCCCCATCTTTGGCTTTTCGATTAACACCCTTTCCCTGTTTGGCTTGGTACTCGCCATTGGTTTGGTGGTGGACGACGCGATTGTGGTGGTTGAAGGAATCCAGCGGCACATCGAAGAGGGGTTGACTCCGAAAGATGCGGCGCGCAAGGCGATGGAAGAACTGACCGGCCCGGTGGTGGGCATCGCTCTAGTCCTCTCGGCCGTGTTCGTGCCCACGGTGTTCATTCCGGGCATCACCGGCCGTCTTTACCAGCAATTTGCGATCACCATCGCCATTTCCGTGATCGTATCCGCCTTCAACGCGTTGACGTTGAGTCCCGCGCTGGGAGGGCTATTGCTACGGCAGAAGAAAGAGGCCCACGGACCCGTCGCGAAATTCTTCGCATGGTTCAATCGTAGGTTTGAAGCTGGCACGAAGTTCTATATCCGCGTGTCGGGCGGACTCATTCGTAAGAGTCTCTTCGCGGTGGTAGCTCTCGCGGGGTTTGCTGTTGCTAGTGTCTTCCTCATGAAGGCAGTTCCGACAAGCTTCCTGCCCGACGAAGACCAGGGCTATATGTACATTCAAATGCAGTTGCCTGAAGCCACCTCGATACAGAGCACGGCCGAAGCAACCCGGGTCGTCGAAGATGTCCTGAAGAATACTCCCGGTGTCAGGTATGCCACCACCGCGGTGGGATTCAGCCTCCTCAGCCTCACCCGCAACACCTACAACGCGTTCTTCTATGTAACCCTCGATCCATGGGAAGACCGAAAGAAGATCGATGAGCAGTTCCAGGTGATCAAGGCGAAGTTGAACCTGAAGCTGATTACTCTTCCGCAAGGAACCACGTGTGCTTTCTCGCCGCCGCCGATCTCGGGCGTCGGCACTTCGGGCGGGTTTCAGTTCGTGCTCGAAGACCGCACCGGAAGCGATCCCGCATTCCTGGTGAATAACCTCAGCAAGTTTCTCGAGGCGGCTCGAAAACGCCCGGAAATCGGCATGGTGGCCACCACTTACATTCCCAGCACGCCACAGAAGTTCCTGGCCGTGGACAAGGAAAAGGTGCTGAAGCAGGGCGTCAACATCAGCGACGTCTATGCCACCCTCCAGGCTTTCATGGGCGGAACATTTGTCAATTACTTCAACGACTTCGGCCGTGCGTGGCAGGTCTACGTACAGGCGGAAGCGCCCTATCGCGCCAGCTTGGATGACGTAGGCCAGTACTATGTGCGCAATATGCGCGGCGAGATGGTGCCGCTTTCCGCGCTGACCCATTTCGAGTCGCGGTACGGTCCGGAATTCAAGATGCGCTACAACGAGTACTCGTCGGCGCAGATCATCGGCAGTGCGGCGCCAGGCTATAGCTCGGACCAGGCGACTGCTGCCCTGGAGGAAGTCTTCAAACAAACCATGCCCAATGGGATGGGATTCGATTACATGGGTATGTCCCGACAGGAACAAAAGGCACGCGAGGGTATTCCCACATGGATCATCTTCGCCATGTCGCTGGTCTTCGTCTTCCTGATTCTTGCGGCCCTCTACGAGAGCTGGTCTCTGCCCTTCGGCGTATTGTTGAGCACACCGGTGGCTGTGTTCGGTGCTTTCGGCACGCTCTGGCTGCGACGCACCATCCTCGGCATGATCTTCCCGTCCTTCATGGTTCAGATCGAAAACGACGTCTACTCGCAGATCGGACTCGTGATGCTGATCGGCCTGGCAGCTAAGAACGCCATCCTGATTGTGGAATTCGCGAAGTCCGAGTACGAAAGCGGCAAACCGCTGGTCGATGCGGCGCTGGAAGGAGCCAAGCTGCGGCTACGGCCAATCCTGATGACGTCTTTCGCATTCATCCTCGGCTGCGTGCCGTTGTGGGTTGCGACGGGCGCCGGTTCCGTGGGCCGACAAATCATGGGAACGACCGTGATCGGCGGAATGTTGGCTTCCACCGTGATCGCCATCTTCATCATCCCGGCGCTGTTTGTACTGGTGGAGCGTTTGTCGAGTGTCGCAAACCGCCAGGCCCACACATCGACAGCTGCCGCCAATCCGGCTCCAGCGGAGGCCGACTAACATGAAAAAAGCAATTGTTCTCTTCATTCTGACCGTCTTTGTGGCGGGATGCAAGCTGGGGCCCAATTACCAGCGGCCGCAGGTTGACGTCCCAGGCGGCTACCGCGGCGCTCCGCCCTTGCAGCCCACGCAACCGCAGCAGAATGCTCCGCAACCGGCGCAACAGTCTGCGCAGCAAGGTTCGCAGCCTGCCGGCGATTCGCAACAGAAAACGCAGCAGTCCGCCGAGCAATCGTTCGGAGATCAGAAGTGGTGGGAGGTGTTTCAGGATCCGCAGTTGCAGGACCTGATTCGGACCGCTCTGAAGCAAAACTACGATGTCCGGATCGCGGCGACCAGAATCCTGGAAGCGCAATCGATCGTAGGCGTCGCTCACGGTGCGCAGTTGCCGTCGGTTTATGCCGGGGCCTCAGGCGCCGACGAACGCAGTCCGAGACAAAAGAACCTGCCGCCCGAGTACGAAACCAGCAGCAATTCGGTGAATGCCTCTTTGGTGTGGGATCTCGACTTCTGGGGCAAGTATCGACGCGCCACGGAAGCCGCGCGCGCCAACCTGCTGGCTTCAGAATGGGCGCGCCGGCAAGTCATGAGTACGCTGGTGAGTAATGTCGCCGCCTCGTACTTCGAGCTGCGCGCAGACGACCTTCAGCTTGAGATCGCAAAACGGACCCTGACTTCGCGGCAGGAGTCTCTGCAGCTTACCAAGACGCTGGCGGACGGCGGCTCCGGCACCGAGCTCGATGTTCGCCAGGCGGAACAGTTGGTCGCGGTTGCAGCCGAAACCATCCCTGACCTGGAGCGTCGTATCCAGCAACAGGAAAACCTGATCAGCACGCTGCTGGGAAACAATCCCGGTCCGATTGCACGCGGCTTGAAGCTGACTGAGCAGCCGCACTTGCCAGAGGTTCCGGCAGGCATTCCATCCAATCTGTTGGAGCGGCGGCCCGATATTCGCGCGGCGGAAGCCCAGTTGATAGAGGCCAACGCTGTAATCGGAGTCGCCAAGGCGGCTTACTTCCCGGATATCACATTGACCGCGACCAGCGGATTTCAAAGCTCGTCGCTGACCAGCCTGTTCACCGGGCCGGCCGGGATGTGGAACTTCGGCGCATCGGTCTCGCAACCAATCTTTGCCGGCGGCAGGATCACTTCAAACGTGCATTTAACCGAGCAGCACAAACAGGAAATGGTGCTGACGTATCAGCAGACGATTCAGCAGGCGTTCCGCGAAGTTTCTGACTCGCTGGTTGCATATCAAAAGAACCGTGAGTTCCGGGAGCGCCAGCAAGACCTGGTGATTTCGGCTCAGGATGCGGCGCAGCTCTCGGAGGTGAGATATCGAGGCGGTGCGACAAACTACCTGGAGGTGTTGACCAACGAAACGAACGCATTTGACGCTGATCTCGGCTTGGCCCAGGCCCAGGCGAACGAGCTTCTGAGCCTGGTCGATATCTACCGGAACCTTGGCGGAGGGTGGGAACAGTAAGCTTACCAACCCCTCGTCAATACCACGAAGCAGCAGCAGGCCGTCGTCCAGGCCGAGTTTCTTCGCACGGAAGGCCGCCAGTGAATGCCATTTTTCAATTCGTTCTAAAGCACGGCTATTCCATCCTGTTTGCTGCGATCTTTGCGCGCCAGATAGGGTTCCCCTTGCCGGGTCCTCTGTTCCTGGTATCGGCCGGAGCGCTCGCCGCGGCTGGCAAGTTGGGCGTCTGTCCGGTGATCGGTCTCACCATTTCAGCCTGTGTATTGGCTGACTGGATTTGGTACGAGGTAGGCCGTCGTGGCGGTGACAAGGTGCTGCACTTCATGCATCGATTCACGCGCGACCCTGACTTCCACGATCGCAGCGCAAAGAGGATCTTTGCCCGGTATGGGCTGCCCCTTTTGCTGGTGGCCAAGTTCGTCCCCGGGATGGACGCCGTAGCGCCGCCTCTCGCAGGGACATCGCGCACCAGCCGAATCCGCTTCCTGGCATTTGATGCGGTTGGAGCCGGCCTCTACACATGCGTTTATGGCGGACTCGGCTATGCCTTCAGCCATGACCTGGACCGCGCGGCTGCCTATGTGTCGCGAGTGGGAACGCTTCTGGCAAGTCTTGCGTTGGTTGGAATCTCCATTTACATCGCCCACAGGCTGGTTCAGCGGCATCGCGCTGTCCGTGAATCTCGAGTTGTGCCAATCGCAGCAGTTAATTCGTTTGAATTTGAAGACTCCGTTGACATTCCCTGCGGGGTCGTTGGAGGACAAGAACATGGCGACTAACGTGACAGCAAAGGGGCAGACACTGACCGATGCTGCCAATCTCCTTAAGACTCAATACGGATGCGGACCGGTGCAATTCGCGGGAAAGAGTGATGCACTCTATGAGCGGCACTTGCTCTTTGACAGCGGTCTCGACCCGGCCGCAGCCACCCTGCGCGACCGGTTCGAAGCTCTGGCCCGGTCTGTGCGCGACATTCTGTCGCAGCGATGGCTCTTGACCGAGGAGACCTACCAACAACAAAACTCCAAGCGGCTCTATTATCTCTCCATGGAGTTTCTCATTGGCCGCTCCCTGGAGAACAATATTACTAATCTTTTGCTCAGTCCGCTCGCAAAGCAGGTACTTGAGGACAAGAAGCTCAGCCTCGATGAGATCCTGGAGCAGGAGCCCGATGCGGGCCTGGGAAACGGCGGGCTCGGCCGTCTGGCAGCCTGCTTCATTGAATCTGCCGCATCCATGCAGCTCCCCGCCATGGGTTATGGGCTGCGATTTGAGTATGGGATCTTCCGCCAATCCATCCAGAACGGATGGCAACAGGAATTACCGGACAACTGGCTCCGCTCTCCCGATCCGTGGGAAGTTGCTCACCCGAACGAGAAGGTGGAAGTCAGTTTGGGTTGCTCATTCGAACTCAGCAAAGGAAGTCTGCGCCCGATACCCGGGCGTCCATCGACCTTAATCGGCATTCCATATGACCGCCCCGTCATCGGGTACGGTGGATCTACCATCAACACGCTCCGTCTCTGGGCCGCGGCTGCACCGGACTACTTCAATTTTGAAGAGTTTTCTCACGGCGATTTTGTAGAGGCGTTTACTCAGACCCTTTCGGCTGAAACGCTGACGCGGGTTCTTTATCCCGATGATTCGCAATTCATGGGTCAAGGCCTGCGCCTACTGCAGGAATACTTCCTTGTCGCCTGCTCGCTTGCCGATGCGGTGCGTCGATTCAAACGCGTCAACTCGGACTGGAGCTTATTTGCTGACAAGGTGGCCATCCAGATGAACGACACGCACCCGGCTCTTTCTGTCCCCGAGCTCATGCGAATCCTGGTTGACCAGGAGCATCTTGGATGGGACTATGCCTGGCATATCACGCAGAGCACCCTGGCGTACACGAATCATACCCTGTTGCCCGAAGCGCTCGAAAAATGGCCGGTGGCATGGTTTCAAAATATGCTGCCCCGGCAACTTGAGATCATCTATGAAATCAATCGCCGTTTCCTGAGCGATGTTCGCAAGCGCTTTCCAGGCGATGAGTCTTGCGTTCAGCGCGTGAGCGTTATCGAAGAGGGCTCGGCCAAGAAAGTTCGCATGGCCCATCTGGCCGTCATCGGTTCCCACAGCACCAATGGAGTGGCTGCGATTCACTCTGATTTGCTGCGCAAGACAACGCTGCGCGATCTGGCTGATATTTTTCCTGCACGTTTTAACAACAAGACAAACGGAGTCACTCCCCGGCGCTGGCTGCTCCTGTCGAACCCTGGGCTCTCCGGGCTGATCACTGATGCGATCGGAGACGACTGGATCACTGACCTCAGCCAGCTTAGCAGGCTGAGAGAATTCACGGAAGACAAGTGCTTCCGCGATGACTTCCTCAAGGCCAAGCGAAATGCCAAACGACAATTCAGCGATTGGTTCCGCTGGTCGGCAGGCCAAGTACTCGATCCCGATACGATCTTTGATTGCCAGGTTAAGCGCATCCACGAGTACAAACGTCAGTTACTGAACGCTCTGAGGATCGTGGTGCTTTACAACCGGCTACGGAAAGATCCTGGGTTGAACATGCCGCCGCGGACATTTCTTTTTTCCGGCAAGGCTGCCCCTGCATACCGGCTTGCCAAGCTGATTATCAAATTCATCAATAATCTGGCCGTCACCATCGACAGTGACCCCACAGTACGCGGGCAGCTCAAAGTTGTATTCCTGCCTGAGTACTGCGTCTCGCTTGCAGAACGCCTGATCCCCGCCAGCGATGTGTCGAACCAGATTTCTACGGCAGGCTACGAAGCCAGCGGCACCAGCAACATGAAATTCATGATGAACGGCGCGTTGACCATCGGCACACGCGACGGTGCGACGATCGAGATGGCCGCGGAAGCGGGCGAGGAGAACTTTTTCCTCTTCGGCCTCACAGCAGAGCAGGTGATGGCCAGCCGGTCGTGGTATAGCCCTCAATGGCATTACGAAAACGAGCCCGAAACCCGCGAGGCTCTGGACTTGATAACCTCCGACCATTTCAGCCGCCAGGAACCCGGCGTTTTCGCCCCATTGCGCGACGTGTTGCTGACGCAAGGCGACCACTACATGCATCTGGCAGACCTCAAATCGTATCTTGAGGCAGACGAGCGGCTGCGGGCGTTGTATGCCGACACCAATGGCTGGGCACGCAAAGCCATCTTGAACGTAGCGGGATCGGGTAAATTCTCCAGTGACCGCACCATCGCCGAATACGCGGCCGAAATCTGGAACCTGCAACCGTGTCCCATACCGGGCAAGGCGTACTAGTCGCGGGGTATCAAAACTAACGCGGTACTGCGAAACAGACTTAGAGCTAATAGAAGGGAAGTCAATGAGAATTAACACGAAACTCGCATTGTTACCGGCTCTCTTGTTTACGATCGCCTGCGCTTTCGGCCAGGACGTTCACTACAACTATGCGCGTAGCACCAACTTCTCAGCCTACAAGACCTACCACTGGGTCGAGGTCCAGAGTACGCCAAACGTCGAGCCTCCTAATGCTCCTCCAAACCTTCCCGGTCTGCCCAACTTGCCGGGCGGTGCGCCAAACTTTCCGGGCGCCGCATCCGATGTCCGCAGCACCGGCTCAGAGGATCAGCTGATCGACCAGGAGATCAAGCGTGCAGTAGACGAACAGCTCGCACAAAAGGGACTCACCAAGGTCGAAAAGAACGCGGACCTTCAGGTGACCTACCACGCTGCCATCCATCAGGACGTGGGAATCAATCTGTCCGGCTTCGGTTGGGGAGGTAGAGGACTCGGCGGCATGTGGGACGGCTCAATTCAGGGCCAGACTTCGACCATTCCCATCGGGACGCTGGTCGTCGACCTGTATGACCCGGCGGGAAAACAGTTGATCTGGCGCGGAGATGCCTCCAAAACCATCGACCTTAAGAAGGACCCGGACAAGAATTACAAGAACCTGCAAAAGGCGATCGCCAAGCTTTTCAAGAACTACCCGCCCGAGCCCAATAAGTAGGGCAGGGTAAAAGACATCGAAATTGCTTGCGTAACTAAAACTGGCCCCGGCATCTGAGACTGCCATGAGGGCCAACCAGAGGAAGCCTTGGACTCACATTTCTGGGACATCGTTCGAGATATCCGCTCTCTCATCCACAAACCGGATGACACGCTTTGCATCGTTCACACACCAATCGGAGTAATTACCGTGGATCGATTTGTCCACCGGGCTGAAGCCGGGTTCGTCTTCTTACAGGGCACCGACGAGAATGGGAGGGAACGTATAGCAGGCTTTTCGGAACAGCAGCTCTCCACATTTCCGTTCGAGATTCGGAGAAAACCCGGCGACAAAGACGGGCAGATCAGATTCAATCCGCACGTAGCAGCGAGCCTTTCCTAGGCTCGCTTGAGCACAAGGTCCACCATGCGACTGTTTTATAGAATTCTGGCTTGCGGAATTGCGGTCGGGCTTGTTTCCCCAGCCGATGCCGTAGCCCAGGAGCGTCGCGATGCGGATAGGCCATCGATCGGGGTTGCCCTGAGCGGCGGGGCCGCTCTCGGACTGGCGCACATCGGCGTGATTCGCTATTTTGAAGAGCGCCACATTCCCATCGATAAGATCGGTGGCACCAGCATGGGAGGCCTGATCGGCGGTCTATATGCTGCCGGCATGGATTCAACCCAAATCCGGGCTGTCGTTGAGAGCGCGGATTGGAACGCTCTGCTCAATCCGAGCCCGCCATTTGCTGATCAACCCATTGTCGACAAGCAGAAATGGCACCGCACCTTCGGTGACTTGGCGTTGCGGTTTGGAAAGAGGTTCTCACTTCCCTCCGGGCTAAATCCCGGCGAGTCTTTGTCACTATTGCTTAGCCGTTCGACCATGGGCTATGCCAATATCTCGGATTTCGACCAACTCCCCACGCCGTTCCGATGCGTCGCAACCGATCTGGTGAGCGGCAACTCCGTAGTGCTCGCCAAGGGATCCTTGCCCGTGGCGATGCGCGCCACCATGGCTTTGCCTGGCGTCTTTACCCCGGTCAAGTTGGACAATATGACTCTGGTGGATGGAGGTGTGCTCCAGAATATTCCCGTCGATGCCGTGAAGGAGATGGGCGCAGGCATCGTGATCGCGATTGCCCTGGAGACTCCCGACCCAAGGCCTGAACAATTCAAGACACTCTCCGATGTGATGAAGCAGACGATCGCGCTTGCTGTTGCGAAAAATGCAGAGCGCTCCCTTCAAAAGGCGGATTTGGTCATCTCTGTCGATACGAAGCGCTTTTCGGTAACCGATTATTCGCGCTGGAGAGAGATTATCGAGGCAGGATACCGGGCAGCCGAGGCTCATGCCGCCGAACTTGCTCCGTTGGAACTCTCGCCCCAGGATTGGGATGCATATCTGGCTCAGCGTCACGCGCGGATGCGTCCCGCGGGACAGAGCGGCAGGATTCTGGCAGTCACCAGTCCCGATCCTGCATTCCAGAAAAATGCAAAGGCTGAAATTCGCAGGCAGCTTGGCGATCAGGCGATCTCAGAACAGAAGCTGGAGACGACTCTCGCCGGAATGGTAGCCGCCACCGCAGTCCCAGGGGCGGCTTACGAGTGGGATCAGGACGCTGCAGGGCAAACCGGCTACAAGGTGAAGTTTGCGGAGCGCCCCACCGATCAGGTCCTGGCGCGCATCTCCGGACAATATGCCGTATCAGCGGGTGAGCCAAGCCATTTTGGACTCAAATTATCCACAGTGGTAGTTCCACAGAATGCCTACAAAGCCCGCTTTCTCGGCGCCGTGAATCTCGGCTATGATCCCACGATTGAGACAGAAATCTACAAGCCCTTTGGCGCCAGCCAGTACTTCATTGCTCCGCAGTTCTTCGCTGGAAGAACCCATTTCAATAGCTACATAGGGCCGAGCCGGCAGAGCGACACACGAGATCGTGTCGGCGGCGCCTTCTACGCAGGAATCGGGACCTGGCGTTTTGCCCAGCTGCGGCTAGGCGCAGAGGCAGGATACGACTCCTACAGCCGTTCCGTCACCATTGACGATGTGCCTTCGCGCAGCGGCGGATTCACCCAGCCGGAAGTGCGCTGGCTTCTGGACAATCAGGATTCCGGGGGAGTGCCTTCGCACGGAACACGCGTCGACGGGTCGACCGGATATCTCTTCCGCAAGACCGGGGACTATCCTTTGTTTCAGAATGAGTTTTCGACATTTCGGCCTCTGAATCGGCAGGTAACGGTATTTGGGTTGAGTCACACCGGCACGAGTTTCGGCCGGAAGCTCGACTATTTCGATCAGTTCGTTGCCGGCGATCAAGCCAACATGGCTGCATTCCGGTATCAGGAGTTCCACGCGAACACCCTGGTGACCGCCGGCTCCGGGTTGATTCTGCACGCCCACCCCATTCCTCATCTCGCCTCTCGTCCTGGCGTTGCGCTCTGGTACGAAGCAGGCAGGTTCGATCTCGGCTCTTACGGCTGGAAAACTCATCAGAGCACCTCGATCGGCGTTCTCTTCCCAACTCAGGTGGGCGCCACCGGGCTGGAGCTTAGCTTTGACGAAAATGGAAAGGCGCGTTTTCGGCTGATGCTCGGGAGCTTTTGAGCGGGCGTCTTCAACGTTCAGACCTGATTGATGGACGTAACACGTCAGGTCTCGGCTTAGAACGCCGACTTTGTTCCGGGATCGCGGCGTAGAAATTCTTGGAACAGGATGGCTCGTCAGCTTGTCTTGCCCAGGCTGACCCTCATCTGATGCCCCAGGTATGTTACGGTGCGATCGGCATCTGAATCCGAACCGTCTCCTACTCCATGCCCGGGTTTGACCAGAATAATCCGGAAGATTCGTTTTGGTTTCATTCCAGGGAATGTTCCCGATCGATCCCCAATCACCAGCGTATTCTGACGGTTATCCCAATGGAGGTGAATCACTGTCCTCGCGCCGTGCTCGTAAGCATAGCCATCTCCGGCGTCTTCGTACAGCTGAAAGTCGGCATCTTTCCCGGCGTAGATGCGAATATCGAGCGGCTCCTGGGGTTCCGCTGCGGACTGGACTACCGGACCCAAGGGAACAATACTGCCTTGCCGGACAAGGATTGGCATCCGATCGAGGGGCGCATCCGCCTGGATCGCGCGGCCTCCCGCATATACTTGGCCGGTCCAGAAATCAACCCAGTCATCGCCGGAAGGCAAGACAACATCGCGGGAAGTTGCATTGCGCACCGTCACAGGGTTCACCAGAAGTGAATCGCCGAACATATACTGATCGCCGACGTCGCGCACAGCCCGATCGTTCGGATATGCGAATGGCAGCGCCTTCATGATGATTTCACCGCGGCTTGTAACACCCCATGCGGCAGAGTAGATATAAGGAAGAAGCCGATAGCGAAGCTGGTCGTATCGCGTCAGAATCTTCTCGACCTCGGGGCCGAACTTCCACATCTCGGTTTCGGATCGAAATCCGTGAATGCGAAATATCGGGCAAAACGCACCGAACTGGAACCAGCGGATGAGCAGCTCGTGGTAATCCTCTGATGTGTACTGGTCCATTGGGCGGAAGAAACCACCGATGTCTGTTGTCCAATAGGGGAAGCCGGTCATGCCGAAACTGACCCCGGCCGGGATCTGCCTGCGAAATGCCTCCCAACTGCCTGAGATATCGCCTGACCAGGAGATGGAACCGTTCCGTTGCTGCCCCGTATATGCTGAGCGCGACAGGATCACGACACGCTTGTCCGGATTCGTTGCCTTTTGCCCGTCATACACCGCTGAGGTTTCAAACAGCGGGAATGCGTTTCGGACGGTCTTTCCCGGCCCTAAGAATGTCCGATCGTTTTTGAGCGGATCGCCTTCGGGTTCCGAAGCATCGAGCCACCACCCATCCACACCGGAAGCAAACAGATTGCGGTCAATTTCCGACCAAAACGCCTTTTGTGCGTTGGGATTGAATAGATCCGCCCAATTCTCAGTTTCTTTCATCTCGCCGGGCTCCCCGGTGGCAGCCGCGCTGGTGAGGAGGAGGTGGGCCTTTTCCAAATCGCGATCCACGGCTGTCTCAACTCCGAACTTCGCCCAGACCGAGATAATCAAATGGAAATCCTGCCGATGCAGCGAGGACATCATCGCCGCGGGATCCGGATAATCGCGTTCATCGAAACGCATCGCATTCCAGCCATACTTTCCCCAGTACTGCCAATCCTGTACCAGCACATCCGCCGGGATCTTCCGCTTGCGGAACTCTGCGGCCGTATCGAGAATCTGTTGCTGGCTGGAATATCGTTCCCGGCACTGCCAGAAACCATATGCCCAGCGTGGCAGCAGCGGAGCGGCGCCCGTAAACTCTCGGTATTGAGCAATGACCTTCGCCGGTTCCGGTCCATAGATGAAGTAATAGTCAATTCCTTCACCCGTTTCTGAACGGAAGGCCATTGTGTCCGAAGGAGCACGCACCAAGACTTTTGGGGCGCCTCCTGTTTCCGCCATTATCTTGTAGGTTGTATGCGCCGCTAGGTGAATCTTGGCGCCAGCCGACCCTGCAACCCACATGTTCTTGATATCGACGATTTGCTGGTTATCAACCGATAGCCGGAGTTTACTTCGGTCGTTGCCGCAAAGCAGGAATCCGTATTCCCCTTCCTGCCCTGTCTGGAAGGTTCCCGCGCCTGTAGGGTCCAGAGGAATCTCTGCTGTCGTCGGATTGAAATCCGTCAGCGCTGCATTGTTCCAAAGCAAGCCGTATCCCTTTGTCGAAATGAGAAACGGAATCGCGATGTTGGTGTTTGCCTGCAGGAGCCGGACTGGAATATCGCGCAGGTTGAGGAAACCTTCTTGATGTTGTCCCAGTCCGTAGAGAGCTTCGCCGGGGAGCAGTTGGAAGCTCTGCTCGATTCCATTCGGAGATTCTCCAGCTTCGATAGGTTCCGTGGTCTGCCAATCTCTGGATTTCTCGCCAAGTATATCGTCCCCTTCCGGCGTCAAAAAGCGGACTGATCCGGTATCTCGGTCTATGTCGATCCTGAGCTTGCTTGTCCGGATGTGGAATCCCGCATCGTCTGATGAGGAGGTGAACGCAGCGCCCGCGCATGGCCGGATCACAGTTGGTACGACGATCTTTTCGGTCATCACCTTTGCACTCGCAAGAATATGTACAACCCGGTCGGAGCAGACTTCAACCTGGACAATTCCCTTTCTCGAGTGAACCATCGCTCCGTTGGATATTCGCGAAACAGCCTGGGCATTCGCGCAAAGAGCCGAAGCAACAAGCCCAACAATGAAGATGAAGATCGAGAGAAATTGAAGGGCTTGATTTCGGATATTCAACATCAAAGAAGGCTCCTCATCTAAAAAGTTCGAACGCAGAATCAGTTCGATTCCCAAATGACGCTGAACTTCGGTAGTGTGTCGCGCCACTTGTAGCGGTACTGCTCGATAGCCGGCTGATGGGGGCATTCGATCCGCCTCCGTGTGAAATGCTACTGATGGCTGGTATCCGTAGGCATCTGTTCGAGCGCAACTCGCGCTCGATCGTCCCATTGGCTCCTAAGGCGTTTCGACTCTCTGAAGGCCTCTTCGGCCGCGTTCTTGTCACCGGTCTTCAGATAAAGGCGGGCAAGCTGGAAGTGAATGCTTCCATCTTCATCGGTTAACAGTCCTGACTTGTACTCTGAAATCGCCTCTGGAATCCGGTCCGTCGCTGCATATATTTGTCCTAACATGGCGTGTAAACGTGGCACGAATTCCGGTTTGAGATTCTGGCACTTGGACAGATACGGCTCAGCCTCCGCATAGAGGTTCCGCTGGACAAGGATCTCGCCCGCCAGAAGATTTGCTTCAGGATCGCTAGGATCATCCGACAACAGGCTCCGGTCGATATCGAGTGCTTCGTCGGTCTTCAATTCGGAAAACAGCACAATCGCCAAACTCAGCCGGGCGGCGTGGCTTTTTGGATCGAGAGCAACGGCTTTCCTGTATTCCATTTCGGCATCGTCCCACCGCCGCTTTTGCCGGAAGATGTCCCCGAGCAAAACGTGCATGCGCGGAGAGTCTGCGTCAATTTCGCCGGCGCGAATCAGCGCGGCAATCGCCAGTTTTTGATCGGCCTTGGTTTCCCAGTACAACCCCCGCACCAAAGTCGCGGGATTTGCTTTCTGGTGCTCGGCGACCATGGAAGTCGTAGCGAAATCGCCCGTATAAAACGAGCAGGAAGCAAGGAGTTGCTGTTGAGCGCTGCCGAGCGTTTCCAGCACCGGCTTCAGGAGTTGATCGCAGGTGGCATATTTCCCTGCCGCATAAAGCATTTCGGCATCTGTCGACAGTGGTGCTCGCCTCGTTTGAGACGTTCCAGCCTCATCGATTCCTGTCGCGGGCGACGGGCCGGAAAGAAGCGCTTGTTCAACGATGGAGCCAAGGTCGACTGAGAGATCTCCCGCGCTCTGCTGCTTTCGCGCCAGATCGGCCAACGATCTTGCCTGGTCGGCCGATAAGGCGTCGTGGAAGAGATACAGACCCGACAGAATGAATCCTGGATCGTCCGCCGCAATCGAAGTAAGCGCTTTGAGTGCCGCATCTGGATGTCCTTCACTAGCCTCCGCGACAGCAATGCCAAGTGAGGCTAATCCGCAATGAGATACCGTTCGAGTCTCTGTTTCGAACTGCTCGCGCGCTTCAACGGTCTTTTTTTCGCGAAGCAGCGTAATCCCCAACTCAGCGTGAGCACATGGTGCCGGTGAAGGAGAAGCCAATGCACCTTTGTACGCATCTTCAGCTTCAACCAGCTTGCCCTCATCGGCAAGGGTTTCGGCAGCCCGCAGGCTGACGTACGGCGAATGGGAATACGTCGAAGTCATGAGACGCGCATCGTTTTCCACTTGCTGCAGATACGCCATCCCAAGACTGAGCCAGGTACTCCCGACATTCGGCGCCAGCCGGGTCGCCCGAGAGTAGGCGGCGGCGGCATGATCGGAGCGATCCATCAATGCATATGCCTTTCCGAGGTTGAGCGCGGCCTGCAGGTCGTTGGGATTCAGCTTTTCAGCCTTCTCAAGGAACGGAATGGCAGCCTCGGGCTTCTTGGATTCAAGGTATTCGATACCCAGGAACAATTGAGGCACGAACAGAGAGGCATTGAGCCTTATCGCCTCTTTGAAGCTTCGGATTGCTTCAACCGGCTTCCCAGCCTCGTGATACATCAGTCCGAGATTGGTCCATAGTTCCGGAACGGAAGGATCGAGTTCGACGGCTTTGCGGTAAGATTCCGCGGCGGCGTTGAAGTCCCTCCTGGACTGAGCATCGCGTGCCTCAGCCAGAAGGGATTGCATGGTTTGCGCTGGCGCTTCCGCAAAGACGATCGCGTTCACGTTTGGATTTGCGAACGCGATCGTCAGGCAGAGAGCAAGGACGGTGCTCTGCATAATCGGAAGCTCTTAATAAGTCAGCTTCAGCACACCCTGCATTTGCCTCGCTCCTTGGGTGCTTGAGCTCTCGCCCATGGTCGTAGTTTGGTCCCCAAGGCTGGCGTCGGGTATGCCGAAATTGGCATGGTTGAAAGCGTTGAACATCTGGACAGCGAACTGCAAGCGCAACTTCTCCCCGAACTTGAACCACTTTTGGATCCCCAGATCCTGGTCGACGTACCCCGGAGCCCTCAGATTGGAAAAGTAGCGAGGAGCATTGCCGAAGGTGAAATCAGGCGTCGATGCAAAGGCCATTGGGTTGAAGAAGCAGTATTTCGTTCCTACAGGGATCGAGCTGTTGCCCGAGCCGCAACTGCCGGTCCTAAAGCCGGCACCCGTCAAATTGGCATGCTGACTCCCGCCAAATACACTCCCGGCGTTTCCGACGGGGCCGATCGACATCGGGAAACCGCTCTGGACGGTGGTAATTCCCGTCACCTGCCAGCCGCCCAGAAACTCATCCGCAACCACGTTCATGCCGCCGCCGAACCGCTTGCCCCGGCCAACCGGAAGTTCATACACATAGTTCAGAGCGAGAGACTGCGGAATGTCGTCGCCGTCCACCGTCCACTCCGACTTCAGGTCGTAGTAGTTGCGGATACCCGAGCCTCCGGTGTCGCCATTGATGGAACCCCATTCTTCCGGGCCGGCCACATCGGAGAGGAACTTCGAGTAGGTGTACGAGGCCGTGAAGATCAGGCCCTGGCCGAAACGATGCTTGAAGCTTGCCTGCAATGCGTTGTAGTTGTTGATTCCGACCGGCTCATCCTCGGCTGAGACGCCGCCGCAGAACTCCGGATACGGCTCCAATAAATCCCCCTGAGGGATCTGGCCGGGACTCGAGTCGCAGGCATTGGCCGGGAGTCCCAGGGACTTCAATGCGGAGGCAAACGGATCAGTCACTAGGGTATTCAGCGCCGAGCCCATGGAAAGATAGCTTGGGTTCAGTTCGCCGTAGTTCATGCCGCCAAGGGTAATGTGCCTTCCGCGGCTCCCCACGTAGTTGACATCCAGCACGTCGTTGGGAGTGAAGGCGTATTGGAATCCAAAACTGAACTGCTGGGTCGTAGGATCGGGACGGTGCGGATTCAGCGCGCTGGGACTCTGACCCACATTGGTCAGGCCTGCCAACGCGTTCCCGGTAACCGGCACAAGTCCCGATTGGAATGCCTGTGCGAGTGGCGTAGTCACCGTGATCCCGTCGGGCGATGAAGTCCATGTGGACGATGTCGAATATCCGGGGTCCGGTCCGTTGCCGCCATAGAAGTTTCTCGCGTAATACACGCCATAGCCGCCTCGCAAAACCAGCTTCGGCGCGACGTTGTACGCGAAGCCAATGCGGGGCGCAAGGTCCTCCCAATTCCTCTCATATAGAAAACGGTTCCCCGAGCTGTTGTAGACGATTTCCCCATAAACCGGAATCCCCGTCGTAACGCTGATCGGATTGAGGGCGTGAAAATCGAAATACGCCTGCTCGTTATGTCGTGCCGTCGGCGGCATCTGGACTTCATAGCGGAAGCCCAGGTTCAAGGTGAGCTTACGACTCGCTTTCCAATCGTCCTGAACGTACATCCCATGCATGTAGTACGTTGGCGCGGGATATGCGTTATAACCCGTGGAGCCGGCATTATTGGCTCCGGGATTGCCTGCGCCCACCATTAAGGAAGCGAGCGCGTCTCCGGTGTTGCTCGTCAAGTTCGATGGGTTGGGGCCCGCCGTCATTTGACTGCTGAAATGGAATACTGTCGGGGTGAGCCTGCCGCCGTCGTCTGTTTGCCAAACGCCCATATACCCCGCCGAAAGGGATTGTGTTTTGAACGCTTTGTTCACGTCTACGGTCAAGCTGCCGTTATTTTGCGGGAAGCTGGCTTCGCCGGAGTTTTGCGTCGCTCCCAGGGGGGCATAGTGTGACCCGGCAAAAGTGTTCCCAAACTCAACCTGCGGAAACTGCGGCGACCACGAATCGAGTTGGCCCGGCAGTCCGAGCGAGGAAGGTTTGAACGGGTAGCCCTGGACAACGTTACCTCCGGGATTGCGTATGAAGAATAGGTCGCTGGTCAGGACAAACGTCGGCGTGAAAACGTGAGAATAGCCCAAAACCCCAAACATGCGGTTGTTCGGGTCGAATACATAGGGCCCCGCGACATCGTTTCCGTAAAATGCCGACGTTTGAACTTTTCCCTCGTGCTTATTCGAGAACTGCCCGTAGAGGCGATTATTTCCGTCGAAGTTGTGGTCGATGCGAATTCCCCACTCGTTGGATGTCGTCTTTGCAGCCGCCGTGGTGTTGAAGTTGTAGGAGGGGGTTGGATTCTTCGGCGCCGGCCAGTAGTTACCCGTGGCAAATTTGTTCGCCAGAGCGTCGATTGCCCCGAGTTGCCCGCTTCCGGCTGCGGGGATTATGTTTCCCGGATAGGGGTTGCGGACCTGCCCTCCGTTCGGGCAGGCACTTAACGAGTAGGGATTGTAGATCTCGTTGGCATAGACCGGTCTGCCGAGGCAATCATTACCCAAATTCGTGGTGCCGAGTTCCGCCGAGAAGTCGCCTCCCAGCTGGGCGGTCGTGGGCACCTCTGCGCTATAGGCGCCAGAGTTGTTGAGCCGCAATCCCTCATAGTTGGCGAAAAAGAAGGTCTTGTCACGCTGTTTATAGATCCCCGGGATATACAACGGCCCGCCGCCGGCGATTCCGAACTGATTGCGATGGTCCGGAGGCCTGGCCTCGCCTGCCAGTTTGTTGAAGTAAAGGTTGGAGTCCAGATCGTTGTTGCGCATGTATTCGTCCGCTACGAAATGCCAGTCGTGAGTTCCGGCCTTGGTGGTGATGCTGATCGCATTGCCGGTGCTCCATCCGTATTGGGCTGAAAACGAGTAGCTCGTTACCTTGACTTGGTCCGTGTCCTCGGGGGCAGGCACATACAAGATTCCCCCCCAACCTTGGGCCACATCGTAGCCGCCCTCCAGAAGGAACAGGTTGGTCCCGAAGTAGCCGCCTCCAAAATTCAGGAAGGAGTAATCCTGGTCGGCCGTATCCTCACTCCCGCCCGCCGCCAACAACTGCCGGTCGCCCTGCGTGTTCACGGCGGAATCCAGCGTCACAAAGGAAAGCACACTTCTGAAATTGAGCGGAAGTTCCTCAAGTTGCTTGGTTGTGAGCTCGGTGCTGATGTTCGCGTCCTGCGTTTGAAGCAGCGGCCCGCTCGCGTTGATCGAGACCTGCTCGGATGCGCCGATCGTCAAAGTCACGTTTTCTGCGACCGAATCTCCCGCCGCGAGGACGATCCCGGCTTGGCGAGTTGTCTTGAATCCCTGGGCGCTTGCCTCGAGGGTATAGGTTCCATCCGGCAGAAAGGCGAAGGAGAACTCCCCCGTCGGGCCCGTGGCGCCAGTTCGGACGATTCCATTTTCTGGATTGGTGATTTTTACCATCGCCTTCGGGACTCTGGCCCCGGACGGGTCTGTCACCGTGCCCGACAGTGAGGCTGTCGTGCTTTTCGACTGCGCGTCGAGCGCCGGATAGAATGACAGTCCAAGAGCCAGGACAGCCATCAACACTGCCAAATGTACGAAACGTAACCTGGTCATTTTGCCTCCTGAGATTCTTTCCTGTTGATTCCGCTTGCACTGGGCCTCGGCGCCGCTGGGGCAGGAGCCGAAGTCTCCGCATCACACTGGCTCATTGATTCGACTGACATCCCGGAGTACACTCGTCAGGCAAGCCTGAACACGCACAAGAGAACGATCACCATATACAGGATGGCAACGTGCTGTACGGTACTGTTCGAGACCGTTCCGGCTCATTTCCCCTTGCCACGGCGAATCTCAGGGGAGTACAGTACTGTGCAAGTTAGCGATTACTCTGGAGTATCC
Organism: Occallatibacter sp.; assembly: GCA_052145815.1. Lineage (GTDB taxonomy): Bacteria > Acidobacteriota > Terriglobia > Terriglobales > Acidobacteriaceae > Telmatobacter. The sequence continues at coordinate 19,807 of JBKQNU010000101.1, forward strand.
GATGAGGAACACCGCTGAGATGATCGATTCCAAGGAACGAGCAACTCACGCACAAGAGGCGGTCGCGACACACATTCAAAAAGCTCTCGCGGAAATCCTCAAGAGCACACCATTTCGTACCAGCAAGCAGTCGCAACAGCTGCTGCAGTACATCGTGGATCAGACCTTAGCTGGCCACCTTGAGCTTCTAAAGGAGCGCGTAATCGGTGCGGAGGTCTTTGGCCGCCCTCCGGACTACGACACGAATGAAGACCCTATCGTCCGAGGGCGCGCTGCCGAGGTCAGGAAGAGGCTCGCACAGTACTACGTGGACGAGGGCCAAGGCTGTTCGATTCGGATTGAAATCAGTCCAGGATCCTACCATGCCTCGTTTTCCGATTCCTCAAAGTCACACACTAAGGAATCAGGAATACCCGAGTTCTATCCAGTTCCTGATCAGGAAACAGCTTTTGTTCCACAAATTCAGCCTTCGATTTCAGTCAGTGGCCCGAGAAGCGCCAAAACAATTAGCCTGAATTCAAGAGCGTGGGGGTTGTTGGGAATAGTCACTCTCATGGTGCTCCTCGGGGCAGTGGCGTATACGCTTCTGCCGAAGGATCCTCTCCACCAATTCTGGTCTCCGCTGCTGGAGACATCGAATCCCGTTCTGATTTACACGGGGGCGAACCCTGTGTATATGCCAAGCCCGGATCTGATTCAGAGATATCAAGCCACCCACCGCCTGAGCGACCTGGAAACCGGGGGACACGAATTCCTCGTACCGCTAACTCCGGACCAGAAACTTGGGCCGGGCGATTTGCTCGAAATGAAGAATGCTTTCGTGACGCTTGGGGACGTATCAGCCAACGTCAATGTGGCCTCTCTCCTGACGAGATTCAATCGTAATTTCGATCTGCGCTCAGGACAGGACGTCGCATTTGGCGATCTGCGCCAGTCCCCCGCCATCTTGATCGGAGCATTCAACAATGTCTGGACTCTTCAAATGACGGGTGACCTACCATTCATATTCGGCAGCGGCCTTACAATAAAGGACCAATCGGATACCACCCGTCAGTGGCGCCCTGTCAATTCGTCGGAAGGGAACGTCCAGGTTGATTACGCAATGGTTGCTCGCCTCCCTCATTCGAAAACGGGCGAACCCCTCATCGCGATTGCAGGCCTCACCCAATTCGGCACGCGGGCAGCCGCGGAGTTCATTACCTCCCCACAGGCTCTCAAAGATCTACTCAAATCCGCGCCCAACGGCTGGCCGGCGAAGAACATGGAATTCGTGCTGCAGACAAAGGTAGTCAACGACATCCCCACCAATCCTACGGTCGTCGCTATCCGCTATTGGTAGGCAGGGAGAGCCCAACGGCCTGTCCCCCATTTTTGACCAACTCGAGAGATGGAAACACCAGCGGAAACCGTGGAATCAACGGCAGAATCTTTTGACGTAAGACCGGGTCTCGACTGCGGTTCGCCGCCTGTCGCGTGCGCACCGCAGATGCTCTCACGACTGCGACTTCTTGTCCCGTGCATCGCGCATCGTACGCGCCGGTCCGGCTCATACTTGCCTGTACATTCCGCTATCAATAAACTTGGCCGATTACGCCGCCAAGAACGCGCCAAACTCTGCTCAGGATGACCGCTCTTTGTGTTGCATCATCTGTTTCTGCGCCCACTAATGGCCTTATTCCCAACCAACTTTTGAGTCTCTGGATCTCAAATTCGTTTAATGTATTGCAGTAGGACATTTCCCATGCCCGCCAGCGCTCTCAGCTATTCCGATTCCGACGGACAGCACACAATCGTTCTCGATCGCGCTGCGACGTCGATTGGCCGTTCTCCCGGTCAGGATGTCGTGCTGCGCGAGCCGGCGGTTTCTCGCCGCCACGCAGTGATTGAGAAGGATGGGGACACCTATTTCGTTGTGGATCAGAAGAGCACCCACGGCACCTTCCTTAACGGCGTGCGCGTCGAACGGGCCGTCCTGGCACCTGGCGATGTGTTGCAAATGGGCTCTCTGCATGGCCCAAAACTGCGCTTCCACAACCCACAGACCGGACAGGCTTCGATCGGCACGGGCCGCGGCGCGTTCGGCGACCTGCTCTCTTCCATGGAAGGCTTTCGGCTTCCTACCGGCAGGACTCACCCGGAAGCGCGCGAGATCGAGCAATTGAATTGGCTGCTTCGCGCCGCCCGCCAGCTCAATGAGGGCGGAGCCATCGAAGACATTCTCAGCGTCCTTCTGCAACTGACTCTGCAACTCACCGGAGTCGAGCGGGGATTTGTCTTTCTGTTCGAGGACGGGGAAATGCGGTTTGCGCAGGGACTCGGACCCGATGGAAAGATTGAGCGGGAAGATTCGACCATTTCCCACCGTGCCATGCGGAAAGCCATTGACAGCGAGATGAAGTTTTCCGTAAGCGACACTCTTTCCGACCAGAGAACCTCGGAATGGTCCAGTGTGATGGCTAACAAAATCCGCAGCATTTACTGCATTCCGCTGCGCAAGCGCGTCACGCCCAGCGAACCTTTCCACCTGATCGGGCTGCTTTATCTCGACAGCCAGGTCCGGCCCGGTTCACTGACTGAGGTCGATCATCAACTGCTGGACACCATTGCCACGGAAGCCTCCGCGCTGCTGCACAATGTACTGCTGGCCGAGGCGGAGAACAAGGCCCGCTTGGCTCGCGAAGAACTTTCCATCGCCGCTAGGATTCACAGCAGCCTGATGTCCGCTGCATTGCCCGCGCTTCCTTATGCTGAGCTTCAAGCCAAAACCCTTCCCTGCCTGGCCATTGGAGGGGATTTCTACGACGTTGTCATGCTTGACGACTGCGTTTGCGTGACCGTTGTCGACGTCTCCGGCAAAGGCGTCTCGGCCGCAATTGTCGCCGCAACACTGCAAGGCATCCTCCATGCCCAGTTACTAGCCCGGCAGAGCCTTCCTGAAATAGCGTCCATGGTCAACCAGTTCCTGTACACCCGGAATGTAGGCAAGTACGCCACCATGATCGCGCTGCGGCTCTTTCCCGACGGCCGCATCGAGTATCTGAATTGCGGCCACGTTCTGCCCCTCTCAATTGCCGGCGCGAAAGTCCGGCTTCTCGAAGCAGGCAACCTGATTGTTGGGCTGATCGCCGAGGCCACTTACTCCTCGACCTTCGACCGGTTGAAGCCCGGGGAACGCCTGCTGCTTGCTACCGACGGCATCACCGAGGCGGAAAACAGCGGTGGAGAGCTTTTCGGCTATGACGGGTTGAGCGATGCCGCGCGCCATCATCTGGATATCGGAGAAATTCTCAATCAGGTGGAGAAGTTTCACGCCCCCAACCCGGCGCAGGACGATTGCACGCTGGTGGAAGTCCGCTATACGGGCGGCGAGTGAATCAGCAACGATTTCCTCATCCAGTTGCGAAATTCAGACCGTTGCTTCGATCGCCGCGGCCAACCGATCCAATGCCTGTTTGAGCGCCCTCGCTGAGACCGGCGCGCGCAGCACAGTCAGCGGGTTTGACACGATCAGCGAAATGGACACCAGTGTGTTTCCCGCCGCGGCGATAGCTCCCGCAAAAGCTGCGCGCAGAGCGTATGCTTTTTCGAGTGAAGCGAGATGCGCGTGTGCGAGTGCGGTTGCAGCGGTAGGAGATGATGAGTTACTCCACACAGACGCGACCCGGCCCGTGTAGTTGATCACGCTCTTCACCGTCATTCCATCGCTGGAATTCTCGATCATCGCAACCGGAGCCAGTTTGGCAAGTGTGGTGCGAATCGAAGCTGCGATTTCCGCCACCGTCTGTTCGGCGCTGGAAAAGGGAAACAAGCTGGAGAGTATCCCGAACGAGTAACTCAGCGCGGCCTCCGGTTGCGTAGCGGCTGGATCGCGCGATTCTCGTTCGATCCCTTCAATCTCGCTGCGCAACTGCAATACAGTTGCCAGTTGGGGATCGGTCACAGTCACAGCGACTTCACTCCCGGCACCAGGCTGGCGATTGCCGATGCTGCTGTCTTCAGCATTTCAACGCGATTGGCCAGCGCTTTATCGAAGGTATCGGAATGAATCTTCCACAACGCATCATCGACCTTGCCATCTTGCTCAGGCACGCAGACCACCGTGTTCCCGTCGAGGTTGGCAATGGTCACCGCGCGCAACTCGGCGCCGGCTAAAACGCCGTTGACCAATTGAACAGCTGTGATGTTATCGCTGACATAGGTGCTGACGTGAACGCTGGTCACGGTTTGAAATGAGTCAGCGAGCCATGCGCCGATCTTCTGCGCCGCCTCCTGCAAAGACGCGGCTGCTCCGCGCACTGAGTCGATCACGCCATAATCGACGAGGGCTGGATTCGCCGTCGAAGGCACGAATGACTGTGACGAGGACGGTGCTTCTGAAAACTGTGGTGCAGGCGGTGGCGCGGAAGATTGTGGCGAGGGCGGAGCCGCTGAAGACTGTGGCGCGGGCGGTGCAGCCGAATCGGGCGTAACGGGCAAGGAATGAACCTCCAGAACGGGCCGGTGGACCGGGTGCGAATCGTCAGCGATCATCAGGCGAACAGCCGGATCGCCAATGACCGAGTAGCTGCGCGCATCGTTGTTAGCTGTCCACATCGCCGAGATCAAATATGGATCGACCGTGGCGCCGTATTTTGCATTCTCAAGCGTGGTAGACAAATCGGATGACAGCTCCGCGTAACGGCCATTGAAGTATTCCAGCGCCGAACCAACCGGGTGGCCCTCCATCAGCCGCTTGATGGTGCTCTTGAAGACCTCGGTCTGGCTGCCCGCTTTATCCCAGTGGAACGAACATCCCCATGCGCGTTCCACGTGGCCGATCACCGCCAGCGCGCCGCCGCGCGGGTGCGCGATGAGCCGTTGCGGAAGCCGGCCGAGAAAGCTTTTCGGCGCGATGGCAGGTGGCGGCCCAGATGTCGAAAAGTCGCTCAGTTGCGGCGTCCCCGCGCCAAAGCAGGCGAAATGCATGGCGATGGTGCCCAGGATCTTGGCATCGCTTGCAACATCGTCGCCTGCAAAAAAGAAGCTGTCGGGGATGGAACCCTTATACGAAGGACCCGGCCAGTCCTGGCAAAGCAAAGCGCCCTGTTGGGCCATCTGTCGCGGGTCGCCGTTGTTGTACAACATGCCATGGCTGGCGGTAAAAAGAAACGCCGGCGCCTCGTTTAACAACGATGCCAGCCTGGTCTTGGTCGCATCGCCATTCAGGTACTTCTCAACGGTCCAGCCGTCCTGGGTTGCGGCCCAATCCGCCAGAGGGATGGCCAGCTCAGCGTGGCTCAACTGGGTCGCGCCATCGTCCGCATTCGCCACGCCAAAAACGGCCGCGCGCTTGGGCAGCGCCATCGTGAAGTTCTCCGCAGCCACCACTGACTCCGCGTAGGCAGCGTACTCGGCAACTGTCTCGAAGTGGATGCGCCCCACTGCGTACTGCACGTCAACTTGATACTGGAAGCGAAAGGGTATCGTATCGGGATCGCCGACAAGAAGCAGGTAATAGGGCACCTTGGTCGGATCCACCGGTCCCGGTCCCGCGCCGTGCCGCATGAGAAAGCCGTTCTTATCCTCTCCCGGCCGGTACGCATCCGGTCCAAGATACTCGCGATACAGCTCGCCGGCCTGCTGCTTGCGCAGCTTGAGCAACGGAGACAGCGCCTCGTAGATTGCCGGGTCCGCGCCAAATGCAAACACCACGCCCCAGCCGGTTTCCGAAAGCTTCTTTGGATCGACGCCTTCTTTGGGTGCGTAGTTCGCCAGCGTGTCATTCTGCCGGCGCCGCTCAAGATCCGCAAGTTCCTCCGCTGTAGCCGGCGGCTTGCCTTCAATGGCCCGCGAAAACGCATCGGCCGTCATCGGCTCAATGCCATACCGGCCTGTGGAACCATTGATGCCATTGAACGTCAGTAAAGCTTCGGGATCGCTCATCATTCACCTTAAATCGAACATCCCAGACAAGCCTGCGCGGAAGGACCGCTCGAGACGATGCAGACCAAGAAGGATAGTCCTTCCACTTCAGCGGATTCGTCCGGAAATCTGATGGTCATCGATGACTACAAGCCTACGGGAGGTGTACAGAAAAGTTGTCATCCGATGGGCGAGTTATCCGGCCCTGTAAAGATGGGTCCTTGGCCAGGTTGAATTACCAGCACCGGCGGGTCGGATGGCTTGCCAAAGTCGTATTTATTCGGGGCTGAATCCCCGGGCGCCTGGGTAATCACCCCATAGGCGCTGCTTCCCGGTGTTAAAAACGTGTAGGCAACGTTCTGACCGTAGGCCAGGTCGACCCGTGGCGCGGGCGTGGGCGAAAGGATCGAAGCGGTCTCTGGCGAAAAGTAAAGTGCGGAGTCCGCCCCCTCCTCAACCGTGAATGTCACGGTATCCGAAGGGACAATGGTCACTTTCGGGACGCTTGGAACGCGGAGACCCATTTCATCGCGAAGAACTACGTTTGTATTAGACATATTGCAAAAACTAATGCCTTTTCCCCGCCGTGTCCAGTGAAAGTTTCGCCTGTTCCGACTTCAGTGCACCTTCGAAATTGGGGTCAGCGCGAAGAGACGCAAGCTCCGGGCTCCGTTCAAGTTGATCGGCATGGTAGCCCAGCGCGAGAGACCTCGCAATCAGGTGAATGGCTTCATCCCGATGGTGCATTACTTCGTATCCATCTCCCGCCCCGAAAAGAACACTGGGATTATTCGGCGCAAGAGCAATTGCCTGCCGCAACAAAGGAAGACTGCGGTCTGGTCGGCCAGTTTCAGCGTAATAACCGCCAAGATTTTCGAGCAACTGCGCATCCGCTGGTGTTTCTTTGCGGGCAACCTCCCCCAACTCGATCGCCTTCTGGTATGCATCCATTGCTTGATCATGGCCGCCCGGGCTCCAAAGATAAGCCGAAGCCAGATTGCCCCATGCAACATAATTGGTCGGATTGAGATCGCGAGCCTTCTTGCTCATCTCCACCGCATCGGAAAACTTTCCCTGTGCCGTCAGAACCTCCGAGAGCGACGAGTAGGCGAAGAAGCCGGGCTGAATATCCGCGGACTTCTGCAAATTGCTCAGTGCATCGTCATAGCGGCCCAGTTGTAGAAAGGCCAGCCCCAGATCGAGCAGAGCTGTCGCATTATCGGGGGTGAGTTCAACCGCTTTGCGGTATTGCTCCGCCGCCTCTTCAAGTTTCCCACCGGAGTAGAAGTAGTTGCCCAGCGCCACTTGCCAGCGCCAGTCATCCGGCGCCAGGTCGATGGCTTTCTGGACGGTCGCGATGGCGTCGGCGCTGCGGCCTTCAGCTTCAAAAACCTCCGACTGCGCACCGTAGGCCTCGGCGCTGCGAGGATCCAATTGCAGGGCTTTCTCTACCTCCGTGGTCGCCAGTGCTGTATTGCCAGCCATGGCATCGATGCGCGCCAGCGAGATGTAAGGAGGAGCCAGGTTCGGGTCAATTGCGCTGGCCCGATTGCAGGCCGCACGCGCCTCACCCATCAGGCCCGCCGTACGCGTCACGCGATACTGAAGGAAATCTGCACGGCACAAACCAGCCTGCGCCAGCGCGAATGACGGGTCCTGCTTCAGCACATCGTTGAGCAGTGCAATCGCATCCGTCACATTCTTGCGCTTGTCATACCGCAGCAAAATGCCATCTGCCTTCAAATACTCGTCATTCACTCCCGCCGAAGCAGCCTGGCCCTGCGCCGTTCCCGGCAATGCGCTCCTGTAGCGCAAATAAGCAAACGCTCCGGCAGCGAGGATCACGACCGCAGCCGCGAGCGCCACGGTTTGCCAAGCTGGCCGCCGCTTCGCTTTGGCTGGCTTCGCCGGGGCCGAGGCGTCGCCGGCAAGCGGAGAGCCAAGTACCTCGGAAAGTGCGGCTGAAAGTGCTCCCGCGCTGGCGAAGCGTTTTGCAGGGTCCGCATGGATTGCCGTATCGACAACCCGCGCGAACGACTCGGGAAGGTCCGGACGGTAATCCAGCAGCGACCGGCTGGCCATGGCAAGCAGGCCGGACGTTCCCCGCTTCGAGCCAGGCAGTTGAGTCGCGGTCGCTGTGGGCTCATCGCCGCTCAACTCCTCATGCCCCTTGCTGCCGGTCCCCGCAGGTTCAGCCGGAAACTGCCCCGCTACGAGATAGAACAGCAGGAGACCCACGGCATAAATGTCGCTCGCCACCGAAGCCGGAGCGCCGGTAAAAAGCTCGGGCGCCATGTAGCGAGGAGACCCGGCAAGCTCATTCTGCAATTGCGGCAGCGTGCTCAGACCGAAGTCCATGAGCAGAATTCTGCCGCCCTCTTCGCGCATCACGTTCTCTGCTTTAATGTCGCGATGCAACAGCCCTGTGCGATGGACCGAGCTCAGCGCCTTGGCCACATCCAGCCCGATCAGAGCCGTCTCGCGATAGCCGAACGGCCCCTGCTCACGCACCAGCCGCGCCAAGGTTTTCCCTTGCACGAAATCGGTCCAGAAGCCTACCAGTCCGTCGCGCCGGTCCACGCCATAAATGGAAACAATATTCGGATGTCGAACGGAGGCCAGGGCCCGGGCTTCGCGCAGCAAAGCCTCAAACTGCGTTTCATCGCCCATCGACCGCGGCAGCAGCAGCTTGAGCGCAATCTCGCGCTGCAGGCGAGGGTCCCAGGCGCGATACACTTCGCCGAAACTTCCCCGTCCAACCAATTCCAATAACTCGAAGCCGCCCCATGTTCGGGCCGGCGCAAGGGTCTGCTCGCGATCCTCCGGTTCGATCTCCCGGGCCGGATTGGAAGCCTCATCCATCGAGTAATTTACAGGAATCCCCCAAACTGCCCTGAGTATACCAGCGCTCTGGATGCCAAGCCCCGGCCGGAAATCTCCACCGGGACAACGCGCAACAAAGGCTGCTGTAGCGCGACCTGTGGCGGCAGGGACGCGGAAGCGGCTGCTGAATTTGGGAGGAGAAAAGGCGTCGCTCTCCAGGCTCGCACTTCCATTCCAGGAGGAATTGCCCAATAAGTTTAAAGCCGGGGATTATTAGGAAGCAGGAATGAAGGATGAGACCACTGTTGCAGGGAGCTCACTTTTGAAGGAAGAATTGACCCACCCAGTGCCCCTTCATTGATGACGGGCCGCGCGATCACTGCCTGGGTGGCAACCGCAGCAAAGGCTGGTCCCTACCTCCAAAGCGGCGCGCCTTCCCTACCTGGAACCCCCGGGGAGTCGAAAATCAATCCCCGCGTTTTGATTCACCTTCGCAGTTGCTTCCAGGTCGAGTTGGTTCACCGGAATCTCACTCGGATTTCTATCTCCGACAAACAGCGTGCTTCTCGTCAGAATGTAGTTATGAATTTGCCTCGGCGCACGTCCATCCTTGAAGATCAGAGTCACCGCCTCTTCGCTCGCCGGAGCCGCCCGACGCGCGGAAGCAGATGTCATCGCAATCGGACCCTGACTGTAAGGGGCTGGCCATGGCGGAGGCTCCTGTTCATCGGCCTGCTGGTCGTATCCTTCCGGAGCGGAATTGGCTGCCATCACTGAATCGTCATCGCCGCTATCGTCGGGATAGGCAAGATAGTACGGAGCAATCCACCCGGAAACGCCGTAGGGAATGACCCTCCCGTAAGGGGACACATAAGGCCTGCGATAACGCCAAGAACCCGAATAGGCTGGTCGATTCCCAGGTCGACGGCTGAAAGCACCCGAAGCGGTCCGCTGATACGCTCGCGGCGCGGCAATTCGACTGCCGGGTGCGTAGGTCCTGCGAGCGCCGGAAAAACTCCGCGGAGCGGAAGTACCATGAATCGCTGCTGAACCATGGCTCGAAACTCCTCCACGATGTCCGGATCGCTGCGCACACGCTGGAAGCAAAAGCCAAACCACAACCAGCGCGACCGCCGCGAGACGCTTCATGCACACATTTTACGCCTGATTTGGATTGTGCAGCGCCCATTCTTGCCGCAATTGGAAGTAGCAGGAATCAATCCGTACACCTGAAAACCTAACGCCACCAATCGGAGCGAATCTCTTCGCCTCGCACCACCTCCGTGGGCACCCCAGGCGCGGGTGACCAGAGTTTGAGATCGTCGGCCGCAAGAATAGACTCAATCGGTTGCAGCCAGGGGTGCAGCGCAAGTTCGAACAGGCCCCAGTGAATCGGCATGAGCAAGCCATGCCCGCCAAGCGCCCCAAAACTGCGCACAGCTCCTTCCGGGCCCATGTGAATGTCGATCCAGAGCGGATCGGATGCTCCAATCTCAAGCATCGTCAGATCGAAAGGGCCAAGTGTCTCCCCAATCTCGCGAAACCCATACCACTCCCCCGAGTCTGCGCCGTAGTAAACGCGACGCGTTGGACCAATCAAAGCAAATGACGCCCATAGCGTCTCAAAGCGATTGAACAGGCTGCGCCCGGAAAAGTGGCGCGCTGGCAGAGCGGTAATAGTGACAGCGCCAGCCTTCACCTGTTCAGTCCAATTGAGCTCCTTGATACGCGAAGGATCGACGCCAAAGCCTGTCAGAACCGCGCCCACCCCCAGCGAAGTAACCCAGCGCGTGTTCCGCATGCTTTCCGTACCCGCCAACTGCATGCCTGCCAACTGCCTCACCGTGCCTTCGCCGAGGTGATCGTAGTGGTCGTGCGAGATCAGCACAACGTCGATGGGCGGCAATTCTTCAAGCGCAAGGGTCGGCAGAAAGAAGCGCTTGGGACCTGCCCATTGCGTGGGCGCGGCGCGTTCGTCCCAAATAGGATCGATAAGAACGCGCAGGCCATCAAGTTCGACCAGGGATGAGGAATGACCGAACCAGGTAATTCGCAACCCCGAACCGGGGCTTGTCTGATAGATTTGGCTGTCGGTCTGGAACGGCCCCAGAGGCTGTTGTGGCGAGCGTGCTGCTGCTCCGGTAAAGAATCGTGGGCCCACCTTGAGAATCGTGGAAAGACCGCCGACCTTTGTCGGCACAGGGTTCGCATAGCGCTTCCCAATGCGCTGGGCCGCCGTCAATGTCATGTGTATTCGATGCGCGCTTCCAGTGATGCGATTCCGGGAAACACCGTTCCCGTGAGGCAACCGGCCGGCTACATTCCCATTTGTCTAGTTGACGCTGCTCGTACCCTGGTCGTACGTCGGAAAAGGTTCCGGCCAGGGGCTGGTCGGCATCGCTTGCAGGGTCGAAAGGTCGGCCTGCACCTGCGCCCACTGCTGCGCATTCTTCTTCGTGGTGATCGGCGCTTCCGGATTGGCATAGTACGCCTGAATGTCTTCCTTGATTCCGGACGGAATCGGCTCAGTTGGTCGCCGCGTCAGCTTGTGCAGCAATTGGGCATACGTGGAATCTGTCAGCGAATAACCCCCCGGCTGCACCACTCGTCCCGTGTCCAGGTCGCGATTCGGCAGCGGATGATGAAGGTCGCGTGCTGCATTCTGCGCGTTTCCTGGAATCGCAGCCAGATTTGAACGCTGAGGGTCCACCGTCACAACTTTTGCTTGCCCGTTCGATTCAGCCTCTGCCGCAACCTTTGGAGCCGCACTTCCAGGCGGAGTAAAGCGGGCCAGTGTCTGGCGCAATGCCGCCATCGACATCACCACACTGTGGATGTATTCCGCTTCCGTTTCTTCCGTCGGCCCTTTCACCGCCACCATCTTCAGGGGCCCAAACTTCGGGATTACAAATAGCAGCCCCGCCAATGTGTATGTGCCGATGCCCGCCTTGCGCCGGTAGGCTTGCCAATCGTTCTCGCTGGCCACAGCCGTTACTTGCTTCTCAAATTCGAGAGCCTCGGGCGTGGTCGGATCTGGGGGTTCGTGCCCACGATGCAGAAGCGTAACCGCATAGGCAATGCGTGGAATGAACTCGCGCACCGCGAATCGATAGGCGCGCACATTGACGCGTCGTCCCCGCGTTCCCGTGAAGTCCTCGCCCACGCCATAGGTCTGGTAGAAAGCCAGCGCAAGCTGCTTCACCGCGACTTCCAATCCAATATGCCGCAGGTAATGGACGGGCGCCATGCGGTGATGCGCTATTTCGTTGATGTCGAAAGCGAACTCCGTTTGCACATGCTGACGTTCACCCTCGGCATAGTTCACCACCGGACCATACTTCGCGCGCAGCTTGGGAAACTCTACCGGCACCGCGAGGTTTATCGCTTCAGCGTGTCCCACCGTGTCACCAATATAGTGCGAGAGAGCGCCCACCGCGAAGGCCAGTTCGTTGGCGTTCTGCGCATCGCGGAACAGGTTGATGACAAAATCGCCGGTACGTACATAATGCGTCAGGTTTGAATAATTCAAGTCGCCGAATGGGTAATAGCCAATGTCCTGAATCACGCACCCGCCGTATGCGTAGGCCCGCGCCTTTTCGAGTTGAGCCGGCGTCAGGTTCGGATAGCGGCTCAGTAGCAGCGGAACAATTGAGTCCTTCCATGTCAGGTCAATCAACTGCTCGTGGGTCAGCAGCGAATAGGCGCGCGCGTCGCCTCCCCACAGCAGCAGAAGCCCAAAAACCAGCAAAACCAATTTCCGAAATCGCTTCAAGTCCGCCCAACCTCGATACTGACTCTGATGCAGTCCAGGGCTGTCACGTGTTCTTCGCCTCATACTTTGCCGCAAATGCGGCGTCGCTCAACCTGGATTCAATGCGAGGAGGGAAGTTTTTCGCAGACAAGGCCGCCCCGTCACCAGATAAGATGAACACGTCCTTGCTACTCCACTTTTTGGAGGTTCCAGTGCGCTCAGCTCACCCCCTCTCAGCTGCGTTTCTGCTCTCTCTTCTCACCCTGGGCACGGCGGCAACGCAAGCCGCGCCCAAGCTGCATATCTACCAGCGTCCCGCGCTCAGCCGCGACTTGATCGCCTTTGGCTACGCCGGCGATCTATGGACCGTGCCTCGCGAGGGCGGCCGCGCAACCCGCCTCACCATCGGCGTCGGCATTGAGACCGCTCCAGTCTTCTCGCCCGATGGCAGTACCCTCGCCTTTACCGCGGACTACGATGGCAACACCGACGTATTCACCATCCCTGCCACGGGAGGCATCCCCTTTCGCGTCACCTATCATCCAGCCACGGATGTTGCCGTTGCCTGGACGCCCGACGGCAAACAGATTGTCTTCCGCTCCAATCGCCAGTCCTCAAGCCGCTATACTCAGCTCTTTTCAGTTCCGGCCAAAGGCGGCATCGCCACTGTTCTGCCTTTGCCCATGGCCTATCAGGGCCAATACTCGCCCGACGGCTCGCAAGTCGCATACACCGCGCTGCCTCAGGCCTTCGGCTTCGATTACACATCCTTTGTCTCTTGGGGCAACTACCACGGCGGACGCGCTGGCGTCATTTGGATCACCTCCCTGCCCGGCCTGGACTCTGTCCAGATTCCCCATGAAGCGGCCTCCGACTTCAACCCCGTCTACGCGGGCGCCCAGATCTATTTCCTCTCCGCGCGCAAGGGTCACATCGGCATCTTCCGTTACGACCCCGCCTCCAAGACTGTCACGGAAACCCTGCACAACGACGGTCCGGATATCCGCACCCTGGCCGGCAATGGCGATACGCTCGTCTATGACCAACTCGGCGACATTTACCTCTATGACACCGCCACCGGAAAGAGCCACCTGGTCCCCATCGAGATTGACGCGGACCTGCCCGAAATACGCCCGCGCATCCAGGCTGTCGGCGAGGAAATCCAGCACACCTCCATCTCTCCCAGTGGCCTGCGCGCCGCCATCGAGGCCCATGGAGACATCTTCACCGTTCCCGTCAAGCATGGCCCAACGCGCGATATCACCAACACCCCTGGCGTGATGGAGCGCTCCCCTGCATGGTCGCCTGACGGTCAGTCAATCGCCTATTTCTCCGATGAGTCAGGCCTTTACGCACTGCATGTCGCCCCGCAAACGGGTGACGCGGTGGCCGGCGCCGCCCCAATCAAGAAATTCCCTCTCGCCTCGGAGCCCACGTATTATTTCGATCCCAAGTGGTCGCCCGATTCAAAGAAAATCGTCTTCCACGACAACCGCCTGAACATCTACATGCTTGACACCACTACCGGCAAGCTCACCACAATTGGCGAAAAGAATGTCTTCGGCGGCTTCTCCAGCACCAACTACGATCTCGACTGGTCACCGGATTCGAAATGGATCGCTTATCCCCGTTCCCTCGCAAATCATCTGCACGCGCTGTTCCTCTACTCGGTGGACACCGGCCAATCAACGCAAGTGACCGACGAGATCGCGGACTCGTCCGAGCCGGCCTTCGATCGCGATGGCAAATATCTCTACTTCCTTGCCAGCACCAACTCCGGCGCTACGTCCGACTACCTGGACATGACCAGCGACCTCTATAACCCCACGTCCAACATCTATGCAGCCGTGCTCGCCGCCGATCAGGCTTCGCCCATCGCCCCCGAACTCGACGATGAAAAGACCGCCGCTGAGAAGAAAGACGAAGCCAAGAAGGACGATGAAAAATCCGGCGACGCCGACACCAAAAAGAAAGACGAAGCCAGGAGCGACGACGAAAAGTCCAAGCCGGATGCCGCTCCGAAACCGGTCAAGCCAATCAAGGTCGACCTTACCGGAATAGAAACGCGCATCGTCGCATTGCCCCTGCCTGCCGCTCAGTACGTCGCACTTGCCGCCGGCAAAAAAGGCAGCATCTATTTCCTCGAAAATACGGATCCGGTCGGCGCCGCAGGGGTCGCGCCAACTCTCAGCCGATGGATTCTCGAAGACCGTAAGACAGAAAAGCTGGCCGAGCATGTGGAGAGCTTCCAAATCTCCGCCGACGGCGAAAAAATGCTTCTTGCCATTTCCAACCGCAACCCCGAATCAACAGGCGGAGGCGGACCGCCAAGCCTCGTGATCGTGCCCGCCAATGCGCCTATAAAACCCGGCGAAGGCAGTCTCTCCTTCGCAGATCTCAAGGTTCGCGTCGACCCTGCCGCCGAGTGGATGCAGATGTATCACGAGGTCTGGCGCATCGAGCGCTCCTTCTTTTACGACCCGCATTTCCATGGGACTGACACCGTAGCCGATGAGCGCCGCTTCGAGCCCTATGTCGCTTCCATCGCCTCGCGCGCCGATCTCAATTACATCTTTCAGGAAATGCTCGGCGCCTTCTCCGTCGGTCATCTGCGCGGATTCGGCGGCACCATTCCCACCGGCCCGCACGTCCCCGGCGGACTGCTCGGCGCCGATTACACCATCAACAACAACCGCTATTGCCTGGCCAAAATCTACACCGGCGGAGAATTCAACCCGCGAGCCAAAGCTCCCCTGGCACAGCCCGGCCTCAATGTTTCCGTTGGCGATTGCATCCTCGCCATCAACGGCTTGGATCTCGATGCAACCGTCGACATTCAGAAGCCGCTCGAGGGCACCGCGGGTCACGTGATTAGTCTTCGCGTCGCATCCGCCAACGGCAAAAACCCGCGCGACATTTCGGTCACACCAATCGAAAGCGAAACCGCCCTGCGCAATATCGAATGGATTGAAGGCAATCAGAAAAAGGTCGACAAGCTCTCCGGCGGAAAGCTGGCCTATGTCTACCTGCCTGACACCGGTGAAGGCGGATTCACTAACTTCAATCGCTACTACTTTGCGCAGACGCAAAAGCAGGGCGCCATTATCGACGAGCGATTCAACGCCGGCGGCCAGGTCGCCGACTACTTTGTCGAAGTCATGGGACGTCACATCGAATCCTACTGGGCTCCGCGCTATGGGACCATTGAGCACACCCCGAACGCAGCCATCTACGGACCCAAGGTCATGATCGCCAACGAATTCTCCGGCTCCGGCGGCGATGCCCTTCCCTGGCTCTTCAAGCAAGCCAAGCTTGGCGTCCTGGTCGGCAAGCGCACCTGGGGCGGCCTTGTCGGCATCAATGAAATCCCGGTATTGATGGACGGTGGAAACGTCACTTCGCCGAGCGTCGCGTTCTTTTCGCCGAAGGGCGAATGGGATGTCGAAAACCACGGCGTAGATCCCGATGTGGTTGTCGACCAGGATCCAAAAGCGATCAGCGAAGGCCACGATCCGCAATTGGAGAAGGCCGTTTCCATCGCTCTCGATAATCTAGATCAGCATCCCATCACTCAACCGGAAAGGCCGGCTTATCCCGACTACCACCATTGATCGCAACAAAGAACCTTTCGACCCAACCGCTTTCCCACAAAGGCGATCGCGCTTCTGCGTTCGAGCGGTTCTTTCCACGGTTCAACTTCGGCCCCGCCGCACCTTTTATATTTGTCTGTATAGAGGATTGTGAACCATGCCAAAACATGAATTCCAAACTGAAGTCAATCAGCTTTTGCAGCTCATCATCCACTCCCTTTATTCGCATCCCGAGATTTTTCTCCGTGAACTGGTCTCAAACTCATCCGATGCATTGGATAAGCTGCGCCACCTCACCCTGACCGATGACGCCTACAAGTCCCTGCCCTTCAATCCGCGCATCGATCTGGAACTGGACGAGCAGAAGCAGACGCTCACCATCGCCGACACTGGCATCGGCATGAATGAAGACGATCTGGTCTCGCACCTCGGTACCATCGCCCGCTCAGGCACAAAGAATTTCCTCGCGCAACTGTCTGCCGACGCAAAGAAGGATTCCAATCTTATTGGCCAATTCGGTGTCGGATTCTACAGCGTCTTCATGGTCGCCGACCGGGTCGAAATCACATCGCGCAAAGCCGGCGAAGAAAAGGCATGGCGATGGACAAGCAATGGCACAAGTGGATTCGAAATCGAACCCGCCGAGCGCCCCGTCGCTGGAACGACCGTTCTGATTCACTTCAACGATGAAGGCAAGCAATACGCCAACGGCTGGCGCCTGCAGGAAATTGTCAAGAAGTACTCCAACCACATCGCCTTCCCCATCTTTCTCACCTACGAAAAGAGTGAGTGGAACGAAGCCGAGAAGAAGTCTGAGAAGAAACGCATCACTGAACAGGTCAACGTAGCCAGCGCCCTCTGGCAGAGGCCCAAGAGCGAGCTCAAAGACGAAGACTACAAGGAGCTCTACAAATCAATCTCAGGCGATTGGGAAGATCCGCTCTTCTGGTCCCACACCAGGGCGGAAGGAACGCTGGAATACACGACGCTTTTCTTCATCCCCGCCAAAGCTCCCCTCGATCTTTATCAAGCCGAATACAAAGTGGGCGTCAAGCTTTACGTCAAGCGCGTCTTCATCATGGACGACTCCAAGGACCTGCTGCCGCAATATCTGCGCTTCGTCCGCGGCATCATCGACAGCGAAGACCTTCCCCTGAACATCAGCCGCGAGATTCTGCAGCAGAATCGCATCCTCGCCACCATTCGCACCGCCAGCGTGAAGAAGATCCTCTCCGAATTAAAGAACGTCGCCACCAGTCAGCCGGATCAGTACCTGAAGTTCATCACCGAGTTCAACCGACCGCTAAAGGAGGGACTCTACAGCGATTTCGCCAACCGTGAGTCGTTGCTTGAATTGATCCGCACCAAGTCGACCAAGGTAGAGGGACTCACCAGCCTGGCCGACGCAAAATCCCGCATGAAGGACGGGCAAAAAAGCATCTACTACATTACCGGAGGCTCTGAGTCTTTGCTCCGAACTTCACCGCTCCTCGAGATATATAAGAAGAAGGACATCGAAGTTCTCATCCTCGATGACGACGTCGACGAGATCGTCTTTGGGGGTATCGATAAATACGGAGACATCGATCTCAAGTCAGTCAACAAGGCCTCAACCAGCGAAGATCTGAAAGACACTGCAGAACCCGACAAGGCAGAAGCCCTCAAACCCCTGCTCGACAAACTAAAGGCCACACTCGGCGATCGCGTCAAGGATGTGCGTGCCTCCGTGCGTCTTGCTGACAGCCCCTCCTGCATCGTCAGCGACGAGGAAGAGCCCTCCATGCAGATGCAGCAGATGCTGCGCGCCATGGGGCAGGTAAACATCCCCGCATCAAAGCCAACCCTGGAGATCAATCCCGATCACGAGATTGTCAAAAAGCTTCTTGCGCGTGCAGACGACGCCGTCACAGCAGATGCCGCATGGCTCCTTCTCGATCAGGCGCTCCTCATGGAAGGAATTCCTCTCCAGGATCCCGCCGCTTTTGTCCAGCGTCTCAATCGCATTCTGAATCTATCCATCTAACAGGCGCGGCCGCCGTCGCATTGATCCATTGATCTCTGCACCGCCGGGAATGCCGTCAGCTCGCAATCGCGTCCACTTGCTCCGCATGCACCTGTTGCGCCCGGTCAAGCGCCGACTGAATGTTCGGCATGATGTTTTCGCGGCCCACGCAGTCCTGGAATCGCGCTCCCTGCAACAGCTTCGATGGCTGTTGCATGGCCCCGCACAGCAGCATGGTTCGCCCGGATTCGTGCAGCCGTCTGGCAAAGGTCTCAATGGCGTGAATGCCGGTAGCATCGATCGCGGTCATGTTGCGCAACCGCAAAATCACCACCGGGGCAAACGCCTCCAGGTTCACCGTCGCCTCCACCAGCTTCTCCGTGGTGCCGAAGAGAAACGGCCCGTGAATGCGCAGCAATGTGACATACGGCGGAAGGATGCGTCCCTGCAATACGTGCGGCAATCCATCGCGAATATACTCGTCGGTAACCGGCGCCACGGTGGTTGTATCCGCGATTCTGTAAATGTATAAAAGCGCCGCCAGTGACATCCCTACCGCCACGGCCACGGTCAGGTCGGCAAACACCGTAAGTGCAAAGGTGACAATCCATACCGAGATAGATGTGAAGTCTAACTGGAAGATGCCGCCAATCTCATTCCACTCTCCCATGTTATAGGCCACCACAAACAGCACCCCGGCCAGCGTTGCCAGTGGAATGTAACTCGCCAGCGGCGCAGCCACCAACAGAATTCCCAGAAGAGTAAGTGCGTGCACCATGCCCGCAACGGGCGATCGCGCGCCAGACCGGATGTTTGTCGCCGTGCGCGCAATGGCTCCGGTAGCCGGAATGCCGCCAAACAACGGCGAAACTAGATTCGCCACGCCCTGCGCCACAAGCTCGACATTCGGGTTGTGCCTGTCCCCGGTCATCCCGTCCGCCACCACGGCGGACAGCATACTCTCCAGCGCCGCAAGCAGCGCCACCGTAAACGCCGAAGGAATCAGTGGAAGAATATGTTCGGAGTGAAAGTCGGGCAGCGCAAATGGAGGCATCCCCCGCGGAATCCCGCCGAACTTGCTTCCAATCGTCTCAACCGGCAGATGAAACAGGAGGCACACCCCGGTGCAAACCACCACCGCAACAATCGACGCCGGAACTCGCCTGGTGATGCGCGGAAAGAAAAGCAGAATCGCCAGCGTTCCCAGTCCCAGTGCAAGCGCCGCCGGGTTCAGGCTGGAAAAATGATCCGCAAGCAGCCGCATGCGGGGCAAAAACTCACTGGGAACGGCGCCGGTCCGGAGCCCAAGAAAGTCCTTGATCTGAGTCGAAGCAATCAAAATGGCAATGCCGTTGGTGAACCCGATCACCACCATGCGCGGAATAAAGCGAACTGCCCCGCCCAGGCCAGTCAGCCCCATCAACAGCAGCAGAACGCCAGCCATCACCGTCACCATGGCCAGCCCGCTCATCCCAAACCGGGCCACAATGCCGGCCACGATGACCACAAACGCACCGGTAGGTCCGCCGATCTGCGTGCGCGACCCGCCCAGCGCCGAAATCAGAAAGCCGGCCACCACCGCTGTGTAAAGACCCGCCTGCGGCGTAACCCCTGACGCAATGCCAAAGGCCATGGCCAGCGGAAGCGCGACAAGCCCCACCGTTACCCCGGCGAGAAGATCGTGGAGGAACATCTGCCCGGTGTACGCTCTGAGTGCCAGCAGCGATTTGGGCACATTCGGATTGCTGATTGACATGAGTGCTATACCCATTTTACGCCAAAGGACAATTTCGCCCCGGGGAGTGACGCCCACCATACCTCAAAGTCGGTTCAATTCAGGACGATTCCGGCAGCTCCCGGTCGTGGTAGAAAAGAATTCCCTGCACATATCTCCGTATCTGGATTCATGCGGAATCTCCGCCTACCTTGCTGAATTCGCTTGACTTCTATCGGCCTGGCCAGCAGCCAAGTCTCCGCGCAAGAGCCGCAGACCCCTTCCCCCTCCAAATGTGATTGGCAACACTGACCGTGCTGCCGCGACACGCCGAGGATCAACCAGAACGCTTCCACCGGATCATCCGGACGTTCTGTGAATGGACCACATTCGGTTGAGCTCATTTCTGGAGAAATGCCTATGCGATCGCGCGGCAAGGACTCCCCGCTAACCCGGCGGCAATTTGTATCTGCTGGTGCCTTGGGAAGCGCGGCAATCGCCGTTGGCTGCCACGGCGGTGAGCGCGGGAACTGGGAATTTCTCAGCGACGATCAGGCCCGGACACTGGCGGCGATCTGTGATCAGATTGTCCCCGCAGACGAGTTCCCCAGCGCGTCGCAACTAGGCGTTCTCACCTACATCGATCGGCAACTTGTCCGCCACTACCGCCGTCATCGAGACACCTATAAACTCGGCTTGGAAGATACCCAGGCCCTGAGCCGGAAGCGCTTTGGCCAGGACATAGCTGCACTGTCGCCACTTCAGCAGCTTGAAATCGTGAGCGCCCTCGAGCATCAGAGTCCGCGTTTCTTTGAACTGCTGCGCAGCCACACCCTGGAGGGCTACTACGGCCCGCCCCGCCACGGCGGCAATCGAGAGGCGGTGAGTTGGCAGATGCTCGGATTGGCCGAACCCCCGGTGCGGGGTCGCGCGCAATACGACCTGACAAAGGGTTCGCCCTCATGAACCGGGTGAATGCGGTCGTTGTAGGAGCCGGCGCGGCAGGCGGCATCGTAGCCAAGGAACTCGCTGTTGCCGGCCTGAGTGTCGTCCTGCTTGAGCGCGGCCTGTGGCTGACGGCCAACGACTGCCGCAAAGACGACCTGCGCAATCAGCGCACCACCGTGCTGGGCAATGCATTTGGGCCCGAGGACGAAGGCAATCCGCGCGTCTGGGTAGATGAAAACGGCCTGCCCCACATCGCGCTTCCCAGCGAGGGAGCCTACCAGAACAACGCCGCGTGTGTCGGAGGGGGAACGCTCAGCTACGGAGCGCAGGCCTGGCGCTATCTGCCCCAGGACTTTCGCATGCGCTCCACCTATGGAGCGCCGCCTGGAAGCTCGCTCGAAGACTGGCCCATCTCCTACGGCGACCTGGAACCGTTCTACGAAAAGGCTGAATACGAGATCGGCATCTCCGGCGACTACGGGGGCACACCATTTCACGGTCCGCGCCGGCGTCCACTGCCCATGCCGCCTTTGCCGCCCAATCGCGAATTCACCATACTCGAGCCGGCGGCAAAGCGTCTCGGCTTGCATCCGTTTCACATTCCCATGGCTCGCAACAGCGTCCCCTACAATGGCCGCGGCCCCTGCATGCGCTGCCGGTGGTGCTGCGGATTTGCCTGCGAAGTAGACGCCAAGAATGGTTCGCAGAATACGGTGATCCCTGTCGCACTGAACACCGGCAACTGCGAACTGCGCACCGGCTGCATGGTGAAGGAGATTCTGACCGACGAGCGCGGGCGCGCGCGCGGCGTGGCCTACTTCGACGCCGGCGGCCATCTCAAGGAGCAGCTTTCCGACCTGGTTGTGGTCTCCGCCTGTGCCATCGAGTCGGCCCGCCTGCTGCTCAACTCAAAGAGCCGCCTGTTTCCGCAAGGGCTCGGCAATCGTTACGACCAAGTCGGACGCAATCTGCAAGGTCACCACTACACCGGCGCCATCGGCTACTTCGACTTCGACACCTACGACGATGTGGGTCCGGGCGCCAGCATTGCCATCAGCGACTATAACCACGGCACGCCGGGCTTGTGCGGCGGCGGCATGTTGGCCAACGAGTTCATTCGTCTGCCCATTCACATGACCGATCGCCTGCCCGCGAACACTCCGCGCTGGGGCCTCGGCCACAAACAGGCCATGCGCGCATGGCACAAGCGCAGCATCGTCATCATCGGGCCCACACAACAGATACCAACCGAAAACGGGCGCGTAACTCTCGATCCAACCGTAAAAGACAAGTGGGGTCTGCCGGTGGCGCGCTTCTCCGGCAACGTGCATCCGCACACCTTCGAGATTGGTGATGTGCAGGCAAGGCGCGCAGAGGCCTGGCTGAAGGAGGCGGGAGCCATTCACACGTCTCTAATGGTAGGTAAGCCAACCACGGTCTCATCGGGACAGCACCAGGCCGGCACGTGCCGAATGGGCGTCGATCCCCGCGCATCGGTTGTCGACCGCACCTGCCGCCTGCACGATGTTGACAATGTCTTTGTCATCGATTCCAGCGTGCACGTAACCAATGGCGGTTTCAACCCCGCGCTGACCATCATGGCCATTGCCTACTTCGCGTCCCAGTCTCTCGTTGGCAACTGGAAGGGAACAGGCTTGCGATCATGATGCGACTCCTGCGCGTTGCAGCTCTGGTTGCCGCTTGCCTCGTCCTCATGGCGGCCATCGGCATCTTTGCCGCCGAGCGCTATTACACTTCGCAGAGTGGCCGCGGCTGCGCAAGCTGCCACGAAATGGCCATCTATACAAGCGCCATGCACGGATCGGCGCACCGCAGCCAGGGCTGCATGGATTGCCACGACGCAAGTCTCGCCACCAAGCTCCGCCACATCCGCGTTCATCTTCTTCGCGCCGCGCCGGAAACCATCCGCCTGCGCGACGCGGATGTGCTGGAAATGGTCGCCGACTGTCAAAAGTGTCACCAGCACGAATATGCCTCGTGGAATGCTGGTCCACACAGCGCCAGTTATCAGATGATCTTCACCAATGCGCCACAGAATTCGCACCAGCACCTGATGGAAGATTGTTTGCGCTGCCATGGGATGCACTTCAACGGCTCGGTGCGCGAGTTGGTCCAGCCACAGAACACCAGCGGGCCCTGGCGCCTGGTTCGCCAGGATCTTGCGGATAAGCCTTCCATACCCTGCCTGGCCTGTCATGCGGTGCATAGCGAAGGCACGCCGGAAACCAGGCCTCCGAAGCGCATCTCCGTCGCCGGTGACCCGGTCCGTCGTTCCCTGGCCTTCTTCGACCGCCGCGAGAGCATGCACTTTGCCGCAACCGCTCTGCTGATTCCGACGCTGTACGATGGCACACGCCTGGTGAAGGTCAGCCCTGATCCGCGCGCCGCAATCTGCTATCAATGTCACGCCCCGCGCCTGCCTGAGGCGGAAACCGCTGCGGCCACGCAAGGCTCGGAAATGCAGGCCGGCTCAGGCGATGACCGCACCCCGATGGGCGTGCATGAAGGCCTGAGTTGCATCTCCTGTCACGACGGCCACTCTGAAAACGCGCGTGCCTCCTGCAAAACCTGTCACCCGCAGATGTCCCACTGCGGTCTCGATGTGGAGAAGATGGACACCACCTATGCCAGCGCTTCGAGCGCGCACAATATTCACTGGGTTCGATGCCTGGATTGCCACCAACACGGCATCCCGAAAACCACGGCAAAGGCAAAGTGAAACAAGCAGTCGCCATTGCGCCACTGCCGCGAATAGATCGAGCGGACAGATACGAGACTATTCCAGAAACTGCCCGAAACAGTCAAATTCTGAAGGGTGCCCCTATTTCGCCCGCGGATGCGTCCGGTCGTACACCTGCGTCAATTGCGCGGTCGTCAGTTGCGTGTAACGCTGCGTTGTCGATAGCCGCTCATGCCCAAGCAGTTCCTGGATCGCTCGCAAGTCTGCTCCCTCTTCCAGCAAATGCGTTCCAAACGCATGCCGAAGCGTGTGCGGATGCACGTCTGCCGACAACCCGCGCAGGACAGCAATGCGCTTGACGATGCGGCCCACACTGCGTGTTGTCAGCCGCGCCTGGCCGCCGGCCTTGCCCAGCCCGCGCAGCTGCAGATTGATAAACAAAGCAGGCGTCGCAGTTCCCTTCCCATTGCCCGCCGCTGCCAACCGCGCGGACCGCTCGGCGAGATAGGCGCGGATTGCCTGCGCGGCTGAGTCTCCAAGCGGAACATAGCGCTGCTTCTGGCCTTTCCCACGGACCAGAATTGCCTCGTTTGCCCAGTGAATGTCGTCCAGGTTCAGCCCCGTCAGCTCCGCATTGCGGATCCCGCATCCATACAGCACTTCGAGTATCGCCTTGTCGCGCGCCGGCCAGCTTGCCGCGTCCTCGCCCACCGAGTCGACGGCGCGATTCATCTTTTCGATCGAGGGCACACGCGGCAAATGCTTCGGCAATCGCGGCGTGGCCACCAGCGAGGCCGCATTTTGCTCCACATGCCCCGCGCGCGCCAGCCACTTGAACCAGCTTCGAATCGCCGCCAGCGCCCGCGCCGCCGAGGCCTTGGAAAGCCCGCGCTGATAGAGCGTGCCAAGGTAGGCGCGAATCTTTGTGTGTTCAATGGATGCAACACAATGCTCATTGCCGTAGCGTTCGAGCATGAAGGACGCAAACCCATGCAGCTCGCGCCGATAAGCACGCAGGGTATGCACAGAGGCGCCACGTTCGTTGGTCAGCATGCGAAGATACTCATCCACCAGTGCGTTCAGGTGCACGCCGGCTTCCGGCGTGGCTGTCGCGCTCATTTCTCTTCCTTCATTGAGTTGTGGATGGAGGCCGGAACGGCATCTTCAACTGGCTCAGAACGCGATGAGGATTCTCCATTCATCCGGGTAGCCCGCGGATGATGCGAGCGATGCACTTCCTTCAGCCGTCCCAGCGCCAGGTGCGTATAGACCTGTGTCGTAGAAATATCCGCATGGCCAAGGATGAGCTGCACGCTGCGCAGATCGGCTCCATGCTCCACCATGTGCGTGGCGCAACTATGGCGCAGGCGGTGAGGGCTCGCGCCGCTCTTTGCCATCTTCACCAGGTGCCAGATCCATTGGCGCGTAAGCGGCATGCCGCGCAGGGAGAGAAAGAGCCGCTTAGCATCCTGGCGAGCGAGATTGGCCTTGCGCGCCGAACTGATGCGCGCCAGGTGCGGTCGCCCCTGCCGCATATACTCATCCAACGATTCCAGTGCCGTGCGCCCAAGCGGCACAATGCGCTCCTTGTCGCCCTTTCCGCGCACATGCACCCGGCCGGCGTCCATCGCCAAGTCGCCGGTAGAAAGCGCCGTCACTTCAGAGACACGCAATCCACCCGCGTAAAGTAGCTCCAGAATGGCCCGATCGCGAAGCTCCGTAGCCTTCGCCTGCGGATGCGACGCAGCCATGCCTGCCCGCTCCAGCATCTCCACAACCTCCGGCTCAGCCAGCGACTTGGGAAGCACCTTCCACGCCTTAGGCGACTCAATATTGATCGTCGGATCGTGATGAATCCGCCGGTCCAGAAGCAACCACTTGTAAAAGCCACGCAGGCAACTCAGCTTGCGCGCCGCCGACCGCGAGTCGATGCCGTGCGTTCGCAGGTGCTCCAGGAAAGCTGCAACGTCCTGCTGCGCCGCCGTCAGCAGCACCCCGTGCCGGCCTTCGATGAACTCTGCAAACGTCTTCAAATCGCCGTCATAGGCTTCGCAGGTGAGCGGGCGTAACCCCTTTTCCACGCGCAGATACGTCTGGTAGTCGTTCAGAAGCGGAAGATTGCGCGTGGCGTCCACACGTCTGATTATCCGCGCCTGAAACTCATCCTGGACGCTGGCCCGCAGCTTACAGAACCACGTTCGTCACTGAATCAACATCAGCAACATCAAGCCTCTTGAAAAATAACTTGCCGCACTGATTGAAGTTATGCCCCGGACATTTTCTCCCAGTAGACGGAGTATCGCTCATCCGCGATCTGATAAAGCGGCTTCAGATTGAAGTTCTGCGCCTGGTCGACGGTTTCAAAACGAAGCTCGCCTTCAGCGCTCTTTTTCACCCAGGCAGATTTCTGGCTGCGCCGAAATTGCGGCATCGGCAATGCGGGCAGGCGATCCAGCTTCGGTCCCATCGAGCCTTCGATCATGTCGCGGCTCAGGCCGTCGCGGCCCATTTGCGCAGCCAGCACCAGCGGCCCGTAAGCCAAGGTCGCCAATTCGGGGCTGCCCGCAACCGCTTCCTCGCGCAATGTCATCGGCAGGCTCACTTCAACCCGGTCGCCGCTCTTCCATAGCCGGTTGATCGCCAGATAACCATCGTCCTCCGCCGCCGCGCGTTCCGGCCTGCCATTCACCGTCACAGCCATGCCCTGCGCCCAATGCGGCGCACGGATCCTCAAAGCAAAATCCACCGGCTTCTCCGCTCGGATCGAAATCGATGTCTTCTGTTCCTCAGGGAAGCCGGTCTGCTGCACCAGGCGCGCGCGCTTCTCCGGCCAGCTCAACTCCGACGCTACAAACTGGTTTACGTACACGCTGTCGTCATTATGGAAGTAGATCGTGTTCACCAGCTTGGCGTACTCTTCCACGCCTGTTCCCGTGCAGCACCAGAATGAGTCGTATTGCTCGCCAAACGTCTTCCATCCGCCCGGCACGGTGGGCACGTAATACATCAACATGCCGTCGGCATTCTGCGTACCAGCGCGCACGTTCCAGAGCAGGCGTTCAGAGTAGTCCATGCGCCGCGCTTCCGGCTTCCAGCCGAACAGGTGCCGTGTAAGTTTCAGCATGTTGTAGCTGCAGCAGCACTCCTGCCCGCCGCTGGCCAGGTGGCTCCCCAGCGTATCAGGCTCGCTCCAGCCTTCGTCGTTGTTCGATGTCCCGCCGGGCGCGTAAGTGTGATGATCGACTACAGTCTCCCAGAAGAATTCTGCAATGGTCTTGTAGCGCTCGTCTCCGGTAAGCTCGTAGCCGCGCGCCGCTCCAATCACTTTGGGAATGTTGGTATTCGAATGCAGACCGGCCAGTTTGTCTTGGCGCGCCGCCAGCGGATCGAAGAAGCGTTTGTGCTCAAAGCGCCAGCCTCCGTCAAGATACTTCTTCTCTCCGGTTACGGCGTATAGATTGAAGAGCGCCTCATTCATGCCGCCATGCTCTGTCATCTGCACCTTGGCCAGTTCCTCGTCGCTCAGCGGCTTAACCCAGTTGATCGCCCAATCCGCCATGCGCTTGGCAGTCCACAACGCCACGTCGCTGCCGCAATAGAGATACATGTCGAGATGCCCGGCAAGAATCTTGTGGTACGTGTAGAAGGGTGCCCACACCGGCTGGTGATTCTTCAGCCGGTCGTAGAAATTCTCCGGGTAGGCTCCCAGGTAGCCGTTTTCCTGCTGGCATTCAGCCAGCGCTGACACCACTGCCACCGCCTTCTCACGCAGCGCCTCATCGCCCGTCGAGGCATACATCAGCGCGCATGCTGAAAGATAGTGCCCACCCGTGAAGTGGCCGCGCAGTTCACCGTCCGGAGCCTCCCATCCCCCCAGCGGCTCCGCCTTTGAGTTCTTACCCGCCGTGAGCCGGAAGCTATGCAACAGCCGGTCGTTGGGCAACATGTAGAGGTAAACACGGTCTCGCTCCTGCATCTCCTTCAGCGGCCCAGCCAACAGCCGCACCTGCTGCATGGGAAACGGCCTCGCCTTCCACGCAATCTTCTCGTAGCCAGTGTGGTTGTTGGAGCGTGCAACATCGATAGTCGGGTCCTGTCCAATCGCCCAGCCCCGCACCGGCATAAGAGCGCCGCTGGCCGCCGCAACAGAGGCCTCTATGAACTGTCTACGCGTCACACTCTTCCTGCTCATCGTTTCTCCTGGTTTCCGATCGGCCGGTAACGCGGTCTGCCCTGCCAGCCATCGTGAATGCTGCGAGCCCTGCCAGGACAATCCTAACGCGTTTCCCCGCCGCAAGGTCTCGAACCGAGCGATCCACTTTGGATCTGGGCAACGACGATTCGATCCAATCTCATCTGCATCGCCTCGTATACTTTCGATGGAGCGCACTTTCGCCCACCATGACCGATCAGAAAATACCGCCTCGGCTGGAGATTGTCGACTCGCATACGGCGGGCGAACCCACGCGTTGCGTTCTCTCCGGCTGTCCTGATCTCGGCTCAGACCCGCTTGCCGACCGCCTGGATCGTCTTCGCCACAGCCACGACCACCTACGGCGAGCTATCCTCTGCGAGCCGCGCGGCTCTGATGTCCTGGTCGGCGCGTTTCTGGTCGAACCCGTCAACCCAGCCAACGCCGCGGGCGTCATCTTCTTCAACAACGCCGGCTATCTGGGCATGTGCGGCCATGGCGCCATCGGCGCCGCGGTAACGCTGGCTCACCTGGGCCGCGTCCATCCCGGCCACCATGTGCTTGAAACGCCCGTCGGCGCTGTCGGATTCGAGTTGCATACCGGCAATCGCGTCACCATTCGCAATGTCCCCGCGTATCGTCATCGCGCCGGTGTCAAGGTGCACGTTCCCGGCTACGGCGCAGTCACTGGCGATGTGGCTTGGGGTGGAAACTGGTTTTTCCTCGTCGGCGACCATCCGTTCGCGCTCAACATCGACCAGGTCGAACCCCTTACCGGCTTCACATGGAAAATCCGCCACGCCCTGATCGCTGCCGGCGTAACCGGAGCAGGCGGCGCGGAGATCGACCACATCGAACTTTTCTCCGCTGCTCAAAGCCCGGCCAACCACAGCCGCAACTTCGTTCTCTGTCCCGGCAAGGCCTACGACCGCTCCCCCTGTGGCACCGGAACCAGCGCCAAAATGGCCTGCCTTGCCGCTGAAGGCCACTTGAAGCCCGGAGAGATTTGGCGGCAGGAAGGCATCCTCGGCACTGTCTTCGAGGGAAGCTTCCAGTTCGAAGACGGAGGAATCGATCCAGGCAGGAGCGCCGAAGTCCCAGCAATCTCAACCGAGCACAGAAGCATCGTTCCCTCCATCACCGGCTCGGCCTACGTGACCTCAGAATCCACCTTGATCTTCGATCCCGCCGACCCATTCCGCATGGGAGTTCCGGAATGAGTATTACCCCGCCGCAGACCTACGACGTCGTGATTGCCGGTGGCGGCATCGTCGGCGCAGCATGCGCGCTCGCCTGCGCCCAGGCCGGACTGCGCGTAGCGTTGGTCGAGCGCGGCATTTTGGGTAGCGGAGCCACCGCCGCCGGCATGGGCCACATCGTGGTCCTCGACGACTCCGAGGCGCAATTCGCCCTCACCCGCCGCTCGCAGCAGTTGTGGCAGGCCCTGCGTCCCGCGCTGCCGGCCAGCGCCGAGTATGAAACCCCAGGAACCCTCTGGGTCGCGGCCGACGAAGAGGAGTTCGCCGAAGCCACCCCCAAACGCGACTGGCTGGCCGCGCGCGATGTTCCCTGCCGTCTGCTCTCGAACCGCGAATTGGCCACGCTGGAACCCAACCTGCGCCCCGGCCTGGCCGGAGCATTGCTGGTCAGCGAGGACGCAGTCGTTTATCCACCAGTAGTCGCGCTCCATCTTGCCCGGCAAGCGCAGGCCCTGGGCGCCACGCTCATCGTCGGCCGGGCCGTTCATGAACTGGCCAACGGGGAAGCCATACTGAATGACGGAACGCGCCTCCGCGCCAACCGACTCGTCAATGCTCTCGGCGCAGATGCCGCCCGCTGTACACCGGGAATCCCAGTGAAGAAGCGCAAGGGCCACCTGGCCATCACCGACCGCTATCCCAGCTTCGTTCGCCACCAGCTCGTCGAACTCGGCTACCTGAAAAGCGCGCACTCCGTCTCCACCGACTCGGTCGCCTTCAATGTGCAGCCGCGCCAGACTGGCCAGATCCTCATAGGCTCTTCGCGCCAATACGGCAATGAGGATTCCGCAGTCGATCACGCGATGCTGACCGCCATGCTCGACCGCGCCACGCTCTATCTGCCTTCTGTCGCGTCGCTCAACGTGCTCCGCGTCTGGACCGGCTTCCGCGCCGCCACGCCCGACAAGCTGCCTCTCATCGGCCCCGTCCCCGGCGATCCCACCCTGTGGCTCGCCACCGGCCACGAAGGTCTGGGCATCACTACCTCCCTGGCTACGGCAGAGTTGTTCGCCTCACACTTCACCGGCAGTGAACCCGCCATTCCACCGGAACCCTACCTGCCGGCACGCTTTGCACCGGTGCAAACCACAGAAGAAATACTCCAGGAGAAGCTATGAACTTCACCGGCGTCATGCCCGCCATGACCACCGCCTTCAATTTCGACTTCAGTGTCGATCACGCTTTCGTCGCCCGCCACGCCCAATGGCTCATCGAGAACGGATGCACGGGAATCATCTGCCTGGGCTCGTTGGGTGAGTCTTCCACTCTGCGCTTCGACGAAAAGGTCGACATTCTCAAAACGGTCGTAGCCGCTCTTGCCGGCAAGGCCCCAGTGGTAGCGGCCATCTCTGCGCTCTCCACCGCCGAAGCGGTCGAGCTGGCCATCGCCGCCCATGCCGTCGGCTGCGCGGGCCTCATGATCCTGCCGCCCTACGTCTACAAAGGCGACTGGCGCGAAAACAAGGCGCATTTCGCGGCCATTCTAGAAACCACTCCATTACCGGCAATGCTCTACAACAACCCCGTCGCCTATGGTGTGGACTATCTCCCCGAGCAGATCGCGGAGCTGGCCGGCGAGTTCCCCAACCTCGCCGCCGTGAAGGAATCCTCGACGGATGTCCGCCGCGTCACCGCGATTCGCGCCCTCACCGGCGGCCGTCTCTCGCTCTGCGTTGGCGTCGATGACGCCATCGTCGAGGGCATCGCCGCCGGGGCCGTGGGCTGGGTCGCCGGACTCGTAAATGCCTTCCCCCGCGAATCGGTCGATTTGTTCAACCTTGCGCGCGAAGGAAAAACGCAGGAGGCTTTCGAGCTCTATCGCTGGTTCCTGCCGCTGCTGCGTATGGACACCGTTCCCAAGTTCATCCAGCTCATCAAGCAGGTTCAGCAGGAAGCGGGCATCGGCTCGGCCCGCGTCCGCGCACCGCGTCTTGAGGTGGTAGGTGAAGAACTGGCCGCAACCCGCGCCGCATTCGCTTATGCGCAGGCGAACCGGCCAGCGGTCGCGGTTCCCAGCACTCCATTTAGTCTGTAATCGCGGAGCTTCGAACCATGCCTCTCACCGGACTATCATTCATCGGCCAGCAGCGCAGCGCATCCGGCGGCGCGACAATTCATGCGATCAATCCTGCAACGGGTGAGCGCCTCGATTCCGTCTACTATTCTGCCTCTCCCGCGGAAGTAGACCATGCCGTCCAGCTCGCCGCGCAAGCCTTCCCTGTTTACGCTGCATTGAGCGGCAAGCAAAAGGGCGCATTTCTTCGCAGCATCGCCGACGGGCTCGACCAAATCCAGCAGCAACTCGCTGATCGCGCTCATCTTGAAACCGCTCTGCCCATGCCGCGCCTGCTCGGAGAAGTCACCCGCACCACCGGCCAGCTTCGCATTTTCGCAACCCTCGTCGAAGATGGCTCCTGGGTCGAGGCGCGCATCGATTCCGCGCTCCCCGATCGCAAGCCGCTTCCGCGTCCAAATCTAGGCTCCATGTTGCGTCCAATCGGCCCCGTCGTCGTCATCGGCCCCAGCAATTTTCCGCTGGCCTTTTCCGTCGCCGGCGGAGACACCGCTTCCGCCCTCGCCGCAGGCTGCCCGGTGATCGTCAAAGCGCATCCCGCCCATCCCGGAACCAGCGAACTCGCTGGTGAAGTCATCCACAAAGCGGTCGCCGCCGCCGGCCTGCCGGAAGGGGTGTTTTCCCTGCTGTTCGATGCGGGCATCGAGGCTGGAGTGGCCCTGGTGCGCCATCCGCTGGTGCAGGCCCTCGCCTTTACTGGATCGCTCCGTGCGGGCCGTGCGCTCATGGATTTGGCCGCAGCGCGCCCTCGCCCCATACCCTGTTTCACTGAGATGGCAAGTTGCAATCCCGTCTTCATTCTTCCCGGCGGATTGAAGAATGGCGCGGACGGGCTCGCCCAGGGCCTTTTCAACTCCTTCACGCTGGCCGCCGGCCAAATGTGCACCAAACCCGGCATCGTCCTGCTCCCGCAGCAGCCGGAGACTGCAGCATTCACAGCAAAGCTCTTCGAGCTGGTCACGCAGGCTCAGCCCTTCACGCTGCTCACCCCGGGCATCGCACGCGACTATGCCCGCCTCGCAAGCCATCGCGCCACACAGGCCACGCTCGAAGCGCAGGCTCCGGCGTCAGGCGCTTCTCCCGCCAGCCCCGCAAATGCGCAGCTTTTCTCAACCACGCTTGCCGGGTTTCTTGCGCAGCGGGAGCTTTCTGAAGAGATCTTCGGGCCGGATACATTGCTCGTCCATTGCCAGTCGCCGGCCGATTTCCTCCAGGCCGCGGAAGCGCTCGACGGCCATCTGACCGCCACGGTCCTGGGCACGGAGGACGATCTCGCCGCGCACCGCGACCTGATCGCCGTGCTCGAACTGAAGGCCGGCCGCCTCATCTTCAACGGCTTCCCCACCGGCGTCGAAGTCGCGCACGCCATGGTCCACGGCGGCCCCTATCCCGCCACCAGCGATTCCCGATTTACCTCAGTCGGCACCGGCGCAATCTATCGTTTCGCTCGGCCCGTTTGCTTCCAGAACTTCCCTGACGCGCAGTTACCAGCCGAGTTGCAAGCCGACAACCCTTTGGGCGTCCTGCGCCTCATCGACGGCGTGCCAAGTCGCGAACCTCTGACTTCCTGACCCGTGTCCAGCAATGCTTGCAGCTTAGAAGGCCAACCCGCCCTCAACGGCCCACGGGCGCACAAGCATCCGCTCCCGCAGCCATCGTCGAAACAGCCGCAGGAAAAACCGGCGGCCTCGCCCCCGAAATCTCCCAGCCGAACAGAAACTCCGTCGCCGCACCGCAGACGCGGCCCTGGCAGGCGCCCATGCCACAGCGCGTGTGCAGCTTCGCCTCGCGCCAACTGGAGCAACCCTCCAACGCACCTCGCTTCACATCCTCGCAGCGGCAAATCACCGTCCCCGCCTCAGCCAGCGAGCGTAATTCAGGACGTAGCGCAAACGCTCGATCAAGACGATCGGCGAATCGCTTCATGCTATCTCGTTGCGGCAATAGTGATCGCGACTCGGATGCGCATCCGGCCGCAGCCCATCCGGCAATCTGACCATCCACCAGCGCTTTTTCGAGGCCTCCGATGCCAGTCAATTCGCCCACGCAAGCCACACCCGGCACCGAGGTCTGCTGCATGTGACCCACTTCGACGTAACCGCCAACGATCCGGCAACCCAAGAGGCGCGGCAATTCCAGATTGGGCACGAGATGGAATCCGCAGCCTAGCCAATCGCAATCCACGTTCCACTGTTTGCGGCCATCGGTGAGCGTGACGCGCTCCACGCGGCCGCGCCCCTCTGCCCGCATCACCCAGGAACCGGCTCGGTAGGTCGCACGCAGTACCTTCAACCGGTAGCCCGCGCCGTCAACCAGTTTTCCGGGCTGCGCGAGCAGCGATAAACCAAACCCCGCCAGCTTCCCCAACGGCGCCTGCTCATAGATTCCCAAAACCCGCGCTTCTGCCCCCGCAAGCGCCGCACCCACCGCCAACAGCAATGGCCCGCTGCCCGCAAGCACCACGCGTTTACCCCGCGGATCGAGCCCGCTCTTGACCAGCGCCTGCAATCCACCCGCACCCATCACCCCCGGCAGCGTCCAGCCGGGAAACGGCAGGAATCGCTCCCGCGCCCCGGTCGCAATAATGAGCCTCCCAAACCCAACAACACGGCTATCGCCTCCGCGCCCCATGCGAAGAACACCGGACCCAGGCTGATCGACCACCTGCCAGCCTTGAAATACCTTGCAGCCACTGCGCTCGAAGCGTGCAGCCCAGTGGATGAATCCCTTTCCGTGCGTGTATTTCGACGCTGATTCCGCCCGCAGTCCTCTCCAGATCTGTCCGCCCGGCGCAGCATTGTCATCGATGAGGCAAACCCGGCACCCAGCTTCGGCCGCCACCGTCGCCGCAGCCATCCCGCCCGGCCCGGCGCCCACCACTACCACATCGAAGCGCGCGCTCATCCGGTCACCACGTCCATCCCGGCGCTGCAAAGCAATTGGCAGGTTCGCTGATGCAGCACACCGTCCACCGTCACCCTGCACTCCATGCAGATACCCATGCCGCACAGCGGTCCGCGCGCCTCGCCGCTTACAGAGTACCGGCATGGCTCGCCGGCCATCATCATCGCCGCAGCCACGCTCGTACCAGTGGCCACGCGCACCTGTTTGCCGTTCACAGTGATCGAGCAACTCTCGCTCATCAATCGCCCTTGTCCTTTATGAAGTCCCCTACATTCCACCGCGAACTCCGCATTCCATCCATTATTGCGGACCACCCGGTCCTATGGCTGAACAGCCCCTCCGCGGTAACCCTTTTGACCCAACTTCAAACATTCACATGCAATGCAGGGCCGGTTTGGTTGAAAATAGAATTGGATATGTGTTCGAAGCAGGATTGAACGAACTTGACCATGGCACAGATTGAAATCCCCAGGTGGACCGCGCAGGAGTTCGAGCGGATCGTTCTCGATTGCAAGCCCAAGGTTGCCGTCTTCGATTGCGATGGAACCATGTGGAGCGGGGACTCCGGCTATGGCTTCATGGTCTGGTCACTCGAACAGGGCCTGGTTTCGCGCTCCACCAGCGACTGGATCGATACACGCTATCGCGGCTATCTCGCCGGCCGTGTGAGCGAACTCGAAATGTGCGGTGAAATGGTGCAAATTTACGCCGGCCTTCGCGACCGGGAGCTGCGCGCCGCCGCAGCCCAGTATGTCCAGGAGTTTGTGCGGCCCAGGATCTTCCCGGAAATCGATTCCGTGATCGCCATTCTCCGTCAGGCGGGAGTCGAACTCTGGGCCGTCAGTTCCACCAACATCTGGGTCGTTGCCGAGGGCGTGCGCGCCTTCGGCATTCCCGAGGAGCGGGTGCTGGCCGCCAAGGTGCGCGTCATCGACGGCAAAATCACCAGCGAGATACTGGCCGTGCCCACCGATGAAGGCAAGGCGGAAGCGCTCCGGCAGGCAGGTCTGTCGGCCCCCGATGCGGTCTTCGGCAACTCCATTCACGACCTGGCCATGCTTGAAATGGCCCGCTGCGCCTTCCCCGTCAATCCCTCCCCTGAGCTCAAGCAAGCAGCCGCGAAGCACGGATGGGGCTACTTCCAGCCCCAGGCTGCCGAAGGCTTCGAAGCAGCCGTACCCGGCGAATAACCCTGAAATGACGGTGTTTTCATCCTCAGACCGGACCCATTTCATTGTGCAAACACCTCCCGCGTCCCGCCCTGTTCTTCATTTCTTTTGATGGGTTTACACTAATCCTGTGTCCGAATCCCAACTCAATCCCGCAAATCGAACCAATGGCCCCGCACTTCGTTTTGTGGCCGCTGCGCTGATCGTGCGCGGTGGAGAGGTCCTGATCGGGCAGCGCCGCGCCGATCAGCCCATGGCCTCGCAATGGGAGTTTCCCGGCGGCAAAATCGAGGTCGGCGAAAGCCCCGAGCAGGCGCTGGCCCGGGAACTCGAAGAAGAACTTGGCATTCACGCTGTCATCGGCCCACGCATCACCCGTATCCGCCACAACTATCGCCACGGCGGAGCCGTCGATCTGCAGTTCTTCGCCGTTCATGAATTCTCCGGCGAAATCGTCAACCGAATCTACCACGAAGTCCGCTGGACTCGCCTCGAAGACCTTCCCGCCTACGACTTCCTGGCCGCCGACCGCGGCCTCATTCGTGACCTGGCCGCCGGCAAACTGCTCTGACCGCAAAGCTGCTCAAAAGGGAAAGCCGACCTGAAGGGTGCCCCGTCGGAGGGAGCAGGGGCCTTCAGGTCCCTGAATGCATCCTTTCAGTTAATGCGGCTTTAGCCCCGGGGTTTTCGGTTATGCCTGCCCTTACCTTAGGGCTTGAAGCCTGGCTCCCGCCGTCACGTCGATCGCGGAACGCTCGCCCCCCGCTAACGCGAAACGCTCAGTGCCCAGGTATCAGCCCCCACAACATCACCCCGGTCATGCCAATCACAATGGCGCTGGTTCCCCACGCAATCCAATTCCATGCACGTGAATTGCTGTGCTCACCCATCAGATCCACGCGATTGATCAGCAGCAGCATGAGAATGATCACCACCGGCAGCAACACGCCGTTCAGCACCTGCGAGAGAACGGCCGACTTGACAAGCAGCGCGTCGGGAAGAAACAGCACCGTGGCAGCGCCGCCCGCAATCAGCAGCGAATAGAGCCAATAAAAAAACGGCGCTTCCTTGAAGCTCTTGTCCACGCCGGATTCAAACCCCAGGCCTTCACACACCGTGTATGCCGTCGAGAGCGGCAAAATGGATGCTGCGAACAGCGAAGCATTGAAAAGCCCGAATGCGAAGAGGATGAAGGCATAATCGCCGGCCAGCGGGCGCATTGCTTCGGCGGCGTCGGAGGGCAGCGCCAGGTCGCGCATTCCATGCAGCCACAGCGTAGCGGCGCAGGCTACGATGATGAACCAGGCCACGATGTCGGTGAAGATGCTGCCGACAATGACATCGAGGCGCGAGGCCGCGTAGTCCTTCACGCGAATGCCTTTCTCCACTATCGACGACTGCAGATAGAACTGCATCCACGGCGCAATGGTTGTGCCGATCACGCCCACCGCCATATACATGTAGGCCTTGTCGCTCCAGACCGACCTCTCGGGGAGCTGAATGGTCGCCAGCAAAGCGGTGTGCCAGCTTGGCTGCGAAAGCACACCGGCAAAAATGTACGCAATGTAGACGACCGAGGCAACCAGAAAGATCTTTTCCGTGCTCTTGTAACTGCCGCGCACCACCATGTACCAGACCAGGGCCGCACAGAATGGAACGGAAATGAATTTTGATAGGTGAAAGAGTTGCAGCGAACCGGCAATGCCGATGAACTCCGTCACCACGTTGGTGTAGTTGACGATGACCAGCAGCACCATCAGCACAAACGTCAGGCGCAGGCCAAACTCCTCGCGGATCAGGTCGCTCAGCCCCTTGCCTGTGACCACGCCCATGCGCGCGCACATCTCCTGCACCACGATCAGGGAGATGGTAATGGGAATCATTGTCCACAGCAGCGAGTAGCCGTACTGTGCGCCCGCCTGCGAGTAGGTGAGGATGCCGCCCGAGTCATTGTCGACGTTGGCGGTAATAAATCCAGGGCCGAGCACGGCCAGAAACAGAAGTATCCGGATTCGCCAACGCTTGCCCATGCCCGACGCTTCCTAAGGGGGATTCATCTTGAATTTCCTCAATGAACATATCAGGTGAGGCCGAGTGATGCGAACCCGCCAGCCGCAACGACGAACATGACCTTGCAATTGGGCTTGACAGTATTCTGATATCTAGGTACATTGGTACCAATGTACCAGGAGGCATCGATGGCGCAAGAACAGCCAAATCGCGAACCAATCGTCGTAGAGCGTGTCCAGACAGGCGTCCGCATCGAAAAACGTAT
This sequence comes from Occallatibacter sp., assembly GCA_052145815.1. Taxonomy (GTDB): domain Bacteria; phylum Acidobacteriota; class Terriglobia; order Terriglobales; family Acidobacteriaceae; genus Telmatobacter. The sequence continues at coordinate 57,110 of JBKQNU010000101.1, forward strand.
GTTGAAAGTGCTCAAAGCCCTTGCCGAACAGAAGGACATGACCCTCGGCGATCTGCTGGAAGGAATCGTGCTGCACGCGTTCGAGGGCAAGACGGTTCCCTTCTCCCCGCAAACGCTCAAGGAAATCGAGCAGTTCAAGTCACTCTATGGCATGACCCTGAAGGCCAGCGACAGCCATAACCTGAAGGAGCGCAAAAAATGAAAGCCATCTTTCTTCTTGTTGGCATTGTGGGGAGCGCCCTGCCCGCGCTCGCCCAAGCTCCCCCCGCACCGCCGGAAGCTCTGTTGCACGTGAGCACCAGCTTCGAACTCATGGTTCATGCGCCTTACGCGAAAACTGCGCCGCTCTTTGGCCCTGAAGGAGAAAGAGCCTGGGCAGGCAAGCACTGGAAACCGGAGTTTATCCATCCTCAACCAGCTGCCGATATCGAAGGTGCTGTCTTTGCTGTTCAGCACGGCCCGTACAAAGCGGTCTGGGTCAACACGCTCTTTGACCTCGGCGCGCGCCACTTTCAATACGTCTACTTCCTACCCGACTTGATGGTCACCGTCATCGATGTGCGCTTCAAAAACGAGCTTGCTGACTCAACCAGCGTCAACGTGGTCTACGCGCGCACTGCGCTCACGCCTGAAGGCAACGAACACGTTACCGCCATGAGCGAAAGCGACAAAACTGCAGGCAACGAATGGCAGAAGGCGATCGACGAATGTCTCGCTGGAAGCAAGCCCGATTCCAAGCCTTGACCCACCCGTTCGGACGCCAGTTTGACAACCCCCGGCACACCAGACTACAAAACGCTTTCACCACTCGACCACAAGGAGGCCGTTTTGTATGCATTCTTCCGACTCCAATCAGAATTCTCCGGTGCGGCGCAAACTGCTGGGAGGCATGGTCTCAGCAGCCGCCCTTCTCGGACTGAACGCTGCCAGCGCCGGAGCCAGCGCATCGCCGGCTCAGGGCGCGCCCGAACCACCTGTGTTTCCTGAAGAACTCATTGCCCAGGCCCGTCTGCGCAGCTACAAAACTCGCCGTTCTTCAAGCTGGGACCGAACCGGTGGCAACGCCGACGCGGTGCGCGTCGAGGCCGGAGCCGAGGCTACCCTTCTCGACGTGACTGGCGCCGGCGTCGTTACGCACATCTGGTTCACCATCAACTCCCGCGATCAGTACCACCTCAAGAACCTCGTCCTGCGCGCCTGGTGGGATGGTGAGTCATCGCCCTCGGTCGAGGTGCCCATCGGCGACTTCTTCGGCCTCGGCCTCGGCGAGTACTTCACCTACCAGTCGGCCCTGCTGGCCGTCGCCCCCATCAAGGCCCTGAATGCCTACTTCCAGATGCCCTTCGCCAATTCGGCAAAGCTTACGCTGACCAATGAAAGCAAGATCCGCACCGACAGTCTTTACTTCGCCGTCGACTACGTGACACTCCCTTCGCTTCCCGCCGACGTGGCCCGCTTCCACGCTCAATATCGCCAGGCCGCCCCCTGCAAAGGCTGGTCAGACGATTGGAAAAACAATTGGGATAACCCGGTGGGCGACAAAAAAAACCTGGATGGGGCGGGCAATTATGTCTTCCTCGAAGCCACGGGCCGGGGCCATTTCGTTGGAGTCACGCACTCCGTCGAGCAGAACCAGGATGGCTGGTTCGGCGAGGGCGACGACATGATCTTCATCGACGGAGACGCGCTGCCCACCATCAACGGAACCGGAACCGAGGATTACTACAACGGAGCCTGGGATTTCGGAGGAAAGGCGTTTTCCTACGAGCACAACGGCGCGCCGCTCATCTCAGATCCCGAGGAGCGGATCGGCGGCCGCTATTGCCTCTACCGCTGGCACATCGAGAGCCCCATCACGTTTGAAAAGTCAATCCGGGTGACCATCGAGCATGGCCACGCCAACCATCGATCGGATGATTATTACTCGACGGCTTACTGGTACCAGACCGAGCCGCACGCCCAGTCCCCTGCGCTGCCTGCGCCGGCTGATCGAATTCCGAAGGTATTTCGCGTCGGTGGACCAGGCGCCCAGCCAGTTCCGGGAAGCTAGGCGGACACCAGAAGTCCACTCTCAGCCTTGACTTCCGACTCAGCTGGCAGCCCGCTCAGCAGCGACCGAACCACATCTGCCGCACCGTAGGAATCCTGCCCCGGCGCCAGGAACTGCGCAATGGTATTCAGGTCGTCGCCCGTGGTGACCAGGGGGGGCTCAACCACTCCGTCCTTGCGCACCTGCCCGTGGCCGATATTGGCCATCAGAGCATTGCACAGGCATTTGCGTCCCACCGTATCCTCGACCTTGCCGCCCTTGGCCACATAATTCGCCACCGGCTCTGCGGAGCAGCGGTAGCCGATGCTTCCTTCGGAAACGGCATAAGGCTCCCGCAGGTAGCCCAGATCGCACACACGCTTGCGCTCCTGGTAGATCTGGAACGACGAAGAAGTGCCTTCCAACTGCGCAACCTTGAAGGGAAATCCTGTTGGAGAAGCCAGCGGATCCGTAAATACCTCGCCCTCGCCCACCTTAGCCTTGGCCATAAGCGCCTTCTTCAGGTCGGCGCGCATGCCGGATTCACGGGAGAACGCAAACGCCGTCCCCACCTGGATGCCCGCCGCGCCCTGTTCGACTGCCTCTCGCAACTTCTCCGCATTTCCATAGCCACCTGCCAGCCAGAATGGAACCCCCAGCGCACGCAGCTCTGCGATGTTGACGTGATCCCGCTCACCGTACACCGGTTCTCCGGCCGCATTCAGTTGCAGCTTGCCGCGAGGCGGCGCGTTGTGTCCGCCGGCCGTCGGGGTCTCGATGACCAAACCATCCACGCGCCCACTGGCGCGCCTCAGCATGGTTGTAGCCAGAGTGTTCGAAGAAACGATGGCCAGGAACCGCGGCCGCCGCAGGAATGGAAGCGGACCCTCTATATAGTCAGCTGCATCCAGCCGCATCTGGGTATCCTGACCCACCGGCGCACCCGTCACCTGCAGCTTGTATTCGGCCATGTGGTGCGCCGCAAAGGCGTCGAGCACGCCGGGAATGTGCAGCGGGATGCCCGCGCCCATCAGCACATAGCCCACACCGGCCAGCATCGCCCCGTAGATCGACGCCAAATGCGGCATCTGCACCTTTTCAAGAAAATTGATCCCCACTGGATTATTGTGGCCGTATTTGGCCAGAAACACCTCGACAAAGTTGCTCACCATGCACAGCTCCACCAGTTTGCGCGGACTGTTCCGCTGGTGCATGGGCACGTTCGGATAGGGTGCTGTCTCCGGTTTTCCCCCTGGGACAAAGTACTCATTCCAAATGCGCTTTGCCATCTCAGGGAATGGAAAAGCATCCACTCCGCGTTTCAGATATCCGCCCTCGTCTCCATCCGCAAGCCGGCGCACAAACAGCTGGTCGAGGGCCGTGCCGGAGACCACTCCGAGCTGGCCGAGCTTGGACACGGTCTGCGCCAGACGCCAGTTGGAAACGCCCACGCCCATGCCACCCTGAATGATTTTGGGGAACTGGATCATCTCTGGATTCTTTCACAAGTCCGGTTAAAACCAACCACTTTCTCGCAGATTACTCGAAAGAAAGAAACAGAAATGTACTCTTTTGGTCAGAAAAGGCGAGGTTGAGCTGTTTATTTGCCGTAGTTTGGCCGCAAATTTTCATAAAGCCTGCCCGAGTCACCCTAAAGCTTCTCGCGCAGGAAACTGATTACCTGGTCCGCCTGCACCACTCCCACCATCCTCCCCTGCGTGTCGACCACCGGCAGCGCATGCAGGTTGTACTTGTCGAAGAGTTCAGCCAGGTCATCCTGCTTCAGGTCGGCTGGGCAGGAGAGCACCCGCGGCTCGGCCAGCACGGCCAGCCGCGCCTCCGGCTGCGCCATCACCACCCGTGCCAGGGGGACGGCACCGCGCAGCATTCGCTTCTCATCCAGCAGGTAGATTTCAGTCACGCTCTCCGGATCGCCGTCGAAACCACGCAGGGCCTGCACCGCATGGGCCACCGTCGCCTGCGTTCCTAGTGAGATGAAGTCCGTCGTCATGCATCCCGCAGCGGAGTTCTCGTCGAACTCCAGCAGTTCTTCCACCTCTTGCCGCTCTTCCGGCTCCATCTCCTCGAGAATGGCGTCCGATTGCTCCTCCGGCAACTCGGCCAGCAGGTCGGCGGCCGCGCCAGGGTCCATCTCCTCCACGATGTCGGCGATCCGCTCCTCGTCCAGCTTTTCGAGCAGCGCCTTCTGCAGCTTGGGATCGACCTCTTCCAGAGCTTCCGCGGCCACCTCTTCATCCAGCGAGGTGAACACCGCCTCGCGCTCCGCCGGCGCCAGGTCTTCAAGAATCTCGGCCAGGTCGGAGGGGTGCATCTCCGCCAGCCGTTCGTATTCGATGCGCAGCTTCACCCGCCGCGCCGGATCAACCTCGATCACGTCCACAAACTGCCAGGGAATGCCGCTGGCGCCAAACTTGCGCGAGAGCGTCTCCAGCGCGGCCCGCGGCAAAACGCCCTTGAATATCCTTCGGAAGGCGCCTCGCAGACCGACCTCGACCTCAGCCACGCGCAGCAAGTGCGCCGCCCCGCGGCCCATCCACTCCAGGTCAACGTCATTCACCCGGACCACCTTGCGCCCGTGAATGTCGATGATTTGCCGGTCCACCAGGTCCTGCTGCAGATAAAGGTAATTGCCATCGTCCTTCAGCGGAACGATGGCTCCAGCAGTCCGCAGCTCGAGGGTGCCTGCGGGCGTTTCCATCACGTCCTGCGAGGGAACAATGCACAGTCCGGCGCGGGTCTTGAGAACCAGGCCCGCCACCTTGCCCGCGTCCGGGCCGGTGGCCACGGCAATGTCCTTGAGCCGCCCGCGCAAGTGGCCTTGCGCATCGGTCACAGGGGTGCCGAGCAGCGCCGTCAGGCTCACGCGGGCTGTGATGCGAGGCCGCATATGGTGAGTTTATTCCTTCGCCGCCCGGTTTGCGCCCGGTACGCATCCTATTGGTAAAGGAAGCGCGCAGATATGCCAGGCTGGCTTAAATTCGGCCACGAATTTCAATCGGAGTCGCGAATGTGCAGGTGTGCAGACGGCCGGGGAAACTGACCTCTCCACATACCCGCTTGACACAATTGCTTTTAGCAACGAAACTGCCAGCAAGGCTGCAAAGGCGCGGAAGGGCGCAGTTTCCCGCTCCGTTCCGGAAGAGGCGGATACGAACCCTGTGAGCGCACCAAGGGAAGGAAAAACGAGTTTCTCGCTGAGCTCCACCATGGAAAGCGTCAGCGAGGTGGAGGCTGCCGCGGACAAGCTGGCCGAAGAAGCTGGCTTGGACGAGGATGACCGATTCAGGTTTGGCATGGCAGTCCGCGAAGCTGCGGTCAACGCTGTGCTCCACGGCAACGAATACGACCCGGCCAAGAAAATCGACGTCAGCCTGGAGAATACCGGCTCCAATCTTGTGATCACTATCGCCGACCAGGGCAGGGGACTCGATCCCGACACTCTTCCCGACCCCCTGGCCCCGGAGAATCTCCTGCGCGGCACCGGGCGCGGCATCTTCCTCATTCGCTCGTTCATGGATGAGGTACACTTTCGACAACTCAATCCCGGAACCGAGTTAACGCTTGTAAAGCACTTGGCCCCGGCTGGCTAAAAAACTTGAAAGTACTTGCGCGGCGGTCGTGGGCTGCGGAAGGTAAGTTGACCTCCCATCCAACGAATCGGCAGACCAGGCTACTTGCCACTGCTGCCGGCAAAGGTGCTATAACCGAAATACCAAACGAAGGAGGAATTTCCGTGGCACTTACTATCCATTCCCGTGAAGTGGACGGTGTAACAGTTCTGGACCTTAGCGGGCGGATCACCCTGGGCGAGGGCAGCGTCCAGTTGCGCGATGCCATTCGCGACCTGATCAGCAAGGGCTCAAAGAACATTCTGCTGAATCTGGGCGACGTGAACTATATCGATAGCTCCGGGTTGGGCGAGCTGGTAAGCGCCTACACCACATCCAAGAATCAGGGCGCCTACCTCAAGCTGCTGAAGCTCACCAAGAAGGTCCACGATCTGCTGCAGCTCACCAAGCTCTACACCGTTTTCGACGTATTCGACGACGAAGCAAGCGCCATTGCCTCCTTCAAGTAGGCAACATCGCTTCGTTACCCGCCGAGCCCAAATTGAAAGGCCATCCGCCTTGGCGGATGGCCTTGTTGCATGGACGCCTTTGCATCATTCGTCCCGTTGCTTAGCCGGCCTGCGAGTCGATGAAAGCCCGTGCCCGTCCACGGCCCACGCCAACCTGCCAACTCCCTATCCCCTCTTCAGCGGCGGCTAACTCGCTGCCGGGCGCCCCATCCTTTGCGCGTTCTTTTGCGCAAAGGGTGGGAGACCACTGAACATCATGCTTTAGAACTTGACTCCCGGCACCTGCTGTGCCGCTGGACTCGCCTTGAAATACGCGTCGTTCTCCTTGAAGCCGGCCATGCCTGCCCAGATGTTATTGGGAAATTGCAGAATGTACGTGTTGTAGTCCTGAATCGCGTCGTTATACCGCTTGCGCGCCACGCCGATCCGGTTTTCCGTCCCGGAAAGCTCGTCCTGCAAGCGCATGAACTGGTCGCTCGACCGCAACTGCGGGTAGTTCTCGGTCAGCAGGAGCAGCCGGCCGATGGCTCCGTCGAGTTGGTTGTTGGCCGCGATCTTCGCCGCCGGACCCTGCGCGTTCAGCATCCCGGCCCGTGCGTTGGCGATGTCACCATAAACCGTGCTTTCTTCCTTGGTGAATCCCTTCACTGTCTCCACAAGGTTGGGGATCAGGTCGGCGCGCCGCTCCAACTGCACATCGACCTCAGACCACATGCTTTTCACGGTCTGGTCCTTTTGGACCATAGTGTTCCTGGCGTTCACATAACTGCAGCCCGCCATACAAACGCCCAGAACCAGAAGCCCCACGAATCCCAAAACCGCCAAGAGTCCCTTGCTCATAATCTCTCCTTATCCTCCGGTCCGCCGCAGCGAACCCCTTTCAACAAACCTGTTTACCAGCTTCCACCGGCACCACCGCCGCCGAAGCTGCCTCCGCCAAACCCGCCAAAGCCGGAGCCCCCGCCACCACCGCCGCCCCCAAAACCACCGCCACCGAATCCACCACCGCCCCAGCCTCCTCCAATCCAAGGCCCACGGCCCCAGCCGCCAAACAGCAGACCGAAGCTCGCCAGCAGACGCAACAGGGAAAACCCGCCAAAGAACAACAGCAGAATGATGATCAGAATGATCTTTCCCGCAGAGGCGCTGTGCCGCTGCGGCATCGGGCGCGCAGCCACGGCCGGCTCGTCATCCAGCGTCACCTTGGCATCGGTGGCGATGGTCTGCGCAATCTCGTCCACGGCAAGCGTCACCGCACCATCGAAGTCGTTGGCGCGAAGCTGGGGGACCATCTCCCGCCCAATGTCGCCCAGTTTGCCGTCGGGAAGAATGCCTTCCAGGCCGTATCCCACCTCGATGCGGCGTTTGTGGTCGCCAATCGCCAGCAGAATCAGCACGCCGCGGTCAGACCCCTTGCGCCCGATCTTCCACTGGTCTTCAAGCTGGTTGGCGTACTCCGCCGCGTCTTCCCCATCCAGGGTCTGAACAGTCACCACGGCGATCTGTGCGTTGGCCTGGGAGTGATCAAGCTGCGTGCAGATGCGATCGATCCGGGCAATCGTGTCCGGCGAAAGCACGTGGGCAAAATCGCTCACGTAGTCTGTGGGTTTGGGAAGCTTGTCGACCGACTGGGCCGTCAGCGTCGCAGCAGAAAAAACCACGGAGACGGCGAGCAGCAGCCGGAAAACGTTCGAAGTGCGGCGAAAAAAGCCTTTCATCGCTCTCAATTGTACGCGGCCACCCACCCAAAAGTTCCCCAAGCCAGGGAAACCTCGACATCCCCGGTCCACGCACTAAACTGGAAAAGCAATGACACAGACTCCGCTGCCCGAACCCCCAATCGCCCCCAAGATCCACACCGAAACCAAACTTCACGGCGTCGTCCTGACCGACGACTACGCGTGGCTCCGCGATAAGCAGAATCCCGAAGTCACCGCGTATCTCGAAGCCGAAAACGCCTACGCAGAGGCCTATATGGCCCCACTTGCCGGCCTCCGCGAAGAGCTTTATCAGGAAATGCTCTCCCACGTAAAGCAGACCGACGTCTCCGTCCCCTTCCGCGACGGCGACTGGTGGTACTACACGCGCACCGAAGAAGGCCGCCAATACTCCATCCACTGCCGAAAACGGGCAGACGCGGAACAACCCCTCCGTGCCCCATCCATTCCGCGTCCTTCAGCCGAATGGGTGGGAGACCCCGACCCTCAACCGAACGACTCCCCGGAAGAGGTAATTCTCGACGGTAACCAACTCGCCGAAGGCCACGCCTTCTTCGCCATCGGCGCCACCGACATTACCGACGACGGCCGCTGGCTGGCCTACACCACTGACACCACTGGCTTCCGCCAATACACACTGCACATCAAAGACCTCGCCACTGGCGAAACCCTGCCCGGTGAAGTCGAGCGCGTAGGTTCCGTTGTCTGGGCCGCCGACAATCGGACTCTCCTCTACACCGTCGAAGACGAGGAGCAGAAGCGCCAATACCAGCTATGGCGTCACACCCGCGGCACGCCTCATTCTGACGACGTGCTGGTTTATCAGGACGACGACGAGCGCTTCAACCTCGGCGCCGGCCGCACCCGCGACGGCCACTACCTGATCATGGAATCGGCCAGCCACATCACCAGCGAGTCCTGGTTCCTTCCGGCAGACAATCCCACTGGTGCGTTCACCGTCATCAGTCCTCGCCAGGATGAACACGAATACTCGGTCGATCATCGCAACGGCCTGTGGTTCATCCGCACCAACGACTCGGGAAGAAACTTCCGCCTGGTCACGGCTCCCGTCGCCGCGCCGGGCCGCGAGAATTGGACCGAGCGCATTCCTCATCGCAACGACATCATGCTTGAAGATGTGGATCTCTTCCTAAACTTCTTCGTCGCCTGCGAGCGCGAAGACGGTCTGCCCCGCCTGCGCATCTGGCGTTTCTCGGGCGACGCCCCCGAAGCCGCACTCACCTCGGAGATCGCCTTTCCCGAGCCGGCCTACAGTGCCCACCCGCACGTCAACCGCATTTTTGATACCACCACGTTTCGCTACGCCTATCAGTCCCTGGTCACGCCCGCCTCGGTCTATGAGTACGACACCGCCGCCGCCACATCCACGCTGCTCAAGCAGCTTGAAATTCCCGGCGGATTTGACCGCACCCTCTACGCCAGCGAGCGCGTTCAAGCCATCGCGCCCGACGGTGTCAAGGTACCCGTGTCCCTGGTCTATCGCATAAACAAACGAGAACCTGGCCGCAATCCCCTCTACGTCTATGGCTACGGCTCCTACGGCTATTCGCTGCCGCTTGGCTTCAGTGGAAATCGCCTCAGCCTGCTCGATCGCGGCGTGGTTATGGCCTACGCCCACATCCGCGGCGGTGGCGACCTGGGCAAGCCCTGGCACGACGCCGGCAAGATGCTCGTCAAGCGCAACACCTTCACCGACTTCATCGCCGCCGTCGAGCATCTCACTCATGCCGGTTACGGCGACCCAGCCCGCGTCGCCGTCGAAGGCGGCTCGGCCGGCGGCCTGCTCATGGGCGCAGTCGTCAACATGCGTCCGGATCTGTTCCGCGCCGTGGTCTCTCACGTCCCTTTCGTCGATGTGATGAATACCATGCTCGACGCCACGCTCCCTCTTACCGTTCCCGAATACGAAGAATGGGGCGACCCCAACCAATCAGAGTATTTTCACTACATGCTGAGTTACTCGCCTTACGATAACTTGAAGGCAGGGAGTTATCCAGCCATGTTAGTCAAGACTTCCCTCCACGACAGCCAGGTCATGTATTGGGAACCTGCCAAGTACGTGGCCAAACTTCGCACTCTCAAAACCGATAAAAAACCGCTGCTGCTAGTTACCAACATGCAAGCCGGCCACGGCGGCGCAAGCGGCCGTTACGACTACCTGAAAGAGATCGCCTTCGATTACGCCTTCCTGCTGCGGGAACTCGGAATAGTGGCGTTGTACTCGTCCCTGCGCTCATGAATGAAGGATCGAGATAAACTTCTGGTTACATCAGGCGTAGAATGGAATTCATGCGCCCACCAGGGGTCATTGGATTGCTTGCTGCGATGTTGGCCTGCGTTGCCGGCTGGCAACAGCCGGTGGCACCAACCGCGCCTCCGCCGTCTGCTGAAGCAAAGTGGGTTCCAGGGAAGGTCTATTCACCAGGTCACGACGTAACAGCGCCGGAATTACTCCCGTTTAATGCGCAGTTGACCCCGCCCACTAACTGCGACGAAGAACTGGATGGCAAGGTGAAGGTCTCTCTGCTCGTTGATGAGACGGGACAGCCACGCAATGTCATGTTTGTTAATCCCCTGGCCAACGACCTCGATCGATTTGCACTGCAAATTGCGGAAGCGGATCGATTCAGGCCGGGGACGCACAACGGAACACCCGTGGTCGTGGGACAATCCCTGGAAGTTGGAATCAAGAGTTGCGTCGTAGAAAAAGATGATTCCACGGGCAAGAAGAGTTACTCCCTGCAGATGCGGTCCTTTCCTGAGCAAAAACTTAGACCGTTCGCAGAGGCGCAGGAGAAAGCTGTTTCTCTTCCTTCAAGAAATCCGGCCAAATTCAGAATCTCCGCGCCAATTCCGCTCAATACGGTCGAAGCGCAATACACGCCGGAGGCAAAGAAAGCAAAAATCAATGGCGTTTGCTTGGTTTCAGTGATTGTTGATGCTCATGGAATGCCGCAGAATCCCCGCGTCATGAAAGGGCTTGACCCGGGTTTGGATCAGAATGCGCTCATCGCCGTGGGCAAGTATCGCTTCAAGCCGGCGATCAAAGATGGGACGCCGGTTCCAGTCATGATTACGATTGAGGTGAACTTCCGGTTGTATTAACCAATCTCCACCCACCAACCCGAGATCGGCCGTCGAGCAAGAGTCCCGTCCTGAGGTTCCCGCATCTATAAACTTAGATTACGTATGAGGAAATATTCTTGAGCGGTGCCAACGAGCCGATATCTCCGGAGCCAGTAGACCAGGCTGGTACCGGATCACGCTTCCTGAGCGGCTCCTCCTACGCATGGCGTGCGCTCCGCCATCGCAACTTCCGCCTCTTCTTCAGCGGCCAGACTATCTCACTCATCGGCACCTGGATGACGCGCGTTGCCACCAGTTGGCTGGTTTATCGGCTGACCGGCTCTGCGCTTCTACTGGGCACAGTCAGCTTCGCCGGCCAGATTCCCACCTTCATCTTCGCTCCCTTCGCCGGCGTCTGGGTTGACCGGCTCGACCGCCGCCAGGTGCTGGTCTGGACGCAGGCGCTTTCCATGGTGCAGTCGCTCGCGCTGGCCGGCCTCACCCTCTCGCATCTGATCACCATCCACTGGGTATTGGCGCTGAGCGTAATGCAGGGCATCATCAACGCCTTCGATATGCCCGGCCGCCAGTCCTTCATGGTGCAGATGGTCGAGGACCGCCGCGACCTGCAGAACGCCATCGCCATCAACTCTTCCATGGTGAACATGGCCCGCCTCGTAGGACCATCGCTGGCCGGCATGTTGATCGCTGTCTCCAGCGAAGGCTGGTGCTTTCTCATTGACGGCATCAGCTACCTGGCCGTGATCGCCTCGCTGCTGATGATGAAACTGCACGTTCCCATTGCCGCCCGAAAAGCGACATCGACTTTCAGAGATATGAAGGAGGGATGGGCGTATGTGTCGGGATTCCTGCCTATCCGCACGATTCTGATGTTGTTTGCCGTGGTCAGCCTGATGGGCATGCCCTTCGTGGTCCTGATGCCCATCTTTGCCGCACGAGTTTTGCACGGCGGCCCACACACGCTGGGCTTTCTCATGGGCGCCATGGGAGTGGGCGCGCTCATCTCGGCCTTGTCGCTCGCCATGCGCAAAACCGTGCGCGGCCTGGTACGCATGATCCCCTTGGCCGCCGCCGTATTTGGGTTCGGACTGATTGGGTTTGGCCTGTCACGCGTCTTCTGGTTATCAATGATTATGGTCCTCATCGCCGGAATGGGCATGATGCAGTGCGCGGCAGCCAGCAACACCATCATCCAGACCCTGGTTCCGGAAGACAAACGTGGCCGCGTGATGAGCTACTACACCATGGCCTTCGTGGGCATGGCGCCCTTCGGCAGCCTGCTGGCCGGCTCACTGGCGCACGTCATCGGCGCGCCATGGACGGTGATCGCGAATGGTCTTTCGGTAATCCTCGGTGCGGCTTGGTTCTGGACGCAGTTTCCTGCCCTCCGCCGCGCAATACGGCCCATCTATCGCGAGTTGGGTATCCTGCCGCCGGAGCCGGTACCGGAATAAGCGCGCTGCCTTCCGTCAGGGATGAAGTAACTCAGCTTATCAACGCATCTCCGCAAAGATGCACCGTAACGCCCAACTCGGCAAACATCGCGGCCTTCGTCGCCAATGCCTTGCCGGCAACCTCCGCGGAAGGCGCATAGGCAATGTTCACGTGGTTCGCGCGATGCCGCGCCATCATCTGGTTCTGACTTACGCCATGTAGCACCGTATGCACAATCGGCCAGGGCGGCGTAGTCTCGCGCCAGCGCCGCTCGGTCTCTTCCGCGGGGAGGGACACCACGGTGCCCCGCCCAATGTCCACATGCAGTGCTTCGCCTTCGACAAACACGCGGCTCCAGACAATCTCGCCCGGCTTGCCAATCCCCTTCAGCGATCCGCCGCCGAGCGGGAAGTACATGGCCGGCTGCCGTTCGCTGCGCGCCCCTGCATAGCCGCTGGCAAGATGATTGGCAGGCGCAGCGCCTGAGATCTGCAGCAGCCAAACAAAGTCATCCAGCCCATCGCCCTTGTAGTGCTCGCCCCAGCGAACATCGTGCAGTGTCGTCGATGGGTCAAGCCCCAATGCCGTCCAGCAGCGGTTCGTAATCAACTCATCCACGCCGGCGCATTCATCCACCTCGTTGAAGTGCGGAAGCGGCCCGCCCGCATAAAGCTCTTCATCGCTGCCCTCCGCAAAAACCGGAGGCCGGTCAGCATTGTTCAGCATCCCTTCCGCCAGGTCCGACGCAGGCGTCATGTCTTTCAATCCCTGCTGATATTGAATGCCGATCGCGTCGCAACCAAAGTCGTTCGCAATGCGCACAGCCGCAATGTACATCTTGCATTGCTCCAGCACCTGCTCGAGCGTGAGTTCGGTCGCTGCGTCCTTGCCGAGTGCAAACTCCATCCCCTTTGCTACCAGCCAGTCATATACTGCGCTCGCTTCGGCCTCCCTTACAGTTCGCATTTTCGCAACCAGTGCGGACTGGCTCAAGCGCTCTTTGAAAATGCCCGCATGATTCAGCAGTTCATCGTCGATGATGGCGTTGTACATTCCCATGCAGCCTTCGTCGAAGACCCCCATGATGGCCTTGCGGTGCTTCAACTCGCCGGCCAGCGCCGCGCCCAGTTCCCTGCTCTCAGCAGGCAGTCGCGCAACGTCAAGCGCCTTCACATGCGAAACATCGTGCGTGATTTTTCCCTCGCGCAGCCACTCTCGCAACGCAGTCACAAAATAGGCGTCCGTGAAGTCCTTGCTCCAAATGGACGAAAAAGCCGTGCCAGTCTTGATCAGCGATCCGTTCAGGTTCAGCAGCCCCACCAATCCCGGCCACTGGCCTGACCAGTTGGCGACAGTAAGAATCGGCCCCTTGTGGCTGCGCAATCCCGGCAGCACATGGTGGCTGTACTGCCATGCAGCCGTCGCAAACACCAGGCGCGCTTCCGGATGAATTTTCATGAACACGTCCATCCCCGCGCGCTGCGATGAGATAAAGCCATGCTTGAGCTTTTCGTCGTAAGTATGAGCGCGCATCAGCTTAAAGCCCTGCTGCGCGAAGGCTGCGGTCAACTTCTCTTCCATGTCCCGCTGCGCCGGCCAGCAAACCTGGTTGGCCGAGAGCCGCAGATCCCCGCTGGTGATGAGCAGCACTTCATTCGCTGTCGGCTTGACCACCCCATTCTCGAATGCCATTTCGAACTTCTCCTTGCATTGTCGCGGCAACCAACGTGCGTTCCGCCCAGCTTTTCGCCAAGGAGAAATATACACCGCTCGGCGGGGTTGGCTTTGCCTGGCTCAAAGACCCTCAAAAGCCCCGAGGAAAAGCAAGTTGTTTCAGAGCTTGCTGGTGATGAACGGAAAACCTGACCGGCAGGCAAACCTTACAGAATAGAGTAAAAATTGCATGAACGGGGCAGCCCGGATGCAACGGAGTATTTGGTCAACAGTTTTATTTTCAATGATTTGCTCAAGAAAGTTAATTTGGACCGACAGATGCTGATACCCACTCGTTAGGGAATGACGGGCCAACCGGCGTTTGACTCGGCCGGCAGAGACAAGCCTGGTAAGAACAAGGAGCGAATGATGAGCCTATATCGATTGAATGCATTGGGACTGGCAGTGGGACTGGTCGCCCTGGGCGCGACCGGATGCGCAACAAAGAATTACGTTCGTACGCAAACCACCCCCCTGGTGGAACACACCGATCAGCTGGATGCCAAAACAGCAGCGAACAACCAGCAAATTCATTCCGTAGATGATCGGGCGCAGGCGGGCATCAAGCAAGCTCAAGGCGCGGCTGACTCTGCCAACCAAAACGCACAGTCTGCCACCAAGTCAGCAGCGGACGCGCAGACCGCGGCGCTCGACGTGGTGCACCGGGCCGATTCGCTCGACGGCGTCGTAAAGGGATTGGACAAATACAAATCGCTCGCGAATGTATCAGTCACCTTCGGCTTCGACAAGTCAATCCTGACCAAGGACGACAAGGATCAGCTCGATGCCTTTGCTGCGCAGCTCGGCTCGCAGAAGAGCTACATCCTCGAAGTCACCGGCGGAACGGATTCGACCGGTCCCGCCCAATACAACTATGAGTTGAGCCAGCGCCGCGCCGATGCGGTGGTGCAGTACCTAGCGTCGAAGTATGGCATTGCCGCCCACCGCTTTTACCTGATCGGTATCGGCAAGGACAAGGAAGTCGCTCCCAACAACACCGCGGAAGGCCGCAAGCAGAATCGCCGTGTGGAAATTCAGTTGTTGACCAACATGGGCAGCGACGACCAGGCCCGTCAAACCGCGACCAACCAAGGTTCCGGACAGTAAGTATCGAGAAGGTTCTTGTCACAGAAAAGGGCCGATCCCGTTTGGGATCAG
>JBKQNU010000102.1:0-12619 GCA_052145815.1 Occallatibacter sp.
CTTCGACCTTGTAGCCTTCGGCCTCCACTCCTTCCCGGATCACCGCTAATGTCGTTGTCTTGCCCGTACCGGCGAGGCCATCCAAGCCGACAATCTTCTCGCGGCTCACAAAGATGTCATCGACCACGTCGCGCTGCGCCCGACTCAACTCGGTATGGCGATCCTCGGTTGCAATGCGCAGCGAAGGCGATACCAGCATTGGATCGCTGTAGGTGCGCTGATTGCCGCTCTGCTTCCATCCGACGATCTCCCGCTCCATCCGGACCATCTCGGCAGTGGTATAGAGCGGCGCGGCTCGTCCTTCAACCGGGCCGACGGCGAGAAACTCTCCACGCTGGACGCGCTGCGCAAATTCATGCCGCACTTGTTCGTAAGTTGCCTGCGCCATGCTGCGGCTTATCGCCGCCTGCAAGATGCTTCGCTCATCCTGTACGGCAGAGCGCTCGAAGACGTGATTGCGGGCATAGGTAACGGCCTGCTGTTGAGTTTCGTCGGAGCGGGGTACATGGATCTGTGTATGTTCGCGCGCTTGGGCTACAACGCGATCTGCCTGATGGCCGTGCTGTGCCGCCAGTTCACGGTGCCGCTGCAATACTTCTTCCGGGGAATGAATCTCCTTGCTGTCGCGCGTGCGATGGGCGGCGACCTGCGCCGCGCCCGCACCTTCCCTTCCAATCTCCTGCAAGTGACGCTTGATCTGCTCTCGCCGCGGACTGGATGCGTCCAGATATTCCTGCGTGTAGCCTTTGATCTCCGGCTGGCCGTGCTTGCCGCGTTCGATCTCATAGCCGAGCCCTTGCAGCCGCATAGCAAGCTCGGAACGATACACGCTGGTCGCATACTGCTGCGATTGGAAAAGGCTGCGCTCCTGAAGCGCCCGCGTCTGCCCGTTCCCGCGCTCGGTCATGTTGAAGACGACGGCATGAGTATGAAGTTGCGGCGCGGCATACCCATCCACCGGGCGGGCCGTGTCGTGCTCGAAGGTCGCTGCAATGAACTTGGCCGTCGTCTCGGGCGCGTGGATATTGCCGATGCGTGCTTGCGTGTACCGCTCCAGTTCGGCAAGCGCGACGCGGACACTTTCGCGATGCGCCATGCGCACACGCTCATCGCCGCCGACAAGCGCGGTGAGAGAGACGGATTTTGGCGCGGAGAATGTCGCGTCCCACCCGGCGCGATGTTCGACGCTGGTGATTTCCTTGCCGTACTCGTTCTCGTAGGTTCTGGCAGGCTGGTGCTTGACGAGTTGCGCGCCCGTCTCAGGATGCTGTCCTTCGCTCAACCGGCCGAATCCTCCGGCTCCCACGGAACCGCGCAGTCTCCACTCCTGAGCAAGCCTGCCCTGCCACTCGCTGTGGACCTGGGCGTCACGGCTCCAGTAGTTCTGCTTCTCCGACACAAACTCGCGCGCATGGTAAGTCCGTGCCTGTTCTGCCGATAATGCTTTGGAGATGGTCAACATGCGATTCAGTTCTACAATGAGCGCGGCGGCATCTCGCTTTTGCCTTCCAACTTAGACTAACTAAGTGTCGCAAAAGATGCTTGCTGGTCCATTATTTATCGCCGCATTACTTACGGTTGTCCATATAGACAGACCATCCTTCTATACTTATCTCAGCCTTACGTTACTGATTCGGCTTACAATGGCGATCCGAATCGCGACGCGAAAGTGCGCTCATCGGCAGTATGTATCGAGGGCAAAAGCAAGGCCAAGACGCTGAACATCGGCATATATTGCCGCTGCTCATTGGAAGCAGGAAAGCGTGTGAGTCGCGAGGCTAAGTAAAAGAAGATAGAGAGACAATATCTTACCGGAAATAGCTGGAATTGGGGTCAAGTTACGCCACCTTATCAGGCACGCTGGCCCGTGCTTCATGGGCGCGCTTGGCAGCTGTCAAAGTCGTGGTTTGGGGTCGTGCAAATGGAGCACATAAGATCCGTCAATTGGGATCGGATCGCTTGCGATTGGAGCGCCGATTAACTCAGTCGATCACTGCGACTTATCCGGGCTGTTCCGATGTCTCATCCCTACTCATTTGCCTCGGTGATCCGGGATTGTTGGTCCGTCTTTTGGCGGCCTGCTTCGGAAGGCTGGGAGGTGGTGTCTTCACCCCTGGTTGCGGAGTCGAATGCGCTGGCTGTGACTGGGGCTGAAAGTGGCGAGATAATCGCCGTATGCGGTGCACTATCGCGGCTGGTTTCACCTGCTAATTAAGGATGTGATTTGCTTCAACCTTGCGATTGACTCGGCGGGTCCAATTGGCCCAGGTTGGTAGGAGCTTTGGGGCCAACTGGAAGAGGCGATTTCGCGAGTCTAATTGCCCCGGAATGCAGGACCGATCCGCCTTCCAATGCCGCTGAGAATCCGAAGGCGATGCCAACCCTTGTGAGTGGCCTAGGAACCTCAATCTAACGCTCGCCAATTCGTACCTATGAAGCGGTCGGAATTCCCACTCATACCATGTCACAGCAATGATTGCCGGAAGGCTGAAGAGCACGGCCATAGGGCCAACAATCCACCACCTCGAACGTCGAGGAAAGCCAAGGGAATCACGGTTCTTTCTCTGGCTGATAAGCGCCGGAATTAGCACGCGATTTGGCCAGGGATTCGTCGGCTTTCAGGTGCTTGATCGCCGCCTTGAAAGGTTCGCCCCGCTGGGGCAAAGAGAGACATTCCGAACATAGCGGGAGGGCCTTTACGGGCGTGGGCGCGGCCTGTCAACGCCCCGGAGCGAAGCGCAGCCGCTAGGCGTTCTGCGCTCTTGGCGGAACGGGGCTTGACGGGCCGTGATCCGCGCCCGTACCCTCTTCCCGCTTCGGAATGGCTCGGTTCCTGCCGCTGCGAAGCGTACTGCTGAACGCATCCGGCAACACCGGACAGACACCGGATGTGCGCCGGACAAACACCGGATGCCGCGTGCATTGGTGTCAGCGGCCCTAATTCCGCTTTCTCGCGCAACCCTCGATGGATCAACACGTTTACGCGCAGAGCGCCGTGGAGCGCCCGGCGGGAACCCATTAGTTGCCGCCGTTCAATAACTCGCCTATTTTCAATAAGTATCTAACGAGATACCAAGGTAGCTAACCAGCTCCCCACTTGGGGATGACGTGTCGAAGCGTCAACCCCATGCAAAGCATGGCAAGAAACCTTCTTTCCGGTAACCCGCCTCCTGGAGCGCCAATCCGCCGCCTTCACCGGGCCGGATTCGCCACGCCTCCGGGCGGCCAATCGGCGTCACAATCGGCACCGCAAAGCGCCGCCAATCGAACCGCGATCAGGCCACGAATCGGGAGCGCAAAGGGCAGCGAATCGGGTCGGGATCGGAACGCGAATCGGCGGCGGAAAGCGCGGCTAAAGGAACCATGATCGCGGCGCGGATCGGTGGCCCATTCCCCACGCATTCGGCAACACATCGGCACGGCAAAACCCCAAGCACCGCGCCCCACATCGGCCCGGCCCTTGCGATTCTATCAGGCGCTAAAGAAGGAATGACCAGCGACTTAAGGCACTGACTGGCGACGGTGTCCTGATTCACGTGTACACGGAGTCGGGCGCTAAGGATCTGCTCAACAACCGCATGGCCTATGTCGCCGTCTCGTGCGGCGCGTGGGATGCGCAGCTATTCACCAACGACCGCGAGAAGCTGGGCGCGGCGCTCGGCCATGATGTTTCCCACCGCAGCGCCCATGCGCCGGAGGTGAAGCAGGAGCAGTCCATCGCGCCGCAACGGGAGATCGGCCCACGGCAGGAACAGGGGCCGGGCTTGGGAATTGGTATGTAGCGTCGCGCCTCCTAACGTGGAACGTCCTTGATCGAATCGTAAAGCGCCATGGGCTTGGGGGCGTTTGTCGTTCAGGGGCGATCCAGCACTGTATGAATACTGCCCACCGCACATGCCAACCGGCGATTCGCTTTCGGTGTGTCCATGTTAGTGTCGCCACATTGCATTGTCTGGGTCGCCCGAGTTCGAACTTCGTTTCTCGACCTGTCATTTGCTGCGATTCGAGGTCAGGCTGTAAAACGAGTTAACAATTGCAAGTGCACCGACATTGGAAAGGGGCTCCAACTGATACGGATGCCCATTGGCCGCTAGTCGTTTCAATGTTGCCCGCCGCTGACGGTGTCGATTCTCCGGAACGGTCAGCGTGGCCCGTTCTCGTTGCCATTCCCACGCGAGAAGATCGGCTGCCTGAAGTTGCGGGGCATCTTGCTTTGTCACAAAGGAACATCCGCCGAACCGAAAACGTGATTTTAATTCTGGAGTGCTTTCAATCTGTTTGAAAAAATGCGCTACCTCGCCGGCATATTGACAGCCCGCCTCGAAAAAGTAGTGAACATCCCCGGCGATGCCACGTTTCGCTAGCCATTCGCTGACGTTCTCGGCGCATCTGATCGCACAAATTGAGTATGCACTTCCAACCATCCTTCGAACCTGCGGGCCAAGCCGTTTGATTGCGGCTTCATAAACGGCGGTTTCTATTTCGGTGAGTATTCCATAGATCAACGTCGAATCAAGCACCTCAATCATCGCGTCGAAGATATCATTGCTTTGCGTCTGGGTGAGCGAATCGAACTTGTCACAACGACTAAAGCAGCTAGCGGCATGGAATATTCCTCGCGCACTCGTCGGCAGCAGCGGCTTAACTCGTTCGGCATGGAGTGCTTCGAACTTGATGGCAGCAACGCTGTCAAAGAGATAACCAGCGATACAAACCACTGGAGCACCTCCGTGGGTGCCGGTTTCATCGAAATAGGCTTCCAATGGCTGTACGGCACACATGCAACTAAGCCCCGAAACACCGAGCGGCCCGACATGAGATCGAAATCGCCGCTAATTTCATTGTTGAGCCATCTGTTCAGTTCAAACTGGTTCACTTCGTGGTGTCCTCGCGTGGATGAAAGAGCCCGAAATAAACCTCATGCCCGGCGAGGCGATCACCTCGCTTCTTCTTTCGTTACCGCAGTTCCCTCCGTGATCGTCGAATTCATCTCCAGAATCGCGGCCTTGTACTGTTCCATGCCTTGAGAAATTGAATCAAGATTCCCGCTTGTCCAGTAACTCAATATGGACGACAGACCGGCTATGGAGTTCTTGTGAATCTCACCGATGTGTCTGTCAACGTCTGCGAACGCGGGCGGGACGGTGCCGCGGGCTGCGCGATAGGTGGAGTAACGCGCGTTCTCTTCGGCGAATGCCTTGCGTGCTGCGCTATGGCAATCGTCAAGGGTCGAGGTGCCATCAGATGCGCCGGCCCAAATAGTAGCCAATTGCGTTCCGGCGGTATTCGCTGAACTCAAATATTCGAGTGAAGCACGGACGTAACCTTGATCGGCTGCGGGAAGCGTCTTGCTCTGTCCTGCGTTGGACGCTGGGCGACTTGGTGAGTCCTGATGCGTTGCGTTCGTAGACGTATTTGTACCCATACTCGCCCAAGCGATAAGGGCCAAAAGCACAATGCCCACGACAACGCCCACTGCGGCCTTGCTCGTCGAGGGACTACGCGTGTTCGATTGCGCTTGGACTTGCCCAGCAGTCATTCCGCGATTCGCGAGAGTCTGTTGTGCTACCGGGGAATCAGTTGGAATTACTGCCGAACTTCCGCAACTCGGGCACACCTGTGCGACTGTGCTGTGTCGCCAGATCGAGTAAATCAATCCAGGGATCAAAAAGAAACACCACAGAATAAACTCTGTCAGGATCGACCCCTTCATCCTGCGTTTGGTATATCCGATTGACCCACAAGCTGTACAGAGCACCGGTTGCGTCATGAGAAGTACCCCTTCTGCTGTATTTCGCGACTCCTTACTGACCTGACGACGCACTAGCGGCGGCAGGTGCTACTTCCTTCACTACAGGCTTTATCTTTGGCTTGTGGTTTGCTTTTTTGACCTTCTTGAGTGCTTCGTCGGCTTTTTCTCCGTCGATCACCTCGCGCTTCAGCACTTCCCGCGATAGCACCGTCTTGATCTGCTCCAAATCGAACTTGGCATCAGGCGACATGTTCTTTAGCTGGTGCCGCACAAGCTTGAGTATAGGGTCGCTGATGAGCACAGCGCCAAGCAAGAAACGACTCAGAGCTTGACGTTGGATGTCGAATTCTTCGAGAGCTGACTTGTTCCAACCTTCCTTCGCGAGCAAAAATACTTTCTCTATATCTTCGTCTTTTTTCGGATTGAGGCCGAGCAGATCGAAGTCCAGGATCAATTCGTGATCCACTGGTTTGCCGAAGATAACCCGATAGATCTGCCATCTGGCGGAGTTCGTGAGCGTGACCCACTCAATCCCTGAGTTGGCACAGTAGTCAACGGCCTGATGCGTATGAGTATCCTTCAGTTCGGTTCCAACCGCTTTGACTTCGATCAGCGATTGGATTTTGCCGTCCCTCTTTGTCGCAAGATCGCAACGCGTTCCACGAATATTCAACTCAGATGTGACTTCTAAAAACTTGTCGTATCCGAAGACGGCTGACAACATTTCAGTCACGATGGTGGCGGTATCTGCCTCGTTCACGTCTCGTGACTTGGCTGATTGCACAATTGCTTGGAATTCCTTGAGGCTGGATCTGAGCCTGTCTGCGACCTTGCCTGGTATTGTAGGCATAATTGAGTGCTTCCTTTCCTCGCCTCTATGACAACTTCAAATGTAAAGTGCGTTCTGATCTCGCGCCAACTGGTTTCATCAGAATCAGATTACCTTCGTAAGCCGAGAGTCATTTGCAAGCTTGACGAATGGACGCACCACCAGGCCGGGGCGTGACAAGTGTGTCATGCAAACGAAACGGACCCTGCACCGCTCCGGTTACCAAAGTCAGCTAGTGTGCACGATTGCCTAATGGGACACTTTCTCAAAGAGAAAGGTGTACCCATGAACTTCGTGGTAATTGACGTGGAAACGGCCAATCCTGACCTGTCCAGCATCTGTCAAGTCGGAATTGCACCCTTTCGCGACGGCGTCCTCCACGACTCCTGGGAATCGCTCGTAAATCCTCGAGATGATTTCGATCCTGTTAATGTTTCCATTCACGGCATTGATGAAGAGGAAGTTCGGTTCGCCCCGGACTGGCGCGCGATCTATTCCAAGGTAAGCCTCTTCTTACAAGGCAACGTAGTCGTCAGTCACACAGCCTTTGACCGCCTTGCCTTGCTTCGAGCTTGCGAGAAAAACGATCTCACGTGTTGCGAGTGGTGCTGGCTTGATTCCGCCAAGGTGGTAAGGCGTGCCTGGCCGCAGTTTTCGCGGTCGGGCTATGGGCTTGGAAATGTAGCAGCGGAGTTTGGCATTGCATACAGGCAACATGATGCGCTGGAAGACGCTCGCTGCGCAGGCGAGATCCTATTGCGGGCGATCACCGAAACCGGTTTGAGTGTGGATCAGTGGCTTGAGCGAGTAAAGCAGCCAATCGATCCGGCTGCCGCGCCACCGATCACTCGTAATGGAAATCCGGACGGGCCACTCTATGGCGAAGTCTTGGTTTTTACAGGCACATTGTCCCTTTCACGTCGTCAGGCGGCTGACGCCGCCTCTCTTGCAGGCTGTCAAGTGGATGCAAACGTAACAAGACATACAACGCTCTTAGTTGTAGGCGATCAAGACCTGCGCAGGCTCGCCGGTCATGAAAAGAGTTCCAAGCACCGCAAAGCCGAAGAGTTGACGACCAGGGGCCAAAGCATTCGCATCCTTGGCGAACGCGACTTTATGCGGATTGTGGAGCAGTGTTAACTGAGAACAAAGCCCGTCGCCATGGAGCGCCGTTAGCGACCTTGCGCGGGACGGCGGTTTCTTTGTGACCGACGACGAGAACGCCGCTTGTTAACAGCCAAAAAAATCGGCAGTTTCGTTTGACACTGACGTAACTGGCGCTGTGATGGTCGGGTCGTCAGAATCAGTGCATGGCAACGAAGGAAGTGTCACCGAAGAATCTGAAGGCGGAGAAAACGCAATGGAAAAGTACTTTGCAGCAATCGCAGTAGCGGTTATGGGCTTCATCTTTTTCACGAGCACGGCGACGGCGCAAACCAAAAAGAAACACATCAGCGCTGCTTTTTCGAAAGCAGCTATCAGGGCTCTTGTCGCGGCGGGCACGGCGGGCAGCGACAGCAAGGTCGTAGATGACAAGATGGTCGAAGCCGAAGCCGAAGCCGCGACCGAAGCCGAAGAAGAAGTCATCAGCGAGTTGAAATCGTTTGCGATATTACATCAAGCGGTTTTAGCGCAGTACGCGGAACTGGCTCAGGCGGAAACCGAAGCAGCCTGCTCTCTGCCGACGCCTTCGTCGCCGTGCAAGGCCACGTCCGCTTCAGCCGACGCTATCTGGGGGCCGATACTGAAGAAAGACAGCGAGTGCTTCACTGCGTGGAAGGCAAGCCTTCGCAGGTTAGAAGCAGCGCAGCCTGAAGCCTGTCAGCAGAGAGCGAAAACGGCGGCCAGCAGTAACGCGCAGAATGTGACTAAAAAGACTATTGCGTGCCGTTAGCGAACGCATGAGACTCTGCGCCTTAACCTTCCCCCCATGCACTGACGCGACGGCGGGGGACTAATGTCAGTTGACTGACAAGCCCGCACACCCGCGACGCTTGCGGGTGCCCCACCCTTCGTTTTTTTTGAAGGGTGGGATTGGAGCGCCCTGCCTTTTTTCATCACATTTTTCTCTTGGAGATCCCACCCACTCCTCGAACCGGGACACATTCGCTGTTTGTCCGGCGTTGCCGGATACGTTTAGCGGTAGGCTTCGCGGCGGTGTTTTACGGCGAGAACCAGGATGGAATCGCCGAGATCGTGGAATCGCACGCGATAGTCGCCGACGCGGAGGCGGAACTCTGGCGGCTCAACATCCTGAAGGCGCTTGACATCGCCTTCGCCGGTGGCGAGATAACGAGCCACGATATGCAGGATGCGAAGCGCGGTAGCTTGATCGATAGCGCGGAGGTCAGCCTTGGCCTGGTCGGTCCAGGCGATCTTCTTCCCCATCGTTACTGGCCCTTGCCGTGAGGTTCGAGCGGGGTGCGGCCCATGCGCTCGAAGTCTTCTGAGGTGAGGCCGAACTCGGCGAGTACCTCCTCATGGGGAATGGGTTCGTGGTCCTTGAGCCATGCCTTGGAGGCGGCGACAGCGCGGTTCTCTTCTTCGCTGATCGGTTCGTCCTCAAGGGGAGCGTTGGCGACACTGCGGGCCACCGGATCGAGCATGATCTCCAAGAGGCCAACGACGGCGGCGATCTGGCCGGGAGCCATGCGGTCGATCAGTTCGTGGGCGTGCTCCTTGATGTTGGTCGAACCGTGTGCCATGACAAAGAGTTTACCGAAATCTACTGAACTGCGCTAGGGATAGAGGATGCCGTTGTAGTGCCACAAACGATGGGTTCGAGTTCTAGGGCAGCTCGCAGCCCCGTCCTCAATGTCTGAGTGATTAGCTGCGATTCTTCTCTGCCTGCATTCTCGATTTCTTGTTCAGGCCTTGAGTTTCAATTGCGGCGGCAAACACCTCGCTCGCGACCCACAATGCAACCCACGCTAGACCCGACTTGCACGTACTTAGAAAGACTTACGCAGCCGTCTGTTACCTGCAAGTTGTTTAATGTACAGGATAGCTACAGACTGAAAAGGCTGGCGTCGGCGGTTCAACTCCGTCCCTGGCCACCACATTTTCAATAATTTAGAGGAATTATTTTAACCGTTACATAGCCGCCAAACCCCGCTATCTTGGGCTGACAGTCGCAGAGGGTTCGCTGAATCTCCTTGTGAGTCAGCAAATTACATGTGGGGAGTTCCACTGAGCGCAGACTTTGGGGAACTGCGCTCGAACGGCGTTGAGAGTCGGCGACGGAGTCGGCCTTTCGGTTTGCGGGGCTCAGTTCGTGCTTTCGCAAGGTTCGCGCCCCGAAAAATGGCCTTCGCCGGAGATTTCACTCCGGTAACAATGTTGCAATAGTAGGCCGCGTGAGGGGCACCTTCCAGCAAAACAATATTCCAAACAGGCATAGAAAACGAAGTCAGCCCTACCACCGACACTTTGTGAGCGCAATCCTCCCAAAGCAACGAAGTTGTCAGGCCGCAGAATATCTAAACCGTTTTGAGGGCCGCGGCAATGTGATAGCGATAGCGTCTGAACCTGAGCCTCGGGTGTATTGGTTTACCCGAAAAATGATCTTGATGATTTCTGTGCCGATGTCGATTCGTTGCACGAGCGTGCGGACAATTTCTCGTTTTCGTTGCCAGTCCGCGCTTGCTAACTCTGACCAATCGCTGCTGCTAGCTCGCAAAGCCGACTCGCTGCCAGTCGAAGGTGTTCCACTTGATCGACGTCGCCTGCATCCGCCTTGATTTTGGCATCGAGATCAGCAATTCGATTCTTGGTCCGCACCATTCGCGATGTGAATTGGTCCTTTTCAATCAAACCTTCGGTGAAGCTGTCGATTAGCCTCTCCATGGCATGCTGTAGCTTGGCTCTCTGCGATTGTAGGGTCTCGAGATTGTCTAGCAAGGCGCCAGTCGCGCTCCTGTCCTGATGCTCCAGTTCGAGTTTCTCAGGGTTCATCACAAGATTGGAAACTTCGCGCCACACCATCGTCTCCAGAGAATTGCCCTGGACTTGCGAGTTGCTGCAAACCCGCTCGCCACCAAACCGATAACCGTCCGAGCCGCTGCATCGATAGTAGAGGAAATCCCTCATCTGACGGCCAGCTCCCAATTGGCGGAGCGTCTTGGCGTAGTAGGCATATCCGCACCTTGCGCAGCAAGTTAATCCTTGTAATAAGTACCCTGGCCTGCGTCGTCCTTGGCGAGCCCGGCTCCTATTCTCCGCGAGCTGTGCGTGTGCTGCACGACAAAGTGCTTCGTCGACCAAGGTGGGAACGGCAACAAACACCCAGTGTTGTCAGCGCAAGCGTGCTCGCTGAGCGCAGCAATCTGACTTTCTATCGTATGCGCGGCCGCCTGCTGTTCGCCGGAGACACGCGCGTAGAACGCAGGTCGAATCGTGTTCATAGAAGCCTCCGGCAGGAGGCTGAGAGATCGGCATGGCTGCGATCAAGCAGGAGGTTTGCGTTGGAGAGTGAACTTGACCTTGAAAGGAGAATCACATGTCAGAAACAAGCACGCTTATTTCATGCACTGGCAAAATCACGTGGACGGAGCTGGCAAAGCTGCCAACGCCGGCCGCAACAACAACCCACATCCCAATCCCTCACGCAGTAGTCGTGGAAACGCTGGTGGAAACCACGTGCGGTTTGTTCTTCAAGACGATCGCGGTTGTCTGCATGAAGCAATTCAACCTGCAGCGCCGCAATGGAGAATAGAGACATGTTGAACTCCGAAGGTGAATCATCCGATGCCTCCAATTCAACACCACCCAGTGATTGCGCTCCTATGATCGAGCTTGAATCCCCGGCGTGGACTTGGGAAGACCTTGGGCGCTCAGCCCGGCGGCCAAACCGTTAACGGAATCGCGGTCCAGCACCCACGCCGGGATGGCTGACGCGAGCATTGCAGAAGTCAGCAGTGCGAGCGCCGCCGCGATCAACGCTGAGTAGTTACCCGCCCCTACAATGAACGAGGCCAGCATAGGACCGGACGCCAAACCCATCTTGGAGGCAAAACCACCCCATACCGCAGTCTGGCCGGTCTGGTCAAACCTGGCGCACATGCCGAGCAGGTGCGAGATCACGAAGTTCCAGGTGATGCCCGTCCCAATATTCGCCACAATCCAAACCCACTTCATCTCGCTGTAGTGGAACGCCCAGGTGCCAACCAGCGCGAGCAGGATGCCGCCTACGATTGGTTTGAATATTCCATAGCGAGTGGAAAGTGTGATCACCAGCAGGGCCCCGAGGATGCCAAACCAGTTGGCGATGCCCAGAGTTTCGCTGATAAACGTGACCCCCAGGCCATGACGTTTCCCGAGGCCGATGATGAAGGCGAACAGCCCCATGTTGGCTGCCTGGAAGAGGAATACGGAGAACAGCGCCAGCAACAGCGGCTTTAACCTCAACGTACCCGCAGTAGTAGCCTGAGTGTGTGGCGTTGGCGTCCGTGCGGGATAGTCCGGCAGGAACTGCAGCACCACTAGGGTCGTGACGCTGAACAAGATCAACGACGCAAACAGGATACTCGTGCCAAACCTCGGCACCAGCAACGGCAAGCTCATTACTCCGAGACCGCCACAAAACACTTGTACCAAGAGCAACATGCCAAATGTGCGGTCCGGGGCTGAGGTGCGCGCGATGATGGCGAAACCCAGTCCCACCAGCATTCCTCCGATAAGACCGTGCAGGAATCGAGTGCCCATGAGCACGAATGGGTCATGCACCAGCATGGATAGCAGGTCCATGCCGATCAACCCCAGCAAGAACAAGCGGGCGGTAGATCTCCAAGGGATGTGTCGAACTCGAAATGCAATCAGGAATGCGCCGCAGGCAGCACCGTAGACATTGAAGGAACCGACCAACCCGGCCTGCTTGTTGGTGAAGCCGAGCCCTTGCTTCAATCCATCCACCAGCGCGGGCATGATGTTGACATAGAAGAGCCCGGCGGTGGCCAGAAATGCCAACAGCACGCGAGCAAGCATGCTGTGAGGAGAAACTTTCGGCAAGTTGTCGAAGAACTTCGTAGTCATCCTCACAG
>JBKQNU010000103.1:0-229314 GCA_052145815.1 Occallatibacter sp.
CCATCCGGGATTCTCCTTGAAGTGTGCTTGGCGGCTCACCTCTCGGAGTTTCTTGGATGGACTCCCGTAAATGTCAAACTGCTACTGCCACCCCGGCAGAGCCGGGGGAACTCCCATTACATTAGAGTCAGCCTATTGACCTGCCCGCAAAGAAGGCATAAAGATTACGTAGGTATTTCATGGCAGGCCTGCAAAGGCATTCAAATGAATGTAAGTCCTTCTCCATGGTCATGCCTTGCTTAGAATGCGTGCTTCATGCAGAAAAAACAAAGGTTAGAGACATCGTCAAGAATCCCGGTTTGAATCTGCAGGTCGCCTAATAAGGGAGCTTAAGGCAGCAATCAATTTGTAAAGATCGCCCCCGCTCAGTCTGGAATCCGACCTGGAGGCGCGGGGAGGGACAACCCCGTCGCTCGTCACCGTTTCTTCTCTAGCTTAGTTTGCCGCACCCTTGACTAGATGCGGTCGTCGAACTCTCTCGAATGCGAAACACCAAACGATCCCTATTCCAGAAGTGTCCAGTGAATACGCCTTTTTTGCGAGCCCCATCTTTCCAGGCTAATAGTATGTATTCGCCAAGACTCGCGCATCTCTAACCATGCCAAGAAATCTGCCTGCCAATTCCCGAATACGATCTTCCTGGCGAAAGTACAACGCTTCCTTTGGAAGAAGTTCCCCGCCCACTCCGATCGCGGTGGCGCCGGCAACAATGAAGTCAGATGCAGTCACTTGGTTTACCCCCCCGGTTGCTATGAGCGGGATTTGGGGCAAAGGAACTTTAAGTGCTCGGACATATTGGACGCCACCGACTTGGCCAGTAGGAAAAATCTTGACAAAGTCGGAACCGGCCTTCCATGCCGCGATGACTTCGGTTGGCGTCAATGCGCCTGGAAGCGCTACAACATCCATCTTCTTTGTATAGGCAACGACTTCTGGAATGAACCCTGGACTCGTAATGAATCTGGCGCCAGCGTCGATGCACCGCTTTGCTGTCTCATTATCCAGCACGGTACCGGCGCCAACAGCCAGGTCCGCATGCCGAGTAGCCAGATCGTTGATCACCTCAAGCGCGCCTGGTGTAGTCATGGTGATCTCGACAATCGGAATCCCCGATGAGTAAACCGTGTCGGCAGCGAAACTCGCTAGGTCCCGTGAAGTCACACGGACCGATGGGAGTATGCCAATCCTCTTTATGAGTTCGCAAACCTCGTCTCTTTTCATTGATGGGGCCTTTCCGGATCAGCATTCGAATATACGACGCGCCAGGCGCTCTTCACAAGACGCATCTCGGTCATTGAATCTCCTCGTGTCCTACGGCAAGATTCATTTGTCCAGCAGCCGTCATATACGCGCCGATCAACTGCAGATAGGCTAGTTGAACCACGCGGTAGTCGCTCTGCGCATTGAGGAAGTCCATCAGCGATGCGCCGCCGTGCTCATAGGAAAAAGTCACTGTGTCGCGCACGTAGACTGATTGGTCGAGATACTGCGCTTTGTACGGCTTGATTAGTGCAATATTGCTGCGCACCAATTCGTAAGCATCGTCCACGTCGCTGAAGACCTGCGCCTTGGCTGCTTCGGCGGCCTGCTGGCTTCTGTCGATATCGATCAGCGTTCGCTTCTTCTCGCCCTGGTTCTTGTCGAATATCCGCAGTGGGATGCTGACGCTGGCGCCGATCGTCTCAGGGCCATTGGGATTGTTCGTCGAGGAGTTATTTGTGAACCAGCCTCCGAAGGTCGGATCGGTAGAGCCGTTTGCGACTGCCAGCTTGTGGTTCGTCTGGGATTGCTGGATCGTCTGAATCGCCGCTCGCAGATCCGGCCTGTTGTCGAGCGCAATCTGGTGGTATTCGCTCAGGGGCTGCAGTTCCGGACCCAGATCGAAGTTTCCGGTTACGTCGAACTGGTCGACCGGAGTGCGATCGTCGAGCAGGAGCAGGAGTTGAATCTTCTCGGTGCGCAAATTGACGATTGCAGTTTCGATCTCAGATTCGTATTGCACGCGCTGAAGCTCGATCCGGGCTAGGTCGATCTTGGCGAGGTCGCCGGCATTGAATCGCGCGCGGCTTATTGCGATGATCTTGTCGTAGTACTCCAGGTCCGCTTTTGCCAGTACCAATACCGCCTTTGCCTGAAGCGTTTGGACAAAGGCAGTGTGCAGTCCGAAAACCAGATTACGTTCCAGGTCCACATGCTGAGACTGGGTAATCTCCGTGCCTTCCTTGGCGCTCTCCAGCCGCAGTTCCCGCTTGTGTTCGCGTTCGTGCAGATAACTGAAGTTGGGTTGCTCAGTAGTGCCCTTGAAGGGAGTCCAGACCCCATTGTGCGGTGCAGCTTGGTTGCCATCCACAGATAGAGTGAATTGCGGATTGGGGCGGAGAAAGGCCGTGATCTCCTCGGCTTTCATCTCCTCCACGTTGGCAGCGTCTGCCTTCAACACCGGATTCGCCGCCTCGAATTTCGCCTTTACCTGTTCCCAGGTAAGCGCCTGCTGCGCGCTTGCGGAGCTTGCATGGAACGCAATTCCTGCAACGACGAACCAGATACTTCGCATGAATCCAGACGTCAGATTAGCCCTCAAATGCCACCTCCGGTTTCGGCAGCGTATCCCCATCTCTCGCGACCCAGACATAAAGCGTCGGAAGAATGAAGATGCTCAACACGAGAGCTGCCATGAGTCCCCCCACAATGACAATGGCAAATGGGCGCTGCGAGTCGGAGCCGATGGCGTGGGACATGGCGGCGGGAAGCAGGCCCAGGGTCGCCACCAGCATCGTCATCATATGGGGCGAAGCCGCAGGACGGCGCCTTCGATCGCGGCGCCTTCCGGAGTGTAACCTCGGGCTCGAAGCTGATTGATGTATTCAAGCATGATGACACCGGTCTGAACCGAGACGCCGAACAGCGCCAGGAAGCCGACTCCGGAAGATACGCTGAAGAATGTGCCGGTCACATAGAGAGCGAGCAAGCCTCCAACGGGAGCCATGGCCACGTTGCCGATAAGCAGCAGCGCCCACTTGAAGGAACGAAACATGGCGTAGAGAATGATGAAGATAAAAAAGATGGTCAAGGGAACGATGAGAGCCAGCCTTGCTTCGGCTCGCTTTTCGCTATCGTATTCTCCCGACCACTCGAGGTGATAGCCACGCGGTATCTGCACATTCTTGCCGATCTTGTCGATGGCTTCCCGGACCGTGGTGCCCAGATCGCGCCCGCGAACCTCAAAGCGGATGGCCACATAGCGGGAACCGTCTTCCCGGTAAATGTCGTAGGCATCATCGCGAACCTGGACTTTGGTCAACTGAGCCAGCGAGACGCGTTCACCCGAGGGAGAGAGAAGTCGGATATTCTGGATAGCCTCCTTGGTATCTCGATACGGTTTCTGATAGCGCACGACCACGTTGTAGACCGCCTCTCCCTGCAACACCTGGCTGACAGGATTACCGCCGACCGCAGTCTGAATTGCGTCTTGCACATCGGCCACATTGATGCCGAAGCGCGCAGCCGCAAGACGGTCAACGGTGAGATCGATATTCGGCTGGCCCGTATCGCGTTGAATTCCCAAATCCTTGATCCCGTCAATGTTGGCCATAACTTCTTTGATCTGTTCGCCCTTTTCCTCGAGAACGTCCAACTCCGGCCCGTAAAGCTTGGCGCACAGCCCGCCTTTCGTGCCGGTCATCGTTTCATCCACGTTATCTTCAATGGGCTGGGAGAAATTCCAGAACGCCCCTGGGTTTTTCTCCACTTCGCGATCCATCGCGGCGATCAGCTCCTCCTTATTCTGATGAAAAATGGGCCGCCATTGCTCTTTCGGCTTCAAGTCGATGAAGTATTCCGTGTTGCCGAATCCTCCCGTGTCGGTTCCATCGTCGGGCGCGCCGGCTTGCGAGACGACCTTGGTGACCTCGGGGAACGAAGCGAAGATATAGCGGTTTTGCTGGGTGAAGAGCGTGCCCTCCGTCTCGCCTACGCTGTTGGCCATCGCGCCACGCGCCCAGATGGCGCCTTCGTCCAAATGGGGCAGGAACTCTGAGCCAATCACGCCACTGAACGCCAGGAAGAGAGCGACGGCCATTGAAGCCAGGCCAACGCCAAAGGTGATCCAGCGATTTTCGATGGCCCACTTCACCGCACCCCGATACCGATCCTTCAGAAACTCCATTACCGGGTTGCGCCATTCTTTAACACCATGCGGGAATAGCAGGGCAGCAAGCACAGGCACAATGAAAATGGAGAATACTATGGCGCCGAGCAGTGCAAAGGCAACGGTCCAGGCCATAGGCCGGAACAAACGTCCTTCGACTCGTTGCAGCGTGAAGATCGGCATGTACGCGGTGATGATGATGGCGATGGCGTAGAAAACCGGCCGCTGGACCTCGTGAGCGGCGTCACGGATCATCTCTACCGGCGTCTTCATGCTCATCGTAATGCGGCCCGCTTCCGGCATGCGGCTCGCTTCCGGCGTTGAGTCGCTTCTGTGGTGGCCCAGATGCCGCATGATGTTCTCCATCATGACGACTGCGCCATCCACAACCATTCCGAAGTCGAGCGCGCCAAGCGAAATCAGGTTTGCGGGGATATGGCTCAGGTTGAGAAATATGGATGCGAAAAGCAAGGAGAATGGAATGGTTAGCGCAACGATGAAGGCGCCGCGAACATTACCGAGAAATAGAAAGAGGATGATCGTTACCAGGATCATTCCCTCGCTGAGGTTGTGCAGCACCGTGTGCAACGTGTAATGAAGCAGGTCGCTGCGGTCGAGCATGGGAATGACCTTCACACCCTCGGGCAGGATGTGATTGTTAAGCTCGTCCACCTTCTTGTGAATCTCTTCAAGCGTGGGGCCTTCTTCGGCCCCCTTGCGCATCAGTACGCCGCCCTGGATAACGTCCGGCTCATCTACAATGACGCCGTCCGGACGATGATCGGCTCTGGCCATGTGCCCCAGCCGAATTCTGGGGCCCCATTCGACGACCGCGATGTCCTTTACGCGAACTGGAGCCCCATTCGAAGTCGTCAGCACGGTGTTTTCGATATCCTGCACACTGCGGAAGAGTCCGAGTGCGCGGACGTTCAGTTGCTGCAAGCCCTCTTCGACGAAGCTGCCGCCGGCGTTCACGTTGTTGTTGGTCAACTGGTTCTCCACCTGGCTGATGCTCAAGCCGTAGGAGATGAGCTTATTCGGGTCGACGCGCACCTGGTATTCGCGCGCGGTGCCCCCAAAGTCGCTCACGTCCACAATGTTCGGAACTTTTCTGAATTCCTTGTACATAGTCCAGTCTTCGATGCTCCTCAAATTCATCAAATCGTACGCCGGATTCGTGCTCCGGATCGTGTACCAATAAATCTGACCGGTGGGGCTCCAGTCCGTGCCGATTTGAGGCACCACGCCAGCCGGCATACTGACCTGTGTGAGCCTTTCGAGAACCTTCTGGCGGTTCCAATCGTTGACGGATGAATCGTCGAAGATCAACGTAATCAGGGAAAGGCCAAAAATCGATTCTGACCGCACGGTCGTGAGATGCGGAATCCCAAACACCTGAATTTCGACGGGAACCGATACTTGCTGTTCCATTTCTTCGGCGGAATGCCCGGGCCACTGGCTGATGATGTTCACGTAATTATCGGCGATGTCCGGATAGACCTCGACGGGCATGTTGTGAAACGACACCGCCCCCCAGAGGAGCAACAGCAGCCCAATCGCCAGCACCACATACCGATTATTGAGCGCAAAATCTACGAGATTGCGAATCATGGCTTCTTCCTCAGGCCTCGAAGTTGAGCGTTATTCATTGTCGATTACATTTTGGAGATTGATCGCGTTTGTCACGACCTGCTGGCCAGGCTGCAACCCGGATAGAATCTCCTGCATGTTGTTCGGCAACTGTTCGCCGCTGACGACCTGAATCCGCTTAAACTTCTCTTGCGCAGGGACGAAAACCCAATCGCGGTCGTGAAGATGCACGATCGCCGACGCCGGGACAGCCGTGTAAGTCTGCCTCTCCTTGCCGAACAGAGTGGCCGTGCCGAACATGCCCGGCCGCATCATCTCGCCCGGATTGGCCACTTCAATACGGACCTTCGCCGTGCGGATATTCGGATCGAGAATCGAGCCGATGTTGCTGATCCTCCCCTTGAGAACCTTGTTCGGATAGGCGTTGAGCTTGATGTCGGCGGGTTGCCCGACGCGCACGTTCGCCATGTCGCTTTCGTAGACATCGCATACGATCCACACGCTGGTTAGGTCCGAGATTGTGAATGGGCTGGGCGTAGAGTAGGCCTGCACGGACCCCGCGTTCGTCACTTCCTGATCGGTGATTACGCCTGAGACCGGGGCGAGAATATCGACAAGTCCCTTCGGGTTATCGGGATCGCTGCCAAGCAGGCGGAGGTGCTCAGTCGCGGTATCGAGGGTGGTCTTGGCGTCGTCCTCGGTGTCTTGCGCCACCTCCAGGTCCCCCAGCGCTATGGCACCGTGCTCGTACAGCACCTTTGCTCTATCCAATTGCTTGCGCGCAAGAAGCTCATCGGAGATGGCCTTGCGGTAAGCATCGAAGCCTCCCGAAATGTCGTCGCTGCGAATACGCAGCAACAGCTGCCCCTTCTTTACTGTGTCGCCAAGGCGAGCGCGAATATCCACAATGCGGCCGGAGGCAAGCGAAATCACCGGAACATTTCGCGAGATGTCCGGAATTACAGTGCCGGTCACGAACAACTGCGACGGGGCTTGGTATTCGTTTGCTGCTACGATCGGATACCGCTCCGGATGCTCTACTGCGAAAAAGGAGACGTCCACTCCGGAAATCACCTTGGCCGGCGGCGGCGCCTCCGCATCAGCGTTCACTTTATCGGTCTTGCAACCATTGATAACGAGAGTTGCGATCAGCACCATCGGCAGCAGTGCAAATCCCATAGCTTTGCTTTTCATGATGGTTCCCGCCCCTTTTGCCTTTCGGCCATCTGAACAACCGGATACCTTCAAATAGCGGTAGCCGTTGTTAACATGGCCGGATTGTCGAACAAGTCTCTTTCCGAAGCAGCCTCTGCGCATTGCTTCGCGCAGCGGATGCAGAAAGTGAACCTGCTTGGAGTTAGATCGAGTGAGAGGAGTGGATCAAGCCGCGGGAGGGGGGCGATTCTGAATGGAGGAGACAGCGGGAACCTTCACAGTCGGGACAAGGAGGCTGCCCGGCACTGCAAAGCGAAACGTGTTGAAAGGAAGCTCCGCGGCAAGTGTGGGAGTCGATGCAACGACTGGATGAATTGAGGCGTGCGCATGCGCGCCTAAATCATCCTCGCGCTGGAAACAGCGTATCTCGGCGGGATTCTGCGCCATCGCCATGTCGTCATACATCGTGATGACAACAAACATCATGAAGAGGACTAACGCCAGGGAAACGAATTGCACCGAGCGTCCCAGGCCATCGCGCCGTGCGTGGCGCATCCACAGCCAGCACATCCCTGTAGCCATCGCCGCCCAGCCGAGATTGAGGGCCAACTCCATCAGTGTTTACCTTTGCATTCCACTTTCATTCGGGTGAACTTGTGTCAGCGCTTATGCGCTGAAAAGTGGCCGAGCGATGTCTACATCAGTGAGGTTGGTCAGTGCCGGGATCGGAAACAATCCCCATTCTGCTGCCAGCAGAATTCACTAGTAGTTCTTCAAGTGTGCATCGATTCTTACCAAATCCGCATAATCAGTTCCTCAAGAAATCGTAGTGATTGAGGATTGTTGAGTTAGCAGGTCTGGCCTCTTCTGCAATAGCCAGACCTGGCGGGAAAAAGACAGCTAGAACCGGACCATGATCGCAATTGTGCTGACGGTTTGGTTAGTGCGTAAGTCAGGCCACCAAAGAGCAGTAGCAGGATTGGCGCCAACTCCGGCGCAAGCCTGTGCCGCAAGCACGGTGTTGCCGTACCCATACCCTGAATCGCCACCGCCTGCGCACTGATAGTGTGCAGGGTTTCCGTTGTTACCGCCGGGGGGTGTGATGCCCCCGCGGCCGGTCCAGTATGGTTCGTCTGAGTAACGGTAGCCGGTTTCAAGACGGAAGGTGATGAACTGCGCCGGCATGTAGTCCAAGGTGATGGTTCCGTCGTGCATCTGAGCGCGATCGCCGGCGTTTTCGGTGTAGTACGGTGTGCCGGTGATGGCCGTGGCGCCGTTGATGGGCGGAAGCAGCGTCAGGTAACGCCCGGGATTGTTCATCAGGCCGCCGCCGAGGGTCAGTGCGTAGAGGTCCTTGTGGAACCATGTGCGCAGATAGGCCATCGTACCGATAAACATCTGCTTGGGCTTGCCGTCCTTGCTGCTGTGGCAGTTGACACCGCCGGTGTAAGAATCGGCAGTGCCCATCTCTGGGGAGAAGCCATGGGGATCGTAGTAGCCTACAGCGGGTCCACCTCCATATTCGCAGCCGGCATCGGCGGTGATGGTGAAGGCAGCCTTGTCGAAGAGCGCCTTCGGATTGTCATAGAACTTGACCTGTGCACTGTAGTCGGCGTGGACACGCGAGCGGCCTGGATAGCCCGCATCGTCTTCACCCATTCCGTAGTTGTTAAATACAAAATCCAGGTTCGGCTTGGGGCGCCAGAGGATCTGTCCGCCCAACCCGCCGTGGCCGTTGTAGCGGGCGTACGATTGCCATCCGTTGATGATCCACGGCTCGATCTTCAACTTTGCCGTCGGAAAATACTGGATGCGAAGACCGTTGAAGAACCAAGGTGTATTCGATGAGACGAAAGAAGGCTGATAGGTCCAATTGTCGAAGTTGTAGTAACTGAACAGGCCGATATAGGAAACGAAAATGCCGGCATCCACGTTGAGGCCATGGGCAACATCCCAGTGATAGCCGCCCCACGCTTCAGATACATATTTGTACGCATTGGCCAGATCCCACTGGCCGCGGTTGGGGCTGCCGTCGTTACGGACGGTGGTCGTGGCAAATAGACCATCCATCGTCAGGATGCGTCCACGCACATTCTGGATGCGGATGTCGCCGCCGGCGCTGATCTGCTCCAACTGCCATTCGTCGGAACGAAAAGTCTCTGTCGATCCGCCGAGGCTGTCGTCTTCGGGATGGTTGTAGTCAAGAGTGTAGTTCGCGTCGGCCCGGAACTCCGGCGTGAAGTACTTTGTGGCCATGGGGCTGTCCACGTTATGACCGCCGCTGTTCAGCCATGTCCAATCCCCAGGGAATGGCGCCTCCTTGGTCGTTGTCTCCGCCGTGATCTCTGGAGGTGCGGGGGCTGCTGCCGGCGGCGGTGCCGCGGCTTGGCCAACAGCCATTGAATCGCCCGTATCACCCGTCTCCGCCGAGCGCAACGTGCTGGCGTCTTTTTCCGCGGATACGGAATCGCCCGTCGCGGGGTCGGTCGTCAGTTCATTCTCCAGTCTTCCGATCCGCGCCTTGATCACGGCTTGCATTTGCGTCATCTGATCGAACTGCTTCTTCATGTCCGCAAGTTCTTTAATCACCGCATCGTTTTTCAGCGCTATCGGCACGGAGCCGGCGGTCGCGGCGGTCGCGTTGGATTCCGACGCCGGCGTGCCTGTATTCGCGGCGACGGCGGTCGCAACTGCGGTCGAATTTGCGGCTGAAGCGGTGGAATCATTTGCCGGTTTGGTTGCGCCTGTTTCCGGGACTCCGACGGCCGGGTATTCAACAAGTGCGGATTGAACGGAACTCGTCGCGGATGATGCCTGTGGAGCTGTGCTCTTGTCCTTGCTTGGCGAAGGACTTTGAGCTTGACTCGCAAGTTGCGCGGCAAATCCGCACATTGCAACTACTAGAATGACGGCCGTCCTGATGTAAGTCATCATATGAGTTCATTCTCCTCGACGGTTATCGTCGGGTTAAGATGCGTTGGCTCTCACCGAGGAGTAGCTGGGAGATCCCATTCCCCTCATCCCAGATTCTTACGCCGCAAAACATAAAGAAACCGCAAGGCTTTTGCAGTGAGTTAATTAAGCTCCAAAGCATTTCAACTTATGAGACGCAATACTCCGCCAACCGGCTTTCGCTTGGCGAGACGGCCGTGGCACTCTTTTTTATTGCATGTTGATCGATCTTCAAATTGCAGCTGTAAAAGCCGCATGAGGATACTCTAAAATCGTCATGGTTTTGCTGCCCATCCTAATAATGTCTTTATGGAATGCGCGCTCACCATTGTAGGGTCGACACCCGATTTGGGGCTCGCGCGAGAACCTGAACGATTCCTTCTATGCTGGAAAGCAGCCAATGCTTTATGGTGAGTTTTCCAGCATCAATGAATGACCAGTCCGAAACTGCCAGCCTCATACATGACCAGTATTCCAATACCGATCAAGACCAACGCTGCTAACGGCTTTCCAAATTGACGAACCGGAGCACCGATAGTTGGATGATGCACCAGCGAGTATGCCAGGAAGCACCAGAGACCCGTCATGAAAACAAAAACAACTCCACAAATGACGATCTGAAATCCGGAGTGGACAGCAAACGCGGGCATGTAGACTCCTATGTTGTCGGAACCATTCGCCAACGTGATCATGGTCACAGTCGTACTTCGAGCGTATTTGCTCGATCGATTCAAGGATGCCAAATCTCGACGCTGAGATCCGCGACTGCGGAGAATCTCCGCCAGCTTTTTGAATCCGAGGGCCACCGCAACGATGCCAAGCAGTCCAATGTAGGAGCGTGGGACCACCAACGACAAGATCGTCCCAAGCAGGCTCACGGCGAACAGAATCGCAATTCCGATGTACTGACCGATGACGACTTCTCTGGATCGGAACTCAGGGTCAGCATATAAGCCGACTAGAATGAACAAATCGTCAACATTGGTCGATGCGAAGAGCGCGATGGCCAGACAGAGAATTTCCAAGCTGGGATCTCCCTCCTGCGCTATCGCAATCAATAGCTGTCAAGCAATCCAGTCTATTCCTTACTTCCTGGAGTTCGTGAGGCGGGGTTGTGTGAATGTGTTGCTTGGAAAACGCAAAAAGCGTATTAAGGTCGCTACCTGAGTTCAAATGGATTCAGACCGGAATCAGCAATGTCCGCCTCCACTTTCTTTCCCTGACCGCAGTTGGGACGCCTAGCCTTGAGCAAACCAATTACGGCCTACGTTAATTTCGAGGCTGGCCGTTGTCTGCCCGATGTTTGATACCAGCAGATTGTTGGTATGGCGTGGCGGGTTGACTAGGCCGACGCTTTTTGTGCCAGTAGGAATCAGGGAGACTCATAGCCAAAGGCCCCGGAAAAGCTGAACTCGACAAAACCTTCAACATCCACAGGGCTCCACAACTCAACGAGCGCAATCCCATCTGACTGTAGACGATTTCGCACCGGTCGCTACATCCATACTCTCAACGAACTCCCAACAAAGATGCGCCTTCTGGCACTAGAGAACCTGGGCCAATACTAGGGGGCCGGGTTCGCCTTTCTGTAAGTTGTTGATTTTGATGGTCGGGGAGAGAGGATTTGAACCTCCGACCCCCTGGTCCCGAACCAGGTGCTCTACCAGGCTGAGCCACTCCCCGAACATGGGTTGCGGAAGCGCATCGTCGGGGCGCGGCCTGGCGCGTTTTACCCCATGATGACGCTCCGATCAGTGTAGCAGAATCGGGCGTTGTCCGGGCGGGGGCGAAAGAGCCAGCAAGGCGAGCGCAAGACATTCGCTTCGGCCCCTTCGCGTAGAAGAAGACCGCATCCACTTCCGCCGCACATGCTTCTCTGCTGGCCCGCGCGAACGGGCCCGCCCCGCGCACTTTGCATTCATGGCGGACCAGTCCGGGAGCAAGTCAACAGCAAACGCTACTTCTTATCGTCTTCAGGCGGAGGAATGG
Organism: Occallatibacter sp.; assembly: GCA_052145815.1. GTDB lineage: Bacteria > Acidobacteriota > Terriglobia > Terriglobales > Acidobacteriaceae > Telmatobacter. The sequence goes on from JBKQNU010000103.1 coordinate 11,834, forward strand.
CGCCCGGGAATATACCCTCGATGGGCGCGCGTTTCTTTTGTTCCAGATCAGGCTGCGGCAGTGGCTTGCGGGGCAGCATCTGATCGCGTTGCGCGGCGTCGTAAAGGAAGATGGCCTCCACGGTCGCGATCTGTTTCAGGTCCGCAGGCTGCAAGCGCTCCACCACATCTTCATTCGAGTGGTGCGTCCGGCTTTCGTAGTCGAGCATGTCCTGGATGAACTGAAATCCGGGAATGCCGACGGCGTCGAAGCTCAGGTGATCGGTTCCGCCGGTGTTGCGGTTGGTAATCGTGGTTACGCCCAGGTCTTTGAGAGGAGCAATCCACTGCGCAAAGATGGGCACGATGGCTGCATTTCCCTGCGTATAGATGCCGCGAATCTTGCCTGTGCCGTTATCCACGTTGAAGTAGGCTGAGATGAGCTTCTGCTCCGGCTTCACCGTCAATGGCCCTGCTGCCCGGCGCATGAACTCAGGCAACTGCATCTGGTCCGGCGCAGTTGAGGTAGCAGCCGAGCCGAAATGAATCGTGCAATAGCCCTTGGAGCCGAAGATCCCTTCTTCTTCGCCGGTCCATAATGCGATGCGAATCGTGCGCCGCGGTTTCACGTCCAGCGCCTTGAGGATCCGAACTGCTTCCATGGCCACAACGGTTCCGGCGCCATTATCCGTAGCGCCTGTGCCGGCGATCCAGCTATCCAAGTGGCCGCCCACCATCACCACCTGGTCCTTCAGCTTTGGATCGGTGCCAGGGATTTCGGCAACGGTGTCAAAGCCGTGCTCGTGCTCGCCGGTGATTTTGGTGTCTACATTGATCTCCACGCTCACCGGCGCATGGTTCTGTGTGAGCCGAAAGAGGCGGCCGTAGCTCTCGATTGCCGCCACCACCACAGGCACCTTCACGCGCTTGTCGGCGATGTAAGGCGTGCGGCCTAGAGCGGCTCCGTTGTCGTCAAAAATAGTCCCGCCTGACCCGCCGCCGTTCTTTCCGTCGCGGCTGGGCTCGATCACCGCGGCAACTTTCTCGTCGGCAAAGAACTTGGCGATGCTGTCGATCAGGCGCATCCGATTCAGACGCTCCTGCATCCGCGCCTGCATCTCCGGCGGAAGTCCGCCTGGGCCACCTGCACCTGCCTGCACCGGAAACTCGGCAATGTCTCCAAGGTCCTTGTCGGTATTGCGCTCGAAGAGCGGCTTGTCTACGGGAGGAACCTCACGCATGGTCCCGAACAAGACCACTTTGCCCTCCAGCTTGCCCTTGTACTGATCGAAGTCCTTCTCCGTCTGGATGTTCACGTAGACCACGTCGCCGGTAACCGGCCCGGGCGTGCCGGGAGACCACGGCGTGGCCTGCACAATCAACACAGCGGTGTCCGGAGTCACCATGCGCGTCCAGGTGTTGAGTTGCTGCCAGCCCATACCGAACTCGCCCCAGTCTTCCAGGTGCGCGTTCTCCAGGCCGATCTTGGTGAGCGTGTCGCGGGTCCACGCGTTGGCCTTGGCCAGGTTGGGCGAGCCCGTCAGACGGGGGCCGATCCCATCCATAAGCGCCGTGGCAAACTCCATCACGTGCGAGTGGTTCAGCCCCTCGTCGCGAATCCGCTGGTACATGTTCAGGTCCAGCGTTTCAGTTGCTGGCTGCACTTCGGCATAGGGATCGGTTGCGGCTGGCGCCGGAGGAGGCGTTTTGGTCTTGTCGGCGGCATGAAGAGCAAGCGCCGCGGCCAAAAAGGCCACCGGCGCAAGACGAAAGAACTTCACTGGCATGGGGTTCTCCGATGGAAACGGGGTGTGCTTTCTGTTCCCTGGAATTGTAGGTCATCCCCCGCCCGGACCGCGCGCCAAATCGTGCGATCCATTCCAATTCCCCCAAAAAGCACTGCCGCCACGCCGGAACTGCCTTAGTCGCTCTTCCCGGAGTTCTTATCCATCCCCGCGGGCAAATCCAGCGCCACCAGGGCAAAGCGGGTTTCGCCGCTCTTGGAGTTCTCGAAGCCCACAATGTGCTGATGCCGCTTGGAGCCGGCCTTCAACTCCAGACCGTTGTCGCTGCTTCCATAATCTTTGCGATCGATCTTCACATTGGCGCTGTTCCCATCGTCCGCGCAGGTCAGCCCTTCTGAGGTCGTGGTGGGCATTCCCACTGCCGAATGGCCCTGGCAGGTAACCACATCGCCGTAGCGGGCAAGTGCCTTCTTGTAGAACGCGAGTACCTGGTCCTGCGTGTCGGAAGTGCCATAGCTCACCGCCCGCACCCGCAGTTCCCACTCGCCAAAACCCAGGTGCACGTCGGCCGACTTGTGCTTGTCGTCATCCGAGACCTGCCGCGCGCCGGGATAGACCGGCAATCCCAGGTCCGCGGCTGAAGTCTGGTTGGTATTCACATGCACGCCGCCGAACGGGGTATCCACCTGGACATTCTTGTCCTCGCCGTTCGCGTCCTTGTCCACATGTACTCGGAAACATCCTGTCATCCCGGCAATCAAAGCCAGTCCTGCCACCAAACCCGTCACGTTCCTCATCCCGTTTCGCGCCATCGCTGTCGCCCTCTTGCCCTGTTATACGCCCCAATCCCTGCAAAGGTTCCTGCAATCGCTCCAAACCTGTTCTTCAGGTCTGGGCATAATTCCTCCCGCAAAAACGGACAAGAACAAGAAAGACGACAAGGAAAGAGACAAAGACGAAAGGAAGCCGGAGTAGGGCATCGATTTGCTCCCGTCCGCTTCTACCGACACAAAAAGCCCTTTGCCCCGCGCAGGGAGCTTTTTGCCGCGCACAACCTGCGCAACTATCGCCCCAATCCGTTAAGGTAGACCGCATGACGATTCTCCCCATCCGGTCGCGTGTCTGCCTTGTGGCCGCTATTCTCACATGCAGCTCCGCCTGCGTCGCGCAGACCGCCGTCCCCATCGAAACGGAGCCATCTCCGCAGGCCGCCATACCGGTCTCGATTCAGGTTCACGCCAGCCAACCCACCGGCCCCTACACGCCCATCTGGAACTTCTTCGGCGCCGACGAGCCCAATTACCTCTATGCCCCAGGCGGCCAAAAGCTGCTCAGCGAGCTGTCCGCCCTCAGTCCCGTCCCGGTCTACTTCCGTCCACACAATCTGTTCACCACTGGCAACGGCGATGCCTCGCTCAAATGGGGCTCGACCAACGTTTACACCGAGAAGCCTGACGGGACCCCGGTCTACGACTTCACCCTCACCGACCGCATCTTCGACTCCCTCGTTGCCGCGCGCGTGCGACCCCTCATCGAGATCGGCTTCATGCCCCAGGCGCTCTCCACCCACCCTGAGCCCTATCGCCATACCTTTCTCAAGGGCGACATCTTCACAGGTTGGACCTATCCGCCCAAAGACGAAGCCAAATGGTCTGCGCTGGTGACTGCTTACGCGGAACATCTGCGTGAACGCTACGGCAGCCAGACCGTGACCTGGCTCTGGGAAGTCTGGAACGAACCCGACATCGGCTACTGGCACGGCACGCCCGCCGAGTACGACCGCCTCTACGACCTCACTGCTGCAGCCATTCACCGGGTTCTGCCGCAAGCCCTCATCGGAGGTCCGGAAGCCACCGGAGTCAGCGCCCACTCCGAGCCATTTCTGCGCCAGTTTCTCGAGCACTGCGCCCATGGCGTCAACGCTTCAACCGGAGCCACCGGCGCGCCCCTCGACTTCATCAGCTACCACCCCAAGGGCAGTCCGAAGTCCGTAGACGGTCATGTGGTCATGAACGTGGGAGCTCAGCTTCGCGCCGCCGAGCGCGGCATGCAAGTCATCGCCGGCTACCCGGAGTGGAAGCACACTCCCATCATCCTCGGCGAGAGCGATCCCGAAGGCTGCGCCGCCTGTCAGGGCAGCCAGAACGGCTACCGCAACGGCCCGCTCTATGGCGTCAGCGTGGCCGAAGCCACCATGCGCATCTATGAGCTGGCCCGCAAATATGGCGTCACCGTGGAGGGCGCCGTCACCTGGGCCTTCGAATTTGAAGATCAGCCCGCCTTCGCCGGATTCCGCGAACTCGCCACCAACGGCATCGACAAGCCTGTGCTCAACGTCTTCCGTCTTTTCGGAATGTTAGGTCGAGGCAGCCACACCGAATGGTTGGCCACCGAAAGCACCGGCGCAATCCCTCTGGGCGATGTCGTCGCAAACAGCGTCACCGCCTCGCCTGACGTGAATGCCACCGCAACGCTCATATCCTGGGACAAGAGCCGGGATGTGAATGTGCTTCTATGGAACTACCACGACGCCGACGTCCCCGCCCCGCCCGCGGAGATCCACCTAACCATCGACGGTCTGCGCAGCAAAACGGCGACCGCCTCCGAATTTCGCGTAGACGAAATTCACAGCAATGCGTACCGCGCCTGGCAGCAAATGGGCAGCCCCGCCCATCCAACCCCGGGGGAAACCAAGCAACTGGAAAGCGCCGGCGCCCTCGAACAGACAGTTCCAGCCCACACCCTAAATGTCAAGAACGGAAAGGCCGAAATTGACCTAGCGCTCCCCCGCCAAGGCGTAGCCCTCGTGCGTCTGCGCGAGCAGTGAACGAAAGTGCGGCGTCTGCGCTTCCATCCCCCAAAAAGCCTGTCATCCTGAGCGACGCGCACTTCAGCGGAGTCGAAGGATCTGCGGTTGCCTTTCCCCCCGATATTAGCGAGGAAAATGCGAGACCGAAATCAATGCGATTCGGACCCGTCTTCCTTGCTGCTGGTCGCAAACAGAATCGACACCACAAAAACCACCACGATGACTGGCACAACAAAGAACGGCGAAGTAATATTCATGGCGCAGACTCCTGATCCTTAGAATAACAAAATAGCGCGCGTTTTCCCGCCCGGTAGCTTTCATAGAACCCGCGCGATCCCTGTTTTGCGTTTCTTGAAACCGACAACGCAGTCAATCTCGAATCCGCATTGAGCGCGCCGTGCTCCCGGAGGGAGCCATCGAAAACAGCCCAGGGTGAAGTCCGCCGCGCGGACGTGAACCCTGGGATTCATGTCGTAGGATAAGCGCCCGTCACGGAGGGCCGGTGCGAAACCGCACCCGCCCCGGAATTCATGCCACCACCCTTTGAGGGCTCACACCGCCCCTACTGTTTCGGCCCCCCATTCGGATAATCCACCCGAATCGTCAATATCTCATACGGATGAATCGGCGCCTTCACCACATCGCCATCGACCGCCAACGGCGAACCCTCCGCCGTCTCCATCATGTTGGTCACCGTGGCCCCGGTCGCCCCCGCTGGCACATGAAACTCCACCGTCGATTCCTTCCCAGCCCACTCATAAGCGCGGAAAATCAACCCGTTCGCATCCTCCGCCTTCTTCACCGCCGTCAGCACCACGTTCTCCGGCTCAACCGAAGCAAACGAATGCTCCGCCGGCAGCGATCCCGCATGAGCCGTAGTCACCACCGCCGTTAGCGGATAGTTGTACTCATACCCATGCCGCACCGTCAGCGCATCCTTCCACGTCCCCGCATGAGGATAGAGCGCGTAGTGAAAATGATGATGCCCCATGTCCGCCTCGGGGTCAGGCCACTTCGCCGAGCGCAGCAGCGTAATCCGCAGTGTGTTCCCCACCGCGTCGTACCCATACTTTGAGTTGTTCAGCACAGACAGCCCATGCTTCCCATCCCCCAGGTCGGCCCAGCGCATCGCCGCAACCTCAAACTGCGCCTTCTCCCACGAATTGTTCCGCGTAGTCGGCCGCTCAATCGTTCCATAGGGAATCTCATAAGTAGCAAAAGGTCCCGAAGCCGCCAGCGGAAAGGCCGCCTTCAGCAGCACGTGGCTCTCATGCCAGTCGATGTCGTTGTCGATGTCAACCTGATCACCCTGCAGACGGATGGTCTGAACAAACTTCGAGTTCTGCCATGTACGCGAGATGCGGACAGCGTCATCTTCCATCACCCATACCACTGAGTCAGCCTCGGCAATTGTCGAGGGCGCCTGATCTAAAGTTCCCGGGTCGATGTTCCAGGCGTCGTAGTCCTTTGGATTGTCCTTGAAAAACTGTAGTTGATTTCCGCAAGCAGCCGGAGCCAAAAGCTCATACTTCGAGTGCATGTCGAAGAGGCTGGTGATGCATCCGGTTTTGCCATCGACGGTTACGCGCAACAGCTGATTGTCGATCGACGCAGACGCAGTCTTTCCGATTTCCTGCGGACCCATTTCCCCAAGTCCTCTGCCCGCACCGAATTTCGACTTCGGCCCCTGCAATTCCAGTGCTTCATAGCCGAAGGCTGGAATACGTTTAACAGGTATCTCCAGATCAGCAATTTGGGTACTCGGATCGACCGAGACAACTTCAGCGGTTATGATGTTGCCGTCGCCTTCCCTTAACGCAGTGACTCCTTCCTTCTTGACTCCACCCTCGATCCGGACCTTGACCTTCGCAGTGCCTGAGCGTTCCCACGCAAGCGGGTTGAAGACTACCACTGACTGTCCGGAAGCGTTCTGATCCGATCCGGTTGTGTTGATGCGTTCCGCTAAAACTTCCAGCGCCCCAGCCCCAATCTCATTCGTCGACCACCGCACCACGTCGTAATCCTTCTGCGCATCCTTATAGATCACCCCAATCCCCGACCCCGCAGCCAGATCGTGGAACTGGTTGAACAGCACCTTCTTCCAATCCTCCGTCAGTTCCTTCCCCGGATACTCACGCCCATCGAGCCATGCGAGAGAAGCCCACTTCTCCGCATCCAGCACTTCCACTTCCGCGTCGCGCATATTCCGCTTGTGGTTCGCCTGCGTAGTAAACACGCCGCGGTGATATTCGAAATACAACTCGCTCTTCCAAGTCGGAATCCCCACCTGGCCCGGGTTCGCCGGAACCGGCGGCGGCGTGTATCCCTTCGCAATGGATTGGTAATTCCAAGTCGGGCTCTCCGCCGCAAGTTGCTTCTCGACAGTCGAGAACCACGTCTGCGCAATTCCGAATTGCATGTTCGGCATCACCTTCGGCGGTACCGAAGGCAACGCCCAATGAAATCCCTCATCCAGAATTGCCCGCGTCGGCCCGCCGCCATGATCGCCAATCCCGTACAGGTCCATCATGTCCGTCATGCCCGTTGCCCGCTGCCGCGCCTGCACCAGGTCTGAACTCAGCCGCACCGGATTCAGATTGTCATTCGCATAGTCATGCGGAAAATACGCCAGCACCTTCGACCCATCCGGCGACTCCCACCAGAAAAGCTTGAACGGCAGTTGATTCGTATCGTTCCACGTCATCTTCTGCGTAACAAAATAATCCACGCCGCTCTTTTTGTAGATTTGCGGCAACTGCCACGTGTACCCGAACGAATCCGGATTCCACCCGATTCTGACATCGACGCCGTAAGCCTGCTTGTACCACCGCTTGCCCACCAGCAACTGCCGCACCAGGCTCTCGCCGTCGGGCATGTTCAGGTCCGGCTCAACCCACATGCCGCCCACCACTTCCCAGCGGCCTTCCTTGATGCGCCGAGCAATCTCCGCGTTCATGTCGGGATACTTCTGCGCCAGCCACTCGTTGTATTGCGCGGCCGACTGAGAATATGTGTATTGTGGATACTCATACATCAATTGCAGCGCCGTGCCGAACGTCCGCTTCACCACGTCCACCGACTCCGTCCACGGCCACAGCCAGGCAGCATCGATGTGCGAGTTGCCCGTCAGGTGGAACGTCGCCGTCTGCAGCAGCGGTTCCAGCGATTCCAATTTTTCGAGTGATGCCTTAAGGCTCGCGTCGAATTTCGCCTGATCATGCACATCCAGCGCCTTCAGGTCCACGGTCTGGATCGCGCTGTTGAGCGTCTCCATCTTGCTCGCATCCCCTGGCGCGAGCGAGGGAATGAGCAGCGTTGCCGAAAGAAACTCGGTGCGCAGATCTTCAGGATTCGGCCTGTTTTCCGGGAATTCGATGGCCAGTGTCGCGCCTTGAATGTTTTTCGAATCCACCGTGTGCAGCAGCTTGATTGCTACAGTAATCTTGTCGCCCGGCCTGGCCTGGTCGAACAGCACAATCGGCTCCAGGTCGTCGCCCATGGCCACGCGCCGCCCGTTGAAGTAGAGAATCTCCGGCATCGGCCCGTTGGCATACGCGTGAAATTGAAACCAGATTCGCGAGCCGGTCAGATCGTAGCCTTCCAGCGTCTGCGGCACCTCATATGTTTGGCGAAACCACACCGCATCGTTCGGCGCTTTTCCAGGATTGGCGATCGGCTCCCAGCCGCTCTCATCCACATGTACCGCCTCGCCGTGCGCCAGATCACCGGAGTGCATCTTCCACTGGCCATCCGGCAATTGACGCAATGCGGACAGCTTCACGATCACGGCGCGGGAATCCGGCTGCAGGTTGGCCGTTAGCCTGGCCAACTCGGCCTTGAGTTTCGCTGCCTCTTCCGCGCTTTGCGCCGTGGCACGACCTGCAAACATCAGGACTGCGGCAAGAGCAAGCACAAACGCCAAAATGCAGGAACGTAACTTCAATATCGATCTCATGTTTGAAAAACCCTCCCGAGCATAGTAAGCCATCGGCGCCTCACATGGCACGTGCGCCCAATCCGCGATCAGGCCGGGATTTCAATGTGCGGACGGCGCGGGCTTTTCTTCCCCACTCTGCTCCAGATACTCCACGTATCCCAGCAACGCGCCCCAGTGATAGAACCGGTCGCTCGAAGTTACATCGTCTCCCGTGCCAACAATGGCGTTGTAATTCTCGTGCACGTGTCCTTTTTCCTTCCACTCTTTCAGGAATAAGTCGTAGGACTTCTGCGCAAACTCCTTGCGTGTCTCCGCATCATCGTAGTTCATAAGTCCGAGATAGACGAGATAGTTCATCGGGCCCCAGATTCGTCCGCGCCAATAATTCTGATCCTTGAATGCCGGATCGTCGCGCTCGATGGCAGGGATGACCCACTCGCCCCAGAATTCCTTTGTGTTGAACAGATGTTTCTCCACCATCGTCCTGGCCTGGTCCGGCGTAGCCGCATGCGCCAGCATCGGATAGAAGTTGGTAGGCGAAAGCCGCATGCTCGACTGCCCGGTATGCAGATCCTTGTTGAGGAAGATGCCTGCCCGCTCATCCCACAGCGTAGCCAGCTTGGCTCTGTAACGCGCACTTCGGTCGCGCAGCTCCTTCGCATCGGCCGTCTTGTTGAGCGCATCCGCAATCTCCGCCAGCGCATCGCAGTCCGCGATGTACATGCTCATCAGCCCCACATCGGCGAACTCCAGCACATGGCTTTGCGAGTTATAGGTCGTCGAGTCATACATCGGACTGTTATCCAGCCCCGATTCCAGAATTGCTCCCCCGCGAGTTCCGCGTGAACTATCGTCCAGATCTGCCGGCTGATTATCTCCATCGCTACCCCACGCAAGGTATCCCTGGAGATCGCGATGCTTAGCCCACCATCGATTCCATTTGAGCAGCGGTTCGTAAGTCTCCTCAAAAAACCAGCGGTCATGAAACTTCTTATAGAGTCCCAGCACCGTGATAGCCCCCACCGGAGGCTCCGAGCGGTCAGAACTCCTCCACCCGCCTGCCCGCGCGTAATTCGGGACAAACCCCTGCTGCGTCTCCTCGCGCAGAATCTCGATCGCATTCGCATACGCCAGGTCTCGATCCCCGATCGACGCCAGCGTCGCCGCGAAGAACGTATCCCAGTCAAACAGAACATAACCACCCCATCCCACGCTCCACACCCGGCTCACCGGCGAAATCACTCTTTGCTTTTCCGGATCGTAGATCGTGTCCCATCCCAGCGTGGTCTCAATGGCATCGAGAATCGGACCATTGTTGCCAGAATCTGCAATCGAATTCTCGTAAGCCTTCCGCTGGCGGTCAAGTACGCTTCGAATCTGCTCAACAGTTCGCGGCTCCGCGATGTTCCCATCTGCTGTCCATCTTGCCGTGCTCACGCCCACCGGTCCAGCTAAATCGGCGGCGAAATACAGAGATCCTGAGGAAATGCTTACTAGCGTATGTTCGTAATCCTTGACATTGCAGGTACATGTAACTCTTTGAAGATCATCTTTTCCGTAAACCGCAACGATCGAGTATCCGCGATTATAGATCCAGCCGTATTTGTTCCACAGAGTGTCTATTGAGAACACAACCGTCGGCGGCAGTGCCGAAGTCGCCTTGGCCGCCAGCGGCGTCACCAGCAGCACCAGGTCGCTGCCGTCGTGCGCGCTCTCAATCCGCCACTTGTGTCCCTTCCATTCAAAATCGGCACTCGTATAACTTCCATCCCACGCGTGGGCCCCCGGCGTTACCACCTCCGCGCCTTGGCCGAAGCGCCCAATCAGCGCGTCTCCGAGAAAAGCATCGCCATACAAGGTCGTGTTGTGTTTGAGCCCTACATGAATCGCCAGCCCCTCCGGCAGCAGCACGTGCGTAGCAACGCTATGAACATCCCATGTGTTCCATCCCCGCGCCAGCCGCGTCTGCAGCAGTCCATATTCCGCAGAGCGCTCCTCGCGCTTGTCCCCTTCACCCGAAGATGCCGAGGCAATCGTCCCACTCGCCGTCTGCGCACTCAGCAGAGAGCCCGGGCACATCAGCCGCGCCACGATAACGCCAATCCCCACCCACCGAATCCTTTGCATCTTCCCTCGTCAAAAGCTGTTGAGCCCGAAGTTCCCACGTGCGAGATCCCTAATCCCTGATCCCTGTTCCCTGTCTCTGCCGCTACACCCAGCCCCCATCCACGATATAGCTCTGATTCGTGATCGCACTCGAGTCATCCGCCGCCAGAAACAGCACCAGCCGCGCCACATCGTCGGGAAGGATGTCCCGCTTGAGCGCCTGACTTGCCATAATCTCCGCCTTGTACTCTGGCGTGTACCACAGTTCCTTTTGCCTCTCCGTCGCAATCGCTCCCGGCAGCACCGCATTCACGCGAATGCCATCTGCGCCCAGTTCATGCGCCATCGTCCGCGTCAGCCCCACAATGGCCGCCTTCGCCGTCGTGTAAAGCGGCAGTCCCGTCGAAGGAATCATCCACGAAATCGAAGACATATTGATAATGGAGCCGCGTCCGGCGCGCCGCATCGCCGGCAGCACAGCTTGAATCATGAAGAATTGCGGGCGCAGATTCACAGCCATCGACCCGTCCCAATACTCCTCGGTGACCTTTTCAATGGAATGGCGATGATCGTTGGCTGCATTATTCACCAGCACGTCAACGGTTCCCCACATTCCGATCACTTCCGCCACACTGCGGTTGAGCGCCGCCACATCCGTCAGATCGCAGTGGATGAATTGCGGCGCCGGACATCCTTCCGCGGTGAGGATTGCCAGCAACCTTCGAGCAGGCTCATCCTGCACATCGAAGAAGGCCACCCGCGAACCCTGCCGTGCAAAGTGCGCAACCATCGACTCGCCGATCCCGGTCGCGCCTCCCGTAACGAGCACAACCTTGTCGTGAAGACTTGGATAGCGGGCATATCCTCGATTTCCAGATTGCATCTTAATTTCCTCAATTGCGACCCTAGCAAAGCTGGACTGCTTGTTTCTTTTAATAATCTTTCGGTAATGTATCCTTAAAACTCCGCGTTTGTGCATAACCTTATGGTTAAGTACGCTTTTGAAACAAAAGAGCTCAGTGTGACTCCCGCGGCACTCCATGTCCCCTGCACCCAAGCAGAAAATCGAAGTCCGCTCCTTCGCTTGCCTGCATCACATGCTTCACATAGAGCGCTTGGTACCCGCTCTTGAACGCTGGCTCCGGTGCAATCCACTTCGCGCGCCGACGCTCCAGTTCCGCATCGTCCACTTCCAGGTGCAGCCGCCGTGCCTCCACGTCCAGCTCAATCCAATCACCCTCGCGCACCAACGCAAGCGGGCCACCCAGTGCGGCCTCCGGACACACATGCAGGACAACCGTCCCGTATGCAGTCCCGCTCATGCGCGCGTCGCTGATGCGCACCATATCCGTAAAGCCCCGCGCCAACAACTTTGCCGGTAGCCCCATGTTGCCCACTTCGGCCATCCCCGGGTAGCCCTTCGGACCGCAGTACTTGAGCACCATCACGCTGTTCTCGTGGATCACAAGATCGGGATCGTCAATGCGCTCCTTGTAGTGCTCAATGCTCTCAAACACCACCGCCGGCCCGCGATGCTTCATCAAATGCGGCGAGGCAGCCGAAGGCTTCAGCACCGCGCCATCGGGACACAGGTTCCCCCGCAATACCGCCACGCCGCCATGCTCCACCAGCGGCTTGTCAAAGTCGCGAATTACCTCGCGATTCCAGACCGGCGCATCCTTCACGTTTTCGCCCATGGTCCGCCCGTTCACGGTCAGCGCATCGCCATCCAGTTGTCCATGCTCCGCCAGTTTCGCGAGCACCGGCGGCAGGCCACCCGCATAATAAAAGTCCTCCATCAGGAAACGCCCCGAGGGCTGCAGATCAAGTAAGGTGCGCACATCGTGCCCGTACTTGTCCCAATCCTCCAGCGTCAACGGAATCCCCACGCGCCCGGAAAACGCAATCAGATGAATTACCGCATTGGTCGATCCGCCAATCGCCGCATTGGCCCGAATTGCATTCAAAAACGCTTCGCGTTTCAGAATCTTTGAAATCCGCAGGTCCTCGTGCACCATGGCCACAATCCGCCGACCTGACTCGTGCGCCAGCACCTTGCGCCGCGAATCCACCGCCGGAATGGCCGCATTTCCCGGCAATGACAGCCCCAGCGACTCCACCATGCAAGCCATCGTCGAAGCTGTCCCCATCGTCATGCAGTGGCCCGCGGACCGGCTCATGCAGCTTTCCGCATCCATGAACTCCTGCTGCGTCATCTGGCCGGCCTTCACTGCCTCGCTGAACTGCCACACCACCGTCCCCGACCCGATCGCCCCGCCGCGATAGCGCCCGTTCAGCATCGGCCCGCCCGAGACCACAATCGTCGGAACGTCGCAACTGGCCGCGCCCATCACTAGCGAAGGAGTCGTCTTATCGCACCCGCACAGCATCACCACGCCGTCGATCGGGTTGGCTCTGATCGACTCCTCCACATCCATGCTCACCAGGTTGCGAAACATCATCGCCGTTGGCCGCATATTTGTTTCGCCCATCGACATGACTGGAAACTCAACCGGAAACCCGCCCGCCTCCCACACGCCGTTCTTCACCCGTGCGGCCAGTTCGCGAAAATGCGCGTTACACGGCGTCAGTTCCGACCAAGTATTGCAGATCCCGATCACCGGGCGCCCGTCGAACACATCGCCGGGAAACCCCTGGTTTCGCATCCAGCTGCGGTGAATGAAGCCGTCTTTGTCATTGCTGCCGAACCACGCCTGCGACCGCAATTTGCGCTTTTCCATCGTTTCTTGAACTCCGTTCCTCGTCGCGCCGTTCTCCTGCCCAGAAAGCATGGACACACCGGTCGCCACAACTATACAACCTGCCGGTCGGGATGCTGCGGATCAGAATGCCGATTGCGCCTATCGACCTGCACCCGCTGTGATCTATACTTGCGGATCGCCAGCTTCTTCCCCTCCAGGTGCGGATCATTGCTCGCCCCAACCGGCGATCAGACCTCGCATCGTGAAGCAAGCAGGCCATGGAGGTTCGATGAAGTCGACCATGATGCAGTCCCCGCTGTTGATATCCAGCATGCTCGACCGGGCGGGCAAGCTCTTCCCCGGCGTGGAGATCGTCTCGTCCCGTCCCGATGGTTCCCGCCACCGCTGCACCAATGCTGATCTTCACCGGCGTTCGCACCAGCTTGCGGCCTCATTGCAGCGTGCGGGACTCGCCAAAGGCGACCGCGTGGCCACTCTGATGTGGAATTGCAGCGAGCATCTTGAGGCCTACTTCGGCATTCCGGAGTCCGGAGGCGTGGTGCATACTCTCAGCCTGCGGCAACACCCGGACGAGCTGGCCTACATCATGAATCACGCCGCCGATCGCTTCCTGATTGTCGAAGATGTGCTTCTCGATGTCTTCGAACGGATTCGCTCGCGAGTCCGTTGTGAGCGCGTGCTGGTGGTCGATCGCGGCAGCGGCAGGCTGCCTGAAGGGACAGAAGCGTACGAGGCCTTCATCGAAGGACCAGGCGATCCCAGCGATCCCGGCCTGACCGAAGACGATGCCTGCGCCATGTGCTACACCTCCGGCACCACCGGAAGACCGAAAGGTGTGCTCTACTCGCATCGCGCGATTGCCCTGCATTCGCTTGCCATCTCGTTGCCAGACCTGATGGGTATCAGCCGCTTCGACACCGCGCTGCCCATCGTGCCTATGTTCCACGCCAACGCCTGGGGAGTGCCCTTTGCCGCGACCATGGTTGGGAGCAAGCAGGTGATGCCGGGGCGAAACCTGCAGCCTGAGGCACTGCTCGATCTGATTCAGGATGAGCAGGTCACCGTCATCGCCGGGGTTCCTACCATCTGGCTGGGAGCGCTGAATGCGCTTGAGCGCGAGCCCGGCCGGTGGAAGCTGACTGACGGTCTGCGCGTCCTTGTTGGCGGCGCGGCAGCCCCAGAGTCCATGATCCGTCGCTTTGACAAGCTCGGCGTGCGTCTCATCCACGGCTGGGGCATGACCGAAACCACCCCCGTCGCCACTTCCAGCACGCTCAAGCCTGAAATGGCGTCCTGGTCTGAGGATGAGCGCTACGCCGTAAGAGCACGGCAGGGATTGCCTCTGCCGTTTATCGAAACCCGCGTCATCGCCGAGCAAGGCGAGGCCCCGTGGGACGGGGAAACCACCGGGGAACTCGAAGTGCGCGGCCCATGGGTTGCCGCCAGCTACTACGATGCCGCGCAGCCGGACAAATGGACTGCCGATGGATGGTTCCGGACCGGAGACATGGTCACCATCGACTCCGGCGGTTACGTCAAAATCACCGATCGCGTCAAGGACCTGATCAAATCAGGCGGCGAGTGGATCAGCTCTGTCGACCTCGAAAACACACTGATGGGGCACGAAGCTGTCCGGGAAGCGGCCGTTATCGCCGTGCCGCACCCCAAATGGCAGGAGCGCCCGCTGGCCGTCGTCATCCTCAAAGAGGGCCGGACCGTCGAAACCACCGAACTCCGCGCCTTTCTAGCCCAGACGTTCGCGTCCTGGCAGCTGCCTGACGCCTTTGTCTTTGTCAACCAGCTTCCCTACACCGCCACCGGAAAGGTCCTGAAGCGCAAGCTCCGCGAGGACTTCGCCGATTGGCAATGGGAAAACGCTGGCAGAGCCGAGTTGGCTTCTCAGCCGGTGCTCTGACATGATCACGTCGCGTCTCTGCTCCATTTCGGACCGTCAAAACACCACGATCAGGGACGTCCGCTGTTTCGTCTCACTTTGTGGAACAACGTCTCTATCCGGAAGGCGCATACTGTTATATGGGTCGGTTTAGGCCGATGCCAGAGGGTTAACCTTCCCCTTGGGTTTACCCCTCTTCACCACGGCCTTTACACTTGCATGATCATCAGGGGTACACCGCTTTACCAAGCGGAAAGATGCACCAACCGTACGGCCTGTGTCGCGGATTCCTTGGGGAGTCGATTGCTCAGGAATCCAACCGCTTGCGCAGGCCCCAGGCAATTTGAAACCGGACATTGACGAGAGAACTTAATCAATCTGAGAGGGATTCATGACCGCTGCTGCGCGTTATCCAGGCATTCGTCTTACGGCAAACGGAAACCAGCTCGTCTCCTATTACACGGAGACCCGCATCGCCGACGCCGGCGTCTTTTATCCCATCACCCCTTCCACCGAGGGTGGCGAGCTCTTCCAGCAGGCTTACGCCGAAGGCCATCTCAACGTCTTTGGCCACAACACCATAGCCATTGAGACAGAAGGCGAGCATGCGGCCCAGGGCGGCGCCATTGCCCACTCGGTCTGCGGCAAGCGCGTGGTCAATTTTACCTCTGGCCAGGGCGTTGTCTACGGCGTCGAGCAGTATTACCACGCTCCCGGCAAGGGCTCGACCATGGTGCTCGAAGTCGGCGCCCGCGCGTTGACCAAGCACGCCCTCAATGTCCACTGCGGCCACGACGACATCTATGGCGCGCTCGACACCGGCTGGATCATGATCATGGGCAAGGACGCTCAGCAGGCTGCCGATCAGGCCCTGATCCTGCGCCGCGTCACCGAGCTCTCCCTCACCCCCGGCATGAACATCATGGACGGCTTCCTCACCACCCACCTCGAGCGCACCTTCTATAAGCATGAGTCCGAGCTGATCCGCGAGTACCTCGGCGCGCCCGACGACATCATCGACTGCCCAACCGAAGCTCAGCGCGTGCTGTTTGGACCCACCCGCCGGCGCGTCCCCAAGATGATGGATCTGACCAACCCCATCCTGCTCGGCCCGGTGCAAAACCAGGAACACTACATGCAGGGCATCGTCGCCCGGAGAAACAACTTCGCCGAGCCGATTCTCAAGTTCCTCGAAGACGCCTACAAGGATTTCGGCGAGCTCACCGGCCGCCACTACGGCCTCATCTCGCAGTACAAGACCGACGACACCGACACCGTCTTTGTCTCGCTCGGCTCCGCTGCCGAGAACATCGAAGCCGCCGTCGACTACCTGCGCCAAACCCGCGGCGTCACCGTCGGCTCCATCCACGTCAACGTCATCCGTCCCTTCCCTGAAGCCGCCATCGTGGCCGCGCTCAAGGGCAAGAAGAACGTCATCATCCTCGAGCGCACCGACGAAGCGCTCTCACCCGACAATCCGCTGGCCAAAGACATCCGCACCGCCATCTCGAAGGCCATTCAGACCGAAGACCGACCCGCCGCCGAAGGCCTGCCCGCGCTCTCCATCAATGAAGTCCCCAAGATATTCACCGGCACCTATGGCCTGGGCAGCCGCGACTTCCGCCCCGAGCACGTGATCGGCGCATACGAGTTCGCAACCGCAGGCCGCGCCCGCCAGGACGGCAAGACCGCCGCTGACGGCGTCAACTTCATCGTCCTCGGCATCGACCATCCCTACGCAGTTGTCGGCGATGAAACCCCCTCGCTGCT
The DNA here is from genome assembly GCA_052145815.1 of Occallatibacter sp. Lineage (GTDB taxonomy): Bacteria > Acidobacteriota > Terriglobia > Terriglobales > Acidobacteriaceae > Telmatobacter. The sequence continues at coordinate 28,796 of JBKQNU010000103.1, forward strand.
TCCCGAAGGCGCGGTCGCCGTCCGCTTCCACTCCATCGGCGGCTGGGGCGCCATCACCACCGGCAAGAACCTCGGCGCCATCATCGGCGACCTCAACGATCTGCTTTACGAGCGCGACGGCCTGGTTGACGACCTCGGCAACCCCAAGGAAGTTATCCACGTCAGCGCCAATCCCAAGTACGGCTCGGAAAAGAAGGGCGCGCCCACCAGCTACTTCATGGTCGCTGCCAAAGACCGCATCCGAGTGAACTGCGACCTGCGCCACGTGACTGTGGTCTTGTGTTGTGACCCCAAGGCCTTCACCCATACCAACCCGCTCGACGGCATGCAGGAGGGCGGCAGCCTGGTCTGGGAATCGGACCAGGAAGGCGAGCAGGCCTGGGAGCAGTTGCCCATGTGGGCCCGTAAGCAGATCATCGATAAGAACATTCGCGTCTTCACCCTCCCCGGCTTCGCCATCGCCAGAAAGGCCACCGACCGCGGCGACCTCCAGCTCCGCATGCAAGGTAACGCTTTCCTGGGCGCATTCTTCGCCGTCTCCAGCCTCCTCCAGGAGTTTGGGATTACCCCCGAGCAGTATCGCGAAGTGGTCTACAAACAATACGTCAAGAAGTTTGGCAAGCTGGGCGACGCCGTCGTTCAATCCAACATGGAAGTCATGACCCAGGGCTTCGAGCAGGTCAAGGAAATCAAGATCGGCGCGCTTGCCGCGGCCGACCACTCAAGCCTGCGCGGTCAGGCTCTGCTTCCGATCCTTGAGCTCGCCACCGCTGGCGGATGCAGCACCGGCTGCCGTTCCACACCCGTTCCCGCCGGACAGGGCCCGCGCACTCCCATCAGTTCCGTGGCCAAGTTCGACTCCGAGTTCCGCGCCAGCTTCGGCTACAACCAGCCCGCCACGCCGCTCAGCGCCATGGGCGTCACCGCCGCCGCCACTGGAGACGCTGCCTCCAAGTACGTAGCCCGCCGCGAAACCCCGCTCTACATCCCAGAAAACTGCACCCAATGCATGGAGTGCATCTCCGTCTGCCCCGACACCGCCCTGCCCAACACCTCGCAGGACCTGAGCACCTTGCTCACCACGGCCGTCTCCTATTACATCTCCGACCCCGAAGACCGCACCAAGCTGATGCGCGCGCTGCCGCAGATTGAAAAGGCCGCCCGCCAGCGTATGGTCGCCGAAATGAAGACCGGGACGCCCATGCAAACCATCCTGCGTGAAGTTGTCGCGGGGGTGGAGGGACTTTCGCCGTCCGCGCAGGACCAGTTCTTTGCCATCATCGCCAAAGTGCCCATGGCCTATCAGAAGGTCAACGCCATCTTCTCGTCGCCCGAGCGCAAGTCCCCAGGCTTCGGCGGCGTCTTCTCCATTTTTGTCAGCGACCTGTGCAAGGGCTGCGCAGCCTGCGTCACCGCCTGTGGCGACCACAACGCCCTGCGCATGGTCCAAGAAACTGAAGAAGTCAACGCCGAGCACGAGACCGGCACGGCCTTCCTCGATCTGCTGCCCGACACCTCGCAAAAATATCTCGGCCTCTTCAACGCGGCCAACCCCGCCGACTCAAAGACCGCGACCTTGCGCAACATGCTCATGGTCCGCACCAACTACGACGCTCTCGTAGCCGGTGACGGCGCCTGCGCCGGCTGCGGCGAAAAGTCCGTCCTGCGCTCCATTGCTGCGGTCACCGAGGCCTACATGCGCCCCGTCTACCACGCCAAGAGCGACCGCTTTGTCCAGAAGGCCGGCGAGCTTGAGAAGAACGGCGTCGCCCGCCTCGCCGCCCTCGCCGAACTTAACCCCGGCGAATACGCCCTGCTCCGCCAGGCCATCGCCCACCTCATCCTCTCGCTCGGCGGCGAAGATGTAAAAGACACCAAGGCCCGCATTGCCGCATACGAATCCGAGCACGGCCCCATCACCGACGCGCAACTGGTCGAGGCCATCGCCGCCGTCCTGCTCACCGAGGCCTTCAACCACAAGAGCCTGCAGCCCATCGACGGCCGCCTCGCCAACGGAATGTCGGTCATGGCCATGGCCGCGCACACCGGCTGCAACACCGTCTACGGCTCCACCGCGCCCAACAACCCCCATCCTTACCCGTGGATGAACTCGCTCTTCCAGGACGGCATCACCGTAGGCTGGCTCATGGGCGAAAGCTTCATCGTCGACCACGCCCGCCGCTCCGTCATCCCTGAGCGCCTCGCCGACATCGTCCTTGACCGCATCCCCGCGGCTTCGACCGGCGGCTGGGAATCCACCATTATCGACGAAGAGCAGTACTACCACCTCACTCACTTCACTGATGCCCTGATGACCGACCAGGAGATCGTCGAGTTGCCCAAGGTCTGGGTGGTCGGCGGCGACGGCGGCATGGGCGACATCGGCTACCAGAACATGTCCAAGGTCATCCTGCAGAACCGGCCCAACGTCAAGGCCCTCATGCTCGATACCCAGGTCTACTCCAACACCGGCGGCCAGAACTCTGACTCGACCCCCATGCTCGGCGGCAACGACATGAACGTCTTCGGCGCAGCCACGCAGGGCAAGAACACTGAAAAGAAAACCGTAGCCGAAACCTTCCTCGCCGGCCACGGGTCACCCTTCGTCGCCCAGGTCTCGATGGCCAACGCTCCCAAGCTCTACCGCGCTATTCTGGATGGTTTGGAATACCGCGGCACCATGTTCCTGCAGGCCTTCACCACCTGCCAACCCGAGCACGGCGTGCCCGACGACATGGCCCTTCACCAGGCCCAGCGCGTTCGCGACTCGCGCGGCGTCCCCGAGTTCGTCTTCAACCCCCGCCTCGGCGAAACCTACCAGGAAGCCCTCGACCTCAAGGGCAACCCGTCGATTGATTTGGATTGGTACGAGACCAAGTCCAAGACCACCGGCGAAATCCAGCGCTACACCGTAGCCCACTGGTGCACCACCGAAGCTCGCTTCCGCAATCACCTCAAGAAGCTCAAGCCCGAGGCCGCCGCCAAACTCATCCACCTCGACAACATGCTGGTCCGCATCACGCAACAAGATGTTGTTTACCGGCGTTATCTCACCCCCGGCCACCGCGCCTTCATTCCCGACTTCGGCGTCTACATCACCTGGGAAGAAAACGGCAAAGTCGAGTACCGCGCCCTCAGCCGTCAGCTGGTCATGTTCTGCGTCGAGCGGAGAAAGGCCTGGCGCATGTTGCAGTCGAAGGCCGGCATCGTCAACAAAGAATACGCCGCCCAGCGCGCCATTTTAGCCGACGTAGACGCCGGCAAACTCCCCATGGAAGAGTTCCTCAACCACGCCCGCGAAATCCTCAACGAGCGCGTAGGCGGCGGCGTGTTAGCCAAAGCCTAAACGGTTTGGTAGGTGTGGGCTTCAGCCCACAAATTTCCAACAATCCAACCCCAAAAACACCGAACGCGGACCGAATGGTCCGCGTTTTTTGTCGTTTACCGACCCGGCAACATATTATCAATTCGGGAAAACGCAACAATGCACATCGAACCGCACCAGCTTCTGCGTGTAGATGACTTCGACAACTTTGTTGAGGTTAGAGGTGTTCCCGCAACTCAAATCAAGAAAGCACATCTTGACGCCGTACGGTGCCTGGACGAGCGCGAAGAGTTAGAACCTTATATAAAGGCGATCCTACACGATCCAAACGATACCCCCCATGGCCCAGCGGAGCTTGTGGACATTCTGACGCACAGACTGGCGGCGCACAAGGTCGCCGGTATGGCCGCCTTCATCGTAAAGGGACGTTCCTTCCCGACGGTCCGCCCAAAGGATGTGGCCCATCAGATATACAGGCTTGAGAAGATTGCGGACCTTAGAATTGCCATTCTTGCAGCCCCCGGAATCGTCCTCGATATGGCAAAGGAGCAGTTCTGCTCTACTGCGGTGCGCCTTCAATGCCGATACGCAATCTTCGATGCAATTGACCTATCCCGATTGTTGATTGCCTACGGATTTTTATGCCCGAGAGATGCAAGAAGGATCGTTTCCGGCAGATGCAACTGCGGCTATTCACCACGGAAGCGCCTGCTCAACTTGTTTCAGCAAGACGCCCTTAGCGCCCTTGAAAAGGCTCACAGCAGGGGCGAGTCGGCCGGAATGATCATCTTGCCGCCGGGGAGCGGAAAGACACGAATCGCAGCTGAGGATGCTTTCCGTTCTAACGCAAAGCATGTCCTTTATCTCGCACACACAGACGAGATTTTAGACGTAGCACAATCCGAGTTTGAAGCGAAGTTCAGCATCGAGTCTGTCACGAGGCACGCGAAATTCAGCGGCCTTTGTCACCCAAATCGCGTGAATATTGCCACAATTCAATTGGTTAGTCGGAATCGAGACAAACTTCGACTATCTGAATTTGACTACGTCGTAGTCGATGAATTTCACCATGCAGCCGCGCGGTCATACCGGGATGTACTGAGGGAGAGCAACCCCGACTTCATACTCGGACTGACGGCGACACCATTTCGCGGTGACCGCCAAGACATTTACACGCTCTGCAATCAAAACGTTCTCTCCAGTTTTGAACTAAGGGCAGGAATCGATTCTGGAATATTAAGCCCATATCACTATTTCGGATGCTCGGACGACATCGACTATACGAGAATCAAACACAATGGCCAGCGGTACGACATAAAGGATCTAGAACGAGCCCTCGTGATCCCAAGCAGGCAAAGAGCCGTAATCGAGAAGTGGCATGAGCTCGCCGAAGGAAAGAGTACTATTGCATTTTGCTGTTCGCACGAGCATGCAAGGAGAGCAGCATTAAGTTTCAAGAAAGCTGGAATCGACTCAACCGCATACATTTCGACAACGTCAATTGCCGAGAGGAGGGAGACATTACAAAAGCTCGCAAACGGGGAGATCAAGATCTTGTGCGCGGTTGACGTATTGAACGAGGGCGCGGACATACCCTTTGTTGAGTGCCTTCTCTTCCTTCGCCCCACAGAAAGCAAGAGGATCTACTATCAGCAGCTCGGGCGAGGACTGCGATTGTTCGCAGGAAAGACGCACTGCACCGTTATCGACTTCATTGGCAACTTCAAGAACGCCTACAAGATTGTCGAATACAACACACTGATGCCGTTTGAGCAAAACCAGGGCACACCCGACCTCCGAAATGCCCGATCTCCAAAGGACGTACTCGACCTTCCACTTAACTGCAAAGTCCACTTCGACCAGAAAATCATCGACATTTTCTCGTCTCAGGCGTTGGATCCCAAAAATGCCACCAGACATAGCATCGGCCAGATACTGTTTTACGAGTTCGAAAAGATTCACCAGCATCTCGGTCGAATGCCAACCAAGAAGGACGTCGATCGTTCAAGCAGACTAAATAGTTGGTTTTATGTTCAGGTGTTCGGGTCCTGGCCCAGATTCGAAGCTCTGTATAACGCAAAAAGCGTCTCCGGTACACGCGCCAATCTTCGTCCCTGATGGGTGGTGCCGGGTGCAACATCCTTCGATTCTTTCCATCGAAGGGTGGGAATCCACGAACCTCAATTTCCCGGCTGCGGCCCATCCACACCCTCCAGGGCTCGATTAGCGATGGCTTGACCCGCCGAAGAGCGCGGCCTACCATGAGAGAAGCCGTGGAGGAGTTCATGACCATCGACTGGTCGGAATGCAAGCTGGTTGAGAGCGTTGCCGGGAAGGTAGGCGGAAAGCCTGTCGTCAAAGGCACGCGCATCCCTGCCGACACCATCCTCGCGGACGAAGAGCTCGGCGCAACAGTAGAGGAGACGCACGAGAGCTTCCCAAGCCTGTCGCTCGACACGATCCGCAGCATCCGGGCATACGGCCACGCTCACAAACCGCAGCTACAGCCTTGAAAGTTCTGCTCGATGAGAACATGCCCCATCAACTGCGGGCGCATCTGCCGGACAATGAGGTGTCCACGGCGGTGTATGTCGGCTTCGGCGGATTTAAGAATGGTGATTTGCTGAGTGCAGCAGAAGATTCCGGATACGAAGTTCTCTTAACGGGCGATTTATCGCTCGAATTTCAGCAGAACATGGCGGGGCGCAAAATCGCGATTGTGTCACTCACGTCAAATAGCTGGCGCATTGTTCAAAATCACACTGTGGCCATTAGCGCTGCGATTAGCAATGCCCGATCAGGGTCATTCTCAAGAATCGACTGCGGAAAGTACAAAGCGACGAAGAAGTCTCCTGATTCTGCGCCAAACTAGCTCCCGATTCCAGATGCGCCATCCTCGCTCTTGTTCGGCGAAGGGTAGTAGACCAGCAAGCCCAACCCAGCCGAAGCAACGACCAAGCGCCCGCTGCGCTTCCCAGCCTAATGTCGCGACGGCGAAAATGCAACGTGGGGAGAGGCCTCCCACAATTTCCGGAACACATCGATCTCGGCGATGGCCGAAGCATGGCGTCGATTCGCCGCAGCCTCCTGCTCGCGATGGAAAACGGTCAGGGCGGTGCGCACTAACTCATTCGTGTCCTCAAAACGTCCGCTCTCAACCGAACTCAAGACAAAGTCGTCCAAATCGGGTGTCAGGCTAACAATGTGCTTCGACATGGAGCATCTCCTTGCATCTACTAAACCTGACACACCACTAAAGTTGCATTGACAGATAAACTTCCCTAGTCCTCGCCCAGCCCATCTGGAAGATGCCGGTCGCCCACCAACCTGCGGTATAGTTTCTGAACGGGATGGAGTTCTCCAAAATACCCATCGAAAAGCGAGGCCGGAATGCAGCGGATTGTGAGATTAGTGTGTTTGGGATTGATATGCAGCACCATGATGGCAGGCAGCGCACCTCGGGCCCTCGCACAGGGCAGGACACCGGACGCCGCCGCCATCGCCCGCCGCAACAGCATCGAAAAGGAACTTGAATCACTCGCCATCATCGAGCGCAAGGTGATGGTGCCCATGCGCGACGGCAAGCGCATGCAGGCCGACATTTACCGGCCCAAGGACGAGTCGAAGAAGCATCCCATCATTTTTGTCCGCACCCCCTATAACTTCAACTACTGGGATGTGGAGTTAGGCGCGCCGCGCGATATGACCATGGCGCTGGAAGCGATCAAGCATGGTTATGCCTTCGTGGAAATGAACGAGCGCGGACGCTACTTTTCCGAAGGCGACTACGACATTCTGGGCACGCCGCTCACCGACTCCGACGATGCGCTCGACTGGATGGGCGGGTTGCCGTGGTCTGCGAACAAAGTGGGGCTCATCGGCTGCTCTTCAACCGCGGAGTGGCAGTTGAACGTGGCTTCGCGCGGCAACAAGGCCCTGGCCACGTTCATCCCGGAAAGTTTCGGCGCCGGCGTGGGGCGCGTCGGTCCTTACTATGAGCAGGGCAACTGGTTCCGCGGCGGCGCGGTGCAAATGCTGTTTGCGCCCTGGCTCTACGACTACGGCCTTTCAACCAATGACGGCAAGCCCAACTTTCCGCCGGGTATGTCGCGGGAGGCTCTGGTTACGGCAGCAAAGTCATACGACCTTTCCGCGCACCCGCCCACGGTTGACTGGGGCAACGCCCTCTGGCACCTGCCCGAAAAAGACATCCTGGCCGCCGTCGGCAGCCAGCACGGCATCTATGCCGATCGAACTCCCTCCGGCCAGCCGGGCATGATTCTCCGCACGCCCAACGATCCCGCATGGTATAAAGGCGGCCTGTGGAACGATTCCATGCGCATCGACATTCCCGGCCTTTGGATGATGACATGGTATGACATCAGCACCGGCCCTAACATTGCGGCGTATAACTACGTCCGCAAAACAGCCAGTCCCGAAGTTGCCAACGAGCAATACGCGATCATCGCACCCATGCCGCATTGCGCTTACCAGGGCGCGACAGAACACACGGTAGTTGGCGAGCGCGACCTGGGCGATGCGCGCCTCGACTACAACGCTCTCACCTACGGCTGGTTTGACCATTTCCTCAAAGGCGAGGATAACGGCATTCTCACCAAGACGCCCAAGGTGCATTACTACACCATGGGCATGAACAAATGGCAGTCGTCCGACACATGGCCGCCGGCAGCGGCAGAGCCTGTGACTTACTACCTGGCTAGCAGCGGACATGCCAATTCCCTCAACGGAGACGGCGCTCTGGTGACTGCGCCCGAGCAGAAAGATGCCGCCGACAAGTTTGTCTACGACCCGATGAATCCAGTCCCTACGCACGGAGGAGGCTTCTGTTGCATGGGCGCGGATTATAAGCCCGGTGCAATCGACCAGCGCAGCATGGAAGCACGCGATGACATTCTCGTCTATAGCACCGGCCCATTGAAAGAGGGCATGGAAGTCAGCGGGCCGGTCGATGTAACTCTCTATGTCTCAAGCGACGCAAAGGATACCGACTTTACGGTTAAGCTGATTGAAGTGCTTCCGGACGGCACCGCATATAACATCGATGAAAATATCCAGCGCGCTCGTTATCGCGAGGGATACGACAAGCCGCCGGTGTGGATGGAAAAGGACAAGGTCTACAAAGTTACTTTCCAGCCCATGGAAACGAGTAACTACTTTGTACCCGGACACCAGTTGCGGATCGAGGTCAGCAGCAGTAACTTTCCACGCTACGACCGCAACCTGAATACTGGCGGCGACAATGTCAGCGAGTCGCAAGGCGTGGCAGCCCACAACCAGGTTCATCATTCGGCTCAGTATCCATCCAGCATTACGCTCAGTGTAGTGAAGAAGTAGGCTGTGGTCTGATTCTCAACCTCGGGCCGCAAGGGCGAATGTTGCTGCTCAATAATCCGGTTGAAAATCCCCGCGGCCCAGCTGCCGAAGTAGCCCTGCCGGCCGTGCCGAAGAGTTCCAGCTCGGGCGGCGGAGGCGGCCATTCCGGCGATGATTCTTCGCAAGGTTCGGGCAAAAAATCAGGCAAGTCCGACAAGTCGCCTTACAAACCTTGTCAAGAAGAAGCTTGAAAAGTATTTAAACCAACGACCGCGATCGATGATTGCCCCAACAAAGGAGGAGCCGTGAGCAGCATCGACCCATCACTTTCAAATCGCGACCTAGCGCCGACAACGCGGGCGCAGCGCACCTGGGGCACGTACAACTACATCGCTTTGTGGTTTTCCATGTCGATGGAGATCACGACTTATCAGCTTGCTTCATCGCTGATCGCCAAGGGGATGGATTGGAAACAGGCAGTGGGCACGGTGCTTCTGGGAAATCTGATCGTGCTGGTTCCCATGCTGCTCAATGCACACGCTGGAGCCAAATACGGTATTCCGTTTCCCGTTTTCATTCGCGCGCCGTTCGGCGTTCGCGGCGCCAATCTGCCCGCGATTCTCCGCGCCATTGTCGCGTGCGGTTGGTTTGGCATTCAGTCGTGGATCGGTGGAACCGCGATTCACTCGATGCTCGCCGTCATCTGGCCGTCGGTGGCCGCGAAGGATGGTGCGCTGTGGGCCTGCTTCCTCGGCTTTTCGTTGCTCAACATGGTGGTTGTGTGGCGGGGCGTCGATTCCATCCGCCACCTTCAGGCGTTTGGAGCGCCCTTCATGTTTGTAATGGCCGCGGCACTTCTCATATGGGTGCGCACCAAGGCAGGCAGCTTCGGTACCATGCTGTCGACGCCAAGCCAGTTTCACTCGACACGCGCATTTCTCGCTGTCTTTTTTCCCTCACTCACGGCAATGGTTGGCTACTGGGCCACGCTCGCGCTGAACATTCCCGACTTCACGCGCTACTCCAAATCGCAGACTGCGCAAGCCTGGGGCCAGGCATTCGGATTGCCCGTTGCCATGACGCTCTACACGTTTGTCGGCATCTCTGTCACTTCGGCTTCTGCAGTGCTCTTCGGCCATCCCATCTGGAACCCCATCCTGTTGATCGGCGCATTTCACCAGCCGGTTGTGGCGTTCATTGCGCTCATCGCAATTCTGATCGCAACGCTCAACGTGAACATCGGCGCGAATGTCGTCTCGCCATCGAACGATTTTTCCAACCTCTACCCGCGCCTGATCAGCTTTCGCACCGGCGGCTTGATAACAGGCTTTCTTGGTCTCGCCATGTGCCCGTGGAAGCTACTGGCAACTCCCGACGCGTACATCTTCGGCTGGCTGGTCGGCTACTCCGGGCTGCTTGGTCCGGTGGCGGGCATCATGATTGGCGATTACTTCTTCATTCGCAAAACCGAACTCGATGTAAACTCGCTCTATCACCGCGAGGGCGCTTATTACTATGCGAAGGGGATTAACCCACGCGCGGTTGGAGCGCTCGTGCTTGGGATAGTAATCGCGCTGGTGGGGCTGATTTACCCACCCCTGCATTTCCTGTACGACTATGCGTGGTTTGTGGGGTTCTTCACTTCCGGAATCGTATATGTTGCGCTCATGAAGCTGAGGGCGCCAGCAGTCTACGCGACCAACGCGATATAACAGATTGGGCGAGCTGGCCTTCGCGATTTTACCGCTGTCAATTCGACCTACGCCTCCACCAACGCATCCGCAATCGCCAGATGCTCGTCGAGCGCGGCTATGCCCAGATCGAGTTCTTCCTTGCTCACAATCAACGGAGGCGCAATCACGAAGTGGCTGACCCAGGCCTGGATGGAGATGCCCTGCGCCATCATCTTTGCTGCGATTTGATCGACGACCAATGGCTTTCCCTCCACCTTGTCGAGCATGGTGTTGAAGGGCTTCTTGGTCGCACGGTTCTTTACGATTTCAACGGCGAAGAAAAGGCCCAGTCCCCGCACATCGCCTATCGACACATGCTTCGCCTTGAGCGTCTCGAGTTTTTCGCGCACATACGGTTCAAGCTCCGCCGCACGCTCCACCAGCTTGAGCCGCTGCATCTCTTCGATGGTCGTCACCGCAGGACCGAGCGTAATGGGGTGCGCTTCATAGGTATGGCCGTGCGAGAAGTAGTGATCTTCGAAGTAGTCCGCGATCTTTCTCGACGTGGCACAAAGGCCAAGCGGAACATAAGCTGAAGTGATGCCCTTCGCGGTGACAAGAATGTCGGGCGTCACGTTCCAGTGGTTCACAGCGAACCATTTTCCGGTGCGGCCCCAGCCGGCCATCACTTCGTCGGCGATCATGAGCACGCCGTAGCGATCGCAGATCTCGCGCAGGCGCGGGAAATATTCGGGCGGCGGCACCAGCACGCCATTGGTGCCGACAACGGGCTCCAGAATGATTGCGGCCACATCGCTTTCGTTGCGGATCATGTGCTCGATGTAGTCGGCGCAGGCAATGTTACAGCCGGGATATGTATGTTTGATGGGGCAATCGTAACAGTTCGTCTCCGGAGCGAACACAAAGCCGGCGCCCTTGCCGCCCGGCTCCATTGCCCAGCGGCGCGGATCGCCCGTAGCCGCGATGGATGCCATGGTTGAGCCATGGTACGAGCGATAGCGCGAGATGATCTTGGTCTTGCCGGTAAACATGCGCGCAATTTTGAAGGCCGCCTCGTTAGCCTCAGTGCCGCTGGTAGCGAAGAAGAACTTGTTCAACCCCGCGGGCAGGACCTCAAGCAGTTTGTTGCTCAGGCGCGCACGTGCATCCGTCGCGTAGCCTGGCGCCACGTAGGCCAGTTCACGCGCCTGTTCCGCGATCGCTTCCACGACACGTGGATTTTTGTGGCCCAGGTTCACGCACATCAACTGCGAACTGAAGTCGAGATACCGCTTACCTGCGCCATCGGTAAACCAGCAGCCTTCGGCATCGGCGATATGCAGCGGTTTCCAGGTTTTCTGAAAGCGCCATGTCCCGTAGTTGGTCTGCCGTGTGATGCTGGTGATTTCTTCCGATGTGAGTGTCTTCAATTCTGCTATCTCGCCCATTGCGCGCTCCTCAAACGATGTCCAAATCCTATCACCGCGGCTTTATGCATGCACCGGATCCGTCTACAGTTTCATCCTGCTTCAGCGAACCTGCGGGAAGCCCAGATCGACTTTGCTCGCCCCTGGGTCCGGCCAGCGGCTTGTCACAACCTTCGATCGCGTGTAAAACTGCACGCCCTCCGGCCCGTACATATGCAGGTCGCCGAAAAGCGATGATTTCCATCCGCCGAAGCTATAGTAGGAAACAGGAACAGGGATGGGTACATTGATGCCCACCATGCCCACCTCGACGTCGAATTGAAACTGGCGTGCCGCGCCGCCATTCTGCGTAAAGATAGCCGTACCATTGCCCCATGGATTCTCGTTGATGAGCCGCAAGCCCTCAGCATAAGTCTCTACGCGCACCACGCTCAGTACCGGGCCAAAGATCTCCGTGTCATAGCAGCGCATGCCCGGTTTGGCATGATCGATCAGCGACGGTCCAAGGAAGAAACCGCTGGTCTGCGTAGCGGGGTCGAGGCGGCCGTCGATCGAAAGCGTCGCTCCTTCGGCAACTGCTGCGTCAAGGTGGCCGGCGACGCGGTCGCGATGCTCGCGCGTGATGAGCGGGCCCATCTCGCTAGCCGGCTCTGAGCCCGGGCCAACTTTGATGCGCGCCACTCGCTCGCGGATGGCTTCGATCAGGGGGTCAGCGACATTCCCCACCGCGAGCACCACCGAGATAGCCATGCAGCGCTCTCCGGCTGCACCGTAACCCGCGGAGACCGCTGCGTCTGCGGCCATGGCAATATCGGCGTCCGGCAAGACCATCATATGATTCTTTGCGCCGCCTAGGGCCTGCACGCGTTTGCCGTTGCGGGTTCCAGTTTCATAGATGTACCTGGCAACCGGCGTAGAGCCAACAAAGCTGATGGCCCTGATGTCCGGGTGCGTGAGCAGCCCATCCACGGCCACCTTATCGCCATGGAGAAGATTGAGCACTCCGTCCGGAACGCCCGCCTCTTTGGCTAGCTGCGCGAGAAAGACGCTGGCTCCCGGAACCTTTTCCGATGGCTTGAGGATGAACGCATTGCCGCACGCGATGGCGGTCGACAGCATCCACAACGGCACCATGGCGGGGAAGTTGAAGGGGGTAATGCCGGCAACCACGCCGACGGGTTGGCGAATCTGATACACGTCAACGCCGCGGCTAGCCTGCTCCGTGTACCCGCCCTTCAGCAGGTTGGGAATGCCGCATGCAAACTCGACGTTCTCCAGGCCGCGAGCCACCTCGCCGAGAGCATCGGCCATGGTTTTACCGTTTTCCGTGCTGATAATCTCGGCAAGCCGTTTGCGATTCTGCACGATCAGATCGCGGAAGTGGAACATCACCTCAGCGCGGCGCGAAAGTGGCGTGGCGCGCCAATCGATTGCAGCAACTTTGGCTACCGCAACTGCGTGGTCCACATCTTCAACGTTCGCAAAGCCAACCTCTGCAACCAGCTCACCCGTCGCAGGATTGGCCACCGCACCCTTGCGGCCTGATGTAGCTGGGTAAGCCTTCCCATCGATCCAGTGGGAGACTGTTGCCGGGGCCAATGTCTCAAGAATGCCCATTGTTCATCCATCCTTTTCTTCAGTGCTTCGCGTGCATTCGATTCCCGATTGATCCGGCTTTCTCATTGCGATCGAATCCAGTCCATGGTCTTCGATCCAAGTTTGTCAAATGCCTCAATGGCAACTTTCAGATGCTCTTCGCGTGTGTCCTCGATCTTGTTATGACTGATTCCCCGGAGCGATTGCACGAAGAGCATGACGGTAGGAATGCCGGCGCGCGAAACTTCAGCGGCATCGTGCAGAGGGCCGGAAGGCATGCGATGCGAGCGCCCAATCGTTTCGCGGATCGCTTCTTCACACAGCTCGATCAGTTGCGGGTGAAACGGTTCCGGCGCAATGTTCCAGATGCGCGACCACTCGACCGTGCAGCCTTCTTCGGCCGCAAATTGAATGCTCTTCTGTTGCGCCTCGTGATACATCTTGGCCAGCACCCCGGCGTCGAGGTCGCGCTGATCGAGCGTGGCCTCGCAGCGGCCCACCACGGCGGTCACAATGCCAGGGAAAGTCTTGACGCTGCCGATGGTGCAAACCGCGTCAGGATGCCGCATGGCGATGGCGCGGATCTCGAGCGCCAGCTTGGCTGCAGCGGCCAGCGCATCGCGCCGCGCCGTCATGGGCGTGGAGCCGGAGTGCGCCTCCTGGCCGAGAAAGGTGATGGTATGGCGCTCAACGCCTTTGGTGCCAAGGACGGCGGCCAGCGGCAGGTCCATCTTCTCGAGCACCGGACCCTGCTCAATGTGCAATTCAAGGTAAGCGGCAGCGTTCTTGCGCTCAATGCCGGCGCCGCCGATTGCGTCGATGCTAACGCCGCATGCGGCCAGTGCATCTTCAAGGCGCATGCCGCCTGCATCGGTGCGGCCGCGATCCTGCTCGATCGTCTGCGTGCCCGCAAATGCTGAAGAACCGAAGAGACTGCGGCCGAAGCGCGCACCCTCTTCATCTGCCCAATCGACCAGACGAATTGTGACAGGCGGCTTGCTGTCGTACTCCTCGGCAATGCGGCGCAACACGGCGAAGGCGCCCATAACGCCGAGACAGCCATCAAGCCAGCCTCCATTCGGAACTGAATCGAGATGACTGCCGAGAATCAAGGTTTTTTCGGAAGCGCCGGCCAGAGTGGTCCAACTGTTCCCGGCAGCGTCGAGATGGTGCTCTACGGGCAATTCCCTCAACTTGGATTGAAACCATGCGCGTGCACTGAGCCAAGCGGGGCTCCAAGCTAAACGCTGCGCGCCGTTCTCATCGGCCGTGAGAGCGCGAAGTTCCCTGAGCATGTCGATCGCGCCTTGTGTATCAACCGGCATTCTTCGCCCCTTCCGCGCCATACTGCGGTTCCCGTTTAACCATGCCTCCGCGGCCCGGCTCGCCAACAAATGCGCCCTCGCGCACCTGCACCTTGCCGCGAACCGTCACATGAGAAGGCCGGCCCTCAATCGCGAAACCTTCAAAGCCGTTGTAGTTGTTGTTCGTGTGCTGCGTCGCCGCGGAGATAGTGCCTCGATACTCAGGGTCATAGACAACCAGGTCGGCATCCGCACCAACAGCGATAGTCCCTTTGCGCGGAAAGAGCCCGAAGATCTTCGCAGGGCGGGTGCTGAGCGCATCCACAAAGCGATGAATATCGAGCGCGCCGCGTTTGACGCCGTAGGTGTACATCAGGTTCACGCGATCTTCAATGCCGGGAATGCCGTTGGGAATCTGCGTAAAGGCCCGCGCGCCGAGAAGCTTCTGGTCGGTATCGAAGGGGCAATGATCGGTACCCACAGTGTCGATCAGGCCGGCCTGCAAGGCGCTCCACAGAATGGGCAAGTTGCGTTTGTCGCGCAGCGGCGGCGACATGACGTGCTTCATGCCCTCCACGCCTGGCCGCTCGGCGTAGGTCTTGTCGAGAAGAAAGTGAGGCAGCACCGATTCAACATAAAGCCGAACTCCGCGCAGCTTCGCCTCGACCGCTGTGCGCAGCGCGGGCGCACAGGAGAGATGAACCACATAGCCCGCGGCGCCGGTCTGCTCCAAAAACGTTGCAAAGCGGCCGGTGCCTTCGGCTTCAACGGCCTCGGGGCGGCTGGGTTCATGCCACTCCGGGCCGGTCTTTCCTTCAGCGAGCAAAAGTTGCTGCAACTGGCCAACCAGTTCGCCGTTTTCGCAGTGCGCGGTTGTGATAATGCCCAACTCCGCGGCCAGCTTGAGCGTCGAAAACATCTCCTCGTCTGTGACGCCGAAGAAATTCTTGTAGGCAAGAAAAATCTTGAAGGAAGCGGTCCCATCACGGACGATTTCGCGCAACTGCGCTTCCGTGGCGGCATCGTAGCGGGTCACCGCCATGTGGAAAGCGTAGTCGCAGGCGCTCGATCCCTCAGCCTTCTGCTTCCACGTGTGATATCCCTGCAAGGCATCTTCGGTTCGCGACGGACAGCACATCTCAATAAACGTTGTTGTTCCGCCGATCAGTGCGGCCTTGCTCGCAGTCGCGTGCGTGTCTTTCGCGAAAGTGGCCATGAAAGGCAGATGAATGTGTACATGCGGATCGATGAAGCCGGGAAATATGAGCTTTCCCGTCGCATCGATCACTTCGGTTCCTGGCGATGCGTAGACGTCCCGCCCGATGCTGCTAATGGTTTCGTTTTCGATAAAAATATCGCCGCGAGAGCGAGATTCCGCGGTCACGATCTCTCCGCCCTTGATCAGCAGTCCCATTCGATCTCTTCTCCTGCGCCGTCTTATCCTGGTGCGATCCTCGGTGATGAACTCGAGTTAGTGAATGTGGATTCCCATCTGTTCGCGATATGCTTTCATCGTTTCCCAATCCTCAGTCACTTTGACTTGCTGTTCGGAAAGCTCGCTCCATGTAACCGAGTCGCGACCGGAGGGAACCTCCACCATGGAAATGCAATCGTCCACCGGACACACGTTATAGCAGAGCCGGCAGCCCACGCAATCTTCCTCGCGAACCTTTGGTTGCGGGCGCGTCGCGATTGCTTCCTGCTTGCCATTCGAACTTGCATCGTAGGAGAGCGGCTCGACCAGCGCGCCAGTAGGCGAGACGAGATCGATGCACTGATGTGCCGTGTCATTGCAGGCCACGTAACACAGGTTGCACTTGATACATTTCTCCTCGTCGATGCGAGCCACGGCGCGATAGGAAAGGTCGAAATTCTTGAACTCCGATACGCGGTGCAGACTATGGCCGCTGACGTCGGCAATGGTCTTGAAGCCTTTCTCGTCCATCCAGTTGGAGAGGCCGTCGCAGAGGTCTTCAATGATACGAAAACCGTAATGCATGACCGCGGTGCAGACCTGCAGGCTGGATGCGCCGAGAAGCAGAAACTGCGCGGCGTCCTGCCAGTTGGCAATGCCGCCCATGCCGGAGATGGGAATGCCGGACTTGGAGACGATCTCATCCGTGCCCAGCGAAGCAAGCATGTTGAGCGCGATGGGCTTCACTGCCGGCCCAGCATAGCCGCCGTGGCCGCCCTTGCCGCCGATGCTTGGAGTCAACTCCAGCGTATCCAGATCCACACCGACGATGGAGTTGATGGTATTGATGAGCGAGAGCGCGTTGGCGCCGGCGGCAACACCGGCGCGGGCGGGCAGCACGATGTTGGTGATGTTCGGCGTGAGCTTCATGATGACAGGAATCGTCGCGGCTTCCATCACCCAGCGCGTGATCCGCTCACAATATTCCGGCACCTGGCCCACGGCGGAGCCCATCCCCCGTTCGCTCATGCCGTGCGGGCATCCGTAGTTCAACTCGATACCGTCCGCCCCTGTGTCTTCGATGCGCTCGACAATCTCCCGCCACGCTTCCGGCTTCGAGTCCACCATGGCAGAGACAATCACTGCGCGATCGGGCCAAGCGCGCTTGACTTCGGCAATCTCGCGCAGGTTGACTTCGATGGGCCGGTCGGAGATGAGCTCGACATTATTAATTGCCAGCATGCGTTGGCGCCCGTAGTGCCAGGCTCCATAGCGGTTCGAAACGTTCAGCACGGGCGCGCCAATCGTCTTCCACACCGCACCGCCCCAGCCCGCCTCAAACGCTCTGTGAATCTGCGCACCGGAGTTGGTGGGCGGAGCCGAGGCCAGCCAGAAAGGGTTAGGCGACTTGATGCCGGCGAAGTTGATGCGAAGGTCTGCCATGTTTAACTCACCTCGGCCATCGTCGTGCGTGGCAGTAGCTGTTCATGGATTGCCTTCGCCGCCAGTTTTCCATCTTGCACAGCCATCACCGTCGAGGCTGCGCCGGCGGACCGAATGCAATCTCCAATCGCGTACACGCCATCGATGCTCGTCTGAAAGCCGGCATCCACGGCGATAAAGCCTTTGCTGGTTTTGAGGCCCAGCAGCGCGGCCAACGATGGCTTGTTCTGACCGACAGCTTTGACGATCTGATCCGCGGCAAGCACAAACGCCGAACCCGCCACCGGCATTGGCGATGGCCGGCCGGATGCGTCGGGCGCGCCTAACTCAACGCGCAAACACTCGAGACCGACCGGATTGCCACCCTCCAGAATCACGCTCGAAGGCTGGCTCAGAAACCGGAATTCGATGCCTTCCTTGCGCGCAAACTCGTATTCGTGGTCATAGCAAGTCATCTCGCGATCGGTGCGGCGATAGACCATTGTGACTCGCTCCGCGCCTAGCCGCTTGGCGATGGTGGCGCAATCGACCGCGGTGTTGCCCGCGCCGATGACAAGAACGTTACGGCCCACGCTCATGCTCGCGAGGTCGGTCTTGCTGGCTTCAATGTATTGCAGCCCATCGATGATGGCCTCCTCCCCATCGATCCCAAGATCGGGCGTCCTGCCCAGGCCAACGCTGAGCACCACGGCATCGTACTGCTCCTGAAGCTGCTCGAGAGAAACATCCTTGGCAAATTCGATTCCGGTCTTGATCTCGACGCCCATCGCTTCGATCATGCGCGTCTCTTCAAGAGCAATCTCGACCGGCTCGCGCAGCGCGATGATGCCGAAGGTGGAGAGCCCGCCGGGCAATTCGCGCTTTTCAAAGATCGTCGCCGCATGGCCCAGCCTGGCGAGTTCTCCGGCGCAGGAAAGTCCCGCGGGCCCAGCGCCGATGATTGCAATCGATCTGCCTGTCGGCTTAGCCTCGACCGCAGGATAGCATTGCCTCTCGCGGGCGTAATCCATGGCAAAGCGCTGCAAGCGTCCGATCGCGATGGGCTTGTGCTCTGCTCCCAGCACACATGCGCCCTCGCACAATTCCTGCACCGGGCAAACGCGCGCGCAGGTGGCGCCAAGGAGATTCGAGGCATAAATCGCTTCCGCGGAGCCGCGCAGATTGTTGGAGGCGATTTTCTTGATGAAGCGAGGAATATCGATGTGCGTGGGGCAGGCGTGAGTGCAGGGCGCATCGTAGCAGTAGAGACATCGGTCCGCTTCGACGGCGGCGGCGTGCGGAGTGAGACCGGGCAGTTGCTCGGCGAGCGCTTTACCGATCTCTTTTTCGCCTCTTTCTCTGCGGGCCAAACCCATCCACGTGCTCCTTGAAAAGTTTCCCGGCGTCAACACCGGCTGTATTTTGTGCGGCAGCGTACTCAACCGGATCTGATCGAGGAGGAGGCCGGTCTTGTCTGTCGCAGAGTTCATATTCTAGTGCAAATCCGCGCGGAAGCAAGTCTGATAATGCAAATCAGCCCGCGACTGTAACCGGGGCTGCGCGCACCTGACGCAGAGGCAGAGCGGTGGAGGATGTCCGCAGTTTTTGAATTTCCGCAAGGATGGAAAGCGCGATGGTTTCGGGCGACTCGGCGCCCAGGTCGAGTCCTGTTGGGGCATATAGTTCGGCGAGCCAGCGCTCGGTTTGATCGGCCATCGCGCTTGCGGGCAGGTTGAGCAGGCGCGCGGCTTCGCCAAGAAGTTCGCGGGTTCGGCGCTGCGGGCCTAGAACACCGATGTAGGCGGGCGGTTTCGGAAGCGCCAACAGGCAGGCGAGGATTTTGGAATCCTGCTCAAAGCTGTGGGTCATCACGATCGCTGCGTCGTCGGGGCGAATAACAGGAAACGCGGTTGGCGATCCGTCGAACGCAATGGTCGGCATATCTTGAATGGGCAGGACGGTCAACGTATCAGCCTGGGGAAAGCGCAAACGGTTGGCCAGATGCGTGCGGCCGTCGGCGACGGACACAAACCAGCCAAGTTCCTTTGCCTGGTGCAGCAACGGCTGAGCATCGTCGCCCGCGCCAAAGATTGTCAGGCCGGGCCGGGCTGGACGGTAATCGGCCCAGGCTCTTACGGTGGCTTCGCCGGTTACAATCTCGTGCTCAATCGGCTCGCGGCTAGCCAGCGACCGCTCCGCGAGCTGCTGAAAAGGATCCATCCCGGCTTGGGATTCATCGACGTGAATCGAGACGGTCTCCGAAGGCGCCAGGCCGGCGAAGGCGCGGTCACCAATTTGCGGGCCATCGAGAACAGTTGCCACGGCCAGCGGAACGCGGCGCTCGAATCCTTGCTGCAGCGCGGCCAGCAGGGGGCTGGCGGTGGCGCGCCGTTCCAGCAGCAAATAGATCACGCCGCCGCAACCGGAACCAAAAGGCCGCTCGCCGTCGTCGTCGGCAGTGGAGTAGCGCTGGATGGACGGGCCGTTGGCCGTGAGCCACCAGGCGCGGCTGGCCACCTGCGCCTCAAGGCAGCCGCCGCTCACCGTTCCAACACGCCGGCCATCTGCGGTGAGCAGCATGAGCGCCCCCGGCTTTCGATAGCTGGGACCTTGAACAGCAATAACAGTAGCCAGCACATAGTCTGCCCCGGCGGCTTCAAGTTCGCGCCAGACGGAAAGTATGCGTTCCAGGTCGGTCATTCCTCCATTGTCGCTCAAACTTCCATGATTCGCGCCATGCGTCTTCGCCGATACTCTGATTCTTACTCGGCAAAACTCAGCGAGTAGGTGGTCGCCGGGTCCACTGGGCCGTGCAGGATCATTGCGTTGGGAACAGCTCCCGATCAGGCAGTATCTGCTTGCTCAGCGCAGCGCTCACGGTGTAAACAGGCTCGTTGACCACCTGGCTAAGGCGGAGCTTGAGGGCCACGCTGCACAGAATGTATGCGTGCATCTCTGTGAAGCCCCAACGGCGGGCGAGCAGGTCAATCATGCGATTGGTTGCAGCGCGCGCAGTGGCGGCCAGATCGGTTCCTGTCTCCACCACCACCCATGCGTCGGCACTCGAGTCCGCCGCCGCAACCTCACTCGCTTCGACAAGGGGGCCGGATAGCGGCTGCCGTTTATGCAGATGGAATCGCAGCGTAACATCGAGCGGGCACTCGATGCCGTTGATGCACACCTCGCCGTCGCCCTGCGCCGCGTGACCGTCTCCACAACTGAAAAGTGCGCCAGGATTGAACACAGGCAGATAGAGCCGCGACCCGGCACACAGTTCGCGCACATCGAGATTGCCGCCGAATGAGCCTGGCGGGCGGGTGCGAAATGCGCCATCGTCCGCACGCGCCACTCCCATGACCCCCAGAAACGGCCGCACCGGCACAACCGCTGGAGCGAGGGAACTGGTGGATTCTCCGTCGAGCTGCCAATGAAAAAGACAGGGCTCGTGGAAGCGGTCTTTCAGAAAGCCCAGCCCCTCGATCACGCTGGACCATCCCCAGCCGGCGTGACGCGTGGAGAGCACATCGATTTGCAACACGTCACCCGGTTCCGCTCCGTCTACCCAGACAGGCCCGGTAAGCGCGTGGATGCGCGCACGATCGATGGTGAGGAAATCCGCTGTCGTCATGCCTGGAAGCACCTGGCCGCCGCTTGCGTCCACGCACTCAAAAGCAACCTCATCGCCCGGCTCGATGCGCAACCTTGCTGGAAGCGAGCGGTCCCACACGGAGTGGGTTGGTTCGGCGGAGAGCACGTGCTCGGTCATGATTCCTTCACCCTCACGGTCATTTGCAGCTCCACCAGGGCGCCGCGCGGCAAAGCGTTCAGGCCAACGGCGGCGCGCACATGGCGGCCAGCCTCGCCAAACACCTGAACCAGCAGATCGGAAGCGCCGTTGATGATCGCCGGTGAATCCGGGAACCCCTGTACGGCGTTGACATAGCCGTTCACCGTCAACACTTCAGCCACGCGATCGAGCGAGCCCACGTCGCGCTTGAGCACGGCCAATTGCGTGAGAGCGCATGCCCTGGCTGCCGCGTAGCCATCTTCCACGGTGCGGTCCAGGCCTGCCGTCCCGGCGATGATGCCGTCGGGTCCGGTCGAGATGACTCCTGAAAGATAGACGATTGAGCCGGCCTGCTTGGAGGAAACGTAGTTCCCGCCCGGGGCCGGCGCTGGTGGCAATCTGAACCCGAGTGCGGCAAGATTCTGTTCTGGTGAAATCTGCATGGTCATTTGCATTTGAATTTAGCACGATGAGGGGAAGTTTTTCTTTGGTCTTCGTTTCCATTCCAGTTAGCATGAGGCCATGATGCGAGCTTTTCTGCTTTTGCTGCCAAGCGCCGCACTGGCCGTCGTGCCAGAATGTCCGACGCTTCCAGCGGAGGACTTGCAACCCCATTTCCGTAAATCCAAAAGCGGCCATGCCGGCTCACACCAGCTACGACGACGCAACTCTGAGCGCCTTGACTGCCTACTTCAAGACATTTGCAACTCCTGAAGGGATTAGATGATCACGCGTACTGCAAAGATGTTGCTGGTGGCGGGAGTCGCATTGTTTTATGCGCTGATTGTGTTCAATAACCTCACCGATTTCGACTCGAACTATCAGTTCGTCCGTCATGTGCTTTCAATGGACTCGACCGTTCCCGGCAACCACGGGTTATGGCGGGCGGTTCCGTCACCTGCGATTCACCTGGCCTTCTACTGGGGCATCATCGCCTGGGAAATTGCGACAACCATTCTGCTTTGGTGGAGCGTAGTTCGTCTGGGCCGCGCCGTGCGGCTTGCCGCAGTCGCGTTCAATGCAGCCAAGCGCCTGGCCGTAATGGCATTGACTCTCTCGCTGCTGATGTGGCTGGTCGCATTTCTTTCTGTTGGCGGGGAATGGTTTCTGATGTGGCAGTCGCGCACTTGGAATGGACAGGAAGCAGCATTTCGCATGTTCACGGTGGCAGCACTCATTCTGTTGATCGTGCTGCAGCCGGACACCGAGGGCCAACCGTGAGTAATTCCGTACCCGCTATCATTCTCGCTGCAGGCGCAAGCCGTCGGCTCGGACAGCCAAAGCAATTGCTGATGCATGGCGGAGAGACGCTGCTGCAGCGCGCGCTCAGGCTGGCGAATGAGGCCGGGGCGTCTCCGCTCTTCGCTGTACTCGGTGCCCACCACGAGCGCATTCTTCAATCCGTGACAATGCGCGATGCCATCCCAGTGATCAACGACCGCTGGGAGCAGGGCATCTCCACTTCGATCCATGCCGGGCTCGACAAGCTCGATGAGGTCGCACCCAGTGCGGCAGGTGTGCTCATCCTTGCCTGCGATCAGCCCCGGCTCACCGCCAATCACCTGCGCTCCTTGATGGAGAGCTTCGCGGCCAATGTCGAGCCGGTGATCGTGGCCTCAGCCTATGCAGGCGTGCTCGGTATTCCGGCTGTGTTTCCGCGCACTGTTTTCGCCCACCTCCGCACGCTCAGCGGAGACAAGGGCGCACGCGCGCGGCTGGTCAAGCCGCCCTGCAGCCTGATCGATGTATCCTTTCCAGGCGGCGAAGTAGACATCGATCAACCCGCGGATCTCAGCCGGCTTGATTAAACCTCATCGCTCGACCGTGGCCTCGATATAACCATGGGGCTCGTCGATGGGAATGAAAATGTGATTGGGATTGTCCTGCCCGAAGGGGCTCAGGTCCGCGAGCAGGTGATGCAGGTTGGGCATGGTGAGCGTGATGCGTTCGATCTCCGGCGCCGCCGCCAGCGCGGTCTTCCCCATGTCAAACAGCGTGTGCTGCACCGACATACTGTTGTGCGCCGCAAACTCCTTGAGCAGCGCAGCCGTGACGCGTGTGCGCACCTGCGCGTAATCGGGTGTGGCCCCTTCCGCGAACGGCCAGGTAACCGTGGCGCGCGTACCGAATATGCGATCCGTAGCCGGTTTGAGCGTGGTGAGTTTGTCCTTGATGTATCCGGTGAATGCCGACTTCGTGGTTTTCAGAATCACCAGCCCGTCGACACCGGAAGTGATCGACCACTCGCGACCCTGATCGCGGACAGCGCGCACTGTGTGCATTTCGGGGCCGGCGAGTTTGAACGTCGTCGCTTCAGGGCTGCCCTCGGTAATCATCCGCTCCCAGGCCTTCTCTTCAATTTCGACTTTGACGCCGCTTGCCTGCGCATTGTTGGTCAACAGGTAATCGCCGAGTTCCTTCGCAAAGCTCTCGATTGTCGTCGCGCTCGAGACGCGGGCCCGAGAATAGACAGTGTTCTTCATCGTGTCGGTCGGCAGAATCTTGCCGTTGTCCGCCTCAGTGAAGCTAGCCTCAAAGTCGCCTTCAAGCAGCACGTGCACGGTCCATTCGTTGAAATCGTGCCGGTCTCCATGGCGCGTGATACGTGAAAGGCGCACGCGTGATTTTCCATAGCGATTGTCACCAAGTCTGGCCATCGTGTCAGCTTCCTCGATAGGTTGTGTAGCAGTTGTCACTCAACAGAAGCGGGAGATGGTAATGCTCCGCGCCTCTGCAATTGAAGGTGATTGAAATCTCTGGATAAATGCTGCTGCGCCCATGACGAGCAAGATAATCGCCAACAGCAAATGTAAGCCGGTAGACGCCGGGACTTGCGTCATTGGTCAAGTCGCGACAGCGCCCGTCCTCATCCGTGGCACTCTCTCTCATAATGACCCAGGCAGAGTTCTCCTGCTTGTCCAGCCGCACTGAAACCCCGGCTGCTGGCTTGCCGAACACTGCATCCAGCACATGCGTCGAAATTCCACTCATTCCACGAGCCACTTTCCCAGACGAATCTGCGTGATCTGCCGCTGCTGTTCCGCAGCCTCGCGTAACTCGGCAACACGATCGTTGCTTAGGCGACTATTCAAGATTTCCAGCATCTCTTCGGCGCTCTTTCCCGTCGCGCACACAATGTAAGTAAAGCCGAAGCTCTGCTCATACCGCTCATTCGCTGCTGCAAGTTCAGCCAGCACCCGCTCCGCCGCAGTCTCTGCCGAGGATTGTTCCTGCCGCGACCAGGCGGCGGATTCCCTCGAAGCGTGCGCGGCCTTTCGTTCGCCAATGCGAGGATGACAGGCGAAAGCCTCCATCCAGTCTGCCTCTTCCATTGTGCTCCAAATGCGATCGGCGGCAGCACTCAATTCGTGCACGCTTCCGATGGGGCGCAGCGCCACCATGCCGGCGGCCCATCGCCGCGCGCCACAGCAGGCCTGCATCGCATCCAGCGCTGCTTCTGCAGACGCTTCATTCCACGACGAAAGCACAGGATTCATTTAGACAGCCTCAGTGCCCAACTCGAGCAAGAATTCTTCCAACAGATTAGCGCCGACGCGTCTGCGATATTCGGCGGTGGAGCGAATGTCGTCGATGGGCTTTGCCTCGGCAAGCATCGCTTCGCGCGCCGCCTCAATGGTGCGCGCGTCAATCGACCTGCCAACGATTGCCGCTTCGGTTTGATAGAGCCTTACCGGGAACGCCGCGAGGCTGGCTGCGGCGAGGCGAATTTCGCTCACGTTGCCTTCCGCAACAATCGCCGTCGCCCCCAGAGCCACCTTGGAGATCGCCATGGCTCGGCGTGTCCCCACCTTGCGCATATACTGCCGGTGATGCGCGAATCGCAGCGGCAGATGCACGGCGAAGAGCAACTCATCCGTAGCCATGGCGTTGCATTTATAACCGGTGTGAAAATCGGAATAGGGAATGCGCCGGCTCCCGCGTAATGAGATCAATTCAATCTCCGCGTCGTAGACCAGAAATGCTGGAGAAGAGTCGGCTGCCGGCGATCCGTTGACCAGATTGCCGCCAACCGTGGCGCGGCTCTGGTTGGCAATGGACCCTATCCAGCTTGAGGCTTTGGCCACCAGCGGCAAGTGGGCCGCTATTCCCGCATCTGCTCTCAGATCGCGAAAGGTTGCTCCCGCGCCAATGGCGATGCTTTTCGCCGAGGCCTTGATGAAGCGCAGTTCGCGAATGCCCCATAGGCTAACCAGCCGAGGTGCAGTCAGCCGGCCCGCCGCGTGAGCCACCATCAACTCCGTGCCGCCTGCGATCGGCGTCCACTCGCCCGGTGCGTCTGCAAGCATTTCCAGCACAGCACGCAGACTGCCCGGCGCGACGATCTGGTGCGCTTCCGGATTACCGCGCATGAGCCGCCCGCTCGGTAAATTGTTCGTGGTTTGCGGCTGCAGTTGCGATCACTGAGTCGAAGATGCGCTTGAAGCCGGTACATCGGCACAGGTTTCCCGCCAGACCTTCGCGAATCTCGGCCAAGCACGGATGCGGGTTGATGGAGAGCAACTGCGTTGCCGCCATCAACATTCCCGGAGTGCAAATGCCGCATTGCGCGCCGCCGCAATCCAGAAACGCCTGTTGCAACGGATGCATAGCGCCGTTCGTCGCGAGCCCCTCCACGGTTTGAATATCAGCGCCCTCAGCCTGTAGCACAGGCACCAGGCAGCTGTTCACCAGGTCGCCATTCATACGCACTGAACACGACCCGCATTCGCCCTCGCCGCATCCTTCCTTGGTTCCTGTCAGGTGCAGGTCCCCGCGCAACACGTCCAGGAGCCGCTTCATCGGCGGGACGTGAACAACACAATTTTCGCCGTTGACGCGGAAGCGAATTGTGCCGTGGCCTTCGCTCATAGGCTGGCAGCCTCGGCGACGGCCTCGCGAGCGGCGAGTTGCGCGAACAAGTCTTCAGGAAGAAGCGGGATTGAATGGAAGCTGACGCCCGTAGCATCTCTGATGGCGTTGAGAATTGCAGGTGCGGGACCGTCGTGAGGCAATTCGCCGATGCCCTTGGCGCCGAATGCTCCATATTGAAATGGAATCTCTTCAAAGAAAACATGAATCGGCGGGACATCTTCCGCCGTGGGCATAATGTAGTTCGTCATCTGGTTGTTGGCCATGTGGCCATTTTGCCAGACGACTTTTTCGTAGAGCGCATAGCCGATGCCCTGCGCAATACCGCCTTCGATCTGCCCGCCGGCAAGAATGGGATTGAGCACGCGCCCCACCTCCTGCACCGACCAGAAATCCTCCACCTCTGCGGAATACGTGACGGTGTCGACGGCCACCTGCGCAACCTGCACGGACCAAGCATAGGCGGGATAAGCTTCTCCGCGATATTTTTGATCGTCCCAGAAGATGTTCGGCGGCGCTTCATAGCGGCACAGCGAGACGACTTCTCCATGCGCGGCGCGATGACGCTCGCATGCGGCGAAGAATTCTTCGCTCGTGAAATTCTCCCCGAGCCTTGCATGCTCGCGAAGCATGGCGACAAGTTGAATGCCGGCACGCTCAATAAGCCGGCCCACAACCATCGACGTCCGCGATGCGACAGTCGGTCCGCTGTCAGGCACGATGCTTGTATCTGCCGGGGCCATGATTACATCGTCGTAGTCAATGCCGATGGCCTCCGCGGCAATCTGCGTGAGGATCGTATTGGTGCCCTGGCCAAACTCGGTGTTCGCCACCAGCACGCGCACCTTGCCCCCGGGCGTTACGTCCAGGCCCGCAAGCGAGTTCAAATAGCGTTCGCCCGAGCCGGTGAAACCAGAGCCATGATAGAAAGCGGCGACACCCATGCCGCGCTTGACCGCGCTGTGCGGATTTTCCATCGCAAAATGCGCACGCTTGGCGTAATAATCGCTCTCGTGAAGGGCGCGATCGAGCAGCTTGTCGAGAATGACAGGATCGCGCATCGCCTGCTCGGTTGCGGTTGTGTCTCCGTCGTGAAGAAAGTTCCTGCGACGCAATTCGATGGGATCTATGCCGATGGTTGCCGCGATCTCATCCATGTGGCGCTCGATGGCGAAGATGGCTTGCGGCGCGCCAAAGCCGCGAAATGCCCCGTAGGGAACCGTGTTGGTGGCCCATGCATGCGAGCGGACACGCACGTTGGGGCACACATACGGGCCGGGCGAATGCAGAGTTGCGCGGGAGAGCACCGTGGAAGAAAGCGTCGAGTAGGCGCCGCCGTCGGTCGCGATCTCAATGTCCATCGCCAGTAGTCTGCCGTCTTTATCGAGTGCGGTGCGATGGCGAACACGCGATGGATGGCGCTTGGTGGTCGCGGCTAGGTCTTCTATGCGGTCGTAGACCATCTTGATCGTATGTCCGCTTTTCATGGCCAGCAATGCCGCATGAGCAGCGAGCGTTGAGGGATAATCTTCTTTACCTCCGAATGCGCCGCCAGTCTCAGTCTGAATGACGCGGACCTTATCTTCAGGCAAATCGAAAACTGCGAGCAACGACCTATGCACGTAATAGGGGCACTGTAGCGATCCCCACACAGTTACGCCGCTCTCCTCGCTCCACTCCGCGATGACGCCGTTGTTCTCGATGTAAAGATGCTCCTGCGCACCGGTGCGGTACTCGCCTTGCACGATGTGCGCCGCATGAGCCCACGCAGAGTCGACGTCGCCCTTCTCCAGCAGAAAACTCTTGAGCAAATTGTCCGCGCCCCAGACGATGGTTTCCTGCCGCTCACTTTCTTCTATGGTGAAGATCGGTGGCAGCGGCTCATACTCGATATGCACCGCATCAACGGCCTCACGCAGCTTGTGTTTGTCAGGATGCGCCAGCAACACGACAGCCTCGTCGCAGTGGTTGACGAAGCCGTCTGCAAGGCAGGGCTGGTCGGCGTGAATCAGCTGCACATGATTCTTGCCCGGGATGTCGGCAGCCGTCACGATGGTGAATTCGCTCCAGTCGATGCGGCGATCGAAGCCGATGGAGCTTATGAATCCGCGGGGAATGCTGCTGCGAACTGTAGCTCCAGGCCACATGCCTTCGCGCTGGATGTCGTCCACGTAACGCGCACGGCCCAGCAGCTTGTCCACGCCTTCCTTGCGAGGGACGGCGGAGCCGACAATGCCTGTCTTAACGATGCATTCTTTTGCGCGCGTGCTCATGGTTGGGAAAGCCTGAATCGTCGTACGGGTTGAGGCATAGCATACAACGGCCCGGCTCAGTTTCCAAGAGCGATTCAACCGGTTAGCATCGCCCTAACCGGACAATCTAGCCAAAGTGCGCGCCAGCACGTCCACTCCGCCCGCAATCCACTCCGGCGAGGCGTATTCGTCGGGCCGGTGGCTGACCCCGCCGCGACAGGGAATGAACAACATGGCAATGGGCGCAACGCGCGCCATGAAAAGCGAATCGTGATAGGCGCGACTCACCATGCGCTTCCATGTCTTTTGCGCTTCTTTCGCGGACTCTTCCATCGCGGCGAGAATCGCGGGGTCGCAGGCAGCGGGCGGATCGGCATTCACCAGGTCTGTCGTGATCGTCACTCCGCGGCGCGCGGAAACATCGGCGCATGCGTTTCGCAGCGCATCGAGGACGCGATCGCGACGCGCGCCATCGGTGTCGCGAATGTCGGTCTCCAGGCGCACGCGCGAGGGAATGCTGTTGACGGCGCCGGGAAAGACTTCGCAAACGCCGACGGTGGCAACGGTATCGATTGCGCCGGTAGATTTGGCTGCCGATTCGAGCGCGAGAATCAGCTCAGCTGCCGCAACCAGCGCGTCTTTGCGCCCCGGCATCAGCTTGCCGCCGGCATGTCCGCCTTCGCCTTCTATGTTGATCCGCAGGCTGGCCGGTGCGGCGATGGCTGTCACCAGGCCAAGGTCGATTCCCTCCTGCTCCAGCAGCGGACCCTGCTCGATGTGCAACTCGACAAACTGGTGGAAGCGGCCGGCAGGCAGCGCAACGGATTCAAGTGGTCCGGTAAAGCCGGCCCGGTTGCGTAATTCGTCCAGGCGGTTGCCCTCCTTGTCGCGCAAGGCAAGAGCCGCGGGCGGCGCGAGCACATGGCCCATCATCCGGCTGCCCAGACAGCCAATGCCGAAGCGGGTTGGCTCCTCGGCTGTAAAGATAACCAGCTCGATAGACCGCTGCGGACGATAGCCGGCGCGCTGCAATGCGCGAATTGCTTCCAGGCCGCCCAGCACGCCGACGGTGCCGTCATACGAACCTGCGTTGGGGATTGCGTCGATGTGCGAACCGGTTCCGATTGGAGCCAGATCCGGCGCGCCGCCGATCCATCGAGCGAAGGTGTTGCCGATGGCGTCTTCACGCACTTCGAGTCCGGCGGCCACGCACAGGCCTTTGACGTAGGCGCGAGCGCGCAGATCGGCGTCACTGAAAACAACCCGCGTAACCACAGGGGGGTCAGCTTCCGAAATGCGCGCCAGAGAAGCAAGCTCTGCAAACAGTGCATCGATATCGAGTTTCGGTTCGATCGCCATGTTTCGCTATTCCGCCAGCGGATGCCTGCGCCAATCCTTATAGATCAAGTACTTGGCAGGGACTTTGCCGAGCGCGCCAAACCACTGCGGGCAGTAGGGAGCCATCCAGATGAAATCGCCGGCCTGAACCGGGTACCACGAGTCGCCCAGCCGATAAATTCCACTGCCCTCCAGCATCAGCAGGCCATGCTCCATCACATGAATCTCCACCATGCTCAGCGCGGCGCCCGGATCGTAGGTCATGGTGTTCACGGCAAAATCGTAAGCGGGGCCGTCCGGCATCAACGAGCGCACGCGCAGCGCCTCGTCGCCCATCAAGGCTACCGGTTCGATTGCAGATTCGTCGCCGACGACGATCTGCGCGGCCATGTCTTCATCGTCGCGAATTGGCTGATAGGGTTTTTCGATTAGCGCAGCGCGTGAAGCGACAACCGCGCGCACCCTGTGGGTGGTGCCTTGAGGAAGAAATGCAAATCCACCTGGAGCAATGCGATAGTCCTTGCCTGCCGCCGTCAGCGCCAATGCGCCATCGAGCACGAAAAGAAACCGCTGTGCCGGCGCGGGCCCCAGCGTTCCATCCGCCGCGAATTCCGCCGTCATCTGCGTGAAGCGCGCGCCCAGTTGCGGCCCCGCGTGAACCACAAAATCCACACCAACAGCGCCGGGCAAGGGCGTGCGGATAAACGTATTCGGCGTGTGCAGCAGGTGATCCGCCCTCAGGCTGCTGCGCGTTAAACCCAGATGATGCAATCTTGGCCTCGTTTGAGCATTCTATCCAACATGGCTCGCAAGCCGCAGCAGAAACTCGCGGCCCACATGCAGAGCGGCCTCAACATCCTCTTCGAGAACAGTCTCGGCGGGGTGATGGCTGATCCCTCCGGGGCTGCGCAGGAAGAGCATTGCGGTCGGCAGTCTCCCGGCCATTACCATGGCATCGTGCCCGGCGCCGCTGGGCATCGTCTTCGCGGGATATCCTGCCGCTCCGATTGCGTCGGTAAGAAATGCAGTCAACTTCTCGTCCATCGGAATAGCGGGCTGATCCAGCTGGCCTGTGCGTTCGAGGGCCAGTCCGCGGCGCGCGGCAATCGCGCTCGCCCGGTCCAGCAACTCCTCCACTGCGGAGAGGCGTGTGGCATCGTAAGCGTGACGAACATCCAGGCTTGCGCGGGCCAGGCCCGGAACCACATTGCCTACGTTGGGCTCGACGATCACCCGGCCCACGGTTGCCGCCAGTCCTTCGGTGCTCTGTGCCAGCGCCTCCACTGCGGAGATCCACTCGGCCGCTGCTGCGAGCGCGTCGCGGCGAAGATGCATGGGCGTGGTGCCGGCATGGTTGGCATGACCGGTGAATGAAACTGTCATGCGCGTCTGTCCCACGATTCCAGTTACAGCCGCGACGCTCAAGCCTTCAGCTTCCAGCAACGGGCCCTGCTCGATATGAATCTCGACAAAGCAAGCGGCTTCGTCCGCCACGACTGCGTCGCCGATGCTTGCGGGATCGAGCCCAAAGGCGCGCATTGCGGCATCCACGGTCGTCCCTTCCGCGTCGGTCAGTGCAAGAAGCGAGGCATCGAATCGGCCCGCCACTGCGCGGCTGCCGAGAAAGGGCTGGCCGTAGCGCACGCCTTCTTCTTCAGAGAACGCGATGACCTCAACGGCAAGTGGCAGGCTGAGGCGCTGGGCAAGCTCCACCCATTCCAGCGCCATCGTCACCCCCAGCACGCCGTCAAAGGCGCCTGCGTTGGGCACGGTATCAATGTGCGAACCGAGAATGATGCGTCTTGAAATCGCGCCAACTGGCTGCCAAAGTCCGCGCAAATTGCCGGCCGCATCCACCTCGACGGTCATGCCCAGGCCTTCCATGCGTTCACGCAGGTGGGCGTGAACAGCGCGCATGGGTGGCGTGAGAAACCGGCGCGTGATGCGGCCAGGCTCCTCCGTCATGGTGGCAATCAGGAGACATTCCGCGATGGCACGCCGGGCGGGACCGATCATCGCCGCACCAGTTCTCTGCCCCGCGGGTCACCCATGAACCCTGCAGCACCGAAAACTTGCTGCCCCCTCAGCCACGTCTCCAGCACGCGCCCGCGCAGCTCTGCGCCCAGGTAAGGCGAGAGCTTGTGGCGAAAATGAAGGTGCTCGGGCGTGACTGTCCACGCCATACCGGGATCGAAGACAGCGAAATCCGCGTCCGCTCCTGCGACGAGCGCCCCTTTGTGGCCGGCCAGCCCAGCCAGCCGCGCCGGCCCTTCGCCCATCCACTTGCCCACGCGCTCCATGCCCGCCTTCAGTCCAACCCCGCGCCTTTCGAGTGCAGTCCACATCACCGGAAGCGCCAACCCCAGGCCGGCGATGCCGCCCCAGGCAAAGTCCCACTGGCCTTTTTCACGGCGCTTCATCGCCGGCGGGCATGGCGAGTGGTCCGTAGCCACCATATCGATTAACCCTTCCTCGAGCGCGTCCCACAACGCCTCGCGATTGGCCTTGCCGCGAATGGGCGGGGCGCATTTGAACTCCGTGGCGCCATCGGGAATCTCTTCCGCGGCGAACCATAAATATTGCACGCAAGTCTCGACGCCGATTGGCACTCCGCTTCGGCGCGCATCCACCAGCTGCGGCAGAGCCTTCGCGCTGGACAAATGGACAATGTGGATCGGCGTCCCAAACTCCTCGGCCAGCCGGATAAGAAGCGCAATCGCCTCGATTTCCGCGTCATCCGGCCGCGAGGCCAGGTAGGTCGAATATTTGCGCCAGTCGGCCCCTGCGGCATTCAGCGCCTCGGTTGCCGCATTCACCGGCCCAGCCACTTCCGCATGGGCCAGCAGCGGCAAACCGGCAGCCTTCAGCCGTGGCAATGCCAGCCGCAGCTCCGCCTCGTCCACCCAGGAAAAACCGTCAATTCCAGAGTGGATAAGAAAACACTTGAAGCCGGGAATGCCCGCTGCAGCCAAGGTCGAAAGCGCCTCGGCATTTCCTCGCACCACCCCGCCCCACGAGGCCCAGTCGACCCACGTCTTTCCATTTGCCGCCGCCCGCTTGGCCTCCAACGCGTCCGCGTCCGTGGTCTCCGGCACGCAATTGAGTGGCATATCCACCAGCGTGGTCACGCCCCCGGACGCCGCGGCTTGCGTCGCCGTCCAGAACCCTTCCCACTCCGTGCGCCCCGGCTCGTTGATGTGGACATGCGAGTCCACCAGCCCCGGCAGCATGATCAAGTCCCCAAAATCGCGCAGCACCGCGCCGGAGGGCGAACTGTCCCAGCTTCGCACCTCGACGATGCGTTCGTCCTCCACCAGCAGGCTCGCAGGCGCCAAACCCTTCGGAGTCAGCACGCGAGTCGATCGGAATACCTGTGACATACTGTGAATACTTTCGCCGCTGAGGGAGCCACTAAGCAAATTGACCCCATCCGCCCCACCCAATCCCGAATTCCTGCGCCGCGCCATTTTGTTGGCCATCGAGAACGTCGACACCGGCAAAGGCGGGCCGTTTGCCGCGGTCATTGTGCGCGACGGCAAGATTGTCGGCGAGGGCGTGAACACGGTGACCACCGGCAACGATCCCACCGCACATGGCGAGGTCAACGCCATCCGAGCGGCGTGCAAGGCCCTCGGCAGGTTCACGCTGGCCGGATGCGAACTTTACACCAGTTGCGAGCCTTGCCCCATGTGCCTGGCCGCCTCTTACTGGGCGAGGCTCGACGCCATTTACTACGGTTCGAGCGCTGCCGATGCCGCCCGGGCCGGTTTCGATGATGCCTTTCTGTATGAGGAGTTCCGCAAGAGCCAGCCTGCGCGTGCGCTGCAGGCTACCCAGCTGCTTGCCCAGGAAGCCTGGGCCGCCTTCGCTGCATGGACGGCTTCGGCCGGCAAGGTCAAGTATTAGGCCGAATCAGGGCGCTCCGCATCCCGCAGTTCCGCTCTAATTTGCGGAGTCTTTCTGGCGCGTGGCCTTCACGGCCGACAGGATTCCGAGGCCGAAGAGCACAATCGCGCCCGCGGCGATCCAGGGCGTGGGCATGTGCATCAGGTGCGCGGCATAAACCAGCCCGCAGATCAAAATTGCAAAACCGCCAGCGTAGATTCCAAATGACATACGATCTCCTTGTCAGGCAATGACGCAACAATTACCGGCGTCATCGCGGGCGCATCTTTCAGCTCGGTAAATCAGCTCGGTAAATCCACACTCACACCAACCAGCTTGGCCCGTCTAGCGGTGCGTGTTTTGCTGGGAGGAGGATCGAGAAGCGTCGGTCGGGAGGCGTTCTGCTCCGGCAACTGATCGTGCAAAACCACATTGAGCAGCGACCTGTTCACCCGGATGTGGCCGTTGTATTCGATATAGCCAAGCTTTCTGAAACGATTCATGAAGAAGCTCACACGGGAGCGGGTGGTACCGATCATCTCCGCAAGCGTCTCCTGCGTGACCGGGGGGATTTGCGTTTCGCGCTCCCCCGGCTTGCCAAAGTCGGCCATCAACAGCAGAATCCGCGCCAGGCGCCTCTCGCTGGAATTGAAGAGCTGGTCGATCAGGTCCGCCTGGGTTCGCATGCCTCGCAACAGCATGAAGTTCAGAAAGAGCGCCGCAAATGCGCCTTCCTCATGTAACACAATGAGCATCTGCTCCCTGTCGATCTTGAGCGCCACACAAGAAACCAGAGCCGAAGCCGTTGCGGTTCGAACTGTTCCCAGTGCCGTAAGAGACTCCTCTCCGAGAAAGTCGCCTGCGGCGAGCAGGGTGACGGTGGCTTCCTTGCCTTTCTTGGAAACAACGGTCAACTTTGCTCGGCCGGATTGCAGATAAAACACGGCGTCGGCCAGAGCTCCCTGGGCGAAGAAGGGCTGCTTTGCCTTGACGCGAACGATCTTGCGTCCTGTTCCCTCGCTGGCAAGGTAACTGGTGGTATCAAAAGCTTTGTTCGTTTCTTCTTGCATCTGGAATGCCTCCTCCCCAACACGATCCCGAGACCGGCGAATCGGGTGAGCCCGAGTGCTCGCTGGGGAGGTTTGGCATTCCTGACCAAAGTAAGCAATCATCGCGCACCGTCACAGCATGGCACCTTGTGGCCCAATAAGCTGAGCGTTTTGGCTCATGTCCCGTTCCTTGGAAAACGGCGCGAGCGCCGGGCGGACCTGACGCTCTTCGGCTGCTGAACGGCTGTCGCCGCTGACTGACAAGGTCTACGTCGTCGAGTCGGATTGTGCGCCTGCCAGGGCAAGTATGGTCAATGCAATATGCAAAGCACAGCGTGGCCTGCGAATGGACGAGGTAAGGAGCTTTTAGAGCGCGGCTTCGGATTCTGCACGCCGTGCAATTCGCGGCCCGGGAGTCAGCAGGAATCCAACGGGCGCCAGGACAAACGCCAGAATATGGCGAGGCATCCCGCGGAAATCATCGGA
Organism: Occallatibacter sp.; assembly: GCA_052145815.1. GTDB lineage: Bacteria > Acidobacteriota > Terriglobia > Terriglobales > Acidobacteriaceae > Telmatobacter. The sequence continues at coordinate 63,957 of JBKQNU010000103.1, forward strand.
AAGCGAGCGGCCTTTGTGGCCTGTAAGGAAGGCGCCGCGGCGCATCACGTGCAGGTGAAAAAGGGCCGAGACCCCGGCAAATATGCAGACTGCCAGGGTCGCTCTTCCAGGAGCGGCAGCACCAACGGCGCGGTGAGTGAGCCAATCGACAACCTGCGCCAGCAACGGAACGCCAAGGGCCACAGTCAGATTTCCGAGAGTGCGGGAACGGAAGGACAAGGCCCGTTGCTGCATACCGGCATAGAGCCCTGCCGTCAGGGTTACATACACAAGCTCCACAAGAACGATGGAGAGCCCACCCCTGGCCCCGGTTCGCACCAGCGCCAAACCATAGGCAATGGAGCGCACTAACGCGCTCATCAACGCACACTTCCAGTTCCAGCAGGCGAATGCCCGAAGTAGAAATGACGGCGAATTGTGAGGGTCCATGTCTGAATCTTGCGGAAACCGTGCAAACGTGCCGTCAAGATTCAGTTAAAGGCGGGTTGAGATCCGCCCTGATCCGTAACCAGGAAGATACCTCCGAACTCGGTTCCGTTTCGGATTCGTCCGTTTCAGGATTCAATTATCGGTTCGGTGGCGCAGTCGCTTTTGGAACGCTTCCGGGATCGACCTTTGCCGGCTGCGCCGTTGGCCTTGCAACTGAAGCAGCCGCAGGTTGGGTGGGCGCAGCGGAGATCGATGGAGCCTTGTCGGCCATCGACTGGGAATCCGATTGGCTTAATGGCGTTGCCGGCAGGGTCAGCGTTTGCACCGTTGCCGGATCGTCGCGCAGCCTCAGATAGAGCGTCCCATTCACGGGATGCGGCACGCTCAGTTGTGTTCCGGTAAAGTCCGGCGGCACATCGGTGGCGTTGCTGAAGTCCGGCGTGGAACCGATCGAGGACGCCAGAAACAGGTTCGTTCCCGTCAGCATACAGGTCTTGGCCAGGGCACGCGGGCAGCGAAGTTCCTTGAATCCAGGCAGCCGAACCAGCGTTCCCAGCGGCAACCGGTCCCCGGTAACGCCTTCAGCCGACATTGCGCGCACCTCAATCGGTCCAAAGGCCGAAGCGCCAAAGCGTGACAGCGGTTCTACCGAGCCCATGGCGGTCTTGGCGTCCTCCAGCATCAGGGTTCCGTCGGCCAGCGATAAAACGGTCTGGAAGCTGCCGTCGACAGCGCCGACTTCCACCTTCTCGTTGCGGGGAAAATCCGGCGGTACACGAGACTTGAGGAAAAACACCAGCCGCCCGTCGACAGGCAGATCGTCGGGGCTGCCAAGATGAACCGGCGAGGGGGTCGCGGCAGCCCCTTCCTGTACGCCCTTATTGAGTAACGTTACCTGCGGGCGCGGCGGACCCACGGTGACAGGAACCTTCAACTGGCGGCCGTCCTGCAAATGAACCCTCGCCTCGTAGGGCCTTCCGGGTTCCAATTCGGCCGTGGAACCTTCGGTGGCCATCTCCAGCTGGTCAAAGTCCTCCACTCGCTTCAGTTTGGCCGGCTTCAGTTCAATCCCCTCCAACTCGGCCGTCGCCACCTCATCCAACCGGTTGCCGCGCAGCGATGCGGTATGATCTCCGGCGCTGAGCGTAATCTGGTCAAGCGAAGCAGCTTCGGCATAGGCCCTCAAGGTCAGCTTGTCCGCAGTCTTCAGTCCAAACTGGTAGATCTCCACGGTCACTGGCCCGGGCTTCGCGTCTTTCATGGGGACGGCAACTTCCAGCGACTCCGGCTTGGGGGACATGAAGATGAGTTTCACTAGGTTGCCGCGTTTTCCCTCTCCTTCCGCCTGTAGATGCACGCTGCTCACACAAACGGAGCTGTCATCGTCTAGGCGCAGGGTGTCCTCGCGCCCAACCACCAGGGCTGACTGCTCTCCGGGGGCCAGATCCCACTTGCCGGGTTGCGCGGCGTACAGATGAAAATGTGGTCCTTCCCAGTCGTCAAAGCCCCACTTGCCGCGTAAGACTGCCGTCAGATCGCCCCCGGGAAGCGCAGGGACAGGATTCACCGGCGCCAAACCGCCCTCTGCCGGATTGGCTTTGACCGGCACTTCGACCGAAGGGGCCTTCGCGTTTGCCTCATTTACGATGTGCAGCGTCAGATCGTACGCCAACGCGGTTGAAAATACGACCGGCGCTCCGTCGGCCGGTAACGCCAGGTCAGGCTTCAGCGCGCAGTATTTCTCCTCGGGGCTTACCGCGCGCAGGATCGGAGGCTTGGCCGGCCCCACTGGCGGGAGGGCCACCACTACCACCGACTTGGGATCGCGGAAAGAAGGAGGCACGTTGAGCCGCAGGTTCAATGTGTCCTTGGTGGGCAGAGCCAGCGCCGGAATGTACTGGAAATGAGCCGTATGCAGCGACGCCAGAATCCTCACCGTGTCCAAGATGGCGCCCACGTAGGGGCTGAATTCCCCGCCTCCGGCCATATTCGAATAGCTCAACTGGTTCATCAGGTCGCCGGTAGCTCCGTTGGCCAGTTGCGTCGCCAGCGTTTGCGTGTTGGCATCGTCCAGCACCAGCCCGTCGGTGTGCTGTACCAGGCAGGGCGCCTGCTGGTCGGTGGGCTTGTCAAAGCATTGCTGATCTACCTTGATGCCCAGGGTCCGCGCCAGGTTCTCGGCGCGCTCCTTCAGCAGCTTGGGATCGGCCTGCGAGGTGACTTTTACCTCGGCCAGATACGTTTCCAGCCGCATGCGGTCGAAGCTGGCTGCCTGCAAATCCTGGGTGGCGCGGACAAATGCCCCTGGCCGCCCCCGAACGGCCGCCCGCAGCGTGCTGAAATCCCCGCCCGTCTCCGGCGCCAGAAAGAGCAGCGCCTGCTGTGCTTCCGCTGGAACGGTAACAAATACGCCCTCCTCCCGCGCCTGGCGACTCCAGGTCTCCACGCGCGTAAACCATTCCGGAGGCGGCGGATTGGTAACTCCGCGCAGGAAGGCGACAATCAGAACATAATGGGCCGATTGGCTCTCCGGCAGGTCCGGATGCACCCACAACCGGTCACCGGGTTGCAGGTTAGGCACCTCGCTGATGGGTAAAGTAACTTGCCCGCGCTTCACGTGCACGTCCACCTTGGGACCTGCAAGATCGAATGCCGGGGCGTCTGCGGAGAATGCGGAAGATGCAAAGAAAAAGAACAACAAGAGCGGCAGGCAACGACGCATAACTTCTATTGTACGAATTCCTGAGTCTTAAAACAGCAACCGGGCCGCGCAACTTTTCTCCGCGATCGGGGTTGCCGTGAATGACCGGCCGCAAACTTCTTTGCTTTCAGCACGCACGAAGCTTCATTATCGAGTACACTGTCGCTTGTATAGCTTTGAGCCGGGGTTTAGTTTAGAGTGTTTCTCGAATCCCTGTAGGGAAAAAATGACCCGCGAAGCATGGCTCTTATTTGTTAAACGAGCCGCCGGATTGCCTTACAGAACATGCTGAGAATCACAACAAGTTCTATCCACTTTATTATCGTTGGATAACCTTGGCCGCCAATTGATAGTGCCTGTCCCCGCATGGAGCCATCCGGGGATGGGAATGATTTAGAACTCAGCCTGCACCCTTTCCCCGCGGGTCTGCGATTGTTCCAAACGGCCGCCGGCTTGCCGGATATTGCAGTGCGCAGGACCACGGAAGGTGCGGCATACGGAGAAGAATATGAAATCGATAAGAGCTGCGCAGAGCGGCGTAGATGTTAGTAACCTCAGCATCCCGGACGCTGAAGAAATCATTGAAGAAGCATTGAACGAGCTGGCGTTTTCGCCCGACCCGGGTCTGGCCAGGGTGCTGCATTTTCTAGCTCCACCGGGTTACCAGGCCATTGTCGAGTTATGCAGTGAAAACGGACGCAGCAAGCGCCGCAACGCCGCCGCCGATACCTGGTCACCGGAAGAGGATGAGGTGCGCATCTACTTTGAGCGCATCGACGATGCCGAAGGCGCCCCACGTCCTGCGCGTGCGCCGCGGGCGGCTATCGAACACACCTACGATGACGAGGACGACGACAGCCAGGAGGCTCAAATCCCCGCCGATCTCGAAGCCCGCGTGAAAGAACTGTGCGCGGCTCTGGCCGAAGCCGAACGCGGCGGCCACGCCTTTATTGCGCTCAAGTGGTTCCGCGACTCGTTCCTGCCCCGCAAGGCCTTTCGCTGGAATCAGAACCCCGAGTCGCGCCAGGCGGTACTGGCCGAAGCCATCCAGCGCGGCGTGGTGCTGACCAGCAAGATCGCCAACCCCAAAACCCCCGCATATCCCACCACCACCATCCGCCTCAATCGCACCGAAGCCGGCATCCCCGAGGAGGCGCAGCGCTTCCATCCTGTCGCCGTTCATGGCGACTCCATTGCCGAGGCCATTGAATAGGAACGGGGGAACCTGTGAGCTGCTACTTCCTGGAGTCCACGGCATTTGCCAAGCTCTTCGTCCAGGAACAAGGAACGGACGCCCTGATCCGCCTGATGGAGGCCGTCGAGGACAACCGCAAGCTCATCTCCGCCTCCACTCCGCTGGAGGTCTACGCCGCCATCCGCCGCCGCGAGCGGGATGGCGGCATCTCGGCCGAAGACGCTTCCGCCGCGCTCGATATTCTCCGCCTTGAAGCCGCCCGCATGGTGCAGGAACCGCTCAACCCCGCCGTGCTCGAAGCCGCCCGCCAACTCCTCGACCGCACCACCCTGCGCTGGCCGGACACCTTGCAACTTGCCGCCGCCCTGGTGGCCCGCGACATGTTCCAGAACACCGAAATCATTTTTGTGTCCGCATCGCCGCAGCTGCTCGAGGCCGCCAAAGCCGAAGGCTTTCACGCGCTCGACCCCGCCAGGGAAGCAGCCGAATCGACTAAAGCCGCAGATTGAGCGGGCCATCCTCAATCCACAATCAGTTCACGGATGTGCCGTGCCCAGAATCTCCGTGCCCCATCCATTCGCGTCTTTTGCGAATGGGTGGGAGACCACAAACTCCGCCCCGTGCTCCGTGCCCCATCCATTCGCGTCGTTCGCGAATGGGTGGGTGATCTGCGCAGCATCGCAGAGACCACAAACCTCGACCGGCCCCGCATGAACCGGGTTCTAAAACAAAAGAGGGCTGCGGTTCGACAGCAGCCCTCTTCTTGTACGCGAGTTCATAACTCGTGGTCCATCATTCCCGCCGGAACCGGTTCGCCCGCTCAAATTCCTCCCGCAGCCCAGGCGTGCGCAGGTTTTCGCGCAAATGCGCCAGCCGCTGCTCCAGCGCATGCAGCGACCTCTCGACGGCTTCGGTGTTGGTGTAGGCAATGTCGCGCCACATGGAGTAGGGGCTCGCGCCCAGCCGCGTCATCTCCCTGAGAGCGCGCCCGCCCACGTCTTTCAGCTCCGGTGCGTCGCCCACTTCTTCCTCAAGAAGCGCACTCAGCGCCGTAGCCACGAATTGCGGCAGATGGCTCACCCAACCCACCAGCTCATCGTGGCGCGCGGCATCAAGGTCAATGGTTTTCGAGCCCATGGCGACAACCCATTTGCGCCAGTCCTCGGCGAGGGCCGCCGAAGCGGGCGAGCGCTGCCAGGCGGGGTCGTCGGTAAACAGCCACACTGCGCCGCGAAACAGATTTGCGTCGCCCAGCGCAGCGCCGCCGCGTTCCTTCCCGGCCATGGGATGCCCAGGCAAAAATGCTGCTCGCTCCGGCCTGTTGTATAAGCGGTCTGCCGCAGCTGTAATCTGCACCTTGGTGCTGCCGACATCGGTAATCAGATGTTTCGTGCCGAGAACGGGCGCGAGTTGCTCCATCCAATCCAGCGTGGCATAGATTGGCACCGCCAGCAGCACCACCTGGGAGTCGCGAGCGGCCTGAAGGGCATCTGTGGCGATTGAGTCGATCGCGCCCATGGCGAGGGCCTTCTGCGCGCCTTCCGCGCCGCGGTTCCAGCCGGTGATGGTGCCGGGGAATCCCGCCGCACGCAGCGCCAGCCCCGCCGATGTGCCCAGCAGTCCCGTGCCCAGGATGGCGATGCGCTCGATCATGCGGACTTTCCTGGCTCCCTCAAGTTACAAAGTTCTCCCCACCGCCGTCGCAATCACCCTCAACTCACCCACCAGCTTCTCAAACTGATCGTGAAACAGAGTCTGCGCCGCATCCGATGCTGCCTTGTCTGCATTGGGATGAATCTCAATTAGGAGAGCGTCCGCCCCCGCTGCCACCGCCGCCTTGGCCATTGCAGGAACCATGTCCCGCCGGCCGGTGCCATGCGAGGGATCGCCGGTGATGGGCAGATGCGAGAGCTTGTGAATTACCGGAATCGCCGATATATCCATGGTGTTTCGCGTCGACGTCTCATACGTTCGAATTCCGCGTTCGCAAAGAATTACGTCGTAGTTGCCGCCGGAGAGAATGTATTCGCTCGAAAGAAGCAGTTCTTCCACCGTGGCTGCGATGCCACGCTTGAGCAGGATCGGCTTGCGCACCTGGCCCAGTTCGCGCAGCAGGTTGAAGTTCTGCATGTTGCGCGCTCCCACCTGGAAGCAGTCCACGTAAGGCAGCATGGCGTCGATCTGCGCAATCTCCATAACCTCGCTCACGGTCAGCAGTCCGTGCGCCTGAGCAGCCTCGTGCATCAGTTGCAGCCCCGAAATGCCCAGCCCCTGAAACGCATACGGCGAGCTGCGCGGCTTGAACGCTCCGCCGCGCAGAAATCCTCCGCCCGCGGCTTTGACGCACGCCGCAATGGCGAAGATCTGTTCGCGGCTTTCGATCGCGCACGGGCCGGCGATGATGGCCACCTGCTCGCCGCCGATCTTAGCGCCATTGGGAAACTCAACTACGGTGCCTTCGGGCCGGAACGCGCGCCCGGCTAGCTTATACGGCGAACTGATTCGGTGTACGTGCAGCACGCCCGCAAGTACTTCAAACTTGCTCAAATCTAACTTGGCGGTCGATCCCACCGCCGCCAGAATCGTCTGCGTTGCTCCTGTTGTGCGATGAACATCGACACCTGCTTCCTCCATCGCTTCGATGACCGCATCGATCTGTTCTTCGGTCGCCTTTTCCTGCATGGCTACGATCATTGCTTGTTCCCTGTCTCGGGCGTCTGTACGCCTGCGTCGTGGCCCGGCGCATGATCACCCCCGCGACCAAGACCCGTCGCCGGGGACCCCGATGTGTGCGCCTGGGCGTTCCTCTCCGATGCCAACTCGTCCCTTTGCAGGGCCCGCATCACGTCGATAATGCGCTCGTAGATATGCGTCAGCTCGATGTCCGGCAGCGGGCCCTTGTTGGCTGCGCGCACGTTGGCGTAGATCACCTTTTCGCGTGCCGGCTCATACACCGGCAACTGCGTGGCGGCTTTCAGATGTCCGATCATCTGCGCGGCGCGCGCCCGCTCGCTGAGCAGTTCCACCAGTTGCCGGTCAAGAGCATCGATTTGATTTCGCAATTCTTCCAGCGTCATTGCAATCCTCGTGCTGCGCTCCTCAACTGTGGCTCATCCCTTAGGCCTCGATTTCACAGACCTTCGCCGGTTGTTGAGGAGCAGGAATTGGTTCTATTCATGCGGTTCTCTTTACTGATCGAACCGCCTCCGGGGGCATCTCTTACCGGGCCAGCGCTGCTTGCGGCAGATGCAGGCCCTTAATAAATCGGGCCACCGCCTCCGGCGCTGTCTCTGGAGTGGAGCGTTCAATCAGCTCCACAATCGCGCTGCCGATCACCGCCGCATCCGCGAACTCCGCCACCTGGGCAACGTGTTCGCTCGTCGAGATGCCGAAACCCACGGCGATCGGCAGCTGGCTCCATCGGCGAATGCGCGCCACAAGCGATGCGGCATCGGTTGTCATACTCTGTTGCCTGCCTGTAATGCCCAGGCGGGAGATGGCGTAGATAAAGCCTCGTGAGTTCGCCGCGATCTCCTCAAGCCGCTCGTCGGGGCTGGTAGGCGCGGCCAGGAAAATCGGCGCAAGCTTCACGCGCTCCATTTCAACAAGGTACTCAGCAGCTTCCTCCACGATGAGATCGGTCACCAGTACGCCATCCGCGCCGGCCGCAGCTGCTTCGTCTGCAAATCTGTGCAGGCCGTAGCGCAGAATGGGATTCAGATAAGTGAAGATCACAAGTCCCGCAGCGGGTCTTGCAGCGCGAATCGCTGCAGCCAAGGCGAGCACATCCTTGAGCCGCGTTCCCCGCGCCACTGCGCGCTCGCTGGCGCGCTGAATCACCGGCCCGTCCGCCAGCGGATCGCTGAACGGCACACCCAGCTCAATCACGTCCGCACCGGCGTCGAAGGCTTCAAGCGCAATCGCCTTCGTCGCCTCGATGCTTGGGTCCCCAGCCGTCAGGTAGACGACCAGTCCGGGTTTGTGATGGAAAGCAATCGCCATGAAATCAATCCCCGTGCCCCATACCTTCGCTTCATTTCTAGCGAGAGGGTGGAAATCAACCGACTCTGTGCGAGCGAATAGCGAGCGGCTGCCCCACCGCAGGTGGTTAGAGCTTCAACTCGCGCGCCAGTATGCCCATATCCTTGTCGCCGCGTCCAGAGAGGTTGATTACCAGTATGTCATGCGTAGCCATCGTGGGAGCGAGCTTGAGAGCCTCAGCCACCGCGTGTGCGCTTTCAAGCGCCGGCAGAATCCCTTCCGTCCGCGCCAGCCTAACCACCGCGTCGAGCGCCGACGCATCGTCCTGTGAAACATACTCCGCGCGGCCTGAGTCGTGCAGCGCCGCGTGCTCGGGGCCGATCGAAGCGTAGTCCAACCCTGCCGAAACGGAATGCGTCAGCGCAATCTGCCCATCCTCATCCTGCAGCACGTACGAAAATGTCCCCTGCAGCACACCCGGCGATCCTCCCCGGAACCGCACCGCGTGCTCTCCCAGTTCCGTCCCGCGCCCGCCCGCCTCCACGCCGATCAGCCGGACTTGTCGGTCCGGAATGAATTCGTAGAAGGCCCCAATGGCATTTGATCCGCCGCCCACGCAGGCGATCACAGCCGTCGGCAGCCGTCCTTCCTTTTCGAGAATCTGCTCTTTCATCTCGCGGCTGATGCAGCGATGGAAGTCCCGCACCATGGTCGGATAAGGATGCGCTCCCAGCGCGCTGCCGAGCAGGTAATATGTGGTGCGGACGTTGGTGACCCAGTCGCGCATGGCCTCGCTGATAGCGTCTTTCAGCGTCTTCGACCCCGCCGAAACACCGCGTACCTCAGCGCCCAGCAGCCGCATGCGCAGCACGTTCAGTTCTTGCCGAGCCATGTCCACATCGCCCATGTAGATCACGCACTCCATGCCAAGCAGCGCGCACACCGTTGCCGTAGCCACCCCGTGCTGCCCCGCGCCTGTCTCGGCGATAATGCGCTTCTTGCCCATTCGCTTGGCCAGCAGCCCCTGGCCGAGAGCATTGTTGATCTTGTGCGCGCCAGTGTGCAGCAGGTCTTCGCGCTTGAGATAGATCTTCGCCCCGCCCAGTTGTTCCGTGAGCCGCTTGGCGAAATAAAGCGGCGTCGGCCGCCCCGCGTAGTCCTTCAGCAGCCCGGCCAGCTCGGCCTGAAACGCCGCGTCGTTCTTGGCCACATCGTATTCATGCTCCAGCTCCACCAGCGCCGCCATCAGCGTCTCCGGCACATACCGCCCGCCATAAATGCCAAAGCGACCGGGCCGCGACTCAGACGGATTTGCTGGAAGAATCACCGACGCCATAGGGGCCTCCTGCGGATAAGACGATAATCGGGATACTGTTCAGTGTACTAGGAAGAACAAGCGCAGATGTTGCGCTTGTTTGCTGTTGAATTCATTGTTTGGGCTTGCGCCGCAGAAGAAGCTTAGCCACAATGGCAGTAATCTGGTCCTCGTATCCATAGTCAGGCTCAGCCATTTTTTCTAAGCGATCTCTCAACCAGTGCTCATCCCAAAGGTCCCACTTTTTTTCCTTGAAATGTCTATGCAGCCAGATCCGGTCGCTTTCAGACACAATTCTCCCACAAGCTAGACAGAGCTTAATCCGAGCGTCTGATGGACACGCCCCAGACTTCACGAACTGAATTCTCAAACGATTGGAGATGACATCATAAAGCGTTGAATCGGAAAATAGTTTATAACGCTTAGCTTCTTTAGGATCGCTCCCGTCAACTCCACGCAAACGGACACCAGGGGGTTCTAGATAGCTCTTACACTCAACAATATGCAGAATATTGTCGCTTCCACTGTACGCGACGACGTCTAGCTCCCATCTTGGCGAAGAGTGCCTACCGATTTTTCGCTTCTCTTCTTTGGTGATCTACACTTTTACAGAGTTGCGAACCCAGTACCCCTCCATTCTGAGAATATCGCTCACGACTTGTTCAAAAGCATTCACTGTTTGGCTCCCCCGGCATCTCTTCCGGCCAAAGTTGCGCGCCGTGCAACACCCGCAAAATCCGCACCGCATCGCCCAGAATGCGATAGGCCGCAATGTAGGGAGTGCGGGCGATTACCAGTTCCCGCGTTCCTTCAATCCGGCCAGGACGGCCCATCTCGGGAAACTGCGCCAATCCCTCTATCCGCGTCTGGATGCGATCGTCAATGGCAATTGCCGCTCGCGGGTTGTCCGCCTCGATGTAATCGAAGATGGCTTTGCGATCTTCTTTCGCGAAGACCGACCATTCCAGCCGCATGAGGAGCCTTATTCTTTCCGCAACGCGGCGGCGCGCCGTTCAGCAAAATAAGCTGATACCTCATCGTGCGGAATCGCGGGGCGCGGATCGTCCAGAGCCTGGCGCACCTTGGCGCGGAACCAGGCGTCATGCTCGTCCTCGTTGGCAGCCAGCGCGAAAGGAAGCGCACCCTCATTTGCCGTTCGAGTGAGAAGGATGCGCACAGCATCCGATACCGTAATCCCCATCTCTCCCAGTACTGCCGCCGCGCGTTCCTTCACCGCCGGGTCAATCCGTGTTTGCACCAACGCATTCGCTGCCATAAGTTCAGATTCCCCCAATCTCGATTGTAATTCATTTGCATGACAAATTGACCCTTCAGAGAATAAGGATACGCTCATTTTGCAGAGCAAAGTCCGGACGCAACCGGACAGAATGGGCCGTTCGGAAATGATCCCATTCCACAATAGGCAGTTATGCCGTGGCCAGCATGCGCGAAGTACCCGCACCGGTCGAATCCGTGTCGGCTGCCAGGCGCTCAATAGTCACCACCGTGATGTCGTCTTCCTGGCCGAACTGCCTGGCCGCCTCTGCGATTGCGGCTGCGGGCTGGATCGAAACAGCCCTTCCCCGCTCGAAACCGAAGAGTTCGCCTTTCTCGTTCTGGGCCTCGATCACTCCGTCGGAGTAGAATGTCAACCGGCTGCCCTGCGGTAAATGGAAATGCGTGACCTGGTACGACGCATTCTTGACAACACCAAGGGGCAAAGCCCCCTGCAATTCGACCTCCCTGCCATCGAGATAAGGCGACAAATGACCGGCGTTGGCAATGGTCACACTGCCGTCGGCAGCAATGCGAGCCACCAACGCAGTCGAGAACCCACCATGGGTTCGTCCGATGAGCCGGTCATTGAGGCTGGCGAGAAGTTCAGCTGGGTCCTTTGTGTACTCGGCCGCGCCGCGAATCGCGCCCACCAGGACGGAAACCAGCATGGCGGCGGGCAATCCCTTGCCGGCAACGTCTCCAATAACAACCAGCAGGCCGCCTTCACCAGCGGGCAGAACCTGGAAAAAGTCCCCCCCGACCTGTCGCGCTGGCTGGTACATGCTCTCGACTTTGAATCCCGGAACCGCCTCAACCTGCTCCGGCAGGATGACTTCCTGGACCTCCCGGGCAGCTGCCAGTTCACCCTCCAGGAGCGCCTGCTGCCGGCTCATCTCCGCGTGCACCCGGGCATGGCGCCGCCCCTCGCGGACGAAGACAATCACAAAGCCCGCATAGCTCAGGCTCATGGCAATGATCGTGGCGAGACCATCGAAGGCCAGCCGGCTCTGCATCCGCCCCATGGCCTCGGCATCCATCTGTCGGGGCTGAGGAGTACTCGGAAACAAGTTGCCCAGCACACCCATGGTTACAAACTGGAGTACAAACAAGGGAATAAACGCCTTCCAGAACTTCCCCCGCAGCGATATTCCGGTTAAAGCATAGGTAACAGCAAAAAGGCCTGAAAGCACGACCGCCAAGGCAAATCGCAACGGCGGCTGGTGCCCCATTTCGATGATGTCATTGGCAAACGCCAGAATCGTAAAGGTGAAAAACACGGCAAGAAAAAAAAGAACGGATGTCGTTCGCGGCGCAGATTTCCAAATGCTTACAGCTCTCTCGGAATCCGAACTTTCCTCTTTTATTTTCAAAATGGCACCGAATTACATCCGCTTCGATTTTCCCCGACACCGGGTGACGATTGCTCGGAGTGCACTCTCAATGGTCGGCTATTCGAAGATGAATCTCCGCATGCCGACCCGACCTGGCCTGTCTCCGCAATCGCCGCACTTACTGACAGCCGATCGTCGAAAACTACCCTTTTTCGCATCCGACAGGCTTGCATTGTAATGCTTTTGCGGAGCATTCAAAAGGCTTACGCTGCATTCAACCCCAAATGCGCCGGGATCTTTGTCAGCAGATTTGGGGATTGACCTTCAGCATGCCTCAATCATTCCGAAGCTGATTTTCCCGCGAGGACTGTAATGGACGCCTTGGGCAACAACACCGTTTGCCTCGTCTGCCAGTTGAATTCGCTGCGCTTCGGAGGCCCGTCGGGGTCCGCGTGGCTCGAAGCACCAGATGAATGCCACACATACTCCGCCGCTCCAAAGGTCACCATTTTCACTTGTCCCGCAAACTGCGCCGGCGCTTCCTTTCCGCCGTCTTCGAAGGCGATCGTCACCTCGTGCGCATTGCTCGGATCCTTGTTAATGATCAACAGCGACCACTCCCCATCCGGCCGTTTCACGGCATAGGCAGTAATCAGCTTGTGATGCGCCTCGTCCTCCAAATCCCCTGCCGCCGGATATAGCTCATGCGTCCCCGCACCATGTTTCACCCAGTCCAGATTCAACAACTGGCTGGCGAAATACTGCGCCGTATACTGCCGTATTTCGAGCTTTTCATTGGCGACGAAACTGCCGAATGTGCTCCAGACCTGGCATCCCGGCCGTAGCGTCTCTGGCTGGATGGGCGAGTGATAATACGCCGCGCCTGGCCCCGCGTTGGTCAGGAATGTGCCGACACTGTCTGCCAGCCACAAGCCCGCAAACAGGTCCTGCATCGGATCGGTCAGCGACCACGATACATTGCTCTCCGTATTGAACAACGGAACATCTGCGGGCACTCCGTCGTCCCGCCATGCGTCCAGCGTTCCCTTCACCAGTTGCGGCTCGCGATACAGATCGGTCCAATTGATCGCGCACGGATCGAGCGGATAATGTTCGAAAGAGACAAACGCCAGGTCAGCCATTCTGCCGTGCGCCTTCAGGTAATCCAGAAACCGGCCCAGCCACGAAGTACGTCCCTGCGCATCCGGCCATACCTTGATATCTTCATTCACTCCCGTAAACACCGGGCCGCCCAGCTTCAACCTGGGGTCAACCTTGTGCAGCGCGGTCGCCCATTGCAGATAGAGCGCGGCATAATCTTCCGGCAGCATGTACGCGCCATCCGGCTCTTCGCTCATTTCCACATAGGAAATTGGATACCCGCGCTTCTCGATGTATGCGATCTCCGCCAGACTGTCTTCCGGCGTGGCATACACCATGGCAATGGGAATCATGGCCGGCAAGTGATTGGTGTATCCGCTGGTAAAAAACAGGTCAAACCCTGTCTGAATCCGCGTGGACACAATGCTTTCAGCCGTGTGCCAGGGATCTACAGAAGAAGCCTGCGTCACCGTCTGCGCCTGGCTGGGACCGTGTTTGACCAAATCGACAAACTGGCCAAGGGAATTGAAGTTGCCCGCGCTGATTTCGCCGATCGCATAGCCAACGCAATTGCGCGGGTCGCCGCTTCCGTGCGTGTCGCAGGTATTCGAGGAAGCAGTCATCAGGATGCGCAGAAACCGCGTTGCCACTGGCTGATCGGCAAGCCGCTGCACTTTGCTGCCACCCTGTCCGCCAGTCACCCTCCCCTGCGGAAAAGTCACCCATAGGCCCGCGGTCTGCTTGTCCAGCGCATCTGCCTTGCCGTTCCAATACTCGACCTCGTAGCTGGTCGCGTATGGGTCGGCCCAGGCAATCTGAATGGCATCGATCTCCTGGGTCGAAGCAAGATCGATGACCACCCATTGCGGGTGCGCAGAGTCGGGCTCGCCCGTAAACTTGCTGCTCAGGTATGGATTGCTCTTCCAGTAAGTGCTCGGATCGCCATCGGTCATGCGCGAATACTCATCCTGGCCGGAATCGCTGCGCGTCGTTCCCCGGTGCGCGAGCCGGTATCCATACGACTCACGCAGAAAGCCATTCGGTTCTGCGCTTCCCACAAAATACCCGCTCTTGTGCTTCTCGTCGCTCCAGGTGCCGTTAGGGTTCCAGTGCCAAGCATCATAGGTGAGCTCAGTATTCTGCCGGTACGAGATGGGCCCCCAGCCCGCCGAAAGCCCGGCTTTAATCACTGGTTCGGAGTAGACGGCGTTGAAGTCCTTGGCGGTGAGAATGTCCATCGAGGTTCCCATCGCCTTGTCCGGGTCAAAGGGGATAGCCTTTCCGGCACTCACATCGACATGCACGGTTTGTGCAGTCGCCGCGAGGCTGCTCGAAATGATGCCGAAACTGAAAAGCAATACGGGAGCGACAACAGCTCGCAAACACGAAACGCGCATACCTGCTACCTCTGAATCCAATTATTCTAACGTTTGAATACCAGGAAATAGAAAGAAATCGCTCGCGGAAAGATGAAAACTGCGGTGTAAGCTTCGTCAGAAAATCCCGCCCATATCCAACGAAAAGAGCAACCCGCCGGCCCTATTCTTGTCGGGCAGCTCTAGCTTTCGCCACGAACTCGCGCACCTTGAACAGGTCCTTGCGGCCTGGTTCCTTCTCAACGCCCGAGACCACATCCACGCCCCAGGGCTGCAGAGTCGCGACAGCCTTAGCCACATTGGCAGGGTTCAGTCCGCCCGCCGCGATCAGTTTAACCGTGCCAATGTCGCTGAAGATCGTCTTGCGCGCCGCGGTCCAATCGAAGGCCACGCCGGTACCGCCCACCGCGGTTGCCGTGCACGAGTCCACCAGCACCCCGTCCACATGCAAATTCCGCGCGTGCTCCGCAATCTGCTTTGAAACCAGGTCCGCCGCGCCGGCGTCAAAATGCGCAACCCGCATAATCCGCAAATGACTCCCCAGTCGTCCATGGAGCTTCGCCGGCATGTCCACATCTGCATCGAAGTGCAGTTGCACGCCGGTGAGTCCGCTGATCCGTACTGTGGAGTAGATCTCCGCCACATGCGCATCGACGAATACGCCAATCTTCTCCACGTTTGGCGGCAAATGGCGGATGATGGAAGCCGCTTCAGCCGCGGTTATCCGTCGCGGGCTCGGCGCAAACACAAAACCCACCGCATCGGCGCCGGCCTCCACGGCAAGGCGCGCATCCGCCAAAGATGTGTTGCCGCAGATTTTGACCCATAGGCTCATCGCCTCACCGTTGTTCCTGCCAGCAGAGCTGCCAGCGCCGCGCCGGGATCCGTCTGCCGCATCAGGCTTTCGCCGATCAGGAACGCATCGAATCCAGCCGCCTTCAGCTTGACCAGGTCTTCCGCGGTCGCGATTCCGCTCTCCGTCACGCGCAGCACGCTGCTCGGGATCCGCTCAACCAGGCTAAGCGAAGTTTCCAGGCTGACTTCGAAGGTTCTTAAATCGCGGTTGTTCACCCCGATTGCATCCGCGCCAGTCTCGCCGAGCGCATCCAGCACCCGGTCCAGTTCCCCGGTCGTATGTACTTCGACCAGCACATCGAGTGTAAGTCCGCGCGCCAGGTTTGAAAACCGCTTCATCTCGGCGTCGCTCAGCGCGGCCGCAATCAGCAGGATCGCGTCTGCCCGATGCGCTCGCGCCTCAACAATCTGGTACTCGTCCACCATGAAATCCTTGCGCAGGCAGGCGAGTGGAGTAGCGGCCGAAGCCAGTTCCAGGTTGCGCAGGCTACCCTGAAAATATGTCTCGTCGGTCAGCACAGAAAGTACTGTCGCGCCGCCTGTTCGATACCTGCGTGCCAGTCCTTCCACATCGAAATCCTTGCGGATTAGCCCCTTGGATGGAGAGGCCTTCTTGATCTCCGCAATCACCGCCGGACCCATTGCCGCCTTCCGCCTCAACGCCGCCGCCCAACCGCGCGGCCGGTGCGCAGCCATGCGCTTCTCCAACTCGGCCATGGGCACGCGTGCTTTGGCCGCGGCCACAGTGGTTCGCGTGGAAGCAAGAATTGTATCCAGATGAGTCGCCATACGCTGGCTAGAGTATACGAGGATCATTCCGGGGAGCCCATGGTCGCCCCTTCCCAAGCGCTCAGTTGCACCTAAACGACATTCTTCTTGAAACTTACATGGATTTCCGACAGAATAAGAGCCAACCAATTTCTGGCGTATTCCCTTGATATCGCCATTGCTCGGCCTGTTTCACTGTGCACTCCTCTTTGCGCCCCCAAAGAGTTTTCGACCCTGCAGATCTGAGTTTCCCCTGGGAACGCGACCTCCATCGAGCGGCCGTTTCCGAATCCCTAATTCTCAAGCCTGGTGAACGCCACACAAAGAGCATTAGAAGCGCAAGCCAAACCTCTTTCTAAGGAGCTGCCGTGAAAAAATCCCTCTCGGGATGGATGCTTTGTTGCATCCTTGCCCTCGCCCCTTCTGCATTCTGCCAAACCGCAACCACCTCACTCCGCGGCGTCGTCAAGGATTCAAGCGGCGCACTGGTTCCGAGCACGACCATCACTCTCAAGGACCAAGGCACAGACAATTCGTACACCGCTGTCTCCAATGGCGCAGGCTTCTACATCTTCCCCATCGTCAACCCCGCTCACTACCTGATCACGGTCGCGTGCAGCGGATTTGCCACGCAGACACGCACCGCCGAATTGCTCGTCGATCAACCGGCCACCATCAACTTCACCCTTAGCGTCAAGGCCGAAACGGTGACCGTGGACGTAAGCACAGCCACCGAGACGCTCAACTTTACCGACGCCAGCGTCGGCAACTCGGTGGGCAGCGGCACCATCCAAGCGCTGCCCATGGAGGGACGTGACCCCATCAACCTCCTGAGCTTGCAGCCCGGCGTTCTTTACGTGGGCAACGAGATCTCAGACAGCCGCCAGGGCGCAGTGGCCGGTGGACGCTCGGATCAGGGCAACATTACCCTGGATGGACTCGACGACAACGACCAGATCGGCGGCGCGGCGTTTACCGGGATTCTCCGCTCCACGCTCGACTCCACCGAGGAGTTTCGCGTCACCACCTCCAATGGCACAGCTGCCGCCGGTCGCTCCTCCGGCGCCCAGGTTGACCTCGTCACCAAGAGTGGAACCAACAAGCTCCACGGCGCCCTCTACGAGTACTACCGCCCAACCAACACCGTCGCCAACTCCTTCTTCTACAAGAATGAGGAACTGAGCTCGATGGAGCCGAACGTTCCCCAGAAGTACGTTCTGAACACCTTCGGAGGTGCCATCGGCGGCCCCATCTTGAAAGACAAGCTCTTCTACTTCTTCAACTACGAGGGAAAACGGCAGGCAATCTCAGACATCGTTGGAGCCACGGTGCCCACCGCCACTTTCATGGGCGGAGGGCTCTCGTACATTGATACCACCGGCAACACCGATACCCTCACACCCGCCCAGGTCGCAACCATGGACATGCCCTGCGAGACACAAACCTTCCAAGGCTCGCCGGTTTGTCCAAACGGTCCAGGCGCCAACGCTGCCGTGCTGAAGTATCTTTCCTCCGAGCCAACCGCCACCGGAACCGTGCTGGGTGACGGTGGCTTGAACTCGGGTTCGCTGTTCTTCAGTTCTCCTGCGCCGTCCACACTGAACACGAGCATTCTCAAGATCGACTACAGCCTGAACAGCAAAAGCCATTTCTTTGTCCGGGGCAACCTGCAAAAAGATACTGCTTCCGGCGACGAAAACTTTCCCGGGCAGCCTGCGGCCACTTTCTACGACGACAACACCAAGGGCATTAGCGGAGGGTACAGCTGGATTCCTACGGCGCACATCGTCAACGACGCTCGCTATGGCTATATCCGCCAGGGCTACCAGAGCGGCGGCATTGCGCCCGGCGAATGGGTCGACATCGCTGGCCTCACCCAGCCAACCGCGCAGACGGGCACCTATCAGCTCCACGTGCCGGTAAACAACATCACCGATACCCTGAGTTGGAACAAAGGCACGCACACCTTTGCCTTTGGTGCGAACTGGCGCGGCATCACCAACCACCACGCCGGCAATGGCGGCTCCTTTGATGGTGCCAGCACCAACGCTTACTACGCCAACACAGGTGATTTGCCCACCCCTGCCAACATGTCAGGAAATTTCATTAACTCATGGATGTTCGACTGGGCGAATCTCATGGGAGTTATCCCTGAGCTCACCAACGCATATAACTACACCATCACCGGTCCCACCTCCGGCGTGGCGCTGCCCGAAGGCGCGTCTGTAGTCAAGAACTTCCATTCCAACGAGTGGGAAGGTTATGTGCAGGACACCTGGCACGCCCGCCGCAATCTCACCGTCACTTACGGCGTCCGCTATACCTTGCTGGAGACGCCTTACGAGACGCACGGCCAGCAGATTTCGCCCACTGTCGATACCGATGCCTGGTATCTGAAGCGCGAATCCGCCGCGCAGCAGGGCCAGGTCTACGAGCCGCTGATTTCCCTCACACCTTCCGGCAAAGCCAACCACGCACCGGCATACTGGCCCGAACAGAAGAATGGTTTTGCCCCGCGCCTTGGGGTAGTGTTCGCGCCCAATGGACGAACCTCCATCCGCGCCAGCGCCGGCATGTACTTCGACCACTACGGCGAGGCCCTGGTCAACACATTTGACACCAACGGTTCCTATGGCCTCACCGCCGAAATCAGCAACGCAGCCGACGTGCTGGGCTTTGAGAATTCACCGCGCTTCACTGGCCCCCACAATCTGCCCGATATTCCGTTGCCTCCCTTCTCGCCTACGCAGACTTTCCCCTTTGAACCTCCGGTCGATGGCTTCGCCATCGATTGGGGCATGGACAACCACCTCAGGACCCCCTATGCCGAGTCATTCAACTTCTCAATCCAGCATGAATTGCCCGGCGGGTTCACCTTCGAAGAGGCTTACGTCGGACGGCTTGGCCACCACCTTCTCCAGGAACTCGACCTCGCCGAGCCGACTGACTTTGTCGACCCCAGCGGTGGCGGCGACTATTTCTCCGCTGCGCGAATCCTCTCTCAGGAAGTTGATGCCGCGCCCTTCGGAACTGAACAATACGGGATCTTTGCGGGAAACACCCAAAAAGTGAACAACAACATTCAGGCCATCCCCTACTTCGAAAATGTCTTCCCCTATATGAAGAATCAGGACTACGTGGGAGAAAGTGCTACCCAGGCCATCTTCAACAACGCCTGGTCTCCGGAACGCTACACCAACGGCGAAACTCTATCGCTCGCATTTCTCGACGTATTCGGTATCTTTCCCGGCAGCCCCTTCAACGGCGGCGCATCGCAGTCCACGTTCTGGAGCAGCCAGTTCTCCTCGCTCTACTCGCTGGATTCGATCGGCAACAGCTCCTACAATGCTCTGCAGTTCACCCTCCGTCACCCCGCCTCCCACGGATTGACGGTCGACTTCAGCTACACCTTCGCCAAATCCCTTGACCTGGGCTCGGAGACAGAGCGCTCCAACATCTTCAGCGACGTGGACGACGCCTATACCAACTTCGCCATCCAGAACACCTGGAATCCCAAGCTCAACAAGGGTGTCTCGGACTTTGACACGCACAGTCTGCTCACCACCGACTGGGTGTATGTGCTGCCGGTTGGCCGCGGAAAGGCCGCGCTGGGCGGCATCAGCCAGGTGGCCGACGCTTTTATCGGCGGGTGGCAATGGGCTGGACTCTCACGCTGGACCAGCGCTCTGCCCTTCACCCTGGAATCGCCCGCATACCCCACCAACTACGACAACCCGGCCATGACCTTCAACTTGGGCGACGTCCGGACCCATAGGAGCATCATCAACGGAATCCCCCACGCGATCGACCCCACCGTGGCTTCGTCGATCGGCAACGGCATTTACTTTGGCACCCCGCTCCGGCTGCCCTACGCGGGAGAGGCCGGAAACCGCAACGTCTATCGTGGAGACGGCTACTTCGACATCGACTCCGCCCTGGCCAAGAGCTGGAAGCTGGGTGAATTGGCCACGCTCAAGTTCGCCGCCGAGGCTTACAACATCACCAACTCGGTTCGTTTTGACACCAGCCCCAACGGCCTCGTCGCCGCCACCGGCAGCCCCACCCTGGGAACCTACGATGCGCCCCTTTCCACCTACCGCCGCATGCAATTTGGCTTGCGGGTCGACTTCTGAGGCTCGCTAAAATGCCCTGAGTGCCCCATCCTTGGCACGTTTTTGTATTTGTGCCAAGGGTGGGACTTCACATCGCAGAGTGCCCGGCTCACCCCTCATCATGAAACTCCTGAATCACCTTTTCTGTAGTGATTCGCTGCTGCACCGGCGTTGAAAGCACAGTCGACGTTGATGTGGTCCCATAGTGGCCGAGGGTATCCAGGAACCGCTCCAGGTGCTCGACGGA
Organism: Occallatibacter sp.; assembly: GCA_052145815.1. GTDB lineage: Bacteria > Acidobacteriota > Terriglobia > Terriglobales > Acidobacteriaceae > Telmatobacter. Next base: position 84,646 of record JBKQNU010000103.1, read on the forward strand.
AACCACCCGAGCCTTCAAAATGAACGAATCGGATCCGGTAACCCGATGGCACTCCAGCACCTCCATCCACTTCACCACCTGCGCTTGAAACGCCCGCACCGTCGATTCAGGTCCGCCAATCGATAACCGCACAAAGATGAGTATGGGTAGGCCCAGCCGCTCCAGGCTGATATCGGCATGAAAGCCGCGAATGACCCCGAGTTCCTGCAGTCGATACACGCGTTCGGCCACTGCCGGCGTAGTCAGGCCCACGCGCCGGCCAAGTTCCGCCCATGACAAGCGCGCATCCTGTTGCAGCTCTTCAATAATCTTCCATGAGATGCGGTCCAGTTCGGCTGGCTCGTAACGTGTTCTGTGTTGGCTGTTGGACATGGCTCACTCTCTGGATTCACCTTTCAATTGAAGGACATTACCATTGTTTTCTTAAGAAAGTAAACCTGTCCCACCCGGCAGCCTGCTGAATTGGATTGTCAGGCCTTGCAGGCGAATGCGATACTGCCCGTCGTCACAGGACCACGGAGCTTCCCCATGGCTCAATACCAATATCAAACCGGGTTTGGCAACGAGTTTGCCACCGAGGCCCACCCCGGCGCTTTGCCGCAAGGGCAGAACGCCCCCCAGCATGCCCCGCTTGGCCTCTATACAGAACAGCTCAGCGGCACGGCCTTTACCGCGCCACGCCTCCTCAACCGCCGCACTTGGAGCTACCGCATCCGGCCCTCGGTCATGCACGAGCCCTATCGCGAGTTTGTGCAGAGCACGCTGATGCGCAGCGGCCCCTTCAACGAAGTGCCCACGCCTCCCAACCAGATGCGCTGGAATCCACTCCCCATGCCCACTGAGCCCACCGATTTTGGTGGGGGGATCGTCACCCTCGGCGGAAACGGCGACCCCGCAATGCAGGACGGCGTGGGCATTCACCTCTACGTGGCCAACGCCTCCATGCACGACCGCTTCTTCTACAACGCCGACGGCGAAATGCTCATTCTGCCCCAGCAAGGCCGCCTGCTGCTGCGCACCGAGTTGGGCGTTCTTGAGGCTGCCCCAGGCGAGTTGGCCGTGATTCCGCGCGGTATCAAATTCCGCGCCGAACTGCCCGACGGCCAGGCCCGAGGCTACATCTGCGAGAACTACGGCCAGAGCTTTCGTTTGCCGGACCTGGGCCCCATCGGCGCCAACGGCCTGGCCAATTCGCGCGACTTCCTCACCCCCGTCGCCGCCTACGAAGACCGCGAAGGCGTCTTCGAGGTCATTTCAAAATTCCTCGGCCGCCTGTGGCGCGCGGAGATCGATCACTCTCCCCTCGATGTGGTCGCCTGGCACGGAAACTACGCGCCCTACAAGTACGACATGGCCCGTTTCAACTGCATCAACACGGTGAGCTTCGATCATCCCGACCCATCCATCTTCACCGTGCTCACCGCGCCGTCCAGCCTGCCGGGCACGGCCAATGTGGACTTTGTCATCTTCCCGCCACGATGGATGGTGGCCGAGCACACCTTCCGCCCGCCCTGGTTCCACCGCAACATGATGAACGAATTCATGGGACTGATTCTGGGCCAGTACGATGCCAAGGCAGAAGGGTTTCTGCCCGGCGGCGCCAGTCTGCACAACTGCATGTCAGGCCACGGGCCAGATGCCGAGACCTTTGAGCGCGCCAGCGCGGCCGAGTTGAAGCCTCATTATATTGATGGAACGTTGGCTTTCATGTTCGAGACGCGCCTGCCGGTGCGCCCCACCCGTTTCGCGCTGGAAGAAAAAATCCTGCAACACGAATATTATGAGTGTTGGCAGAGCCTGAAGAAGAACTTCAGCAGCGCTGGATGATTGAGGCCGGTGCGCCGGTCTGCTCCACCCAACGGAGCGCGTTGATGATCGAAGTTTCAGCAGCCGAATGGAGCCGTAAAAGCTGGGTCGAATCAGCTAACGACCCAGCCTGCGGATTTCCCCTGCAGAGTCTCCCCTATTGCATCTTCGCTGGGGAGGACGGACGCCCGCGCCTCGGCGTCGGCATTGGCGCATTCGTGCTGGACCTGCGCTGGTGCAAGGGGGCAGGCCTCTTCGAAGGCCTGCCGGCCCCTGTTCAAGCAGCCTGCGAAGCTCGCTCTCTCAATTCGCTGATCGCATGTGGAGCCGGAGCACATGCCGCTTTGCGCAACCGGCTCATGGATCTGCTCGGCTTGGATGCGGATCAGGCCACGCAAGCAGCCGTAAGCGTTGCGCTCACTCCAGCCGAAACTACAACCCTGCTCAAGCCCGTGGAATTTGCGAACTACACCGATTTCTACGCCTCCATCCATCACGCCACGCGCGTAGGCCGGCTCTTTCGCCCCGAAAATCCCTTGCTTCCCAACTACAAGTATTTGCCCATCGGCTATCACGGCCGCGCCTCGTCGCTGGTCGCTAGCGGAACGCCGGTTCGCCGGCCGCGGGGACAGACAAAACCCGCCGGACCGGACGGGATTCCCAGCTTCGGCCCCACCCGCTTTCTCGATTACGAGGTCGAAGTCGGCCTGTACATTGGCGAGCCCAACCCGTTAGGGCATCCCGTTCCCATTCGCCTGGCCGCGGACCACATTTTCGGCCTGTCGCTGCTCAATGACTGGTCGGCGCGCGACATGCAGTCCTGGGAAAGCCAGCCTCTCGGCCCCTTCCTCTCCAAAAGCTTCGCCACCAGCGTCTCGCCCTGGGTGGTGCCCATCGCCGCGTTCGCTCCGTTTCGCGTCCCGGCCGATCTGCGCCCGCCCGACGATCCGGAGCCGCTCACCTATCTATGGGATGCGACCGACCAATCCGCCGGCGCCATCGACGTGATCGTGGAGGCCTGGCTGCTGACGTCAGCCATGAATGCCGCAGGCCAGCCTCCCCATCGGCTCAGCCAGGCCAATATGCGCCATCTGTGGTGGACTCCCGCGCAGCTCATTGCCCACCATACCAGCAATGGCTGCAATTTGCTCCCCGGCGACCTGCTCGCCACCGGCACCATATCCAACCAGGAAGACGATTCGGCAGGCTGTCTGCTCGAGCTCACCGCCGGCGGCGCGAAGCCGATCCAACTGCCCAACGGCGAGCGCCGCACGCAGTTGGAGAACGGCGACGAGGTCATCCTCCGCGGCTTCTGCCGCCGCGATGGGTTCCCGGATATCTCGCTGGGCGAGTGCCGCGGGGTGGTTGCCCCGCAATGAGGCAGCAAAATGCCTAAAGCGGCGCCCGCTCGACGGACGTGATGAACTGAATCCCATCCACCTGCATGCTATGCAGGCGTGTGTCATTGGTCAAAAACAAATCCATCCCAGCAGTGCCCGCGCATGCCAACTGCATTGCATCGGGAGGGCGAACACGCAGTGCGCGTTGCGCGCGCAGCTTGGCGAATTGGCGCGCGGCAGGCAGATCGAAGGGTAGAATCACAGCTGCCTGTTGCATCGCTCTCTCATACGCAGAGCACCGCGCCACGTCTCCAAATTCATATGGTTTGGCTAGCACCTCTCCAACAGATAGGGCAGACGTAAAGAGCTGGTCCCCTCGAACTTCCATGCGCGCAAGAAGCGACTTCACACCCGCGGAAAATTGCGGGTGCTGTTCAAACAAATAGATGAACAGATTGCTATCCCAGAACACGCGGCTCATTCCCACTCCTCCCGTAATCTGTTGATGTAGTCATCTGCATTCTCACCGCCCCAGAGGTCCTTGCCCGAACCTTCAAGTGCCAAAAGCGCGGCAAACCGAGAAGAGTCTTGGGGCCGGAATTTGCACCACTCCTTGTACCACTCGAGCAGTGGACGATACTGCTCAGGAACTTCCATCGCTGCGGGAACTGTCTTTGAGCCTTTGCGCCTCGGATCAAAAGGGTCGCCTGCGCAATACAGCCGGCGATGACCTGGCCGCGTTTCAATCAACATGCGGTAACGCCCTGGGTTTGGCGCCCGATTCGCAACACAATGCATCTGCGCGTGAATGTACACGCCCGGCCGTAGCACTTCGCAAATCTTCTCTTCGCGCGCCCGCTCGACGATCTCCTCAACTGCAAAATCCTCACGGGAGGGGTTTTCCCGATGCAGCAGGGCGGTCGCGATCCACACCTCGTCGGCTACCTTTAAGCCCCGTTCGATCAAAAGTTCCATAATCGACCTCCTTTAGTCGCAATTTGATGTTCTTACATCAAAACTAAGTATAGTAGAAAATCCAAAGTTGTCAAGTCTGAACCTTGCAGGGCGACGGAACCCGCTAAAACGTTTGGCAAGCATTTGGCAGGCGAAGCATGTTTCTACGCGGTGAAATTGGCGAGAGACAAAAGAACTCCATCTTAACGTTATTAAGCTGGGCAGATGCCTAAGCGCTGATTTCTAAAGTAAAACGACCAACATTTCTCTTGATTCTCCTTCAAAGTCGTCTTCTCAGCGGCCTATCCTCTTGATCAGATGTGATGGGGATCACCCGAAGTTTCTCCCTGTCACTCGTCATGCGGAGGCCGCGATGGCAACTTTTGCACCCAGCACAGTCAACGCTCGACAAGACTTTCTTCCCCTCAAAGGCACAGACCACGTGGAGTTCTACGTGGGCAACGCGCGCCAGGCAGCCTACTACTACCGCACCGCCTTCGGCATGAGCCTGGTGGCCTATGCAGGCCCGGAGACCGGGTTGCGCGACCGCGCTTCCTATGTCGTGCAGCAGGGCAAGATTCGCTTCGTGCTCACCACGTCCCTGTGTCCCAACACTCCCATCGCCGACCACGTAGCCAGGCACGGCGATGGCGTTCGCGTCATCGCCCTCGAAGTGGATGATGCGCGCCAGGCCTGGCTCGAAACCACGGCCCGAGGCGCGCGCTCGGTGGTCGCGCCCATGGAAACAGGCGATGAATCCGGCCGCATTACCACCTCTTCCATCGCCGCTTACGGAGACACGATCCACACCTTTGTCGAGCGCGGCAACTACAACGGCCCGTTCCTGCCCGGCTTTCGCGCCGAGCACGCGGACACGGTGGCTCGCCCCACCGGGCTCAAGCATGTAGACCACATGGTGGGCAATGTTGGCTGGCACGCCATGAATGAGTGGGTCGACTTCTACGCCAACGTGATGGGCTTTCAGCTCTATCAGCACTTCGACGACAAAGACATCTCGACCGAATACTCGGCCTTGATGTCGAAGGTCATGTCCAACGGCAACGGCTACGTGAAGTTCCCCATCAACGAACCGGCCGAGGGACGCCGCAAGTCGCAGATCGAGGAATATCTCGACTTCTACCAGGGCCCCGGCGTCCAGCACATCGCGCTGGCAACGGACGACATTCTCTCCACCGTCTCATGCATGCAGCAGCAGGGCGTCGAGTTCCTCACCGTCCCGCACACCTACTACACCGAACTCGCCGCCCGCGTCTGCCGCATCGACGAGCCTGTCGAAGAACTGGAAAGACTGGGCATTCTGGTCGATAGAGATGACGAGGGCTATATGCTGCAGATCTTTACGCGCCCCGTCGAAGACCGGCCCACGCTGTTCTACGAGATCATCCAGCGCAAGGGCAGCCGCAGCTTCGGCAAGGGCAACTTCAAGGCACTGTTCGAAGCCATCGAGCGCGAGCAGGCGCTGCGGGGCAACCTCTAATGGCGACCACGATTGCGTTACCCAAAGCCGCGCCGTTTCTCTCCAAGGCTTCGTCGTTCCTGATTGCCCAGAACTACTCCGCCTACACCACCGAGCAGCACGCTGTGTGGGCCGAGCTGGTGCGCCGCCGCATGCCCCAATTGGAACGGCACGCGGCGCAGGAATATCTCGACGGTTTCGAGACCCTTTGCCTTCCCTACGACCGGCTACCCAACCTAGCTGCAGTCTCCGCAAAGCTCGAGCGCCGCACCGGATGGAATGCCACGCCTGTCAGCGGTTTCATGCCCGCTCCGGCTTTCTTTGAAATGCTGGCCGCGCGCCGCTTCCCCACCACCACCTGGCTGCGCACCCGCGATTCGCTCGAATACACGCCGGAGCCGGACATCTTTCACGACGTCTTCGGCCACGTCCCCATGCACGCGCTTCCGGTCTTCGCCGACTTTCTGGTGCATTATGGGCAGGTCTGCTCACGCATTCAGGATGATGCGATTTTGGAACGCATTGGCCGCGTCTTCTGGTACACGGTCGAGTTCGGGCTCATTCGCCAGAACGGCGAGGTGAAAGTCTACGGCAGCGGTCTGATCAGTTCCAACGGCGAGTGCTCTAACGTTTTGCATAGCGGCTGTGCCGTGGCTCCTTTCGTTCTCGACGAAGTGTTGCGCACGCCCGTCAAGGTGGACGAGATGCACCATCTGCTCTTCGCCATAGAGAGCTTCGAAGAAATCTATGAAGCAATGCATACGCTTGAGGCGCGCATCCGCCGTGGCTCGCATCTGGATGATTGAATTGCCCAAAAATAAGCTTCAAAGAAACCCAAACGAGCAGATCGTCGCAACCATCCTCACCTGCGGCCCGTGGCCAAAGTGAAGCTCCCCTTCTCCCGGCGGGGAGAAGTCGAAAATAGCCCAGGATGGAGTCCGCCGCAGCGGACGAAAATCCTGGGAAGAGTCCAGTCGTATTGGCTCCGTCCCGGAGGGCCGGAGCGAATTCGTTACTCGCCGGATGATTCCCATCCGATCCACTTGGCCAACCAAGGGCTCCCTGGATGCGTCATGATAATGGACATGCTATAGTCTTCGAGTTTTCATGGATGGTTGGATGGCCGAAGAATTGAAGTTCGACTCGAGCCTTGGGTCAAAGCTCGATCCAGTAGCGCCGCGAGCCAGGGCGAACCGCGCGGCGCTGAGCACGCTGATGGCTGCATTGCGTGCGGAAGAAGATTCGATTCGGCTTGGCGGTGGTGCCAATGCCGCCGAAGCCCAGCACGCTAAAGGCCGGCTGGCGGTAAGGGAACGCCTCGCCCTGCTACTCGATGATGGAACGGAATTCCTGGAGTTGGGTCTCTGGGCCGCGTATGGAATGTATGGCGAATATGGCGGCGCTCCCGGCGCCGGCGCGGTCACCGGATTGGGCCGCGTAAGCGGGCGCCTGTGCATGATCGTCGCTAACGACGCCACGGTAAAGGCCGGCGCGTTCTTCCCCATGACGGCCAAGAAGGTGCTGCGCGCCCAGACCATCGCGCTCGAAAACAGAATCCCGACTCTATATCTCGTCGACTCTTCCGGCATATTCCTCCCGCTGCAGGAAGACGTCTTTCCCGACACCGACGATTTTGGCCGTGTCTTCCGCAACAACGCGGTCATGAGTTCGCTCGGCATCCCGCAGATCACCGCCATCATGGGCATGTGCGTCGCCGGCGGCGCGTATCTTCCCGTCATGACAGATACGATCCTTATGACCGAAGGCTCAGGCCTGTTTCTCGCCGGCCCCGCGCTGGTGCAGGCGGCCATTGGCCAAAAGACCGACGCTGAGGAACTGGGCGGTGCGTCGATGCACGCGGAGATCTCCGGAACCGTCGACTTCAAAGAGCCCAATGATCATTTGTGCATCGCGCGATTGCGCTCCCTGGTAGGAAAAATGGGGGAAAGGCACTCCGCCCCGATTGGTGCCGAAAAATGGGAGACCGCACGCGAAGTCTTCAACGCGCGCGAGTTCAATGCTCACCGCGACGCGCCAAGATTCGCTACTGAGGATTTATATGGGTTGCTGAATCCCGCTCCGGGCGCAAGCAATGTGTACGACATGCGCGAAGTCATTGCGCGCATCGTGGATCGCAGTGAGTTCGACGAGTACAAAGCGGACTTCGGCCGAACGGTTCTTTGCGGTTATGCACGCATCGGCGGCCGTGCGGTAGGCATCGTCGCCAACCAGAAGATCAATCAGAATCAGACCGTCGCCATGGGGCCAGCAGCCGGCATGCAACGTATCGAGGTCGGCGGCGTCATCTATACAGAGAGCGCGCAAAAGGCAGCCCGCTTCATCATGGATTGCAATCAGAACCTTGTCCCGCTGGTGTTCCTGCACGACGTGAATGGCTTCATGGTAGGCAAAGATGCGGAGTGGTCGGGCATCATCCGTGCCGGCGCAAAGATGGTTTCCGCAGTGAGCACCAGCGTGGTGCCGAAGATCGCTGTAATCATCGGCGGCAGCTTTGGTGCGGGCCACTATGCAATGTGCGGCAAGGCCTACGATCCGCGATTCCTGTTCGCGTGGCCTACGGCTCGCTATGCGGTGATGAGTGGCGCTTCAGCGGCCAACACCCTTGCGGAAGTTCGCGCCAAGCAGATGGAGCGCAGCGGAAAAGTCTTGTCGGAGGCAGAGAAGAAAGCACTCTACGACGAGATCAAGGACAGTTACGATGCGCAGGCTGATCCACGCTATGGAGCCGCGCGCCTGTGGATTGACGCCATCATCGATCCCGCAAAAACCAGGGACGTATTGATCACGGCGCTCGAAGCCTGCGCCCTGAATCCCGACCTGCCCCGCTTCAATCCCGGGGTCCTCCAGACCTGATCGCGGGAGTCTTGTATCAGGGCACGACTTCAGTCGTGCCGCAAGTGCAGCATTAACATCGTGGGCTTTAGCCACTGCGGGAACTCGGGAACCGAATCAGAATAGAAGGAGTGCCAAATATGAGAGTTGAGCTTGAACCCGTGGCGAGTTTATATCCGTTCGTCTTGACGGAAGATCAGGAGCATCTCCGACGCGAGATCCGCGAATTTGCCGCGCGAGAGATTGCTCCTAACGCGATGATCTGGGACGAGGCTTGCGAGTTTCCCATGGCGGTGATCAAGAAGCTCGGAAAGATGGGCCTGCTCGGCGTCATCTTTCCGCCTGAATATGGCGGCTCGGGCCTCGGCTATGTCGATTACGTGCTGGCCATCGAAGAACTCTCGGCAGTCGATGGCTCGGTAGGCATTACGGTTGCCGCGCATAATTCGCTCGGCACCAATCACATTTTTCTCGCCGGCAATGAGCAGCAAAAAAGTAAGTACGTGCCTTTGCTTGCCAGCGGCGAATGGCTCGCAGCCTGGGGACTCACCGAGCCGGGCTCCGGATCGGATGCCAGCGCGGCCCGCACCACGGCCGTCAAAAAGGGCGACCGCTATGTGCTCAACGGAAACAAGACATTCATCACCAACGGCCGTTACGCTGACGTTTCTGTGGTGATTGCGGTGACGGACAAGAGCAAGGGCACGCACGGTCTATCGGCCTTCGTGGTTGAGAAGGGGACACCGGGTTTCCGCCCAGGCAAGAAAGAGAACAAGCTTGGCCTGCGCGCCAGCGATACCAGCGAATTGATTTTTGAGGATTGCGAGTTACCAGCGGAGAATCTTCTCGGCGTCGAGGGCGAAGGCTTCATTGACGCGATGCGCGTTCTCGATGGCGGCCGCATCTCCATTGCCGCACTCGCGCTGGGCATCGGCCGCGGCGCGCTCGACGCGGCCTTGAAGTATGTGAAGGAGCGGCGCCAATTCGGCAAAGCCATTGCCGAGTTTCAGGGCATTCAGTGGAAGCTCGCCGACATGGCCACCGAACTCGATGCGGCCCGATTGCTGACTCAGCGCGCGGCTGTCCTCAAGGATGCGGGACGCAAAGTGACGCGCGAATCTTCCATGGCCAAGCTCTTCGCGAGCGAGGTCGCAGTGCGCATCTGCGACGAGGCCGTACAGTTATTCGGAGGCTACGGCTTCATCAAGGACTATCCCGCGGAGAAGTATTATCGCGATGTGAAGCTATGCACCATCGGCGAAGGCACCAGCGAGATTCAGCGCATGGTCATCGCAAGAGAAATACTCAAAGTCCATCCGTCGCGCGGGTGAGTGCCGGCGAAGGAAGTGTCAATTTGAGCAAGATCGATGGGTGACCTGGTCAAGATCGTCGAATGTCCGCGCGACGCGTGGCAAGGCCTGCCGGTGCCGATTCCCGCCGAGCGAAAAGCCGAATATCTGCGCAAGCTCGTAGCGGCAGGTTTCAAGCACATTGACGCGGTCAGCTTTGTCTCCCCCGCGGCAGTTCCCCAAATGGCCGACTCCGAAAGTGTGCTGAAGCTGCTCGATTGTCCACCTGATGTTGAAATCATCGCGATCGTGGTGAATGAACGAGGCGCGCAGCGCGCAATCAAGACCGGCGCGGTGCAGACGCTCGGATTCCCATACTCCATCTCGCCGGAATTTCTCCGCCGCAATCAGAATCAGACACAGGAGGAGTCCCTGCAAGCACTGCGTTCAATCTCCAACCTCGCGTACAACGCCGGGTTGAACGTCGATGCCTATGTCTCGATGGCTTTCGGAAATCCGTATGGAGATGCGTGGAGCATCGATCAGGTTGAGACTGCGTGTAATCTGTTGATCGAAGCAGACATCCGCCAGATATCGCTGGCCGACACCGTCGGGTTAGCAACGCCCGCGCAGATTTCCGACACAGTGGCCCAAGGGCTCGCAGCAAAGGGAGGAGCCGAGATTGGGGTGCATCTCCATGCGCGACGGCAAGACGCTGCGGCGAAGATCCGCGCCGCTTATCATGCAGGCTGCCGGCGTTTCGATTCCGCAATCGGCGGGCTTGGCGGTTGCCCCTTTGCGCAGGATGCGCTGGTTGGCAACATTCCCACGGAAATCCTGGTTACGGAATTGAAGGAGTTACGTGCCCGCCTGACGGAGTTACAGCCACTGGACGACCTGACTTATACCAGCGCAGAAATTGCAAAGGATTTCGGCGCCGCCAATTGATGAGCACGCTGTAACATGAGTAGCTGGAGGACCGGGTTGAGTTACTTAACCATTCTAGTCGCGGAACATGCTGGCGTCCGGACAATTACCTTGAATCGTCCCGAGCGCCGCAATGCAATGACTCCCGAGATGCAGGTCGAGTTGATTGCCGCAATGGAAGAAGCGGTCGCCGGGACGTGCCGCGTCGTCGTTCTAAAGGGCGCGGGCGAGGCATTCTGTTCGGGTCTCGATCTGTCTGTGCTGCAGAGCATGAACGACAAGCCCGCCGCCGAGCATCGCGCGGATGCCGAGCGAATCGCCACGCTATTCCGCAAATTATATGAATTGCCCAAGCCGACCATCGCCGCGGTTCACGGCCCTGCCATCGCCGGCGGCACCAGCCTGGCCACTCTCTGCGACTTCACCGTCGCTGTACCCGCAGCAAAGTTTGGCTATACCGAGGCGCGCATCGGCTTTGTCCCGGCTATTGTGTCGGCCTTCCTGGCGCTTCAAATTGGCGACAAGCGTTCCCGCGATCTGCTGCTGACCGGCCGCTTCTTCGACGCCGCTGAAGCCTATCGCCTTGGCCTCGTCAATGAAGTGGTGCAGCCGGATGCACTTGAAGAACGTGTTCAGGCGTTGGCGCAGGCACTGGCAGCGAACAGTCCGCAATCGCAGGCGGGGACCAAACGCCTGCTGGCAGCGCAGAACAAGGCCTGGCTCGACGTGGCAATTGCACAAGCGATGGAAGCAAACGCACAGGCCCGGGACACTGCGGGTTTTAGAGAAGGCATTGCGGCGTTTCTGGAGAAGAGAAAGCCGGTTTGGTCAAAGTAGCGATCAGTGATGTTGCAGTGCCTTATCGCTGAAACGCAACGGTGCGTCTGCGTTCCGCTCCACCTGCTCGAATCTGGAAATGGTAGGCACGACTGGATTCGAACCAGCGACCTCTTCCGTGTCAAGGAAGCGCTCTAACCAACTGAGCTACGCGCCTGCAAAGCAACTCAAATCAGTTTATCAGGATCGGGGAAAGAAGGCGATGCTGGAGCGGCTTGCGTTACTGTACCATCGTTCACGAAGGCAGACGCCTATCTGCGTAAACCCGCGGAGCAGCGGCGGAAATAAATCCAGTGCGGCCGGTTGTGTAGCGCAGCTGGCTGCTGTAAGTTGATTCTTCCATGTCCGACGTTTCGAGCACGCAGCTGAACCCATTCCGCACTGCTCCCAACCTGCTGACGCTGGTGCGCATCTGTCTGGCCCCGTTCCTGGTGGCGGCAATCCTGGAAGATCACTATGCGGTGAGTTTTTACCTGTTTGTTGCCGCGGGGCTCACGGATGCGCTGGACGGATCGTTGGCCCGCGTGCTGAAGCAGCGCTCCATGCTAGGCCAGTATCTCGATCCGGTGGCCGACAAACTGCTTTTGAGCACGCTGTTTCTCGTTCTGATGCACAAAGGGCTGATTCCTACCCGGGTGACGGTAATGGTTTTTGGCAGGGATGTAGCAATTCTGGTGGTTGCGGCGATACTTTATGCAGCAGCCGGCAGGCGGGAGTTCATCCCCAGCATCTTCGGCAAGGCAAATACCTTCGCCCAGGTGGCCGCGGTTGCCGCCGTGTTGCTGCACCAGATGACCGATGCCTACTGGGTTTCTGAGGTACGCATGATCGCACTCGGCGCCACCATGGTGCTGACCGTGGTGTCCGGCTTCCATTACGCATGGCTGGTCTCGCGCCGGGTGGGCTTGCCGGTGAGCGGAGACCCCATTGCCAGGTAAGAACCTTTGTTTTGGGTCTTAGTCTTCGTCCAAGGCGTCCTCAGTTTCAGCGGTTTCCTCAATCTCCATGTCGCGGAACTCCTCGGAGTCAAAGACCTCGCCACATTCCAGGCACTCGACATACTCGGTGTCTTCGTGCCGGGAAACGATGCGTACCCTTGGGTGCTTGCAGATGGTCGCCATTGCTTCGGGTTCGGTAAGAATACTCCCTCTTTCCGCAAGATTGTAGCGGTCTTTTCCATAATTTGAAACGTGTTTTTGTTGAATCTTTCGTGTCCGTCCAAGATTCTTCGCGCCGGGAATCGAAACGTTTCCGGACGGGGCTTGAAATCCCGACAGAAATGGTCGTATACTGAACACGGACTGAAGAAGTCGGATATTGAATGCTCAAGCTGACCAAGAAGGCGGATTACGGGTTGATGGCGCTCAAGTACCTCGCCGAGCACCCCGAAAAACCTGCGTTGAGCGCCAAGGATGTTGCTGACGCATATGGGATTCCGGCGCAGCTTCTGGCCAAGATTTTGCAGTTGCTCACCAAGAACGGGCTGCTCCGTTCGCACGCTGGCATGAACGGCGGGTACGCATTGGCGCGCGATGCACGAGAGATTTCGGCCTACGAAGTGATCCACGCCATCGACGGGCCGTTTTTCATTACCTCCTGCACCAAGGGCGCCAAGAACTGCGACCTTACACCCAGTTGCACCATCAAAGAGCCGTTGGCTCGAGTAAACGACACCATCGCCGGCGTACTGAAAAGCATCAGTATTCAGGACCTGGCAGAGCACGAGCAACCGGCGCACAAGGCGCACGCAGCGCAGGGACTGGTTGCACTGACGTTGGGATGAATTTGGCATCAGGTTGATTTTGGCATTCGGATGGATTTGGCGCAGTAACCGAAGGCCAGCTTGAAGGTTATTTCGTCCTCCGCCAAAAGGCGGAGAAGAGTACTGAGAGGGATGGAGAACAAGAAAATGGCTACAGTTGCCAGCAATGTAGAAGTGCCGGCCGGCGTGAGCTTGCCGATTTACATGGATAATCACGCCACCAGCCCCATGGATCCGCGGGTTCTGGAAGCGATGCTGCCCTATTTCACTACCAAATTTGGGAACGCGGCCAGCCGCAACCACTCCTTCGGATGGGAAGCAGAGCAGGCTGTGGAGACGGCGCGCGAGCAGATTGCCAAGCTGATCGGGGCTACCGCCAAGGAGATCATCTTTACCTCCGGTGCTACCGAGAGCAACAATCTTGCCATCAAGGGCATTGCCGAGATGTACCGCGAGCGCGGCAACCACATCATCACCCAGGTTACCGAGCACAAGGCGGTGCTGGACACCTGCAAGCGCCTGGAGAAATACGGCTACCGCGTGACCTATCTGCCGGTGAAGGCGGACGGATTGATCGATCTTGAAGACCTGAAGCGGGCCATGGACGACAAGACCATTCTCGTGAGCATCATGGCTGCCAACAACGAGATCGGCGTGTTGCAGCCCATCCGCGAAATCGGCAAGCTTTGTCATGAAAAGGGCGTCATCTTCCACACCGATGCCGTCCAGGCTGTGGGCAAGGTTCCGGTCAACGTGATTGCCGATAACATTGACGTGCTGTCGCTCTCCGGACACAAGATTTACGGACCCAAGGGCGTTGGAGCTCTGTACGTTCGCCGCCGCAACCCCCGCGTCCAAATCGCGGCCCAGATTGACGGAGGCGGCCACGAGCGCGGGATGCGGTCTGGAACCTTGAATGTGCCCGGCATTGTGGGCCTGGGCAAGGCATGCGAGATCGCTCTCGAGGAGATGGACTCCGAGGCAGCCTATCTCCGCGGCCTGCGCGACCGGCTGAAGGCGAAGCTTGAGTCCGAGCTTGACTACATTCACGTGAACGGCTCTTGGGAGCATCGCCTCCCCGGCAACCTGAACATGAGCTTCGTGTATGTAGAAGGCGAGTCGCTCCTGATGGGAATCAACGATGTTGCGGTTTCCTCGGGTTCCGCCTGCACCTCGGCAACGCTTGAACCATCGTATGTTCTGAAGGCCCTGGGACTGGGCGACGACGTGGCTCACAGTTCCATTCGCTTTGGTCTCGGCCGATTCAACACCCAGGCGGAAGTGGACTACGTTGCCGCCAAGGTGATCGACATTGTGAAGAAACTGCGCCAGCTTTCACCGCTTTACGAGATGGTGCTGGAAGGCATTGACCTGACCAAGATTCAGTGGGCGGCGCACTAAGACGAGGGGTCAGGGATCAGGGGTCAGAGATCAGGGCCGATGGGCCAATGACGAGCATCGAAGCACTGATCCCCGAACCCTGATCTCTGGTCTCTGATCTCTGACAACTTACACCGCGGCTTCCCCGCAGAAGGATGGCACCAATGGCATACAGCGACAAGGTAATCGACCACTACAATAATCCCCGCAACGTGGGCCAACTGGACAAGTCTTCTACCGAGGTTGGCACCGGCTTGGTCGGCGCGCCGGAGTGCGGCGACGTGATGCGTCTGCAGATTCGCGTGAACCCTGAGACGCAGGTCATCGAAGAAGCCAAGTTCAAGACCTTTGGCTGCGGTTCTGCAATCGCCAGCTCCTCGCTCGCCACCGAGTGGATCAAGGGCAAGACGGTCAGCGACGCGCTCGAAATCAAGAACACCGACATCGTCAAGGAGCTCTCCCTGCCCCCGGTCAAGATTCACTGCTCGGTGCTGGCTGAGGACGCCATTCGCGCCGCCATTGGCGACTGGAAGAAGAAGAACGGCGTAGCCGAGGCAGTTGAGGCAACAGCCGCAGCGCACTAAGGGACGCTGGGATAGCACCGCGGCCCCGTGCCCCATCCATTCGCGCTCTTTGCAGATGGGTGGGAAACCACAAAAGCCCGGTGCCGGACGAGAAAAGGCAAGCATGTCGAACATGGTGACAATTGAATCGAAGCCTGCGGAAGGGGCATTTGCGACGCAGACGCAAGCGTCCGCTACGCCGCAGGCGCCTGGTCAGGGACTCCAGATAACGGACCGCGCCATCAAGCGCATCCGTGCAGCCATGGCCAAGGAAGGCGTCTCGCCCGAAGAGGGCGGACTGCGCCTGGGCGTCATGGGCGGCGGCTGCTCCGGGCTCTCCTATTCCATCAAGTTCGACACGCGGCCACGGGAGCGCGACCGCATTTATAACTTCGACGGCGTGAGGGTCTTCGTCGACCCGAAGTCGTTTCTGTATCTGCACGGCATGACGCTGGACTACGAAGAAACGCTGATGCGGCAGGGATTCAACTTCATCAATCCAAACTCCTTGCGCTCCTGCGGCTGCGGTTCGTCGTTCTCCTCCTAGAGTCGCGTCTAAGAGGACTCGCAGCGTCCGTTTCACCAAGAGTCCAACTATGCTCAAAGTCATCGATACCGCGGTTCCGATTGCGTGCTGGTCATGTTCCGTCGCTCATAACGACTCCACGCTGTTCTGCCCGCATTGCAGCAAGATTCAGCCCGCCGCCGCGGGCGATTTTTTTCGGGTCTTCAGCCTGGACCGCGGCTTTCAAATCGACCTTCCGGCGTTGGAGACCGAGTTCCACCGCCTGAGCCGCAAGTTGCATCCCGACCGCTTCGCGCGCGCCAGCGAGCAGGAACGCGAATGGAGCCTGGCCGACACAGCTCTGCTCAACGACGCCTACCGCACCCTCAAAGATCCGCTTCACCGCACCGAATACCTGCTCAAGCTGGAAGGCGCGGAAATTGGTGAAGAGCATGCAGGTAAGGATCGCAAGAACCAGCAGGATCCCTCCCGCGTCCCAAACGATCTGCTCGAAGAGGTCTTCGAGTTAAACATGCAGCTTGAAGAGATGCGCATGGCTCGCAAAATGGGCGAGGAAGATCCCGCGCTTCAAGCTGATCTCGAAAAGGCGAAGAAGAAATTCGAAGGCCTGCTGGCGGCTGTCGATGAAGACCTGCGCGCTCAATGGCGCGTCTGGGACACCGGCGACAGCGCAGCGCGCAAGGCCGCGCAGAAGACCATGGTGGCCCTGCTTGACCGGCGCCGCTATCTCAGCAATCTGGTCCGTGACGTTACCGAGACCCTTGGAGCAGCTTGACTCGCATTTGCGTGTCAAGCTGAGATGAGCCCCATGCTGGAAATCCCGCAAACGCCCCGTGCCCCATCCATTCGCGCTTTTTGCGGATGGGTGGGAAACCACAAATCTCAACCAGAATCCCGTTCAAAGGGAGCTTAAAAGACAAGCATGGCGGATGGACGTGTAGTTGGAATCGATCTCGGAACCACCAATTCTCTGGTCGCTTATATGCAGGGCGATGCGCCGGTGGTCATTCCCGGCGTGGACGGCTCAAACCTGGTGCCTTCCGTGGTCGCGCTCGATCCCGTTCCGGCCGATGGCGGCCGTCCTACAGTTACAGTAGGAAACACCGCGCGCCGCGCCCTCATCGAGACGCCGGAGCGAGTGATCTACTCGGTCAAGCGTCTCATGGGCCGTGGCCTTCATGAGATTCAGGATGAGCTCAGACTCTTCCCCTTCCGGATTGCGGAAGATGTTGAGGAAGGTGAAGTCCCTCGCATCCAGCTAGGCGAGCTCAAGTTTACGCCGCCGGAGATTTCTGCCTATATCCTGCGCCAGCTCAAGCGCAACGCCGAGCGCTTCTTCGGCGCTCCCGTCACCCAGGCTGTCATCACCGTGCCCGCGTACTTCAACGATGCGCAGCGCCAGGCCACCAAGGACGCCGGTCGCATGGCCGGCCTGGAAGTTCTGCGCCTGGTCAACGAGCCCACCGCAGCCGCGCTCGCCTATGGCCTTGATCGTGCCAAGGAAGGCACCATCGCCGTCTACGATCTGGGTGGCGGCACGTTCGACATCTCCATTCTCAAGCTGCGCGACGGCATATTCGAAGTGCAATCCACCAACGGTGACACGCACCTGGGCGGCGACGACATCGACAACCTGCTCCTCGCCATTGCCCTCGACGAAATCTACGCCGAGCACGGCGTCGACCTGCGCACGCATCCCGGCGCGGTGCAGGCCTTGCGCAAGGCAGCCATCGACGCCAAAATCGCGCTCTCCACCGAGCCGGCGGCGCGATTCGACATCGAGCTGCCCAACGGCGACCGCTATCAGCGGGAAGTTCCCCGCGATGTTTTCGAGATCCTGATCGAGCCCGTGCTCAACCGCACCGTCGGCCCTTGCAAGCAGGCCCTCACTGACGCCGGCATCACGCCGGAGCAGATCGATGAAGTCGTACTGGTCGGCGGTTCCACGCGCATCCCCGCCGTCCGCCAGTTGGTCGACGATCTTTTTCATCTCGCCGCACGTGGCAAAAAGCCGCACATCGAGCTCAATCCTGACGAGGTGGTCGCGCTGGGCGCCGCCGTGCAGGCAGACATTCTGGCCGGCGCTTCGAAGACGACCGAAGAACTGCTGCTGCTCGACGTAACACCGCTTTCGCTGGGCATCGAGGCCTTGGGCGGCACAGTCGCGCGCATCATCCAGCGCAACTCTACCATCCCCGCCTCAGCCACCGAGCACTTCACCACCGGCGTCGAAGGCCAGACCAACGTAGCCATCCACGTGGTGCAAGGCGAGCGCGAAATGGCCGCCGATTGCCGCTCGCTGGCGCGTTTTGATCTGCGCGGCATTCCCCCCATGAGCGCCGGTCTCCCGCGCATCGAGGTCAAGTTCCTTATCGACGCCGACGGCATTCTGAAAGTCACGGCGCGCGAGCAGCGCTCGGGCCAGGCCGCCAAGATTGAAGTCAAGCCGACCTATGGATTGACGGACGAGCAGGTCGAGAGCATGATTCTCGATTCCTTCGATCATGCAGAAGAAGACTTTGCCAAGCGCCTGCTGATCGAAGCCCGCAACGAAGCAGAGACGATTCTCTCCGCGGTCGAGCGCGCTCCGCAGAGCGCCGTGTGGGCCGTGCTCACCGGCGAAGAGCAAGCCGCGATCGCCGCAGCCCGCGACCGGCTGCAGGCCGTCAAGCTGGGAGAGGACGCGAAGGCAATTCGCGACGCCACCTTGGCGCTCGATCGAGCAACGCGACGCTTTGCAGAGTTGATGATGGAGGCCGCCGTCAGCACAGCGATTCGCGGCAAGACCATGGACGCCGCCGATGAAGAGTTGGGCGAAGCTGTCACCGCTCCTCATCCCATGGCGCAGGCGGAGTTCAAATGAGATTCGAACAATCCGACTATCCGCCAGGCATAACGTGTCACCGCGCGTCTTCCAAGCTTACAGAAGAAGCCGATCTGAAACGCAGGAAGCGTCAATCATCCACCGGCGTTGCCGACGCACGGTTGCATGAAACAGCTTGCGGCGTTCTCCCGGCAGGGAGAATTGATAATAGCCCAGGACGAAGTCCTGGGAACACGTCCCGCAGATTCAGCTCCGTCCCGTAGGGACGGAACGAACTGGTTTCTTTTTAGCGCACGACTTTAGTCGTGCCGAACGGGCATCCAATTAAGACCGGGCTTTAGCCCCTGCGGCAATGCCGGTACACGCCGGCCAGAACTGGACGAGGCAACCGATATGAGCGAAGCGAACCAGAAGAACATCCCCGCCGACAAACTCGTGCGAGTCACCTTTCTTCCCGAAGGCAGAACCGTCGAATTCGAGTTCGGCACCCTGCCCTACGAACACCACGGCAAGCCCATGTCGTTTCTCGATGTGGCGGAGAACTTCGACATCTTTCTCGACCACGCCTGCGGCGGCGTCTGCGCCTGCACAACTTGCCACCTGTGGATCAAGGACCAGACCGGCATCAGCGAAGCCGATGACGACGAGCTTGACCGCATGGACATGGCCGCCGACCAGCAGCTGGAATCGCGCCTCGGCTGCCAGGCCGTGATCACCAAGCCCGGTAATTATGTAGTCGAAATCCCCAAGTGGAACCGCAACTACGTTTCAGAGGGAAAGCCGCTCACATTGGCAGAAGGAAAGTAAGGAGCGAAGATGCCGCGCGAGATTCTATGGACCGACGCCGAAGAGATCGGCATTCAATTGCAGGAGAAGTTTCCCGATGTGGACCCGTTGACGGTCCGCTTCACTGACCTGCACCGATACGTAACCGAGCTGCCCGGCTTTGCCGACGACCCCGCCAAGTCCAACGAAAGCCGCCTGGAAGCCATCCAGATGGCCTGGCACGAGGAGTTTCAGGACGCGCAAGGGTAGCCAGCCTTGTATCTCTCGTCAGGGGAGAAGTCACTCGGACCAAGGGTCGTATTCCTGCCGCTCACTCCAGCCGAAAGCTCCTTCAAAATGCACGAATTCCTTTTCCTGCCCTGGAATGAGGTAGACGCTCAGGACGTCGAACCGCACCGGCGGGCTCGCCTTCATCGGCAACTGCCGCACGTAATGCCGAGCCAGCTTGCGCAGCGTATTGCGTTTGTCGGAGTCAACGGCAACTTCGGCAGCAGCCATATCGTGGGCCGTGCGCGTCTTAACCTCGATGAAACAGAGAAGCGGCCCCTGCCACGCGATCAGGTCGAGATCGCCCCGCTGGTAGCCGGAGGACCAGCGCCGCGCCACAACCGTGTAGCCCTTCCGTCCGAGGTAAAAGAAGGCCGCATCTTCGCCGTCGATCCCGGTCGTCAAATGTGCTGGCCGGCTCGTTGAACCGCCGCTGCGCCGCGCCGCCCATTTCATTCCTGCCAGAGCGTGCTCCAGGAAGTCGATGCGTTTCTGCTGCAGCCATCCCATGGCCAATCATTCTCGTCCCGATGATGAGAACAAGCAAATGCGGCCCGATCCTTGTTCGCAGCGCGGGCCGCATTTACTGGCAAAGCTGGAACGTCTGAGAAGCCTACGCAGTCACAGCCTCCAGCGTGCGCGCCTGTTCGTGTTCCTCTTCAACCTGGGTGAGCGATTCTTCCAGAATGTCGAGCGCCACTGAGGCCTCTTCCTTGCGCACGATGAGTGGCGGACACAACCGCAGCGAAGTCTCGCCGCAGCCCAGAATCATCAGGCCTTTCTCGAACGCGATCGTCTCCACCCGGTTGCGCAGCGCGGCAGCCGGTTCGCGCGTCGCTTTGTCCCTCACCAGCTCGACGCCGATCATCAGACCCCGTCCGCGCACGTCGCCCACCAGCGGATGGCTGTGCTTCCAGCCATGCAGCCGCTCCAGCATGAACTCGCCCACATGGGCCGCGTTCTCGATGCCTTCACGCTCCAGGACATCCATGGTAGCCAGCGCCGCGGCAATCGAAATCGGGTTGCCGCCAAAAGTTGATGCATGCGAGCCCGGCACCCAGTTCATGATTTCCGCGCGGCTCATGCAGATGCCGAGCGGCATTCCAGAGGCGATGCCTTTGGCCATGCAGACGATATCCGGCTCTACGCCGGAATGTTCAATGGCCCACCACTTGCCCGTACGCCCCGAGCCCGACTGCACCTCGTCCGCCACCAGCAGAATGCCGTGGCGATTGCAAATCGCGCGCAGCTCGCGCAGGAAGTTGTCCGGCGCCACCACGTAGCCGCCCTCGCCCTGGATCGGCTCGATGAAGATGGCCGCCACTTCCTCCGGCGGAAGAATCGTCTTGAACAGCTTCTCCTCGATATAGCGCGCGCAGCCCATGCTGAAGGCTTCTTCTTCCTGCTGGCCGCCGCTACAACCGCGATAGGTATAGGGATAGCGGACGTGAGTCACGCCGGGAAGCATCGGGCCAAAGCGGCGTCTCTGCTGTGGCTTGGACGCCGTCAGCGAGAGCGCGCCCATGGTACGCCCGTGAAATCCGCCCAGGAAAGCAATCACATTCTGCCGCCCGGTGTGGTAGCGGGCCAGCTTGAGCGCGCATTCAATGGCCTCGGCGCCGGAGTTCCCATAGAAGAACTTGTGCGGCCCGGGCATGGGCGCCACAGCCGAAAGACGGTCCGCCAGATCGGTCAGCGGCTCATTGTAGAAGTCCGTTCCTGAAATGTGAATGAGCTCAGCTGCCTGCTTCTGAATGGCCGCCACCACTTCGGGATGGCAATGGCCAGTCGATGTAACGGCAATGCCTGCAGCAAAGTCGAGAAACTCGTTCCCGTCCACGTCTTCAATGCGGATGCCACGCCCGCGCTTTGCCACCAACGGATAGGAGCGCGTGTAGCTGGGCGAGATGAGCCGGCCATCCGCCTCGACGGCCGCCTTGGCCTTGGGCCCCGGCAGGGCCGTAATGAGCTTCGGACCGTATTGCGCGTACAGCTCTTGCTTGGTCATCGTCTTGCCTCCTCGGCAGATTCGGTTCTGTGGCCCCGGTTGCCTGGATAGATAGGTGAGGCACGGCCCCGGACCCAGCGATGTGGGATCAATCCATTTCTCTGTAGGCCCGCAAAGGTCGAAAAGAGCGGGTCGCAAAGTGCAATCGAAAATGTTCGGCAGACGGGAAGTTAGTCGCTTGCGAAGAGGCTAGGTCGAGTGCGCATGGGCAGCACGCACAGATGCCGTCGCGGGCAAATGCTGCGCTCGCGACTCCGCGACCAGCGCCTGGCGGCCGGTGCAAGCAGCATCGCGTTCGAAGTACGCCTGTGCATGGGAGATCCCGCTGGACTGAGGATAGCCCATTTTTACATCTTCTGTATAGATTCCTTATTGGGCCGGCGGCTTCCCAGCCTCGTCGAAGCCGCCCATTCGTCCGGCATCCTTGCCCAAGCAAGCAGCGCGATGCGCTTCGTTCGTTATTCGCAACCCGGCGGCAATCGCGGCGCGGGTACCGGCGGAGGCTGGTTCGCAATGTAGAAGAGGTCCCAGCTTGCTTTGTTGACCAACTCCTGCAGCGACAGGTTGCACGGAACCCCGTCGTCCGAACTGGAAGGACCATTTGTCTGCGCCCAAACAATGTCCGTGAAGTCGATATCCACCCACTGCATGGGGCCCGTTGCCGGGGTGCCCTGCGGCCATCCGTAATAGTCTTCGAATTCGGTCCCGTAGAAGAAGACCGCCAGCGTGTTGTATGCGGCCAACTCGGGGCTGATGCCCTTGCATTCCTTGGCCATCCTCTCCGCTTGCGTACATCCCTGCCCCTCTCGGGTAGAGAGAATGTCGGTGGTCACGGACCAGTCGAATTCTGCACCACCGAGAAACGGCCATTGCGAATCGTTGGGAAGCCCGGTGAGCACCTTCACGCCGCCAACGCCGATCCCAGTGTCTCCGGTTTCGGGAGTCACCGCGCTCGAAGCCGTCATTCCGCCCACCTGGGTGGCCAGTTGGCGGCCGTTTTGGGTCGACAGGAAATAGGTCAGAATCTGCGTCTTGGCGTCACAGGACATGGGGTATGCCAAAGCGGTCGAGCAGTCGGCGGTGAATAGCCAGCTGGGGTTCTCGATAGTTTTGTCGTTGAACTCGGGAAAGTCATCGCCTGAGTCAGGACTCAAAAACAAGGTGACGTTCTTGAAGATCTCCTCGTAGGTCTGGATCGCTGTCACCCACTGCTCAACGAATATTTTATCGGAGTGCTGGTATTCGTAGGACGAAAGTTGATAGGAGTTTCCAATCAGCGTGCTCCACGCATGGTCTGCTTTCACGCCCGGGCTCTGACGCGAACCGTTGAGGGTAGTGGGCAGAATCATTTCGGTGGAAGCGCAGATGGGTCCGGCAATGGCGATGGCGGCGAAATCCTTGTGGTCCTCGTACCTGTTGTTGACCTCGATCAGAAACTGCTGCCACCAATACTGGTAAATCGTACTCCAGGGCAGCGGCATCCTATGACCGTCGGCGTGCTGCACTTCTGGAAATTTGGAAAAAGTAACAAAGCCGCAATTGGGCACGGGAACGGGATCCCCGGCGCCAAAGAGCGTGTCGCAAGTGGGGAGAAGTCTGTCGAAAAGCCATGAGGGAGAATCGACCCCAGGCGTAAGGATCAGTTGCACCTGCTTGCCCGTCGCCTCGGCCTCAGTGAATACGTCGTCCAGATAGCTCCAGTCGTCGCCGTTTTCATCCGTGCCAGGCTTGCAATCTTGCAAAGATGCACAGTCCGGGTCGCTTTTCTGGACGCGGTCCCAGTAGATTCCAAAGGTGATGCCGGCCACGCCCGGGTTGTTATTCAGCATGCCGTAATAGAGCATGCGAAGGTAAGTATGCTCGTCTTCATTCCCACCAGACTTGCGATACTTCCTGTAAGCTTTGATCGCGTTGTCGACAGAGACGTGAGCGTAAACGCCAAGCGGCGCCTTGTGATAGTCCTGCCCGTCAGCACGAGACAGGCCGGCCCCGGCCAGGAGTATGAAACCAAGGGCGGCGACAAGGTTGTTTTTGGACATGATTGACCTCCAATTAGGAAGGTGCGGCGGGGAATTATGGCCGCAATACGGTTGACGTACCCGCTTGAGGGCCGAATTGTATCACGGAACTTCAGCTACTGGCTTCACCGTTTCAGCCCCCCGCCAATCTGCACGCTTCTCCTGCCAGCGCTTCGCGAGAAAAGGCAGTGCATGCAGAGCTCGGCAAGAACCGGGAAGCTCCCATGCGCCACTCAGGCTACGATTGAATCATCTCGATGGCGAATCCCGCTCTCCAGCCTGCGCACCCCAAAAAGAAAGCGGCCGCGACCGCCTCCATCGTCCTCGCCTTCGCCAGCGTGTACTTTTTCTGGGGATCGACTTACACTGCGATTCGCATTGGCGCTGCGGACATGCCGGCGCTTCTGCTTGCCGGGATACGCTTCCTGATCGCCGGCGCGATTCTGCTCGCATGGTGCCGCTGGCGCGGTTTGCGCCTGATCTGGCCTGCCGCAAACATGATGCGCCTCGCGCTAATTGGCCTTTTGCTGCTGGCCGGCGGCAACGTCGGCCTGGTCTTCGCCGAGCGCACCGTTCCCAGCGGACTGGCGTCGCTGGTCCTGGCCGTTACTCCCATTTACGTCGCGCTGATTGAGATGTTTCTCCCCCGCGGTGAACCACTTCCGGCACGCGGCTGGTTGGGAATGGCCCTCGGTTCTGTCGCGCTTGGCGTGCTCGTCTGGCCATCGCTGCAGTTGGGGCTGGCCGGCAATCGCGACCTTCTTGTGGCTCTTGCCGTGTTGCTCGCCGGCGGCTTCTCCTGGACCGTCGGCAGCATTCTGTCCCGCCGGTCGCGCCTCCCAGTCAACAGCTTTGTAGCCGCGGCCTGGCAGATGCTGGCTGCGGGAGTATTCTCCACAGCGCTGGGAACTGCACTCGGTCAATGGCCGCAGTTTCACTTGACTCATGCCGCCATCGGGTCGCTTGCCTGGCTCATCACCGGCGGCTCGCTGCTGGGCTATACCTGCTTCATCTACCTGCTGGAGCACGTGCCGGTAGCCAAGGTTTCGTCGTACTCCTATGTAAACCCGGTGGTAGCAGTCTTGCTGGGAATCTTTATCCTCCACGAGCGGCCGGCCCCGGCGGAGTTTGCCGGCATGGCCGGAATCGTGGTTGCCGTTTTCCTGCTTACCTCGGCGCAAGTCCGAACCAAGGGCAGCGCAGTGCCCATTGAGGAACTAGAGCAGATGCCGGCCGAGTAAGCCCTACTTGATCAGCAATCCCCACACCACAGAGGCCACGCCGACGGCCGACGCGCCGATTCCCAGGTACCAATAAATGCGGCTGCGGGTAAGCAGCGTAACCGAACTTACAACCAGGCCGATCTCAAGGAGAGTTTCGGCGAGGTCGAAAAACTTGGCCTTGTCCTCGGCCAGCTTCACGTCTCCCTCGAGTCCCTGGGCCTCTTTCTGTTCTTCCTTCAGGTCGTCGGCCCATTTGTCCTGGTGGCTGGCGTAGCCCTTGGCGATCTTCGCGGCTCCATCCTTATCCGCGACAGTCACCACGCCGAGCAAATCGGTGATGAGGACAGTGTCGTAGGCGCGGTTCTTCTTGGCCTGGTATTCGTTCCAAACGTCGCTGGCCTCGGCCCGCTTGAGCACTGCCCTGGTTTCGGCGCGGTGGCCGAGAACGGTGGTGACCGCCACCAGCACGGCGATTACGCTCATGAAGAAGGCGACGGGGCGCATTGCAGACTCGCCGCCCTTTTCAGCTTGTTCCTTCAGTTCGGAAACTTCATTGGCTTCCATTGGGAATCTCTCCTGCTTCCTTCTCAATTTGAATTGGTTTGCGTTGGAGGATTCGGCAGCTGGCAAGGAAATGACTTGTGAATTCCATTCGCGGAAATCTCAATGCTTTTGCAGCCCCACTCCCAGAGGATCTCAGCCGTAACTTTGCCGGAAGTGCTGTGCAATGACCAGCCCGAAATACAAGAAAGGAGCGGCCCATCGTCCTTCGTGAGTGGAACATGAATGCTCTTGACGTGGACGGGTTTGTCATTAGGATCCAAGTCAAACCAAAAACAGCGGTCAATCTGGCTTCTTTCCAAACCTCGGAAATGGGAGTGGCCGAGCACCAGTGAACATCATCCTTTAACTGGGACATTTGCGCCAATGCGCATGGCAAGGCGATGGGAAGCAATGAAGAACAGGCCAGAATTGTACGCAATCTCATTCCCGCTCTCCCTCCTCTGCGAATCAAAGGGCAACCTATAAAGCCCTCACCTACCGCCCCGAATCATTGGCCCTCGTCGATTTATTCTCTGAGACTTCGTGCGCCAAGGCGCTCACCCTGGTGAATGCTTCCTCGCGCGTTGATCCGTAAGCCAGGACTCCAGGCAAGTCGCTGACCTCAGCAATCCAGCGCCCGTCGGTCTCCAATTCGAATCCAACCTCGAAGTCAACTTTCATGGCAAACACGCTCCGTTATTTCCGTTTCCAGCGTACGCCGTCTTTCGAATCCTCGATGACGACGCCCTTTTCTGTCAGTTCATTCCGGATCATGTCGGCGCGGGCGAAGTTGCGCTGGCGCTTGGCCTGGGCGCGCTCCGCAACCAGGGCATCGATGGCCTCATCCGTAAGCGATTGACGAGCAAGCAGTTCGGGGGCCACGTCGGCGAGGCGTCCCGCGCCCGCGGCCCACTCCAGCGCATGGCGGGTGGGCTCAGCATCGTGGTCCTCAATCACGTCGAATACAGCGTCAAAACTAGCTAGGACGGCAAGAATCGCATCGCGATCCGCCGCCAGCAACTGCCCTTGATCGATGGCCGTGTTCGCGATGCGGATAAGGTCGAAGATCGGTGCGCGCGCTTCCGCTGTGTTCAAGTCGTTGGAAAGGGAGGAGATGTAATCAGCCTGCGCCTTTTCGGCAGCGGCCTGCAGTGTCGGGTTGGAGCCGGCAGCAAGATTGGCTTGCTTAAGCCGCTCCGAAAAAGTCCGCAGCCGCTCAATGGCATTGGTAGCTTCAATTAGCCCATCGAAAGTAAAGTTGAGCTGGTGCCGATAGGGCACCGAAACCAGCGCCAGGCGGATCGCCGACGCCTTGTAGCCCTTCAGAAGCAGGTCGCGCAGGGTGAAGAAATTGCCCTCGCTCTTCGACATCTTGCGCCCGTCTACCAGAAGAAAGCGAACGTGCATCCAGTGCCGCGCAAAGGGCTTGTGCGTCACGGACTCGCTCTGCGCGATCTCGTTTTCGTGATGCGGAAACATAAGGTCTTCCCCACCGGCATGCAGGTCGAAGCTCTCGCCCAGGTACTCCATTGCCATTGCCGAGCACTCGATGTGCCAACCCGGCCGCCCACGCCCAATGGCGGTATCCCAGAAGGTTTCGCCCGGTTTGGCGGCTTTCCAGAGCGCAAAGTCGCGTGCGGAGTCCTTTTCATACTCATCCACATCCACCCGAGCACCATCTTCCATCCCGCTCAAGTCCTTTTTGCTCAGCTTCCCGTATTCAGGGAACGCCGCGAGGCGAAAGTACCAGGATCCGTCCTCGGTCTGGTAGGCAGCACCGGCCGCCGCCAGCTTTTCGACCAGCTCCACCATGCGCGGAATATGCTCGGTTGCGCGGGCGATGATTTCGGGTTTCTGCACGCGGAGCGACCCCAGATCTTCAAAGAAGGCAGCCTCGAATCGGGCCGTGTACTCACCGATGGGCATGTTCAGGGCCGCGGCATTGCGGATGATCTTGTCGTCCACGTCGGTAATGTTCATGACGTGCAGGACCTTGGTTCCAGAGAGCAAAAGAAACCGGCGCAGAATATCTATCTGCAGGAAAGTACGGAAGTTACCAATGTGTCCGTAGTCGTAGACCGTAGGCCCGCAGGCATACATCCGCAGCGCCTCGCCGTCCATAGGAGCGAGCGCGTCGATTTCTCCAGTGAGGGTATTGAAAAGACGAACAGTCATGGGTTGCGGCGAGAAGGGCTGGCTCATAAAGGAATCAGGAAAATAGCGCTTTGGACTTACCGATTGTAGCAAGCCGGCGAAATCCGCGTTGCGACGGTTGTGGTTCCGGCAGGCCCGCAGGCGGCGATCGGCAGGCTCAGTGCATTGGCAATCAAGAGGGTCAAAGTCTTGCTGGAGTTCATCGCTGCGATGACTCCCCGGCTCCGCAAAGTCCAACTGCTCAACGGCGGCAACTGCGTCAGAGTTTTCCGGGACTTGGAGCGTGTTCTCCTCCAATCCTAAAGCCGAAGGGACCGGCTGGGCCAGCGTGGGGCAGGTTGTCAGCACCCCAGGACCAGCGATGGATCAGCCGAAAGTCCAGGGGGGGCAAAGTCCTGCGCCAGCAAACGCGGCCAGGCTGCGGCAGCGATCATGGCGGCATTGTCTGTGGATAAAGCTAAGGTGGGAAATGACACGCTGAGGTCTCGCCGCGCTGTCTCGGCTGTAAAGCGTTGGCGTAGTTCGCGGTTGGCAGCGACTCCTCCGGTTACCAGAATGCGGCGGGCGCCAAGGGACTCGGCAGCGGCAAAGGTCTTCTTGAGCAGGTCGCCGACCACTGCGCGTTGGAAACTGGCGATGAGGTCGATCGTTGTCTGGCTGGTTGCAGCGAGCGCGCCTTCAATCGTGGGGCGCGCGGGGGCGTCGGGGCCGGTGAAGAGCGCATCGCGGCGAGCCTCGGCTTCGGGTCGCAGGTTATTGAGTTCCACATAACGCAGGACCGCGGTCTTGATCCCCGAAAAGGAAAACAGGAAATGGCGGTCAAGGTCGGCGATCGGAGCCGTTTTAGCACCCTTGGTCCGGGGCGCTTTCCCGGCGAGATGGAGCTTGGTCTTGATTTGGGAAAAGGCGAACGGAACTGCCCGGGGATTGCCGAATTGAGCGAGGGCGTCGATCCATGGCCCGCCGGGATAGCCCAGGCCAAGCAGCTTGGCGACCTTGTCGTAAGCTTCTCCGGCTGCATCGTCCAGTGTGCGTCCCACAAGGGTGTACTGCCAGGTGTTACCCGTGGGGCGAGCCAGGTAAAGATGGGTATGCCCACCTGAGACAACCAGGGCCAGAGCGGGTTCGGATTCAAGGATGTCCGATGTCTTAGAACCGACACTCAGGGCGCCCGACTCGCGCTCGTTCAGCAGTACCGCGTGGATGTGGCCTTCAAGATGGTTCACGGCAATGAGAGGCAGATTGGCAGCGAAGGCAAGGGCCTTACCATAGGTGATGCCGACAAGGAGTGCGCCGGCGAGCCCTGGACCGCTGGTCACCGCGATGGCGTCGAGGTCGGCGAGTGTGACGCCTGCCTCGCCAAGCGCGGTGCGCACGACAGGAACAATCGTGCGTAGATGCTCGCGGCTGGCCAGCTCGGGGACAACTCCGCCATATCGCGCGTGCGTGGTGATTTGCGAGGCCACAACGGAACTGAGCGTGTGTGCTCCACGCTGCACGACGGCGGCCGCGGTCTCGTCGCACGAGGTTTCGATGGCCAGGATGAGACCGGCGCTCATTCGTATAGTTTAGCCATTCTGGCCGTCCGATCGCCGCGTGGGAATCTGGCCCTCGCGATGGAAAGAAATCAAAAGAATGGGGCACGAGACTTTGTGCCGGGCGAAAATGGATATGGTTATGGCAAGGACGCGCCAATTCGAGTCAGCGTTGAGGATCGTCGCCAAGCTGCAAGCAGCCGGGTATGAAGCCTATCTCGCCGGCGGCTGCGTGCGCGATCTCCTGCTGGACCGGGAACCGACGGATTATGACGTTGCCACCAGCGCCACGCCGGATCTTGTTCTGGGCATGTTCGAGAGGACGTTTGCCGTGGGGGCCCATTTCGGCGTGATCCTAGTAGCCGACGGAGATGACGAGGGCTACGTCGCTACGGAAGTAGCGACCTTCCGGTCCGACGGGGCCTACTCCGACGGCCGCCATCCGGATGCGGTGCGGTATACGACGAGCGCGGAGGAGGATGTGAAGCGCAGGGATTTCACCTTCAATGGGCTGCTTTTGGATCTCGAGAAGCTCGTCTCCCCAAGCCCTGAATCCTGTCGCTCTGCGGTGATTGATTTCGTTGGCGGGATCTCTGATCTCGATGCCGGCGTGGTTCGCGCCATCGGCAACCCGAGCGAGCGGTTTGAGGAAGACCATTTGCGCATGCTGCGCGGGGTGCGGTTCGCCGCAAGGTTCGGGTTTGAGTTGGAGGCGGGGACGAAGCTCGCCACGCGCAGGCTGGCCAGCCGCATTCAGGCCGTCAGCCGCGAGCGGGTGCGCGATGAGTTAACGCGAATGCTAACCGAAGGACACGCGAGGCATGCGTTTGAACTGCTGGACGAAACAGGTCTGCTGGTCGAAGTACTTCCGGAAATATCGAGGATGAAAGGCGTAGACCAGCCGCCGCAGTACCACCCCGAGGGAGACGTCTGGGTGCACACCCTGGGATTGCTGGCCCAGTTGGAAGACGGCTGCAGCATGACCCTGGCATGGGGAGCTCTTCTGCACGATGTGGGCAAGCCGCCCACGTTTCGGCTGGCGCCCGACCGCATTCGTTTTGACGGACACGTGGAAGTGGGCGTGGCCATTGCGGCGGACATTCTCAGGCGCTTCCGGTTCTCAAATGAGGCGACGCGGCAGATTCTTGCGCTCGTCGAAAATCACATGCGGTTTGCGGATGCCGAGCGGATGAAGGCTTCTACCCTGAAGCGATTTTTTCGGCTGGATGGGTTTGATGAGCACCTTGCGCTGCATCGCATGGATTGCCTGGCGGGAAGCGGAAATCTGGATCATTGGGAGTTTGTGCGCGAACGATGGCGCGCTTTGCCCGAAGAGGCGGTTCGGCCCAAACCTCTGATTACGGGCCGGGAGCTGATTGCAGCCGGGTATGCGCCGGGGCCTGCCTTCAAACAGATGCTGCGCGCTGTCGAAGATGCGCAACTCGAGGGAACAATTACAACGGAAGAAGCTGCGTTGCAACTCGTCCGGGAGCGGTTTCCGTGAGCGTCAAAAGAGGTTACCGGCCACCTGCTCCGATGCCGTGTAGGCTTTCTCTTTCAAAGTCATGCGCGTGAGAATCAGGTCGTCTTTGGCCGTGGTGCTGAGAGTGATCGTGAAAAGCTGATCGCGGACTCTTCCAACAACCAACTCGCTGAGGCCGGCGTTGTGAGTGTCGAGCGCGCAGAGCGAAGCTTCATTGCCGATCGCCTGGATGGGAGTCGCATTCTTCCCGCATGCCTGGGTCGCAACTTCGAGTCGCGCGTGCGTGTCCGGCACCACCTCGACAGTGATGCGCAGCGTGCGCGTGAAGTTCGCGCCAGTCTGCGTGAATGAGCATACGGCGGGATGGCCGGCTGTAGCCTCGGTGAATTCGCCCACCGCGTCGCCGCCCAGCAGGCCCCCCGCGGTTGCCTCGTTGATCCAGGGGCAGTTGTTTTTCGCATGGCAATTGGTGGCGATGTTGAGTGACAAAAGAAAGAGTCCCGCGAGGCGGAGTGTCGGCGTATTTTTCATCTCGGTGTTCAAGCTACTTTCCAGTTTGCGGCGCTGCGGAATCTCCCACGAGATCGGAATGGATGTGCCATGGAATGCTTTCAATGGATATCTCGGGGTGGATGCGGAGATAGTTGAGCGAGTAAGTGGGCGCGCCCGGATCGACCTTCTTATCGACAAACATGGCCTGCTGCTCCGCTGCCTCTTTAGGCTTGCCCATGCGGCGATAGAGAATCGACAAGTTGTAGTGCGCGGACAGGTCATCGGGGTCGATGCGTTGCAGAGCCTCGAACTGCTCCAGTGCGGCATGATTGTCATTCTTCTGGTAATAGGTGATGCCTAGCTCGCGGCGGGCATCACGCGACTCCGGGAACATTTCTACAACCTTGCGGAAGTCGGCGATCTCGCGCTCGGTATTGCCGGCGCGGCGCTGCAGCAGCCCATCGTAATAGGTTGCGCGGGCGCTATTGGGATCGATGGAGAGAGCCTTGCTGATGGCCTTGCGTGCGGATTCGTACTTTTCCCACACAATCAAAGTTAGGCCGACATTGGTATAGCCATCGGCGTAGGCGGGACGCAGCTTCACCACCTCGTTGAATGCCTGGACCGCTTCGGCGTATTGGAACTGGTCGAGCAGAGAAATACCCAGATTGTTCCAGCGCACCCACTCGGAATTGTCGTTGGGGTCCGCAGGTTCCGGCTTGTTCTCGCCGATCTTCAGAGTGCGGGTCCGCGAGGCAATTTCGACAATAGGATAGGCGGGGTGATCGTCTTTGCCGAAGATATTATTGAGATAACTCTGGCGCAAATGACGGTAATTCACTTTTGCCGTCACAGTTACT
Organism: Occallatibacter sp.; assembly: GCA_052145815.1. Taxonomy (GTDB): domain Bacteria; phylum Acidobacteriota; class Terriglobia; order Terriglobales; family Acidobacteriaceae; genus Telmatobacter. The sequence goes on from JBKQNU010000103.1 coordinate 116,553, forward strand.
GCGCCAGTCACCTCTGAAGGCATGCGGAACTGATAGCGCACCAGTACAGATCGACCGGCCTGAACGGTGTTGTCGTATGCCGCGGAGTGGATAGTCCAAACCTTATGATTGTCGACAAACTCGCCTTCGTCCGTGACGGGGCGGTTGGTAAAGCTGTGCGCGCGGGGATCTAACATGCCGTCGGGCTTGAGGAAGCCGCTGTGATAGATCTCCTTGCCCGTCTGGTCCTTCACCGTAAATTCGACCCAGGCTTCGTAGAGGTCACGCACCTCAGGAATGAGCGAGTGGCCGATATTCTTGTTCTGGATTACGACATAAGCTTCGACAGCATCGCTGGGGGCAAGGTTATAGGCGACTTTGCCCAGTGGGGCGATCAGCTTTTCGCTGCCGAGCTTCTGAATGCCAAAGATATCTACATTAAGATAGTTGCCGGCGCGGAGAAACTCGATTGTCTTCTTCAACTGCTCATCGAAACCGTAGTAAAACGGAACGGCAGTATTGCCGGCCAGCCAGCGGTGCGAAACCAGCGTGCCGTCCTTTGCTCCGTAGTCAGGCAAGGTGATGGCGGCGCGCTTCATGTGGCAGCCCTGGCAGGTGGTGAAGTCCGCAGTGTAAAAGGTCAGCGGATTGCGCTGCGAGAATTTGGATTGCTGCCACTCATCGTAAGCTGTGAAGGCACGAATGAACTTGTAGTCGTTGAGCGTGTCAGGCAAGTTGGCCTTGTGACACGCGGCGCAGAACTCCGGCTTGTGCAGGAAGTTGTGCATGACGGCCTTTGAATGTCGCTCAGGGTGGCGGAGGATCATGTCAAACGGAACCTCGCCGGGGATGCGGTCTCCGTTCTCATCCACCAGTGCCGAGGGAACGCCCATCTGCACGCTGGCATTGCCATTGGTGGAATCGAGACTGAGCACGGAGTGACAGGTGGTACAGGTAAGGCCGTCGGCGTCGAAGCGCGCACGGTCCACTTTTGAATCTTCGGTCAGTGCCGCGCCCAACACGCCGATCGGGTTATGACAACTATCGCAGTGGCGGGCGAATGAGATGCCGCGGGTCTTGTCGCGGATAAGCAGGTTGACGCTGGTGCGATAGAAGGGTGTGCGGAATGCATTCGAGTGAAGCGCCTGGCGCCACTGCTTGTAAGCCTCCTGGTGGCATGTCCCGCAATACTCCGCCGAAGGAAACGCGCCGGGCTGGATGAACCCCTCCCCCTGGACGGTGATGTTACCCGGAGTGAAGGGGTTCCCTTTGCCGTAGTGGAAGTTATAGGTGGGAGACACGATGGAGTTATAAGCTTCGCGGTCAGCGGCTTCGGCCTGCTCGGCTTTGGCTTTCCACCGGGCGATTGCTTCACGTTGCGCGGGAGTATCCTCAGCCGGCAGCGCGCCTTTCGGTGGAGCCGTGTAAGCCGGCGGAGGAGTCAAGGCTCCCGCATCGGGGCTTGGCTGGTCGGTGGCCTGCTGCGCCTGTTGGTTTTGCGCCCTGGCAGGAGCATTCCGATACGCTGCAAGCAGTGCCGCAGCAATGATAATCGCTGCGCTGGCTATCTTTCTCATACAAGCTCCGGCCTAACTGCTCGGCCTCCATAAAGCAAATCCGGCAATAGCTTCCGACTTATGATCGCTTACTTCCCTTTTTGGGGACTGCCCGACTTGCTTTGCGCCCGTGCCGCGGCAATGGAGTCATACACGCTGGGCACCAGCCCTTTGCCTTCTTCGATGGCAAAATAGCGGTCCACGCTGGGCAAATTGTACGTTTCCTTTGCGCCGTCTGGCCAGCGAATTTCGACCTTCTCTACAGTTGTGCTTTCACCCAGGCCAAAGTGGACGCGAAAATCATTGGACGATTCGAAACTGCCGCCGCTCATTACGTCGCCCCGCTGGCGCAATCCGCCGGCCGTGAGGTAAACAGTTGACCCCACAGCATCGCGCGGGCTCTTCGGACCGCCAATGAGCAGCAGCCCAACCCAGTGGTTGTGGTCGTCATTCACATTGCGCAGCAGCACCGGAGTGTGGTCAAGGCAGTTGATCACAACGTCAATCTTGCCATCGTTGAACAGGTCACCGAAGGCCGCGCCGCGGGCGGGAATCACGTCGGCCAGGCCGGTGCCCTCGACCGGTGGAATGATCTCAAACTTCTTGCCGTGATCCACGTTATGGAACAATAGCGGACGCTCGGCGAAGGATGTACCCCAGTCGTGTTTGTCCACCTGCGGATAAATATGTCCGCTGACGAACATCAGGTCTTTCCAGCCGTCGTTGTCGTAGTCGAAAAACTCTGTGCCCCAACTAAGAAAAGGATAGGTTCCTTCCGCAATTCCCATCTGCGGCGTAATGTCCACAAAGTTGCCGTCGCCGTCGTTGCGGTAGAGTGTCTTGTAGTCGTCGGAAAATGTCGTTGTATACAGATCGAGCTTCCCGTTGTTCATGTAGTCGCCGACGGCCAGGCCCATGGAGGCGGTCTCGCGTGCGTCCTGGTTGAGAGCAAAGCCGGAGTAGAAACTGGCGTCCTGAAAGGTTCCATCGCCCTTGTTGATGTAGAGATAGTTGGGCGACGAGTCGTCAGTGACCAGCAGGTCGACCTTCCCGTCGTTGTCGATGTCAACGAAGGTGGAAGAGAAGCCGTAGTAGCGGCGTTTGTCGCTCACACCGGCCTTTTCGCTCACGTCGGTAAATGTCCCGTCGCCATTGTTGTGGAACAGGTGGTCCGGCTCGCCCTGCAACCCGCGCGGGCCGCACATGGTTTGCGCACCGCGAAACTGGCAATTGGCAAAACCCACGCCGCCGCTTCCCGCGATGGGCAGATTGTTCATGTCCCAGTGAACGTAGCCGGGCACAAATAGATCAAGGAGCCCGTCGCCATCGTAGTCGCCGAAGCTGGGTCCCGTGGACCAGTTGCCGAGTGTTACGCCCGCTTTTTCCGCAACGTCGGTGAAAGTGGCGTCGTGGTTGTTATGGTAGAGGCGGTTCTTGCCGTAATTGGCCACGTAGAGGTCTGGCCAGCCGTCATTGTCAAAGTCGCCCACAGCCACGCCAAAACCCCAGCGGTCGTTGGTGACGCCGGCCTTTTCAGCCACGGTGGTAAAGGTTCCGTCGTGGTTGTTGTGGAAAAGGGCGGCGTGAGGCGGTTCGGCCTTGCCGTTGAGGGCGTCGTACGTGGAGCCGTTTACGATGTAGATGTCCAGCCAGCCGTCGTTGTCGTAGTCCAGCAGGGCCACACCAGAGCCGATGGTCTCCAGAATGTATGGCTTCTCCGGCGTGCCCATCTTGTGCGTCCACTTAGTCAGCCCTGCCTGTTCGGAAATGTCCTTGAAGATGACGGGACCGGTCTTGACGAATCCCCCCGCGGTGATGGGGCGATGCTCTGAATCGAGGACGGGAGCAAAGACGCCGGCTGTAGCCGATCCGCCTTGTTGCTGCGGAGGGGCTTCGGCCGCGTTGCCGCCGTAGAGTGGTGGCTGCGAAGGAGATTGAGTTTGCGCATTTCCCGACCCCGCAAAGATCACTGATGAAAGCGAAAGAATGATTGCTGACGAGCGGTGACCGGCTCGGACCCAGGGATGACGCATCTCGAGTGACCTCAAAAGGGGGAATTTGCCCTGATCAAGAATTCTGATCGCTTTGTTAGACGTTTGTCTACAGCCGGGAATTTGAGGAGGAACTGATCCAAAGGGTGGAGACGGACCAAACGGGACAAAAAACAAGCACCCTTTTGGGATTCGCGCATTCTCACCCTTCTGCCGGAAAGGCGAGAGGGCGGTGCGCGATACGCCTTGCAGATCCAAAGCGAGTCGCCCGATGTGATCCGACGCACTGCCAAGTGTGCAGGGGGATGCGATAAGAAAAGTGGTTTTTCTTGGGCTTACACACGGTTTGCGTTCGCGGGAGAGTCCAGGCTGGCGTATTCCGCCTTTTCGACAGGATTACCTGATTGACACATATTCTTAGGGGGAGAGACGACTATGGCGACGCCGGTGGTTGCAGACGGGTTTGTCGATTTTCAAACGGGGTGGGCAGATCTGGAATTGCCTCCCTCAGTACGAGCGGTCCTGCGCGCAGCGCCCCTGGTGCAGACGCCGGAGACGCGGGCGCAGCTCATGGACTGGGCGCTGGGCCGGTCGTCCGGCGATACCGATTGGACGCTGGGCAACCGGGACGACCATGGACAATATGAGGCTGTATTCCAGGCTCCCGGTCGCTCGGGAACCTTGGGGCGGATTGTAGAAGCAGTCATTACCAAGGCGCGGAATGGCCTGGCGATCAATTTTCCTGATCCAGCCATGCGCCGGCGCGATCCCGACGCGATGGTGATCGGGGACAAGCTTCCGACGGACAAGCCTACCTATGAAGAGCGGTTTGGCGAGGGATTCGAGCGGACTCGGGCTGCGACGCTGGACTGGCTCAAGACCCAGGAGCTTGTCGCGATGCCGTTCTTCGCGGGAGCAGACGCGCTGGGGTATGGCAGCTTGCTGATTGTGCCCCGCCAGGCGGCGTTTTTCGCGGCGGCACTGGCCGACTTGCAAGGGATGATCCCGCGCAGCCGGGTGCGTGCGGACTTCAAAGTGACAGGTGGAGTTTTGTTCGTCGCACCGCCCTTCCGGCATACGCACTTTGGCGGCCGGCAAGTTGTCGTCCACGACCGGCAGGCCACCCACCAGGAGATTTTTGCCTACAACCTTTATCCGGGACCGAGCGCCAAGAAGGGCGTCTACTCCATGCTGTTGGACAAAGGCGAACGCGAGGGCTGGACCACCAACCACTGCGCGGCTGTCGCGGTGGTTACGCCGTATGAGAACCAGCTGATCCTGATGCACGAGGGCGCCAGCGGGGGCGGCAAGAGCGAGATGACGGAACACATTCACCGCATGGAAGACGGCCGTCTGCTGATTGGCAAGAACGTGGTGACGCATGAAGAGCGGACCTTGAACCTCCCTGAGGCCTGCCACTTGCGGCCGATTGCGGACGATATGGCCTGCGCACATCCTTCGTATCAAAGCGCAAGCGGAAGGCTGACGGTTGCCGATGCCGAGAATGGCTGGTTTGTGCGCGTGGATCATATCCATAGCTACGGAACCGCGCCAAATCTTGAACGGCTTTGCATCGATCCACCCGAGCCGCTCATTTTTCTGAACCACTACATCGTCCCTGGAGGAACCTGCCTGACCTGGGAGCACGTGGAAGATGCGCCTGGGAAGCTGTGCCCCAATCCACGGGTAATCTTGCCCAGGCGCATGCTTGAAGACATTCTGGACGGTCCGCAAAGGGTTGATGTGCGAAGCTTCGGGGTTCGCTGCCCGGCGACGCACCGCGACAGCCAGCTTTACGGGATTCTGGCGATGATTCACGTGCTCAGCCCGGCGCTGGCTTGGCTGTGGAGGCTGGTGGCTCCCCGGGGTCATGCAAATCCGAGCATTCAAACGCAGTTGTGCGTAGGGATGCAGAGCGAGGGCGTGGGATCGTACTGGGCGTTTGCCACCGGCCGCCGTGTGGACCAGGCGAATTTGCTGCTGCGCCAGATCGTTGAGACGCCGGAGACCCGCTACGTGCTGCTGCCGAACCAGCACATCGGCGCATGGAAAATTGGGTTCATGGCAGAATGGATTGCGCGCGAATACCTGGCGCGCCGCGGCAGCGCGAAGTTTGCCCGCGAGCAGGTGCGCGAAGCGATTTGCCCTCTGCTGGGTTACATTCCCCACCAGTTGCGAATTGAAGGATCGATGATCCCCCGCGTGTTTCTGGCCGTGGAAGAACAGATTCAGGGCGGCCTCGATGTGTACGAGGAAGGCGCGCGGCAGTGGCGTGAGTTTTTTGCCGGAGAGCTTAAGCAGTTCCTGGTGCCGGACCTCGATCCGCTGGGCAGGGAAATCATCGAAGCCTGCCTGGATGGAGCCCACCAGGAAGATTATCGCCGCCTGATCCCGCATCCGATGTTCCGCGATGATGGATAAAACAGGGATTAGGGGTTAGGGGTTAGGGGTTAGCAATCAGGCGCCGGCGCTTGCAGTCCTGGCAGGTTTGCGAGCGAGGATATAGGCTCGTCGGGTTTGATGCTCCACATCCGGCGCATAGGGATCTCGCTCGACGGTCTCCTCGATTTCGAATCCTGCAGCTTCCAGGAGCTGACGGATTCCCGATGGCTCAAAGAGATAGAAGGTCATGGAGATCGGCTGTCCCCAGAGTTCTTCCACGTGCAGCGCCTCGTCTCCGATGTGGAAAGCGAGCACCAGCAAGCCGCCGGGATGCAGCACTCGTTCCATTTCCTGAAAAACCACCGGCAGCAACGTTTCCGGAATGTTCACGATGGCATAGAAAGCAGCGATTCCTGCCAGCGATTCGTCCGGAAGGTCCAGGTCGAGCATGTTGCCTTCCTGAAAGTCGATGCCGGGGTTGAGGCGGCGAGCCTGGTCAATCATCCCGGGCGATACGTCGAGGCCGAACACCGTCGCTCCTGCCTGGTGCAAAAAGCGGGCCACATGTCCGGGACCGCAGCCCATGTCGCACACCCGCCCGCGGCCTGTAGCTTGCACCGCGAACCGTGTGAGCAGTTCGCGGTCCAGCGGCTTCTTCTCGAGTTCGTTGAACAGCCGCCGTGCATACTCGCCGGCGAGCCGGTCGTAGCTCTCGCGAACGGTTTGTGTGATCGAGTCGGCCATGGCGTGTGGCTGATGTGGAGCGCCGCTGTAAGCATTTTCTCATCGACTTTTCTTGGTTGCGGCACGGTCCGGTTTTCCTGCTCCGCTTGGGGACTTTTCGGCTCGGCGGCTATTCTGAACGAGACCTGATGCCGCCGGCTCCTCGCCAATTCGATGTGCTGGTTCTAGGTGCGGGCGCAGCGGGGTTGATGTGCGCCGTTACCGCCGGGCAGCGCGGGCGGCGGGTAGCGCTGCTCGAGCATGGCGGACAGCCGGGCCGCAAGATTCTCATCTCCGGAGGCGGTCGATGCAATTTCACCAATCTGCACTGCGGACCTGCAAACTTTCTCTCCAACAATAGGCATTTTGCCAAGTCGGCGCTGGCCGGTTATCAGCCACGCCACTTCATAGAACTCGTCGACCGGTACGGCATCCCCTGGCATGAGAAGACGCTGGGCCAGCTCTTCTGCGACGGGTCTGCGCACGCCATACTGGACATGCTGCTGGCGGAATGCGCGCTGGGCGGCGTGGAACTGGTGCTGAATGCCCAAGGCATTTCTGTTGAGCGCGACTCTGCTGGTGGATATCGCATCGCGTGTTCTGCAGGGCAGTTTGCCGCTGCGTCGGTAGTCGTAGCTACGGGCGGGCTGTCGATTCCCAAGATGGGTGCAACCGGTCTGGGCTACGAGATCGCCGCGCAATTCGGGTTGAAGATCGTGCCTCCGCGTCCGGCGCTGGTGCCTTTGGTCCTGGGAGGCGATGAGGCGCGATGGACGCAGCTTGCCGGAGTGGCAACAGAGGTGATCGCAACCGCAGGCACAGCTCGGAAATCGGTCCCGTTCAGCGAGAAGATGCTGGTGACGCATCGCGGTCTGAGCGGGCCGGCAGTTTTGCAAGCATCCTCCTATTGGCGTCCCGGGGATGCGCTCGTAGTGGATCTGGCGCCGGATTCCCGGCCCGCTTCCCCGACCGATTCCGGAATGCCGGGCGGCGTGGTTGGCCCGCTTCTTCAGCCCCGGGCGCGACGAGATGCCGCAGCTTTGAAGCAGGCGCTCCGGGAGGTTTTGCCGCAGCGCCTGGCTGCGTTTTTGGCGGAAACGGCACCGCCCGCGGGATGGGGGAATGCTGCCCTCGATACCTATGAACAGAGGCTGCACAGTTGGCGGCTTCACCCCGTGGGCACGGAGGGATTCGAGAAAGCCGAAGTGACCGCCGGCGGGGTGGACACAGATGGACTCAATGCGCGCACTATGGAAGCTCGCGCGGTTCCCGGGCTCTACTTCATTGGAGAAGCAGTGGATGTGACGGGGTGGTTGGGCGGTTTCAACTTCCAGTGGGCCTGGGCCTCGGCGGTCGCGGCGGGGAAGGTGTGCTAGCCAGCATTTTTCGCAATTTCCAGAGCTGGGAGCGTGTTCTTGCGGTGATGCACCGCTTGAATCGATGCTGCTGCTTTTGAGGCTATGGAGCGTTATTTTTATTTTCAAATTGCCGCCTGGTTCGGTTGATTCGATGCGGCTTATCGGGAAAACACCGCACAGTCTCACAAGAGAAACCCGCTTGTTTTCTGCCCCCGGTGGTGGAGTGGAAAGGAACCTGGGCGGTGGGTTAGATGTCATGGGTTTTCACAGCGCGGTTGCCCGCTCATCCTTTCCAATCCCATTGTGCGCGTTTTGGGGGAAACGATACGCAATACGGGGTGAAGAAGAATCTGCACAAGAAGGCGGTTGGCAAGTGATTGATTCAATGCGCGTAAGCCCGTTGGGAATGGACGCCACGGCTGAGCCGGACAGATGAGTTTTGCTTGACAGAATTCTCGGACTCGCGATCCAGAGTTGTGAGACCGATCTTCGTTGCATAACGATTAAGGCATTTTGGGAAATAGTGCGGCCCTGAGCTTATTGGTGTCCCACCCTTTCCGCAGAAAAAAGCGGAAAGGATGGGGCACGGAGGGCTACCGCAAAAACGAAAATGGGCAAGGAATCAAAACCCGAGCCAACCGGGCCAGAAGCAGATTGTTCGACTCCGCTCGATAACGCTTCGCTCACGATGACAGACCATAACCTATTGCTGGAGGGGTGTTGGAGGCGTTGCGGGCGCGGCTTGCGGAGCTTCGGGTGGGGCTCCGGCTTTGGCGGGCGGAGTGAGGACGAAGCCTTTGCGCACCAACGCGAAGCCTTGCTGTGGCAACTCGGCCTGGAGGAGTTGGTTCTGCGGGCCGGAGAAGATCTGGGATTTGGCGCTCCCGATGGTCGCTTCCAGGTGGTGCACGGTGATCGGCTTTCCGTCCAGGGTACCGTCGAGGTCGGCATAGGTGGCAAGCAGGACGGGTACGATGGAGCCAGCCTGGGCGCCAACCTGCTTGGGAATGATGGCCCACAGCCCACGATTGTTCTGCTTAACGGCCAGAGCGAGAAGAGTATCGAATGCGCCGGGGTCGAAGTCAGGAAAAAAGACGGCGCCGGGGTGCATTGCAAAACGGGCGGTAGTGCTTCGTCCGTTGGCGGAAACGCTGAGCAGAATCTGCCCGGCGTCGGGCGCGGCGGTCAGGTTTACGGCAGAGTTGTTGACGGTGGCGCTGAGCTGGACCTGGCGGATCTTGTTTGTCGAGGTTAGCTTCTCCGTCTTGGATAAGTTGTAATTGAGCCCCGGCATGGCTACTTTGACAACGGTAGTGGTGTCGTACCCACTTGCGTTGGCCGTGAACGTTGCGGTGGCGGTACCGACCGGCTTGCCGTGCTGCGCAACGATGAAATTGCCGGACTGGGCCATTGCATGGGGCGAGGTTATCGAGAGCAGGGCGGAAACAGCAATGAGGGCGAAATTTCGGGTGCGCGGCTTCATCTTCACCCTTCATTAGACGCGAGTTGGAGTGGGGTAGTTGCGGAGAGGCGCGGGGCCGGTGAAAACAAGAAGCAGGTCCTTCGGCTCCGCTGAGGTGCGCTTCGCTCAGGATGACAGATTGGATTTGGCGGGATCCCAGGTCTCATCCGCGGCGGTGGACGAAACCTGGGGCACCCATTCTGAAGATTAGCCGAAACGTTGGGTTTGAACTTCTAGTCCTTGGCCCGTAGTCCCTGCTGTTCAACCTCTCGCCACTCCAAACCGCTTGTTGACCTCCGCCCAGTTGACAACATTCCACCAGGCGGCAAGGTAGTCGGGCCGGCGGTTCTGGTACTTGAGGTAGTAGGCGTGTTCCCACACGTCGTTGCCCAGGATCGGATAGAGTCCCTGGCTGAGCGGCGAATCCTGATTGGCTGTCGTAATCACCTTCAGCTTGCCGCCTGTGAACACCAACCATCCCCACCCGGAACCGAACTGCTTCGCGGTGGTCTCATTGAACGTCTTCTTGAAAGCTTCGAAGTCGCCGAAATCGGCCGAGATCTGGCCGGCGATGGCGCCGGATGGCGCGCCCCCGATGCCGGCCGATCCTACAGGACCCATCAGCGTCCAGAAGGCGGTGTGGTTGGAGTGGCCACCGCCGTTGTTGCGGACCACGCCGCGAATGTCTTCCGGCACATCGGCCAGGCCGCGGATGAGATCGTCGACGGACTTGGCAGCGAGGTCAGGGTGGCTGGCCAGGGCGGCGTTTACATTGTTGATATAGGTCTGGTGGTGCTTGTCGTGGTGCAGCTTCATGGTCTCCGCATCGATATAAGGCTCGAGCGCGGCGTAGTCGTAAGGAAGTGGTGGAAGTTCGTAGGCCATTGGGGAAATCTCCTTCGATTGAAATTGTACCTGTGGGATTCGGCCCGGCGCTCGGCTGGGCCAACAGATGGAGAAGGTTAAATCCAATTTTCACGCGCTTTTGCGTGGCCGTATGTTTGGATGCGAGAAGGCGCAGGGAGGGTGCGAGGAATTGCCGGCTCATAAGGGATGGAAAATTTGCCGGACTGAAACCTTCTTGACCAGGGGAACATCGATACAATGGACGGCATTGCGCGCCTTTCCTGCCTTCGCTCGTGTGCTCGCGCCCGGGTCTCCAATCTCCCCAATTTGAAATGAGTGAATTCGACAATGAGCAAAGAGCCGTTGTACCGGTGGCTTGAACAGCACGGCGAGGCGTTTGGCGGTCCGGGCTGCGAGCCGCGGTGGACTTCCAGCATAAAAGATGCGGTGGGAACTGCCTACGCGGCGTCGAGCCGCATCTGGTTTACGTGCTCGCACGGAATACTCAACGAGGTCTACCACCCCACCATCGACCGCGCCCAGGTGCGGGACATGGAGTTCCTGGTCACCGACGGCGAGACGTTTCTCCACGAGGAAAAGCGCGACTTGCGCACGACCTTCGAGTACATCGATGAAGAGGCGCTGGGGGTGCGGTACATAAACCGCGATCCAGAGGGGCGCTATACGCTCACCAAGGAGATCATCTGCGATCCCCACCACGGGGTGATTCTGAACCATGTGCGCATTGAAGGGGACGCCGACCTGCTGCCGCGTCTCAAGGTCTATGCGCTGCTCGCGCCGCATTTGGATGGCGGCGGGGCGGGCAACTCGGCGCGGGCATTGGACCTTGCCGGCCGCAAGGTGCTCATGGCGTGGAAGAACCAGTATTCGCTGGCCATGGCGGCCCACTGCGGTCCATCCGGGATCGGATTCTCGCGGGTGAGCTGCGGATTTGTAGGCGCGAGCGACGGATGGCGCGACCTGATGGATAACTTCCACATGGATTGGGAGTTTGGCTCGGCGACGGACGGCAACATTGCGGTGATGGGCGAGCTGGACCTGGACGGGATGGGCAGGGACGAGGCGCTCGAGTTTACGATTGCGTTCGGCATCGGCGCGGGCCATCATACGGCGGCGCAGAAAACAGTGGGGTCGCTGGCGACGCCGTTTGCGGAGCACCGGGCCCGTTACATTACCCAGTGGAAGCGCGCGGCCAATCCGATGTTTCTGGCGGCCAAGGCCTGCGATGGCGGCAAGCTCATGGGCGCAAGCCACAACGTGCTGCTGGCGCATGAGGACAAGACGTACTCAGGAGCCTTTGTAGCCTCGGCTTCTATTCCATGGGGTCAATCCAAAGGGGACGACGACCTGGGCGGATACCACCTGGTGTGGACCCGCGACATGGTGCAGACGGCGTCGGCCTTGCTCGCCTGCGGGCGCGCAGAGACGGCTCGCCGTGCGCTGGTTTACCTGGCCTGCACGCAGCAGCCGGACGGAGGCTTCGCCCAGAATTTCTGGATCGACGGAACCCCTTACTGGCGCGGCCTGCAACTGGACGAGGTGGCGTTTCCGATCATTCTGGCCTGGCGGTTGTGGAAGGCGGACGCGCTGGGCGATCTGCATATGTTTCCGTTTGTGGAGCGGGCCGCGGGGTTCCTGGTGCGTCATGCGCCCATCACCAACCAGGAACGCTGGGAAGAGAATGCGGGCTACTCGCCATCGACGCTGGCGGCGGTGATTGCCGGCTTGATATGCGCGGCAGATATATCGCGGGCGCACGACTCAATGGAATTAGCGGAGTTTCTGGAGGAGTATGCCGACTGGATCGAGAAGCACCTGGAAGACTGGACGGTGACCAACAACGGCGTATTGCTTCCGGAAGTGAAACGCCATTACATGCGCATTCGTCCGCCAGAGACGGGCGAAGCCTATGCCTGCGAGGACTGCGGCAGGGAGACCATTCGCCTGCAAAACCGGCCGCCAGGGACGCGCGTAGAGTTCGAGGCGCGAGAGATCATCGACGCGGGGTTTCTGGAGCTGGTGCGCTACGGCGTGCGAAGAGCTGACGATCCGCTCATGGTGGACTCGCTGAAAGTGGTGGACGCGGTGCTGAAGAAGGGACTTCCCCAGGGCCCCGGCTGGCTGCGCTACAACTATGACGGATACGGCGACCGCCCCGACGGCGGCCCGTTCCAGGGATGGGGCCAGGGGCGTGTGTGGCCGCTTCTGACCGGCGAACGCGCCCACTATGAACTGGCGGCGGGAAATGACATTACTGAACTGATCAGGACTTATGAGCGCTTTGCCACTGCCGGCCAGATGATGCCCGAGCAGGTGTGGGATGAGGCGAACATGCCCGGAACCAGCCTGAAGCTGGGTATGCCCGGCGGTTCGGCGGTTCCGCTGGTTTGGGCGCACGCGGAGTATCTCAAGCTGCTGCGTTCGGCGGTCGATGGCAAAGTCTTCGACCGCATTGACGCAGTCTACGGGAGGTATTGCGAGCCGAAAGGCAGGAAAAAGCGGCGCCACGACCTTGAAATCTACACCCAAAAGCGCCCATTTCATAGAATTGCGCCGGGAGAGACGCTGCGCATCCTGGATGAAAAGAGATTTGACCTCATGTGGACCGCGGACGGCTGGCAGACGACGCAGACAACCATGAGCCACAGCCTGGGCAGCGCGGGGTTCAGCGCGGAGATTGCCGCTGGAGTTGCAGGCGGCAAGCTGGAGTGGACCCTGCATTGGACGGAGCAGAACACCTGGCTTGGTTACAATGTGGTGGTGAAAGTTGAAGAGGAATGACGGGTTGAAACGGCAATACCAAGACCTGGACCGAGAACGCGTGGACCGGAAAAATCCGGACTGGAACGACCTGGAGAGGATAAGTACAACTTTATGACTTCAAGCATAGCGGGACTTTCAATCGACGAGCTATCCATCGACACATTGCGGCTGCTAGCCGTGGACACGGTTGAAAAGGCCAATAGCGGCCATCCGGGCGCTCCACTGGGCTGCGCGCCCATTGCTTACCTGCTCTATCACAAGCTGATGAAGCACAATCCGAAGCATTGGAAGTGGGTAGACCGGGACCGGTTCGTGCTCTCCAACGGCCACGCCTCGGCGCTGCTCTATGGGTCGCTCTATCTTTCCGGCTACAAGCTTTCTCTTGACGACCTGAAGAGTTTCAGACAATGGGAATCGCTGACCCCCGGGCACCCCGAGTACGGCGAAACCGAAGGCGTGGAGGTTACCACCGGCCCCCTCGGACAGGGCATCGCCATGTCTGTCGGCATGGCCATTGCGGAGAGCCACCTGGCAGCTATCTACAACAAGCCGGGCTTTGAGATTGTGAATCACCACACTTTTGCGCTGTGCGGCGATGGCGACCTGATGGAGGGCGTGAGCCACGAGGCCGCCGCTCTGGCCGGAACGCTGAAACTCGGCAAGCTCATCTGGATCTACGACGACAACCTGATTTCGCTCGACGGACCGACCGAGCTGAGTTACAACGACGATGTTCTGGAGCGCTTCAAGGCCTACCACTGGCATACGCAGCGCGTGAAAGACGGCAACGATCTAAAGGCGATTGAAGAGGCCATTAAGAATGCGAAAGCTGAAACCGAGCGGCCCTCGTTTATTGCCGTGCGCACGGTGATTGGCTATGGCAGCCCCAAGGCCGGCACCAACAAGGTGCATGGCGAGGCGCTGGGCGCGGAAGCCGTTGTCGCGACCAAGAAGTTCTTCGGCTTCCCTGAGGACCAGAGCTTCTACGTGCCGGAAGATGCGCTCGCCAACTGGCGCAAGGCCATCGACCGCGGCGCCAAGCTTGAAGCCGAGTGGAACAAGAAGTTCGAAGGCTATAAAGCGGCCAATCCTGAGCTGGCCGCGGAGTTTGAACGCACGCAGAGCGATATTCGCAAGGCCGGCTGGATCAAAGCTATCCCCTCTTATCCAGCGGGCAAGCCCGTTGCGACCCGCAATGCCGGCGGAGCGGTAATGAACGCTCTTTCCGAATTGGTGCCGGAATTGTTTGGCGGCGCGGCGGATTTGACCGCTTCCACCAAGACAATCTTCAAGCCGGGCGCCAGCTTCCACGTCGATCCCGCCGGGCGGAACGTGTTCTTCGGGGTGCGCGAGTTTGGCATGTGCGCGGCGGTGAACGGGATTGCTGCGCATGGCGGTTTGATTCCGTTCGGATCGACCTTCTTCACCTTCTCCGATTACTGCAAGCCGGCCATGCGCCTGGCCGCACTGATGAAGATTCGTTCGTTGTTTGTCTTCACGCATGATTCCATAGGCCTGGGTGAAGACGGCCCCACACACCAGCCGGTTGAGCACCTGATGATGCTGCGCGCCGTGCCCGGCCTTACCGATTTTCGTCCCGCGGACGCCAACGAAACCGCGGCGGCGTGGCGGCTGGCTCTCGAACGCACGGGGCCAAGCTTCTTCGCCCTGAGCCGCCAGGATCTGCCGGTGATCGATCCGGCCGCTGTGGACGTCTACGGCGGCGTGAGCAAGGGCGCATACGTGCTGCAGGATGCAGACGGCGCGAAGGTCGTGCTCATCGCCACGGGCTCTGAGGTCTCGGCAGCACTGGAGGCGGCAAAACTCCTCGCCGGCGAGGGCATCAGCGCGCGTATAGTAAGCATGCCCAGTTGGAGAATCTTCGAAGAGCAGTCGGCGGAATACAAGGCCAGCGTGCTGCCTGCGGGCGTGCCCAAACTCACCGTTGAAGCAGGCGCGACACTCGGCTGGTGGAAATATGTCGGTCTGGACGGCGACGTGGTTGGCCTGGACAGGTTTGGTGCATCGGCGCCGGGCAAGATTGTGCTCGAGAAACTTGGCTTTGGCGCGGCGAATATTGCGGCGCGGGCCAAAAAGCTGGTGAAGTGAGACCAGGGAGAAGGGAGGAGGGAAAAAGGGAGAAGGGAACTGTGGAGCGTGTCTGTAGAATTGCTTTCTGGGCCAGGCAAACGTGACGGATGAGGAATATCGGGAATACTTGTCTGCTCTGGCGCGAACACATTTGCGACCATTTCGTCGCCACAGAATGCGCCCGGAGGGCGATGAACTCAGCTACGAAATCATGGAGCTCTTGTCAACCGCGAGGTGAATGCCCCCGGCCACGATGATCGTAGGTTTCAAGGAGGCAGAGCATGGGAGAGACTTTTAGGGATCTTATTGTGTGGCAAAGGTCTATCCAGATGACGATGGCCGTTTACAAGCTCACCTCCAACTTCCCTGCGGATGAACGGTTCGGACTAACAAATCAGCTGCGGCGAGCGTCCGTTTCAGTAGCCAGCAACATTGCAGAAGGGTATGGAAGAGCAACCACAGGGGAGTACGTTCAGTTTCTTGGACACGCACGCGGCTCAAACTGCGAAGTTCAAACACAAATGGTAATCGCGGGAGGACTGGGATTTGGAGCGGACGAAGAGAGGATCAAAGCGGAACAACTTTCTCTTGAGGTTGGCCGCATGCTGGCAGCGATTATGAGCAAGTTGCAGTCATGATCGTTTGTTTTTCTATTTTTCTCCCTCTTCCCTCCTCCCTTTTCCCTCATCTCCGAAGGAGTGCATCGTGAAGCTCGTAATCAGTTCGGATCATGCAGGGTTTCCTCTCAAGGAGGAGGTCCGTGCTTACCTGGAAAAAGCCGGCCACGAGATCGTGGACTTGGGCGCCTACAAAGTCGATCCGCTGGATGACTACCCTGACTTTGCCGAGAGGGTTGGCCTGGCGTTGAAACGTGGCGATGCGCCGCGAGGCATTCTGATCTGCGGCTCAGGTGTTGGCGTGTGCGTCGCGTCCAACAAAATTCCCGGAATTCGCGCCGGCATGTGTCACGATACTTACTCGGCGCACCAGGGCGTGGAACACGACGATATGAATGTGATTGTGCTGGGCGCGCGCATCATTGGCCCTTCTCTGGCATTCGAACTGGTGGACGCATTTATCCGGGCCAAATTCATTTCCAACGAAGAGCGATTTACACGGCGGTTCAAGAAAGTGCTGGCCATCGAGGCGAAGTACCAATGCGGCGATGGGTCAGCGAACCCGGCTTAGGAAAAGCCTGCCGGCGACGCGTGGGGAGGTCCACGATTCGCGGCACGATTGCAGATAGCTTCATCAGGAATTCATGACGGAAACATAGAGTGAAAGGCGCCGATGTTCCCCTTCGACGTGATCCTTTTCGATGTAGGCGGAGTGCTGCTCACCAACGGTTGGGATCAGGGCGAGCGCGCGGCTGCCATGGAGCATTTTCACTTGGATCGCGCGGCCTTTGAGGCCCGGCACGCCGCTGCCTACGACGCCTGGGAGCGGGGCATCATTCCCCTCAAGGCTTATCTGGATACAACTGTCTTTTACGAGCCGCGCAATTTTACCCGCGACGAGTTTTTTGAATTCATGCTGGCCCAGTCGAAGGTGCTTCCCGACGGGGCTTTGCGAATCCTCGCCGAGCTGACTGCATCAGACAAATGCCTGGTTGGGGCCCTTAACAACGAAGCCCGCGAGACAAACGAGTATCGATTCGACAAGTTCGGGGTGCGCGGGCTGGTGCAGGTTGCACTTAGTTCGTGTTATCTGGGGCTGCGCAAGCCCGACCTCGCGATTTACAAGCGGGCTCTGGATATTCTGGGCCGTCTGCCGGAGCGGATTCTTTTCATCGACGACCGCCAGGAGAATGTGGCCGGTGCTGTAGCCGTGGGAATGAAGGGAATTCGATTTGAAGGCGAGAGTGCTCTGGGAGCCAGTCTTGCGAGTTTGGGAGTTATCTAGAATGGAGGCGATATGCAACTAGGGTTGATCGGATTAGGCAAAATGGGCGGTAACATGGCGGAGCGGCTGCGCCTAGGCGGTCACCAGGTAGTGGGCTTCGACTTCAGCGCAGACGCGGTGGCTAGGCTGACGGCATCCGGCAATGTGGGTGCATCGACGCTCGATGATCTGGCTGCCAAATTGAAAGGCCGCAAGGCGATCTGGATCATGGTGCCGCAAGGCAAGCCTGTAGACGACACCATCGCCAAGCTCGAGCCGCACTTGAATCCAGGAGATATTCTCATCGACGGCGGTAATTCGAATTACAAAGACACGATGCGCCGTCACGACGAGATTGCCGCCAAGCACTTCCACTTTGTGGACGTAGGAACTTCCGGCGGAGTGTGGGGCTTGAAAGAGGGATATAGCATGATGATTGGCGGCGACCAGGACCCAGTCGAGTATCTTCGCCCCATCTTCGAAACGCTGGCGCCGGCCCCTGACAAGGGTTGGGGCCACGTTGGCCCCGGTGGCTCCGGGCATTTTGTGAAGATGATTCACAACGGGATTGAGTACGGCATGATGCAAGCCTTTGCCGAGGGCTTTACCATCATGGAGAAGAAGCAGGACTTCCACCTGGACCTGCCGCAGATTTCCGAGATATGGCGCTATGGCAGCGTGGTGCGCAGCTGGCTGCTGGATCTGACGGCCGACGCGCTCAAGAAGAATCCCACACTGGATGGCCTTGAAGCATTTGTCGAGGACTCGGGCGAGGGCCGCTGGACCGTGATAGAGGCGATCGATCTGAATGTTTCCGCACCGGTTATTACCGAGTCGCTCATGCGCCGCATCCGATCGCGCGAAGAAAATAACTTCACCGACCGCATGCTCGCGATTATGCGCAACGCGTTTGGCGGACACGCGGTGAAGAAAGACTGAGTAACAAGTTCATAGTTCTTAGTTCGCAGTTCATATTCTGGAACTGCAGAAGGCTGGACAGACTGATCGGTCGAAGCAGGCTATGAGCACGAAGGGTGAAGCGCCAGAGGGCTGCGAACTGTGAACTAAGAACTGCGAACTGCAAGCTGACCGAAATCAGCTTAGGAGACTCGACGATGGCAACGATGCAGATGAGTGTTAAGCCTGAGGATCTGTCCAAGGTGCCTCACGGGCGCGAAACGATTCCCGATCCTGGGATCCTGGTGATCTTCGGCGCTTCGGGCGACTTGACGAAGCGCAAGCTGCTGCCGGCGCTGTTTCATCTGCGCCAGAACAACCTCCTGCCCGATAAGTTTTCCATCGTGGGCGTCGCACGCCGCCCGCTGGGCGACGAGTTTGCCGAAGATATGCGCGACGGCATTGTGCAGTTTGGCGGCGTCGACAACAACGACCCCAAGCTGGAAGAGTTTGTCAAGCATATCAGTTACTTTCCTCTTAACTTCGACGACCCAGAAAGTTATGCCAGACTTAAGGCGGAGTTAGAGCGGATTGACCAGGAAAAGGGCCTCGGCGGGGACCGGCTTTTCTATCTGGCCACAGCGCCGGAGTTCTTTGCCGGCATCGTTGAGAACCTGGGTGCGCAGGGCATGGCGCATCCTGAGCGCGGCAAGACAGCAGTGGTGATTGAGAAGCCCTTCGGCCACGATCTGGATTCGGCGCGCGAACTGAATCACCAGGTGAATGCCGTCTTCCACGAGAATCAGGTATTCCGCATCGACCACTACCTGGGCAAGGAAACGGTCCAGAACATCTTGGTATTCCGCTTTGCCAACGGCATCTTCGAACCCATCTGGAACCGCAATTACATTGACCACGTGCAGATCACCGCGGCAGAAACGCTGGGTGTCGAAGGGCGTGGGCCGTTTTATGAGAAGGCAGGCGCTTTGCGCGATGTGGTGCAGAACCACATGATGGAGTTGCTGAGCTTTGTCACCATGGAGCCGCCTTCGAGCTTCGAAGCAGAGAGCGTACGGCGCGAAAAGCTGAAGGTGTGGCAGGCTATTCCGCCCATCCCGATCCTCAACACGGTGCGCGGGCAGTATGGTCCCGGCGTCGTCAAAGGCCAGCGCGTCGTGGGCTATCGCGATGAGGAGCGGGTGAATCCCGATTCAGGGACGGAGACCTACGCAGCAATCCGCCTCGAAATTGAGAACTGGCGCTGGGCTGGCGTGCCCATTTATCTGCGCGCAGGCAAGCGGCTCAAGCAGCAGGCCACCGAGGTCAGTATCCAATTCAAACAGCCGCCGCTGCTCATCTTTAGTCGGATGCAGCACAGCGGTCCGTGCCAGGAAATTCAGCCCAACCTGCTCACCATTCGCATCCAGCCGGATGAAGGCATCGCGCTCCGCTTCGGCGCCAAGGTGCCCACGTCGTCGGACATGTCTGTGTGCCCGGTGAACATGGATTTCGACTACGAGGCGGCCTTTGGCAAGTCGAGCGCCAACGGCTATGAACGGCTGCTTCTGGAAGCGATGCTGGGCGATCAGACACTCTTCGCTCACCGCGACGGTGTGGAAACAACATGGGCGCTATACACGCCGATTCTTGATGCCTGGGCGTCGAAGAAGCCGGAAGTCTTCCCAAATTACTTCGCGGGCAAGTGGGGTCCGGAGTGCTCGGACCGGCTCCTGGAGCGCGATGGACACGCTTGGCGGAACGACCTGGGACGGAAGGTGTAGAAGCAGGTAAGCACGTCGGCATAGGGCAATGGCTGGACATGCCGCGTAGCCGTGCCCGGGAATTGCTGCGCATCAGGGTTTGCGTGCGCATTACCAGTGGCGCGATTGTAGCTTTCAAATATCCGGCGCGCCTGAGCACGGGAGGCTGAAACAGCCTTGAGCTCTTATTCGCGAATGACTTTTACGAAGATGCCGTCGGGAAGCTCGCCCTCCAGCAGGTGCACCACCCCATCTTTCACGTAGCCTTCAATCACCTGCCGAGGAGCCTTGGCAGCCGGTTTGCTCACGCCGATTGGACCCGCTGCCGTGTGAGCGCCGTGACTGGGCTGACTGGCTGAATCGCTGACTGGCTGACTCGCCGGCTTGCCCATCCCCTTGTCCATGGCCTCGTTGGCCAGATGGTCAGCTTCCTGGTTGCCTCCACGCAGCGTGTGGCGCATCTCGAATTTCTCCAGACGCGAAGCCAGCCTGCGCGCCTGCTCATAGAGTGGGCGCAATCCAGGGCTCGCAACCTTGTACTGGCCCTTCATTTGTTTGACCATGAGCTCGGAATCGGACACCACGCGGAGGCGCTTCGCACCGTTCTCGATTGCCCATTGCAGCACCGCAAGCAGGCCGGAGTACTCCGCGAAGTTATTTGTCTGGATGCCCAGGAACTGCGCCAGCCGGGCGACGATGCGTCCCTGCGGATCTTCGATCACGGCGCCGTAGCCGGAAGGCCCGGGGTTGCCGCGGGATCCCCCGTCGCAGTGAGCAGTTAACCAGCCGTCCTGCACTGATGGGTGCGGGGCTGAGGAGTCGGGAGCGTCGAACAAATTTCGGGTCATCGAGTTCTAGTGTAATGGGCCCAGGCGCAGGCCAGAATTTGTTACCGTTGACCGGGTCAGAGCATCTCAACAAGATGAGCACCGAAAAAGCAACGTTTGGGGCAGGATGTTTTTGGGGCGTGGAAGCGGCGTTTGCGGCCATTCCAGGCGTGACGGCGACGGCGGTTGGCTACGAAGGCGGCAGCCTCGAACGTCCCAGCTACAAGGACGTGTGCACCGACTCGACCGGGCACGCGGAAGTGGTGGAACTGGACTTCGATCCCGCCAAGGTGAGCTATGAGCAGCTTCTGGACGCATTCTTCACGCTCCACGATCCGACCACGCTGAACCGCCAGGGTCCGGACTGGGGTACGCAGTATCGCTCGGCCATTTTCTTCCACTCCCCCGAGCAGCAGGCGGAGGCAGAGGCAAAGTTTGAGCAACTTACGGCCGAGGGCCGATTCAAGCCCAAGCGGATTGTCACCAGGGTCGAGCCTGCCCAGACCTTCTGGCGCGCCGAGGAGTACCACCAGAAGTACCTGGAGAAACGCGGCCAGGCGAGCTGCCACATCTAGGGGTTAGGGATCAAGGGTTAGGGGGTAGTGAGCCGTTGACCTCGCTCAGCCCCGCACGCTGTTCCTATGGCTCCGGTTCCGCTTCACCCGGTGTGTCGACTGGCTCCGCATTCGCCGCCTGTTCGGCCGCTTCTGCATCTTCCGTGAGCACATACTCCGGCTTGGGGCTGAGGCCGTGCGGCGGATCTGCTGCGTTGGCGCCGGGCTCGTCCATCCACAGGCAGGCGATCCACCAGATGACAATTGCAATGTAAATCGCGCCGTTTGCGTTGAACATCTTGTCGCGCAAACCCATGATGCGGTCGTACTCCGCCTGCGAGTGGGGAGTGGCGCTGCGGGCGATAAACTGCCAGATGGCCTGCACAGCCAGTTGCGTGCACGACGCGGTGGAAAGTCCGATGACAATGCGCTGTGTATGGCTGCGCCAGCCCGCGCCATAGCGCCGGCCGAGGAGGACGACAAGCAGGCCCAGCTCGACGGTAAGCAGGTCGACAAGCATATCGAGCTTTTGCGCGCCCAGTTGCATCAGGCGCAAATTGGCAAGATAGGAGCCCGCAGCGAGGCTCTGCAAGGGCGGCCATGGTCCCCATGCAACCAGCACGACGAGAGCCGGCAGCAGGATACCCAAGGCTCCTGCCAGCCACGTCATGCGCCGCACCGGAGCGAAGGCGCGCCTGCCCATTTCGACGACCACCAACACAGCCACGATGGCGGACAAGTCGGCCATCACAATGAAGATGGCGTCGAGGGTGAGCGTCGGCATGCGGCCGGAAAGCAGTTTCAGGGCCAGTATGCGCAGGGCGGTGAGTGAAATGGCGGTGGTGAACCAGGGAAAACGCTTGGCCCGGTCGCGGCCGAGCAGTACCACCAGCAAAACAAGCTGCGACGCAAAGGTTAGGGTCCAAAGAATTTGGGCGGCCGAAAAGAAAGAACTGGGATGCATTTGAGCCTTGTCCGGGCCCTGCTGTGCATGGTGCGCAGAGCCACGCTTTCCAGTCTAAATGCTGGCCGCTGAGGGACCTGTCGGAAAGTAGCTCGCGGAGAGGAACTGAACTTGGAAAGATATAGGTTGCGCCGCTTGGGTCATCATGCCAAGACAGGTTCCCGCTCTACATCGGACAGTGGTTGCGGAGACGACAGCCGAATAGACTATGGAAGAGGATGAATGGTGCGCCCGGAGAGATTCGAACTCCCGACCTAACGCTCCGGAGGCGTTCGCTCTATCCAGCTGAGCTACGGGCGCGCTCCTCTAGAATAGCGCATTTACCGCCGCCGGCAACGCGGCCATCCAGTCCGGCTTCTCCAGCGGCCAGAGCGTGCGGCAGAACCTCGGCTCCTTCGGCCAGATCCAGAGCGCCGTCGCTCCGCCCACCGGCCCCCATGGGTCATTCCAGGGTGCAGCCGTTACCCAGCGCCTGCTCCAGGTTCACGGAAAGATCACGTTCTAATTCCTGGCCGCGGGAGCGGGGGATGAAAGTGACTGGTTGATCGCTCCCAGGAGTACTCCGGCAGGGTCGCCGGAGTACTCCCAGAACATCACTCCTCCAAGTTTATGAGATACAACATAGCGGCATTTCGCCGCAATCGACTCCGGGTCATCAAAGGATACGAAAATATGTTTCTCAGAGTTATACAAATAGGGCGCAGAAGCGATCGGATCCCAATATCGAACAAACCCCTGGTTCAGCATTGTCCCGGTAATAACGCCATAGGTAGCATAGGCATTCGGCACCGCTTTGCCCGGCTCAAGAAAACCATGATCGCGGTCAGCCACCTCTCCCCATACGTGACCGTAAAATGGAACCCCGAGAAGTATCTTCCCGGCCGGCACTCCAGCCTGCTCAAAGGCCCGGACAGACGCGTCATCCGAATAGTTCCTCACATCTGCCGGATTCCCAAATAGCGGAGCATGATGCCCCGTGAGCGGATCGTCGCCAGGCTCGACATAGTCGTAAGCCATAAGGTTCACGGTGTCCACGTGCTCCTGCACCTTCTTCATTTCCGTATGAACCAGAAAGTCGTCTCCTGCTCCGGCGGCAATGGTGAGATAAAGCCTCCTATGACTCTTACCTGTCTCCTGATCGAATCGCTTGCGAAGCTCTTTCAGCAGCAGCGTAAAATTCCGCCGGTCCTCACTGCGGAAGCGATGGCCCGCTCCCGCCATCCCTGGATACTCCCAATCCACATCGAGCCCATCCAGATCATAGCGGGCAATAAAGTCCATCACGCTCTCGATAAACACGCTCCTGCTCTCGGCCGTAAGCGCGACGTCAGAAAAACTGGCCGACCACAGCCATCCGCCAACCGAGACAAGAACGGTGAACGAAGGATTCTGTTTTCTCAGCCCTGTAAGGTAGGCAAAGTTCTGTTTGTCCGAAGCAAAGCCGGTAACCATGCGCCCATTCCTGATGTTCGCAAACGCGTAATTGATCCGAGTTACGCTATGGGGGTCAATTTGCCCCGGCGCCAGTGCGGCATCCTGCGGAAACACATAGCCCACGACTATCGGGTGAGGCATCTCAACGGCCGCCATGCAGATAATCGGCAGCCAGAGCGCGATGATGACGGCGCAGATCCGGGTTCGCGACATGAAATTCCTTCTGAAAACGAGAGCACGTTTCAAAATGCGATCTATTTAAGGGTACGACTTTACGGCCTGCTGAAGAATTCAAATGCAAAGCCGGGAAGTATCAGGTCACGACCAGGGTACCCTCCGGGTCGTGTGCCAAAGACGCACCCAAAGGGCCGGCCGGCTTCAGCCCCCGTTGCATTGCATCGAACAGCGCAGGATCCCCTTGTGGAATTGCGCTCTAGTATTACCCTATGCCAAATCCGGGCTCCTGCGTCTAAGGCTGCCGGACGCGGTTCAAAGGCCGGTTGAATTGCCGGTCTCTGTGTATATTTTCCGAGAAATCATCCGCATACTTTCCGCCCGGCAATGAGCCCCGCCTTGAAGGTCCTGCATCTTACATATTTACCGCGTCCCGCGACTCTGGTCACGATGGCGGAATGGCCCGCATTTTACCGAATTGCAGCCGGGCCTCACACTATGCCTTAATTGCACATGCGGACTATCATGCACCCAATCCATCCGGAGGAGCAAATGTGAAGAAGCCGGCAAGCACATTAGACCCCTTCTGGTACAAAGACGCCATCATCTATGAGCTTCATGTCCGCGCCTTTGCTGATTCCAACGGCGACGGCATCGGCGACTTCCCCGGCCTTCTCACGCGCCTTGACTACCTGCAGGATCTGGGCATCACCTGCATCTGGCTTCTGCCTTTTTTCCCCTCGCCCCTGCGCGACGACGGCTACGACATTGCCAACTACGTCGACGTCAATCCGTGCTACGGAACCCTGAACGATTTCAAGTTGTTTCTCGACGCCGCGCACCAGCGCAACATGCAGGTCATGATCGAACTGGTCGTCAACCACACAAGCGATCAGCATCCGTGGTTCAAGGCCGCGCGTCTCGCGCCTTCCGGCTCGCCCACGCGCGACATGTACGTCTGGTCCTCGACCGACGCGAAGTACAAAGACGCCCGCATCATCTTCACCGACACCGAGAAGTCCAACTGGACCTGGGACGACACCGCCAAGGCCTTCTACTTTCACCGGTTTTTCTCGCATCAGCCCGATCTCAACTTCGATAACCCATTGGTTATTGAAGAAGTCCTTAAAGCCATGCGCTTCTGGCTTGACATGGGCGTAGACGCGCTGCGCATGGACGCAATTCCCTATCTGGTCGAACGCGATGGCACGTCCTGCGAAAACCTGCCAGAGACGCATCACATCATCAAGCTCATCCGCGCCGCCATCGATGCCGATTACGGCAATCGCCTCATCCTCGCTGAAGCCAACCAATGGCCCGCCGACGTTCGCCCCTATTTCGGCGATGGCGACGAGTGCCACATGGCATTCCATTTCCCCTTGATGCCGCGCATCTACATGGCGCTTCGCCAGGAAGATCGCCTGCCCATTACCGACATCATGGCGCAAACGCCGCCCATCCCCGACAACTGCCAGTGGGGCCTGTTTTTGCGCAATCACGATGAACTCACGCTCGAGATGGTCACCAACGACGAGCGCGACTACATGTACTTCGCCTACTCCGCCGACCCACGCATGCGCATCAACGTCGGCATTCGCCGCCGCCTCGCACCCCTCGTCGATAACAATCGCCGCCGCATCGAGCTGCTCAACTCGCTCCTGCTCAGCTTTCCCGGCACGCCCATCCTCTACTACGGCGACGAAATCGGCATGGGCGACAACATCTATCTCGGCGACCGCAACGGCGTCCGCACGCCCATGCAGTGGAACTCCGACCGCAACGCGGGCTTTTCCCGTTGCGATCCCGCTCGGTTATATTTCCCTGTGGTTATGGACCCCATCTACGGCTACCAGGTCATCAATGTCGAAGCGCAGTTGAGCGATCAATCAAGCCTGCTCCACTGGACGCGCAACATGATCGCCCTGCGCAAGCTCTTCCAGGTTTTCGGCCGCGGCTCACTCCGCTTCCTCAATCCGGAGAATCGAAAAATCCTCGCCTACCTGCGGGATCTCGATCGCGGCGACGGATCTCATGAAACAGTGCTTTGCGTGGCCAACCTCAGCCGCTTCGCGCAGCCCGTCTCGCTCGATCTTTCTGACCATGCCGGCCAGCAGCCAGTGGAAATGCTTGGCTACGTTTCGTTCCCGCCCATCGATCAGACCCCTTACGCCCTCACCCTGGCTCCGTATTCCTTTCTCTGGCTCGAGCTTCAGCCCGCCGGTGTCCAGGCGGAGCCGCTTCCCGAGCCACAAGTACAAGCCGCTGAGGATGCCGGCGTGAATGAATCCGTCGCCCTTGAACTCCTGGCCAACGGTTGGCTCGGGATGCTCGTCGGTGACGGCCCCGCGCTGCTTGAAGCCACGTTGCCCACGTGGCTCCGGCACCAACGCTGGTTTGGAGCCAAGACCCGCAAAATCCAGTCTGTGCGCGTCGTCGACTGGGTCGAGCTTCCTACAGACGAATCAGCCACCGACAGCGTTTTCGCCCCACCCGCCCTGTTCTTCTTCGAAATTGCCTACGCCGATGGCCCATCCGATACCTACCAGATCCCGCTCGCCCTGAGCAGCGGCGCGGAAGCTGACGATTTATCGGCCAACCATCCCCAGCGCATCCTCGCCACCCTCCCAACGCCCAACGGCCCTGCACTCCTCCACGACGCCACCGCTCGCGAGGACTTCCGCCAGTCTCTCCTCACGCTCATCGAGCACAACGTCACGCTCCGGCTTTCAACCCCTCTCGCCACCGATTCCGAAGCGGCTCTCAATCAGGACAGCCCCCCCGCAACTCAGCCCGCCATCGAGCTAACGAATGACTCCATTAGCGCACCCCTCCCGCAGCCGGCCGCCGATCTCCCCGTTGCACCCGCTCCACTCACCGCTCAACCCGGCGAAGCAGCCACCCCGCCGCGCTCCGACGAGGAAATCACGCATCCCGCAAGCGTCAAGCAATTGCAGCCCCGCGAATCACCCTACGCTGGCGATCCCGCCGCACTCCCTGGCCGCCTGGATGCCCGCGCTTCCACCGCCTTCGCCGCCGCCCACGCGCCCCAGCGCTTACTCTCCCGCCTCGGCTCCGCAGAGCAGTCCAACACCTCCATCCTTTATGGCAAGCAGTTAATCCTGAAGCTTTTCCGGCGCCTTCAGCCAGGGGAAAACCCCGACGTCGAAATCGGCCGCTTCCTCACCGAGGTAGCCCACTTTCCGCGCATAGCGCCTTTCCTCGGCGAGATCACCACCACCGCACCTAGCGGCGAGAGGACGACGATCGCCATGCTCCAAAGCCTGGTCGCGAACCACGGCGATGGCTGGCAATGGTTCCTCAATCAGCTCGCAGAGTTTTTCCCCTCCGTCGTTGGTCTTCCCGCTCCACCCACGGCGCCAGCTCCAGACTTCCTCAATGACCATCTACCCCTCCGCGAAGCCGTTGTTCTCGCAGACCCATCCCTGCAGGCCGCCGCCCTCCTCGGCCGCCGCACCGCGGAATTGCATCTCGCCCTCGCCACTCCCACCACCGACCCCGCCTTTGCAGCCGAGCCCTTCACCGCCGACGATCTCGCCCACGACGCCCAGCGCATCGATCGCCAGATCACCTCCACGTTGGAAGCACTCAAGATCAAGCTCTCCACCCTCAAAGACCTCACCGCCGACGACGCCGCCCTGCTCCTTTCGCGCCGCATCCACCTCTTCGCCCGCGCCAACGCCATCATCTCCACCACCGTCGCCGGTCAGCGCATCCGCATCCATGGCGACTATCACCTCGGCCAGACCCTCCGCACCAGCAACATGTCCGAAGAAGATTCAAGCGGTTCAGCGATGGACTCAACGGGCGACTTCGTCCTTCTCGACTTCGAAGGCGAGCCGGCCCGCCCGCTCGCCGAGCGCCGCCAGAAGCAATCGCCTCTCAAAGACGTCGCTGGAATGATCCGCTCGCTCTCCTACGCCGCCCACGCCGGCCTCGATCAATTCCTCGCTGCCAATCCCGAACTCGCGCACGGCACGGCCAGCAAAACTGTCACCGCCTGGGCAATCTTCTGGCAGGATTCGGCCTCTTCGGAGTTTCTCCGCGCCTATCGCCAGACCATCGCCGCCAACCCCCTCCTGCTACCTCCCCCTCAGCAATCGCAGGCTTTGCTCGCCGCTTACCTGCTTGAAAAAGCCCTCTATGAACTCCTCTACGAACTCAACAATCGCCCCGCCTGGCTCCGAATCCCGCTAGCCGGCATCTTAGCTTTGTAGGGGTACCCCGCAAATGCCGGGCGCCCGATCCTTGCCTCGTTCTTGTTCTCGAGGCAAGGATGGGAAAACACGACACAAGATCAGCCAATACATGGGAGTTCCTGACCTCGTAGAAGCGTACATGCAACCGCCTAAGGCTCAGCCGCTTCACTGAATTTCAAGAGAATGCAACGATGGCGACAGCGAATTCGATCTCCGATAGCTCCGCTCCCTCCATAAGCCCCACTCCCGGCCTTCTGGTCCTGCTTGCCGCCATGCCACCGGAGCAAGCCGAAAGTGTTCTCGCCAGTCTCACTTCGTCCTTCCCAACGGAAGGCCTGATCATCGCCACCCCCGACCCGCTCCCCGCCGATTCGTGGCCCGCCCTCCGCATCTTTCCCATTTCCGCGACCGACACCTCCTGGACTCTGACCGCCGCCGACTTCCTCAACGCCTACCGGCTTGCCGGCGAGAATGAAGCCCGCGCGATCCTCATGCTCGGCCCCGGCTCCGGTTCGCTCACCCCAGCCGCCTTGCGCGACCTGGCCAATGCCGTCCTGCTTGCTTCAACTGACCTCGCCATCCCTTGCTACGACCTGCCGCCCTATGCCGGCCTCATCAATTCAGCCATCCTCTATCCGCTCACCCGTGCGCTGTTCGCCTCCCGCGCCCGATTCCCGCTCGCCATCGACCTCGGCCTTTCCCTGCGCATGGCTGAGCGGCTCGCGGGCGCGGCCCAGCGCTTCACCGCCGTCAACCGGAACGACGCCCTCCTCTGGCCCATCAACGAGATCGCTGTCGCCGGTTTCACCGCCAGCGAAGTCGACGTGGGCCCGCGCGCCACTCCCCAACCCGCAGAAAACGACATCAACGCCATCCTCGCCTCGGTCACCGGCTCGCTCTTCGCCGATATAGACGCCAAAGCTGCGTTCTGGCAGCGCCCCCGGCCCCTGCCCCCTCCGCGCCATCCCGTCCCGCTGGCGCCGGCCACTGACGCGCCTCCAGACATCGCTCCAATGCTCGACGCTTTTCACCTGGCCTACACCAACCTTCGCGAAATCTGGTCGCTGGTATTGCCTCCCAACTCCTTGCTCGGCCTTAAGCGGCTTTCTCTCACCGGAGGCCCCGCCTTCCGCATGCCTGAAGGCCTTTGGGCCCGCATCGTTTTCGACTTTCTCCTCGCCTACCGCCTCCGCACCATCAATCGCGGACACCTCCTCGGCGCACTCATCCCGCTTTACCTCGCCTGGGTCGCCAGCCACATCAACATTACCGCCTCCGGCACCAATCCCGAGCGTCACATCGAAGCTGTTGCCGCCGCCTTTGAAGCCGACAAGCCCTATCTCGTATCCCGCTGGCGATGGCCGGACAGGTTCAACCCGTGAGCGCGCCAGTCCAATCGCGGCAATGCAATCGATGGCTTGACGTTGGCAATCCTGTCGATGTTAGCCATGCGCAGCAAGAGAATTCCTTCAAGGAGTGAGTCCGATGCAAAACATCCTTGCCACCACGCTTCAGACCTTCTCGGCTCAGAATCAGGTCCCGGTCTACACAGACAATGCCACCATCTGGCATCACATGTCGGACGCGCTCCATCAGTCCCTTTACCGCGTGCTCTCGTTGCTCATCGCCATTCTGCCCGGCATTCTTGCCTTCTTCGCCGCCCTGGCTATCTTCACTCTGGTTGGAATGCTCATCTCCGCGGTGTTGCGCCGCGGACTCGCCTGGGTCAAGTTTGACGATTACCTCGCCCGCAACCGCGGTAAAGCCGAATGGACGCCCGCATCCTCACCCAGCGCACTCGTTGCACGTGGCTCGTTCTGGGTCTGCGTCCTGCTCGGACTCATCATCGGCGTCTCCGCCTTTGACGCCTCGTACGCAACCGCCGCCGTCCTTCCCATATCGCTACTCCCCTACCTCACGCACGCGGTCGGCGCCATCTTCCTGCTCATCGCCGGCAACCTGATCGCCCGATTCCTTGCCCGTTCCGTCCTCATCGGAGCCGTCAATCTTCAGCTCCAATACGCGCGCTTCCTCTCCCTCGGAGTGAAGTGGCTGGTGCTGGTTCTCACCGCCGCCATGATCCTCGATCACCTCGAAGTCGGTGGCATTGTCGCTGAGCTAGCCTTCGGCATCCTCTTCGGCGGCATCGTCCTCACCCTGTCTCTCGCCATCGGCCTCGGCTCCCGCGACCTGGTCAGCCGCTCGCTCGAAAGCCATGTCGAGCGCGGCACCGAGCATATCGTCCCGCCTCCCAACGCCTCACCGACCAGCCAGGCAGATTCCATCCGTCACTTCTGATTACTTTGCATGGAAGGCTTCAAAATTCGACTCTCGTTGACAGCCCTCAACGCGGTTCCTATAATCCGCCTCCAGTGCGGCGAATGAGAGGGTAACCATGAGCCACCCCAACGTAAAACCAAGCTTCGCCGATTTCCCGCAGAGCGCAGGCCTCACCCGGTTCGATCTCGGCGGACAAACCGCCCTCGTGACCGGCGCAGCCACTGGCATCGGCAAAGCCATCGCCATCCGCCTCGCGTCGGCCGGTGCAACTGTCGCAGTAATCGATCTGAACCTGTCTGAGGCCGAGCAAGTTGCCGCAGCTCTCCCCAACGGCTCATTCGCCGTCGAAGCCGACGTGGCTCAAGCCGACTCAGTTCGCCGCTGTGTGGATATGGTTCTCGAGAAGACCGGCCGCATCGATGTGCTGGTCAACAACGCCGGCATCGCCGGGCCCGCAGGCTACATCTGGGAGCAGTCCGACGAGGATTGGCAGCGCAATATCGCCATCAATCTCACCGGAGTCTTCAATTTCTGCCGCGCCGTTGTCCCCCACATGCGCAGCCGCGCCTACGGCAGGATCGTGAACATCGCCTCCATCGCCGGCAAAGAAGGCAACCCCCGCATGATCCCCTATTCTGCTACGAAAGCGGGCGTAATCGGCCTGACCAAGGCGCTGGGCAAGGAACTGGCGACGGACGGCATCTGTGTGAACGCCGTTTCACCCGCCGTGGTTCAGACCCGCATCCTCGATCAGCTCCCACCCGCCCAGGTCACCTACATGACCGACCGGATTCCCATGAAGCGCACCGGCAAGCCGGAGGAGGTTGCCGCGGTGGTGCACTTTCTCGCCGGCCCCGAGTGTTCCTTCGTCACCGGTCAGTGCTACGACGTGAGCGGCGGCCGAGCTACCTACTGAAGAGGGCTCCGGCTTCATGCCGGTATCCCAACTTTGAATCGAGTTGAGTTTCATCGGTGCCGCAACTGTGTTTCGGATTCATTAGCGGAGATCGAAGTGGCGGGCAAGCGTATTGCCGCCGAACTGAATGATCTGCACAAGCAGGATGAGAATGACGCAGCAGGAGATGAGAACATCGAGCCGGAACCGCTGGTAGCCGTAGCGAATGGCCAGGTCGCCCAGACCACCTCCGCCCACCGCGCCGGCCATGGCAGAGAAATTGATCATGGTGATGGTCAGAACCGTAAACGCGCGAATGAGACCTGGAATCGCTTCGGGAAGATAGACCTTCCATACTGCCTGCGCCGGGGATGCACCCAACGTGACCACAGCCTGGACAAGGACTGGATCGACATCGAGCAATGCTGCTTCGACAAGCCGCGCTGAGTAAGGAGTGCCTCCGACGATAAGAGGAATGATGGCTGCCGCGAAGCCTCTCGAAAACCAGGTGCTATTGTGTGTTTGGGCTACAGCAATGAAATAGTATCCACGCCATGACCCAACTACCAGTTCTTCAGCGACCCCCTTTTGTTTCTCGGTGTGCTATGTTTTCACCAACCTCGAACGAATTCCTTCGCGTGTCCGAAAATGACGCTGAATGGCCCCATATCTCTGTGGAATGCGTTAATCGCCGCAAACTACGGATCGGGTTCTTTTGTTAGTAGCGCCGATGCCTGTGTGGCATGCAGCGATCTGGTGAGAGGCTCCATCTTTGACGCACGAGGGGAGGAACTCCGCGGCCGGTCAGTGATACTAATAACGACAGACCAGCTATCCACTGCATTAGCGCTGATTGAACTCGACGGCATTGCCAGCCGCATCGTTATCTACCCCAACGAGTCAACGTTTGAATATCTTCCCTTCGTAATACAAGCAGCGAACGCCGATGCCATTGTGTCGGATCGGACGGGGCTGCCGGCGGGCTCTTCGCCGATTCGACATTTCGTGCCGCGAGCGCACACGATTGTGCCCCGGAATCACGATCGGGGCACGCAGCTGCAGACGGAATGGATCACCTTCACTTCCGGTACCATGGGACCGCCAAAACTTGTCGTTCACACACTGTCGAGTCTGATTGGGGCAATCCTCTGCAGCGAAGTTCCGGCGGAGAGAATCGTTTGGGGCACGCTCTACGACATTCGCCGCTTCGGCGGTCTTCAGGTCTTTCTTCGGGCAGCCCTATCCGGCTCATCGCTGGTCCTCTCGAGCCCATCGGAATCAATGGGGAGCTATCTGGCCCGAGCGGGTTCACTCGGAGTGACTCATATGTCGGGAACGCCTTCTCAGTGGCGTAGCGCCCTGATGAGCGGATCGGCTCATTTGATCGCGCCCAAATATGTTCGTCTGTCGGGAGAAATCGCCGATCAGGCAATACTGAATCATCTCCGGTCAATCTACCCGCACGCCTCGATCGTACACGCCTTCGGGTCGTCTGAGGCGGGCACGGTGTTCGAGGTGAACGACGGCGCCGCCGGATTTCCAGCCGGCTTGATAGGACGAGGGCCGAATGTCGAGATGAAGGTCGAGAATCGAACGTTGCGGGTGCGATCGCCCTGGACGGCGAGCCGTTACCTCGGTAACGACGCACCCACCCTGAAAGGCACGGATGGGTTCGTCGACACGGGCGACATGGTTGATCTGCGCGGTGGCCGGTACTACTTCGTCGGTCGGCGGGATGGGCGGATCAACGTTGGAGGCCTCAAAGTGCACCCCGAGGAAGTCGAGGCGGTCATCAATCTTCATCACGATGTTCATATGTCGAGGGTGCGGGCGAAGAAGAATCCGATTACAGGCTCGGTTGTCATTGCCGACGTGGTTTTGAACTCGCTTTCAACGCCAGGGAGCCGAGACGTGCATGAACTCACGAACGACATTCTTCAGTTCTGTCGAAGGTCTCTTCCTTCGCATAAAGTCCCGGCGGTCGTCGAATTCGTTTCAACGCTGGATATCGCAGAGTCCGGGAAGATGATCCGATAAGATTCATGACTTATCGCAGGAAGTGCACATTGCTGATCTTCGCACTGTGACCGGCGGATCGTGATGCGAGTCACATACTTCTTCTCAGGAATGCGAGAAGACTGATAAAAGTGTTACTACTGCGCGATTATCCACTCATCACCCTCCCCCAGCGCAATCTGTCTGCTCAGCTGTGTGCTCACAGCGTTGCCGGTTTGCGCTCAGGCTGAAGCAGTGGATGCGAGGTCCGTGCGGTTGTGTTCACGAAGCTGCGAGTTGCAACCGTCCTGCCCTGTCAGGGAGTGAATGAGAGGATCGACCATGGGATTCCCAGCGCAGAGACCTAGAAGACTACGGACCAGCGAATCGATGCGCGGTCTGGTTCGAGAGAACTACCTTTCCGCCAGCAACTTCGTTCTTCCTCTGTTTGCGGTTCCCGGCAGCAAGGTAAGGCGAGAGATAGAGGCGCTTCCAGGGAACTATCAGTTGTCTGTCGACTGCCTTGTTGAAGAAGCAGTCGAGGCGCGTTCGCTCGGGATCCCGGCTATTCTTTTGTTCGGCGTTCCGAAGACCAGGGATGAACTGGGGTCCGGCTCCTATGCAGAAAATGGAATCGTGCAGGAAGCCGTGCGAGCCGTAAAGCACGCGGTTCCGGGCATCATTGTCATTACAGACGTGTGTGCATGCGAATACACTTCGAACGGGCACTGCGGGATCATAAAAGACGGCTACCTCGATAATGATTTGTCGCTTGACTTAATCGCCAGAATTGCTCTTTCCCATGCTGAAGCCGGGAGCGACATGGTGGCGCCGGCAGCCATGCTGGACGGACAGATTCAGGCAATCAGAAAGACGCTGGATTCGCACGGTTTCCAAAACTTGCCGATTATGGCGTATTCGGCAAAGTTCGCCTCAAAGCTCTATGACCCGTTCTTTAAGGAAGGGACACAGTCGGTGGTTTCCTTCGGAGATAAAAGGACCCATCAAATGGATTTCTTCAACTCCGACGAAGCCATGCGCGAAATTGCACTCGATATCGAGGAAGGTGCGGACATTGTCATGGTGAAGCCCGCGCTCTTTTACCTGGATATCGTCTATCGCGCCAAGCAGGAATTTCAAATGCCGCTGGCGGTATACGACGTCAGCGGTGAATACGCAATGATCGACGCGGCGGCCCGCATGGGGCGGCTCGATAGGGATGCGATCATGCTTGAAGCACTCTCATGCATGAAGCGCGCGGGAGCCGACATCATCATTACCTATTTTGCGAAGCGTGCCGCGGAACTTCTGCAACACGATGAGCAGATGGCTCACGCGCACATTGAATTCAAGGCACCCGAGCAACAGCTTTCGGCGATTCGATGACGAGTACTTTCTGCGACACCGAGCCTGGCTCCTCTGGACCCGTGAATCAGCCGTCGCAGGAAATGCCCGGTAAATCCACAAGTCTTCGCGGCTTTATTGAGACGCTCTCAGATGCCGGCCGCCTTGTGCAAGTGAGCGAGAGAACGCATTGGCGATTCGATCTGGGAAGAATCACGCGAGAGAGCAAGACCCCGCTGCTGTTTGAGAACATTGTGGATTATCCAGGCCAGCGTGTATTCACAAACGGACTGCGCGATACTGAATTGATTGGGCTCGCTCTTGGGCTGGATCGCGGGATCAGCCGCGAAGATCTTATTGCAGAGCTCGGGCAGAGGATTGCCAACCCTGTCAGTCCAAGGGTTGTCGAGACTGGCCCCGTGCTGGACAACATTCTTCAAGGGCGCGACGTCAACCTTCTGGTACTCCCGATTCCTCATTGGAATGAGAACGACTGCGGCAGATATCTTGGCACCTGGCACACGAACGTAACCAAAGACCCAGAGACGGGCATACGAAATGTTGGTGTCTATCGAATGCAACTCCTGGGCGCGAATCAAGCAACTGTTAGTACGTCTCCCCAAAGCCATCTGGCTCAGCATTTCGCGAAAGCGGAGAGGGAGGGTCGAGCACTTCCCATGGCAGTTGCGGTCGGTACAAACGAAGCGGTAGTCATGGCCGCAGCCGCCGGTTACCCGTCCGGGATGGACGAATATGAGTTAGCCGGCGGTCTGCAACAACAGGCTGTAGAAGTCATCCGGTGCAAGACCGTAGACATCGAAGTTCCGGCAAATTCAGAGATCGTCATCGAGGGGGCAATTCAGCCTGGTGTCCGGGTCCAGGATGGGCCCTATTTCGATTACTCCGGAACAACGAGCACGAATCCCTCTGCGTTCCTCTTCGAAGCCTCTCGGATCATGTTTCGCAATAATCCCATTTTTCGCGGCACTTCAATCGGAGTGCCAGGCGCAGAGGATCATCAGCTCTTTGCAGTTCTGGCAGAGTTGGGGCTCCTGGACTTTCACCGTTCCAGCGTCAAGAAGGGTATCCAGGACATGGTGCTCAAGCAGCGCCTCCTTCGCTGGACTTGTCCCAATTCATAACGCAGCCACAGCAACCTTGCCTCGCCAAGATCCCAATCTGCTGTCAAATCGAGAGTCCAGACCTCTTTCTCAAAAAGGACAATCACACGGATGAGTGATCCGAGATACATCCCAACGTGCTCTGGAAGTCCCAGTATTTCAGCCGGACATTTCGCTGGGGAGAAGACTCAGCGGACCACGCTGAACCTTTACGTGCAGCGAAGCTTGGGCTGGAGCACCGCAGAATTGAGGCGGATGGCCTTCACGAGGAAAGCACTGCGGAAATCGATTTTGCTACGGACATTGGAAGATACTGCCATTATTCCATTATCTGCCTGCGTTAGCTCGACTCCCTCGGAGGCCGTAGAGATCGACTGGCGGTCTGCCTGCGGATTCGGCTCCAAGCTGGGGACGTTCTCCAATCTCCGGTGGACAAAACCGTGTGGAACGAGGGAGAGCATTCGGGCAGCAACTGCGCCTGCAACCAGAATTTTTCCATCAAACCATCTCAAGGTTGGTACGCTAGCCGGGATCATCCGGAAATTGATTTGCTTTGGGTATATTCGCCTTGCCGACGCAGGAGTTCATGTTTCCGAACAGACCTCCATCCTGATTGTGCGGTGGATTCGGTGGTCTTTTGGTTCGAATGATCAGTACTTCATTTCCATGTTCCTGGCTCTTTCTGACCAGTGCTCACAGGAACAACTCTCAAAGACTTCAGAACGGTGCGAGCAGGTTGAACAACACGTCCGGTGCAAAATTGATCTTCTGATAAAGGAGTAAGGGCATGCAGGCTTATCCGTCCTCGGTTCCACTTCCCTCCAGCGACAAGCGTTGGAAACTCGTTGAGGCGACAATACGCCGGCATGGCCATAAAGGCGCAGCGCTGATAGAAGTTCTGCATACGGTTCAGGAATCGTTCGGCTTCCTCGACAAGGTGTCGCTACGCTTCGTCGCCTCTTCGTTGCGCCTTCCCATGAGCAAAGTCTTCGGCGTCGCGACTTATTATCACTACTTCAGCTTGAAGCCGCCGGGCGAACACACCTGCGTCATTTGCATGGGGACGGGTTGTTACGTAAAGGGTGCAGACGACCTGATGAAAGCAATTGAGGAGGTTGCTCACATAAAGGCCGGTGAGACAACGCCCGATGGCAAAGTCTCGGTAGTCGCCGCCCGGTGTATTGGATCCTGCAGCCTTGCGCCCGCTGTGGTTTTTGATGGAGAGGTCGTTCCGAAAGCGCAACCAGATGCCATGAGGGATCGGCTTCGGAGGTGGTTAGGCCATGACGCTTGATGAGCTCCAGGAAATCGCCCAGACGGAAAGAGAAGAGCAGAAGAAAATCTCGTGCCGGGTCAATGTTTCCGTCGCTGCAGGCTGCTTGTCTCTGCACAGCGACCAGGTGTTTGAGATTCTTAAAACCGAAGTTCAGAAGCGCGGCCTGGAAGGCAGTTGCAAGGTCAAGGCTGTCGGCTGCATGGGATTGTGCGCGGCCGGTCCCCTGATCCGGACTGAGCCGCAACATACATACTATCGAGGTCTGTCGCCGGAGAATCCGGAAGTTCTCAGCGCGGTCATCGACAATCTTGATGGCAAACCTGTGCCTGAGTTCGCGCTTTCTCCGGACATACCGTTCTTTGCAGAGCAAAAGAGAATCGTGCTGGAGCACTTCGGAGAGATCGATCCGGAAAGAATTGAGGATTCCATTGCAACGGGTGGCTATGAGTGCCTGCTTGCCTGTATCTCGAACCGGTCTCGCGATGACGTAGTGCAGGAAATCATTCGCAGCGGTCTTCGCGGACGCGGCGGCGCCGGCTACCCGACGGGCTTGAAATGGTCGATGGTCGCAAAGGCCCGCGGTGAACAGAAATATGTAATCTGTAATGCGGACGAGGGCGATCCGGGCGCATTCATGGATCGGTCGGTTCTGGAAAGCGACCCGCACCGTGTGCTGGAGGGCATGGCCATCGCCGCGTATGCGGTGGGCGCAAGCAAGGGATACATCTACTGCCGGGCCGAATACCCTCTGGCTGTGAAGCGGTTGAAGATTGCCATCCGGCAGGCGGAAAGACTGGGCCTGCTTGGCAAGAGGATCGGGGAATCCGATTTCGGATTCGAGATAGAGGTTCGTCTCGGCGCAGGTGCATTTGTGTGCGGCGAAGAAACCGCACTGATCGCTTCGGTGGAGGGGAATCGCGGCGTACCAGTTCCCCGGCCCCCGTTTCCTGCTTATTCCGGACTGAACCACTGTCCTACGCTTCTGAATAATGTGGAGACATTCGCCAATATTCCACCCATCCTGCAGAAGGGCGCCGACTGGTTCGCCTCCATCGGTACCGAGAAAAGCAAAGGCACCAAGGTATTCGCGCTTGTCGGCGATGTGAATAACACCGGCCTGCTCGAAGTGCCGATGGGCATCAAGCTGCGTGACCTTGTCTACAGGCTTGGCGGAGGTATCCCAGGCAATCGCAAATTCAAGGCGGTTCAAACTGGAGGCCCTTCGGGCGGATGCATCCCCGAGCAGTTTCTCGATATGAGCGTCGACTATGAGTCGCTCACATCGGTGGGCTCCATCATGGGATCCGGCGGCATGATTGTCATGGATGAAACTGCGTGCATGGTTGATGTGGCGAAGTTCTTTATGGACTTCACGCGCGACGAATCCTGCGGCAAGTGCATTCCCTGCCGGGTTGGCACAATGCATCTGTATGGCCTGCTGGAACGAATCTCCGCTGGCCATGGACGCATGGAAGACCTGGACACATTGGAGCGCCTTGGAGTCATGGTCAAACGGACCGCGCTGTGCGGCCTGGGACAAACCGCGCCGAATCCAGTCAGCAGTACGCTGCGATTCTTCCGCAATGAATACATAGAGCACATCAAGAACAAGACCTGCCCGCAAGGCAGGTGCGCCTGCTCCAAAGTGCCAGTCGCAACGGCCGAGAGACGAGGAGGCCAATAGATGCCAGAGCGAAATCAATATCAAGTCAAAACGCTCACAATCGACGGCAAGGAAGTGTGCGCGGCCGAGCATCAGACCATACTCGAGGTGGCTCGCGAGAACGGCATTGATATCCCAACACTGTGCCATTTTGACGGACTTAAAGGAATCGGCGCCTGCCGCCTGTGCGTTGTCGAAGTCAAAGGCAACACTAAGCTTCTGCCCGCATGCGTCACGCAGGCGCAGGAAGGAATGGAGGTCACGGCGCATTCGCCGCAGTTGCTCGAATTCCGCAAGCTGATCATCGAGTTGCTTTTTACAGAGCGCAATCACGTGTGCGCGGTGTGCGTATCGTCCAGCCATTGCGAGTTGCAGGCGCTCGCACAGAAACTCGGAGTCAACCATGTGACCCTGCCCTACCTGCATATCAATTGTGCAACGGATGGCTCGCACCGCCGCTTCGTCGCCGATCACAATCGATGCGTCCTTTGCACTCGCTGTATGCGTGTGTGCGATGAGGTAGAAGGGGCGCACACCTGGGACATTACCGGCCGTGGAATAAACTCTCGCATGATCACCGACCTGGGAGAGCCTTGGGGAGATTCGGAAACCTGTACCAGTTGCGGCAAATGCATCAGCGTTTGCCCGGTGGGCGCGCTCGTCGAGAAGGGCAAAGCCGTTTCCGAGATGACCAAGCCGAACTTCTTGCCCTATCTGCTGCAGATGCGCGGGGAGGCACAATGATGGCAAAAGCAAGAGTTGCAACGCTCTGGCTGGATGGATGCTCGGGCTGCCATATGTCCCTGCTTGACATGGACGAACGACTGCTCGAAATCGCCACCAAGATCGAATTGGTGTACAGCCCGGTTGTGGATGCAAAGGAATTTCCTGACAACGTGGATCTCACGCTGGTTGAGGGCGCCATCGCCAGCGATGAAGATGTAGAAAAGATCCAGCGGGTCCGATGCAAGACGAAACTACTGGTTGCGTTGGGAGATTGCGCGGTAACTGGCAATGTTCCCGCCATGCGTAACAACTTTGTACTCGAAGACGTGCTGAGACGCGGCTATGTTGAAAACGCAACCGCTAACCAGGGATCGCCGGTGAATGAAGTTCCCAAGCTGGAACCCCGAGTGATCCCCTTGCGTGAGTTGGTACCGGTGGATGTATTCGTGCCGGGATGTCCACCGTCGGCAGACCTTATCTATTTCCTGCTCAGCGAAGTGCTTGCGGGGCGCGTGCCCGACCTGTCCACTCGGACCCACTTCGGCAATTAGGAGCGAGCAAATGCAGACCATTCGGATTGACGGAGTTACAAGGGTTGAAGGGCACGGAAGAATTACTGTTCAGCTCGATGACAATGGGGCCGTGCAAGATGCGCATCTTCATGTACTTCAGTTCCGCGGATTCGAGAAGTTCTGCGAGGGCCGGCCCTTTTATGAAATGCCCTCGCTTACGGCGCGCATCTGCGGCATCTGCCCCATAAGCCACTTGCTTGCGGGCGCGAAGGCGTGCGACGCCATCATGGGCCTTCGCATCCCCGAGGCGGCGGAGATGCTGCGGCGTGTCGTGCATCTCGCGCAAATCGTCCAGTCGCACGCGCTGAGCTTCTTTTACTTGTCCTCCCCGGACTTCCTGATGGGCTGGGATGCCGACCCTTCGCAACGAAACTTCCTCGGTCTCGCTCAAAAACACCCGGAGCTGGCAATAAGTGGTGTTCGTCTGCGCAAGTGGGGACAGCAGGTGATTGAACTTCTGGGCGGCAAACGAATTCACACCCCTTGGATTGTCCACGGCGGCGTAGCCTCGCCGCTGACTGTCGCAGTGCGGGACGAAATCTTGAGCGGAATTCCGGAAGCTCTCGCCACGGCGACGCGCACCCTTGTGTTTTTCAAGCACATGATGGAAAAGTTGTCCGATGAAGTGGAGTCATTTGGCAGCTTCCCCACCCTGTTCATGGCGATCGGCCGCAAAGACGGCAATTTATGCCTCTATGGATCACGCAGACGCCACGAGGGCTGGCTACGCTTCGCCGACGCGGATGGAAACATCGTCGCCGACAATATCCATCCGCGGGATTACCAGGATTACATCGGCGAAGGCGTAGATTCGAGCAGCTACATGAAAGCACCGTACTACAAGCCATTGGGGTTCCCGGATGGCATCTACCGGGTGGGGCCCTCCGCCCGGCTGAATATGGCGCGGCAATGTGGCACGCCTCTGGCAGATGAGGCACTAAACGAGTTTCGCCGTGCGTATGCGGAGATCTCCTTGAGTTCATTTCACAATCACTACGCGCGGCTGATTGAGATCATCTTTGCGATCGAGCGAATGGAACAGATACTACAAGATCCAGAAATTCTTGATAGAGACATTCGTGCTGAAGCCAAGGCAAACGAACCTGAGGGCGTCGGTATCATCGAAGCGCCGCGCGGTACTCTGATTCACCATTACAAGGTTGATTCGAACGGCATGATGACAAGCGCAAATCTCATCGTCGCCACGGCGCATAACACTCTGGCAATGAACCGCGGCCTCAAGCAAGTCGCCGACCGGTACCTCTCCGGGCACGAAGTGACCGAAGGCATGCTCAACCGGATGGAGGGCCTGATCCGCTCCTTTGACCCCTGTTTGAGTTGCGCAACCCATGCAGACGGGTCCATGGAGCTCACAGTCGACCTCGTGGATGCGAAGGGAAACCTTCAGCAGCGCATCGCCAGGTTGCGGTAAATGCAAGGTTTATCAATTCCTGGATTGTGAAGGAAGACATTAGCTTTCTGCTCACTCTTCGCAGGCTATCCCGAACCTCATGCTCTGCACCAGAGCACTCGACTCGGGCGCACCTGCGCGTATGGAGTTGACAAATCCCGATCTTAAGAATCAAATATGACTGTTGGTCATTTATGAATAACAGTCATAACCGACGACCAGCCCCCACCCCTCATCCCAGCGAAGACCTGCCCCACCTGGCCAGCATGGATCGCCGCCAGCGACGCGCCGCCGAGACCCGCCTTCGCCTCTTTCGCTGCGCCCTGCAGCTATTTGCCCAGCGCGGCTTTCCCAACGTCACGGTGGAAGACATCACCCAGGCCGCGGACGTGGGCAAGGGGACCTTCTTCAATTACTTCGAGAGCAAGGAACACGTCCTGGGGGTGATGGCGGAGATCCAGCTTGGGAAAGTGCGCGAGGCCGCGGCCCTGGCCGAGCACGGACAACAGACCATCGAAGCGACGTTTCACCACCTCTTCCATCGCGCCGCCGAGGAACCAGGCCGGAGTCCGGACCTGGCCCGCGCCCTGATTTCCTGTTTTCTGGCCAGCGAGGCCGTGCGCGGGCTGATTGAACAGAACATGAAAGAGGGGCGCAGGATCATCGCCGGCATCGTGGGCGCGGGTCAGAAGCGGGGCGAGATCGATCCCCGGT
Organism: Occallatibacter sp.; assembly: GCA_052145815.1. GTDB lineage: Bacteria > Acidobacteriota > Terriglobia > Terriglobales > Acidobacteriaceae > Telmatobacter. Next base: position 158,430 of record JBKQNU010000103.1, read on the forward strand.
TGAAGAAGAAAAAGGTGGCCGTCCAGGTGCTCCAGGCGTTCATGGGAACCGTCCTCTTCTGGTCATTGCATGAGGACCCTCCACTCGACGCATGGATTGAAGACAGCTTTCAACATTTCTGGAGAGGCGTGGCTCTCTCCGGCGAAAAGCAGAAGTCATGAGAATCCATTTTCCGAATTTCGTCTTTCTCCTCTTAGCAGCCGCGGCGTTGGGCTCGGCGCTGACTCGACCGGCCCACGCCCAGCAGCCACCCATGCGGCTCACGCTCCAGGACGCAATCCAGAAGGCGCTTCAGGCCAACCTGAGCGTGCTGGTGGGCACGACGCGCGTTGAAGAAGCCGAAGGTACCCGCGCCCGCCGTGAGTCGGCCGCGCTGCTTCCACGCGTGACTGTGGAGAGCTATGCCAATGTCCAGAACCGCGACCTGCGCGCCTTCGGGCTCTCGCTTCCGGGCATTCCTATCCCCAGTGTTGTGGGCCCATTCTCCAACTACGACTTCCGCGCCTATGCGCAGCAGAACATCATCGACCTGGAGAGCCGGCGAAACCTCAAGGCCAGCGAACGCAGCCTCGATGCCGGTAAACTGGACCTCCGGGACGCCCGCGACCTGATCGTGCGCGTGATTGCCGGCCTGTATCTCAATGCCCAGTCTGCCGCTGCCCGAGCCACTGCCGCCCAGTCGCGCGTCACCGACTCCACCACACTCTTGGAGCTCGCCAAAGACAAGCACGACGCAGGCACTGCGACCGGCGTGGACGTGCTGCGCGCCCAAGTCCAGCTGGCCAACGATCAGCAGGCGTTGCTCATCGCGCAGAATCAATTCAAGCAATCGCTGCTGGCTCTTGCTCGCAATTTGGGCCTCGACCCGGGCACGCCGCTGGAACTCGCCGAGCCGCTCGTCTTTCACCCTGTGAATCCTGCTGAATCCGCCGCACTGGCGCCCGCCGCGCTCGCCTTGCGCGCCGACTACCTGTCGCTTGCCGCCCAGCGACAAGCGCTGCTTGAGCAGCAGCGCGCCAATCGCGCCCGCTCCTACCCCAGGCTCAGCGTGAACGGCAACTTCGGCGGCATCGGCCGCAGCATCGGCGGCGTGCAGGCCACGGGCCTCATTCAGGGCCAGATCGATTTCACCGTCTTCGATCGCGATCGCGAAGGGGAGGCGGCGGAGCTTGCCAGCCGCCTGAGGCGCATCGACGACCAGATCGCCGATCTGGGCCGCGGCATCGACGAAGACATTCGCGAGGCGCTCTTGAACCTTGACTCTGCAAGCGAGCAAGTCGCGGTTGCCGCAGAGGGACAGGACCTTGCCCGCCGTGAGCTCGAACTCGCGCAGGACCGTTTCCAGTCCGGCCTTGCCAACAATGTTGAGGTCGTGACGGCGCAGGATGAACTTGCCCGCGCGGAAGAGAATTACATCCTCGCCGTCTCCAGCCATGTCGATGCGAAGTTTGCCCTTGCCCGCGCGCAGGGCGACACGGAAAAGAACATTTTGCAGTACGCAGGGAACCCATAAGCCGCTGACGCCGACTGTTGATTGACTCCGGTTCCCGCACGAGGTTTGAAACCATGAAACGAGCCATACCGATCCTCATTCTGCTCTGCGCCGCGATCGCCGCCGGCGTCTACTACTATCCGCGCTTTGCCAAAAGGCCGGGGCCCGTCAACCAGCTCACGCTCTCAGGCAACATCGAGGCCCACGAGAGCCTGGTGGGCTTCAAGGTCGAAGGCCGTATCGTTGAACTTCCCGTCGAAGAGGGGCAGCAGATTGAGCAAGGCGCCCTGCTGGCGCGCCTGGAAGACGCCGACTTGAAGCAAAAGGTCCGCATCGATGAAGACACCGTGCGCGTCCGCGAATCCAATCTTGCTCTGACCCTTGCCGGAACCCGCCAGCAGGAGTTGAAGGCCACGCAGCAATCGATGATCGACGCCCAGGCCGATCTCGACGAGAAGCAGCTTGACAACGACCGCATGCAAAAGCTCTTCGCCAAGGACGAGGTCTCTGCCCAGGACCGCGACCTTGCAGCCACGGCGCTCAAGCGCGCCAACGCAACCTTCAAGGCTGCGCAGCAACGCTACAACGAGGCCCTCGAAGGCAGCCGCAAGGAAGACATCGCCATTGCGCAAGCCAACCTGAAAGAAGCCGGCGCCAGCCTCGGCCTCTCGCGCGTCAATCTCGCCTACACGGTTCTGCGCTCGCCTTCGACAGGCGTGATCACGGTGCGCCAGGCGGAACTTGGTGAGGTGGTCGCGCCCGGAACTCCCGTGGTCACTATCGCCGACCTCGATCACATCTGGCTTCGCGCCTACATTGCTGAGACCGACCTGGGCCGTATTCACTGGGGCCAGGACGCGGTCATCACCACCGACACATATCCCGGCAAGCAGTATCACGGGCGCATCTCCTTCATTGCCTCTGACGCCGAGTTCACGCCTAAAAGCGTGCAGACTTATGAGGAGCGCGTCACCCTGGTCTATCGCATCAAGATCGACATCGACAATTCCAATCACGAACTCAAGCCTGGCATGCCTGCCGACGCGCACATCGCCCTTGCGGCCGCGCAGCCCGTGAAGCAATGAACGCCCAGCCCCAGCCCGCGATCGTTGCCGATGGGCTCACCAAGAACTTCCCTGGCGTGCGCGCTGTGGATGCACTCAGCTTCAACGTCTGCGCCGGGGAAATCTTCGGCCTTGTCGGTCCCGACGGCGCAGGCAAAACAACCACGCTGCGCATGCTTGCCGGCATCATGCCGCCCGACGCGGGCCGCGCCACCGTCGCCGGCTACGATGTGGTTCACGACCCCGAAGGCGCCAAACACGCCCTCAGTTACATGCCGCAGCGCTTCGGCCTGTATGAAGACCTCACCGTGGATGAAAACATCCGCTTCTATGCCGACCTGTTCGGCGTCAAGCGTTCCGAACGCGAGAGCCGTTCCGCGCAACTGCTCCAGGCCGCGGGCATGGCCGAGTTTCGCAGGCGCATGGCCGGCAAGCTCTCCGGCGGCATGAAGCAAAAGCTGGGCCTGGTCTGCGCCCTCATCCATCGTCCCATGGTAATTCTTCTCGATGAGCCCACCACCGGCGTGGATCCTGTTTCGCGCCGCGACTTCTGGCGCATCCTCTATGAGCTCATCGCCGAAGGCGTGGCCATCCTCATATCGACCGCGTATCTCGACGAGGCCGAGCGCTGCCATCGCGTCGCTCTTCTCCACCAGGGCAAGCTGCTCTTTTGCGACACGCCTTCGAACCTGAAGGCACACATGGCGAAAGGCGTTTTGTCGGTCTCTGGCCCGGAGCCGCGCAGCCTGCGCATTCATCTCGAAGGCCAGCCCGGAATCTCCAGTCTCGTTCTCACCGGCGACGGGCTTCACGTCGTCGTGGATGATCCGGCGCGCCGGGTTCCCGAGTTCCAAGCCCTGTTGACCAATGCGCAGGTGCCTTTCGATTCAATTCAGCAGGTTGCCCCCTCCATCGAAGATCTCTTTGTCGATGCCGTCGGCGGCGGAGGCTCAACCCGTGCCTGACGAAAACAATTCAGTCGTGATTGAGAACCTGCGCAAGCAGTTCGGCAGCTTTGTCGCTGTCGAGCAATTGAATCTCACCATCCCAAAGGGTGAGGTCTTTGGCTTTCTCGGTCCCAACGGCGCGGGCAAATCGACCACCATTCGCATGTTGTGCGGCCTGTTGAAGCCGACCTCGGGCCGGGCTTCCGTTGCCGGTTTCGACGTAGGCCGAAAGCCGGAGCTGGTTCGACAGAACATCGGCTACATGTCGCAAAAGTTCTCCCTCTACAACGATCTCAAAGTCATTGAAAACCTGCGCCTGTTCGCCGGCCTCTACAGCGTGCCCTCGCGTGTGCTCAAGCAGCGGCTCGACTGGGCGCTGGAGATGGCCAACCTCAAGGGCCGGGAGAACCAAATCACCGCTACGCTGCCCGGAGGCTGGAAGCAGCGCCTGGCGTTGGGTTGCGCCGTGCTGCACAAGCCGCCCATCCTGTTTCTCGATGAGCCCACCTCTGGCGTCGATCCCATCTCGCGCCGCCAGTTCTGGGATCTCATTCATCACATGGCCGAAGAGGGCGTGACAGTCTTTGTCACCACCCACTACATGGAAGAGGCCGAATACTGCAACCGCCTGGCGTTGATCTTTCGGGGAAGGATGATCGCCCTCGACACGCCCTCGGAGCTGAAGCGAAACTCGATGAACGGTGATTTGCTGCTCGTAGAGTGCGAGCCACTCGGCCCTGCCGTTGAAGCGCTGCAAGCGGCTCCCGGTGTCCTCGATGCCGCTGTTTTCGGCAGCGCTCTGCATCTCGTCGTTCGCAACGCCGCCGCGGCCATCCCGCAAATCGAAACCTACCTCATGGCCCACGCCATTACGGTGCGTAGCATTGAAAAGATTCGACCCACACTGGAAGACGTCTTCGTATCGGTAACTTCTGCGCGCGATGCAGCCGCGGAGGCCAAGCCATGAATCTCAATCGCGTGCTGGCCGTGGCCAAAAAGGAGATCATCCAGATTCTCCGCGATTCGCGCAGCCTTGGGATCGTAGTACTCATGCCGGTGACGTTAATGATGCTGTTCGGCTACGGCGTCAATCTCGATCTCAAGGGACTGCCAGTCTACGTCTACGATCGCGACGGCAGCCAGCAGAGCCAGGACCTGCTCAAACACTTTCAGGCCAGCAGCTACTTCCACATCGTTCGCAGTGTAAGCGACTACGCTACCATCACCCGCGCACTTGACGACGGCTCGGCCAAGATGGCCATTGTCATTCCATGGAATTTCTCTGAACGGCTAAGCGAAGGCGGCCCCGTACAAATACAGGCCCTGGTCGACGCCACCGACGACAACACCGCTAATGTGCTCATCGGTTACACGCAAGCGGTTGTGCAGGGCTACTCTTCTGAAGTCCAAACCAAGTGGCTCGCTCAGCGAGGCCAGCAGATTCAACAAGCTCCCATCGGCGTCGAAACGCGTACCTGGTACAACGAGAATCTTGAGAGCAGCGCCTTCATCATTCCCGGCGTGCTGGCCCTGGTCATGTCCGTCATCGGCGCGTTCCTCACCTCGCTCACCATTGCGCGCGAGTGGGAGCGCGGCACCATGGAGCAGTTGATCTCCACGCCGGTCAGCGCCATGGAGATCATGGTCGGCAAGCTCACGCCGTACTTTGTTCTTGGCATGTTGGACGTTGTCATATGCGCAGTCATCGCGATCTCCTGGTTCCACGTGCCGTTTCGCGGTTCGTTTATTACGCTGCTCATCAGCTCCGCTCTGTTCATGGTGGTCGTATTGTCGCTGGGGTTCTTCATCTCAGTGCTCGCAAAAAGCCAGTTTGCCGCCAGCCAGATCGCGCTGCTGGTCACGTTCCTGCCGGCCTTTCTGCTCTCCGGCTTTCTCTTTGCCATCGAGCAGATGCCCGTCGCCCTGCAGGTGATCACGCGCATTCTCCCTGTCCGCTATTACGTCTCTGTGCTGAAGAAGATCTTTCTCAAAGGCACGCCCATAGCCATGCTCTCTGCCGATCTGATTCCGCTGGCTGTGTTTGCCTTGGTGCTGACGCTGCTAGCCACACGCGCATTTCACAAGAGGCTGACGTAAAGGAGAATCGATGCTGGGCCGACTGAAGCATATGTTGATCAAGGAGTTTATCCAGGTCTTCCGCGATAAGCGGACGCGCTTTATCCTCATTGGCCCGCCCATCATTCAAATGCTCGTCTTCGGCTATGCGGCCACCTACGAAATCCGTCGCGTCCCCACCGTCGTTCTCGACCTCGACCACAGCCAGGAAAGCCGCGACCTGCTCTCTCTTTTTTCCTACAGCCCCTACTTCGACGTTGAGCGTCAGCTCACCGATTCTCGCCAACTCGGCGATCTCATCGATCAGGGCAAAGCCACTGTCGGTCTTGAGATCGACGCCGGCTTTGCGCGCAAGCTGCGAAGCGGTCAGACTGCACCGATGCAAGTCATCGTCGATTCCACCAACTCCAACACCGCGCTGATTGCCTCCGGCTACATCCAGCAAATCGCGCTCGGCTATGCGCAGACGTTCCAGCAGGACCGCATCAGCAGAATTGCGCCGCAGCTTGTCGAGGCCGTTCCCTCGGTGCAACTTGAGGCGCGCCCCTGGTACAACCCCGACCTCCGGAGCCGCTGGTTCTTTGTCCCCGGCGTCATCGGCAGCCTCACGCTGGTGCTGGTTGTCACGCTCACAGCATTTGCCGTGGTGCGCGAACGCGAGATCGGCACTCTCGAACAGATCATGGTCACGCCCATTCGCCCGGCCGAATTCATCCTCGGCAAAACGCTTCCCTTTTTTCTCATCGGCCTCTTCGATGTCTCGCTCATCGCCATCGTCGGCACGCTGTGGTTCCAGGTCCCATTCCGCGGCCATCTTTCGGTCCTGTTCACAGGATCCATTCTCTTCATCATCTCCATGCTCGGCGTGGGCCTGCTTATCTCCACCGTCTCCGCCACGCAACAGCAGGCCATGGTCACCGCGTTCTTTTTCATCATGCCTGCCGTGGCTTTTTCAGGATTTGGTTTTCCCATCAGCACCATGCCGCAGTGGATGCAAAACCTGACTTACCTGGTGCCGCTGCGCTATTTTCTGGTCGTGCTGCGCGGCACATATCTGAAGGGCGCGGGGATGGAGATCCTCTGGCCGCAGATGGCAGCCATGGCGGGGCTCGGCGTGGGTTTGCTCACCATCGCCATTCTGCGCTTTCACAAAGCACTCGACTGAGTTTGCGGCAACAGGCCATCGCGATTCTCAGCTGAACAAGCATTGGCGGAGAACTACTCCCAGCATCTTGCTATGCAACTTTGTCAATCAGATGTTCCAGTTCTATGGGAGCAATGCATCGTAAGCGCCTGATCTGAGGTAGAACCCATTTGTGAAACACGCTCCGGATAGAAAGCCATGGCTCTGCGTGGTAGCGCGCCGGTTGCGCCCCTCTCCAGGCCTCGGTGCACAGGTTCCTGTCGTTTCACCGGCAAACCGTCAATTACAACTCAGAAACCGACGAGTAGCCAACAACACAACCGGAACTCCGAAATCGAATGAAGAACAGTCTTCGGTGAGTCCGTTGGGCTGGCCAGGGACTCTCGATGGATATTTCCATCGAAGCGCCGGCCCGGTAAGCACATCGGGCGATTGAATAACGCCCACGACAGGCTTGTTGAGAAGGCCGCGATGGCTGGCCTGACCCTCGACTTCGTGCTTTACGATTTCCGGCTCTCCTTCGCCACCGGAATGGCTCAGAACCCAGTTGACCTGGCAACGCTTGCTGCCATATTCGGGCAAGGCTCGATTCGCACCGTGCAAAAAATACGTCCATCCCACCGCGGACCACAAGAAATCCGGGATGGAACGATACGACAAGGTCCTCAAGCTGGCAGCGCAAAAGGCGCAACAAGGGTCGAACAACCAGATCAATCGATGTCGGCGCGGGACCGGCAATGAGTGCCGCGTCGCCGTTTGAGCCGGATTCCTGTCATAACTTCGCCAAATCGGAAATCGCAGTCCGCATTTTGTCCGCCTTCGAGCTCGAATCTGCCCAAATTGGGCAAATGGAAAACGAAAAAAGAAAATCAATCTCAGTTTTTGGTATTCATCTACTTCTCAGGAAGGTTTGGAGGCGCGGGTCGGGATCGAACCGACGCATAAAGGTTTTGCAGACCTCTCCCTTACCACTTGGGTACCGCGCCTTGGCAGGGCAGCCTTTTTTGTTTGGTTCGCTCCAGACCGCCGTAGCCAACCCGGCTGGCGCCGGAGGGCGGAATGGAGCGGGAGACGAGATTTGAACTCGCGACCCTCGCCTTGGCAAGGCGATGCTCTACCACTGAGCTACTCCCGCTTGTTGCAGTATTGAGTATACCGGGCGCCTGAAACCCGGTCAAACCACAGCCGCGTCTGCCTCCCCGGCCGTTGACGCCACACCACAGCACGGCAAACTCGAAACGCGCCCATTTCCTTTTTCTTCCCGCACAATCTCTCCATCCCGCATATACAGGATGCGGCCGGCAATTGACGCTGCCTCAGGATTGTGCGTGATCATCAGCGTCGTCTGGCCCAGTTCCCGGTTCGACTTGAGCAGCATCTCGAGCACCGCATCGGAGTTTTTGGTGTCCAGATTGCCGGTGGGCTCGTCCGCCAGCACAATCGCCGGCCGCGTGATCAGTGCCCGCGCAATGGCCACCCGCTGCTGCTCGCCGCCGCTCAGCTCCGAAGGCCGATGATCGAGCCGCCCCTTGATCGACAGCAGTTCACTCAGGTGGTCAAGATACTTAAGGTCCATCGGCTCCTTGCGCCCGCTGACCTCATAAGCGATCTCGATGTTGCCCATCGCCGAGAGCGTCGGCAGCAGGTTGAACTTCTGAAACACGAACCCGATCCGGTGCTTGCGCAGCCGGGTGCGCTCGGCGTCGTTGAGCGAGGCAAAATCGACTCCGTCAATCACCACGCGCCCCGAAGTCGCCTGGGTCAGCCCGCCAAGCAGGTAGAACAGCGTGGATTTGCCCGAACCCGATGGCCCCACAACGGCCACAAATTCCCCTGCTTCGATGGCCAGCGAGACCCCGCGCACCGCGGTGACCTGCAGTCGGCCTGCAGCATAAACCTTGGTCAGTTTATCGGCAAGAATAATGGGCGAAGACGCGTCGGACGGCACGTTTCTCATTGTAAATGCGACGCCCGCTGCACCGCTCCCTTAGAATAGTCATGCACCAATACTCGAATGCAGGATGCTTCCCCAATGACCGTCGAATTGAAATCTTCCCTTGTCACTTCTGTCCAGGCCGCAGCAAAGCAAGCGGGCCTGGTTCTCGTCTCCGCCACCCAGGGCAGCGACTTTCACGGCCAGCCCACCGCCGTCTTCGAGCTCGGCCTGCCCGGCGCAGATACCGCCGGCCGGACGCTCCGGCTCGAGCTCAGCGATTCCTTTGAATTTGACAAGCCTGACTTGCTTCCCACCATGACCGGGCACCTGGCAGGCGAAGCCAAGCGCCTCCGCAATCCCCGCCCCGAGTGCTACGTAACCCTAGCCGGGTTGCCCATCGCCTTCGGCCAGTTTCAGTGGCCGTTCCATCGCTCCACCTCGGGCGCCGACACCTACATTGTTCACGGCGAAATGCACCTGGCCGACGGCGGTGCGCACAACCTGCACGCCAAGCTGGCGGCCTCTGTCACCCTCACCTTTGCTGAAATCGTGCCCGCCATGGAGCAGCCCTTCGCCGAGACATTCGTCTACAACGCGATTCGCAAGACAGTCGACTACGGCCAGCTCGAGTTCCTCAAGTCGGGCAACCGCCAGCCCGTTCCTGTCACCACCCGTTATTACAGCCGTTGGCAGAAGAAGTTTCTCTTCACCGAGACCACCGATGCAGAGCGCCTGGACTATCTGCTGCGCAAGGTCTATTGGCTCTCCGGCGTGCTGGGAGAAAGCAAGCCGGTGTGGATCGCCGACCCGAGAGATGCACAATACCTGAACACGACTGAGCAGGACTTACTGCGCATGGCCAACGACGAAGCCGGGGAGGGCCTCATGGTTCTCGACGGCGAGTTTGCCGCCGCCACGCCCGCGCTATTAGCCCGCGCGCCGGAATATCAGGCAAAGCTGGAGGAAGCGCTGAACTTCACCAAGCCGCAGTTCAACGAGTCCATGCGCAGCGGCCACGCAAACATGTAATCGGGCGAATCCTGATGGGTGTCCCATCGATGCGGGTGGCCCAGATTCGGCACGGTCCTATTGTGCCGAACTTGGGATATTCCAATCTATTGGTCTTCCGGCCGTTCATAATTCTTTAAGTCACTTCTAACCCTGCCGCGCCGCCAATCCGAACCTTTGAGCCCTCTTAGTTACAGCGCTCCACCGCACCCCGCACAAAACCGCGCCCCCGGCGGATTGGTCTGCTGGCACCGTCCGCAAGCCAGCAACGTGCTAGGTTGCGCCGGCGGTGCATTCGCGCCTTGCGGCATATTGACGGTCACGTTGACAGGCTGGCCCCAGCCGGGCAGCGGAATCCCCAGCGCCGCCGCAATCCCCGCCGCCTGGATGGCGTTGAATTCGCGCACCCGTCCCGGCATGAAGAAGCACTCAATTACGCCCAGAATCGATGTGATCCCCGTCCAGCAAAAGCAAAGGTAGAGTATCCCCAGCCCCGTCCGCCGCAAATAAAAGTGGTGAATGCCGAAAGTACCCAGAAACAACGCCAGCAGCACGCCTACCACCTCGTCGCGGCGCACAGATTCGTACTGCTGATAGAAGATAGCTTGCGGATTGGGATACGGAATGCTGCTCATCGAGGCTTCTCCTTGCCTATTCCGGGGCTGTGCTCGTGCATTCAAGGATACGCATCTGAACCTGGCCGGGTTCCGCAACGGTCCGGATGCGCCGGCCTCACCCAGCCCCATCGCGACACGAACTCATCCAGTCCGCCGTCAGTTCGCCGGATAACCGCTCACTGTGCCCACGCCGGCAAAGTCGCGCACAACCCATTCGTTCATCGGGAATTGCTGGCCGCAATCCAGGCATCTGGTGGTATTGAACCTCGCCGAACAATGCGGACAAACCGCCCCCGTCGCGAATGTGTCAAACCCCTTGCCACAAGCGCCGCATTGCCAGTACGGGCCCAGCGGCGGCGCCGTCCGGCAGCTTGGGCAGGCGAACCCCTGCCTTCGCGGCAGCTTCGCCACGCGCAGCAGATGGCGCGCATGCTGCAGCCCGCCCCAGCAATTCATGAGCAGAAAAATGGAGACAGCCCCCAGCCAGAAGGAACGCCACCACAGGGCCAGGCCGACGAATCCGACAATTCCCACGAATCCGAGAACGGTGGCCACCATCAGGCTGCGCCCTTTGCCTACCACAAACCAAAGCAGCGAACGAAGAATCTGTCCGCCATCCAGCGGATAGATGGGAAGAATGTTGAACACCAGCAAGCCCACATCGATAGCGAAGACCGCCCAGAGAAAATGGGCTACATCCGGCATCGTGTTCGCCCATCCCAACGCCCGACCGGCGAGAGCTGCCAGAAACAGAATCGGCGCCAGCACCACGTTCACCAGCGGCCCAGCCGCAATGCTCCAAAGTGTCGCACCCGGCCGCTGCGGCGGATTCACATACGCCACTCCCCCAAACGGCCATAGCAGAATCTGGTTCGCCGTTCCCCCCCACCTGCCTGCAAGCCATGGCATGGCCGAACTCATGCAGCAGCACAATCAGAAACAGCGCCAGGTACTCGAATAGGTTCCACACGACGGACGAATATTCCCCTCTTCGCCCCTGGATTGCGTACACTGCCACCAGGAACCACGACCAATGCAGAAACACTTCAACGCCGGCTACACGAAACAGGTGAATTGACCCTTGTCGTACACTTTGCATGGGTGAAGCTTACTTCATTGGGATTGTTCCGGGCGACTATGAACGATCAACAACCCGATGCAGCCGCCAGCGGCACGTTTCTCCTGGGCAGCGACCTGGCCATTCACCGGCTGGGCTACGGCTCCATGCGCCTGGTGGGCGAGGGCACCTGGGGCGAGCCCGCCGACCCAGCCGAGGCCCATCGCGTCCTGCGTCGCGCCGTCGAACTTGGCGTCAACCTTCTCGACACCGCCGACGCCTATGGTCCGGAGATTGCCGAGCGCCTCATCGCCGAAGCGCTTCATCCCTACCCACCCGGTCTGATCATCGCCACCAAGGGTGGCATCACCCGCCAGGGCCCCGCCAAAACCGAATACGTCGGCCGCGCCGGCTATCTGCTTCAATGCGTCGAGATGAGCCTGCGCCGATTGAAACTGGATTGCATCGACCTCTACCAGCTTCACCGCATCGATCCCCGTACCCCGCTTGAAGAATCGCTCGGCGCACTCAAGCGCGCGCAGGAGCAAGGCAAGATTCGCCATCTCGGCCTCAGCGAAGTGGTCCCGTATCAGATCGAGCAGGCGCAGAAGATGATCGACGTCGTCACTGTCCAGAATCGATACAGTCTCGCCGACCGCCGCCACGACGAAACGCTCCACTTCTGCGAGCGCTACCGTATCGGTTTTCTTCCCTGGTACCCCCTCGCCGCCGGCAAGTTGCTCCGCCGCGACCACCCCGCCGCCGATTGGCTCGCTCAAATCGCCGCTAACCATCAGGCGACAGTCGCCCAGCTTTCGATAGCCTGGCTTCTGCAGCGCTCCCCCATGATGCTCCCGATTCCCGGCACCTCAAGCGTGGCGCATCTGGAAGAAAACATCGCCGCCGCCTCACTGAAGCTGAGCAAGGAAGAATGGGGACAAGTTGAAGCCGCCGCGGCTGGATAGGCGAGCGGAAAAGACGAGAGCAGCCAGATCGCAGATGTGACATAATCATGTCATGACTGTCCGCACCACTGTCGACATCCCCGAGCCGTTGCATCAGCGCCTGAGACAGCGCGCCGAGAGTTCCGGCACCTCCATTCGTTCGCTCATCGTGCGGGCACTTGAGGAGACCTATACCGAGCCGAAGAAGGGCGAGCGTGTGACCGCACCTCTAATTCGGACCAAGGGCAGACTTGGGCCGCGATTCCCGGTCGACGAGAATCCATATGACCTTATTTTTCCCTGACGTCAACGTCTGGATTGCGCTCTCCGTTTCCGGGCACCATCACAACGAAGCTGCGTTGCAATGGCTCGACAAACTACCGGACGATTCCACGCTCATCTTTTCCCGCTTCACGCACCTCGGGATACTGCGCCTTCTGACGAATGCTGCTGTGATGGGGGATGAGACGCTCACTCTTCGCAGGGCCTGGGCGGTTTACGACCGCTGGCTCCAGGACCCGCGTGTCGAGTTTTATCCCGAGCCCAGAAACGTTGGCTCGGCATTTCGAGACGCTATGGAGCCGTTCGCCGCAAAGGCAGCAACCAAGTGGGTTGGGGACTGCTGGCTGCTGGCCTTTGCCCAGGCCTCGCAGGCACGGCTAGTCACGTTCGATCAGGCGCTGCGCAACTTCGCCCTGAAGCAGGGGCATCGAGCGGTGATTCCCACTTGAATTACCGCCCAGCAGATAGGGCCAGTGGCTACCAACCCTTCATTATGGAACGCGACAGAATCGGTCGATCCTTAGGCAAGAATACAAAAGAGCCGCATCCCCTTCCAAGGCTGCGGCTCTTCGCGGCTAACGTTCAGCCGAACTGAATTCAAGCGAAACTACATCTCTTTGACGCCTTCCACGAACGCCTTCAGCTTGCGGCTGCGCGAGGGATGCCGCAGCTTGCGCAGCGCCTTGGCTTCAATCTGCCGGATGCGCTCGCGCGTGACCTGGAAGCTCTGACCCACTTCTTCCAGCGTGTGCTCGGAGCCGTCTTCAAGACCAAACCGCATCTTGATCACCCGCTCCTCGCGTGGGGTAAGTGTGCGCAGCACCTGCGATGTGTACTCCTTCAGGTTCACGCTGATCACCGCCTCGCTCGGCGACACCGCCTGGCGATCTTCGATGAAGTCGCCGAGGTGCGAGTCTTCCTCTTCGCCGATCGGCGTCTCCAGAGAAATCGGCTCCTGCGCAATCTTCAGTACCTTGCGCACCTTGGCCACGGGAATATCCATGCGCCGCGCAATTTCTTCGCTCGAAGGCTCGCGTCCCAGTTCCTGCACCAGCTGCCGGCTGGTCCGGATCAGCTTGTTGATGGTCTCGATCATGTGCACCGGAATACGGATCGTCCTTGCCTGGTCGGCAATGGCGCGCGTAATCGCCTGGCGAATCCACCACGTCGCATACGTCGAGAACTTGTATCCACGCCGATACTCGAACTTGTCCACCGCCTTCATCAGGCCGATGTTGCCCTCCTGAATCAGGTCGAGGAACTGCAGTCCGCGATTCGTATACTTCTTGGCGATGGACACAACCAGTCGAAGATTGGCTTCAATCAGCTCCCGCTTCGCCTGCTCGGCGTCCATGTCGCCTTGAATCATCTCGCGCTGGGTGCGCTTCAATTCAAGAATGGATACGCCCGCGTCGCCCTCGATCTTTTCAAGATCCGCCTTGCAGTTCTTCTGCTGTCGCCGGTACTCCTTTTTCAGTTCCTCGCTTTTCGACGCGTCGAACTTCTGGTCGAGCGACCGGATCTGCCGTTCCAGCGTGCGCATTGTGTCGACCGTCTTGTTGACCTTGTCCAGCAACCGCTTGCGTTCGAGAGCCGTGTACTTCAGTTCGCGAACTATCCGTGAAATGAACACCTTCTCGCGCGCAATGAGCCAGCGCGTGTGCCGCGCCGCGGAGGCCTTCGCCTTGGCAGCGGTCGACGCGGCTTGCTTCTCTTCAAGCAGCGCAATCTTCTTCTGGTGCTTCACCAGCGCGTCGATTCGGGTGACGGTGGCTTTGACGCGCGCTTGCACCACTTCTTCGGTGAGCTCTTCCTCGTCGAAGATCACCACTTCTTTCACGTTGCGCACGCCGCGCTTCAGGTCTTCGCCCAACGCCACAATCTCGCGAATCACAATCGGCGAGCGCGAAATGGCCTTGAGCACACGCAGTTGCCCGCGCTCAATGCGCTTGGCAATCTCCACTTCGCCTTCGCGCGTGAGCAGCGGAACCGTGCCCATCTCGCGCAGGTACATGCGCACCGGGTCGTTGGTCTTTTCCAGCGTCCCCGGCGTCAGGTCGAGCTCGACGTCTTCGCCCTCTTCCAGCTCAAAGTCCTTGTCGGCGCCGAATTTGGGGCTGTCCAGCAGGTCAATGCCCTGCGTGCCGATGGTTGTAATCAGGTCATCCAGATCGTCGGCCGAGCCAAGCTCATCGGGCAGAATGTCGTTCACATCGCCGTAGGTGAGATAGCCCTTTTCCTTGCCAACCTCGATCAGGCTGTCCAGATCGCCTTCGAATTTGTCATCAATCGCCAAAATAGTCCTGCTCTCTTACGCAATGTTGGATTCTGCACCGTATTGCGCACCGGTGCGCGTCCACTTTCCGAACGCGCGAAAAAAGATTTCCAAATGTGGAAACCGTGGAAATCAACGCACGTGCAGAGATGGACCTGCGGTCGCCCGCAAAAAAGAAGCGGTTTCAGGTAGTTGCTCGGAACAGGATGACCAGCGCTTCAGGATTCACCTGGTTCGCCCGCGAGCCGAAGCTCATAGTTGGGGCAGAGGGGCGCGCATCCTCACAGAGATCAATAGATTACCACAGACGCTCCCACCTGCGCCATTGAAAAATTCGCCCAACCTTGGCGCTCGCAGGCTGGCTTTTCTCGGGCACCGCGGACCTTTGCATCCCTCCGCACCTGCTCCTGTGACATTAGACGCAACTTGACATCGGTTCGATGCACGCGCTCACTTGGATTGGGAAAGCGCTAGCCTTCGTCAGGCCGTCGGTTTTGCAACCTCCGAAGAGCCTTGTCCAGTTCCAGCTTTTGCTGCGTCAGCACCGCCAGTTCCGCAAAATCCCCCCGGCGCTCCGCTTCCGCAATCAACACACGCAAATCCCGCAGCCGGACAACGATTGCCCGCTCTTCCAGTTCCTGAATGGCGCTCGCAACCTCGTTCTCCTTAGGC
This sequence comes from Occallatibacter sp., assembly GCA_052145815.1. Classification (GTDB taxonomy): domain Bacteria; phylum Acidobacteriota; class Terriglobia; order Terriglobales; family Acidobacteriaceae; genus Telmatobacter. The sequence continues at coordinate 173,944 of JBKQNU010000103.1, forward strand.
GGTTTGGTCTCAGCCAGCAGCACCTCGGCCACCAGCGCCCGCTGGGCCGGGTCCTCCACCACATCCATCGGGTCGTTCGCCTGCCTCCCAGCCAGGGCCTGCAGCGCAGCATACGTCCCAAGGTGTTCAAACCAGGCTGCTTGCGATTGAACCGCCTGCATCGCAAGGCGCCGAGACGACTCGTGTTCCGGGTCGGCAATGGCCAGCGCTCGCAGCAACACTCGCTCAACTTCGGTGAGCGCCGAAGCACGCGTCTCGATCCTGTCTCGCCGCTTCAGCGCCGCCTGGCGAAACTTCTCGTTCAGCACTGCCGAGTCGATGCCCAGCTTCTGCTCCGCATTCGCCCGAAACTGGTTGCGAGCGAGCATCTCAGGAATTCGCAGGATGTGCGGGAGAAGGAAGTTTACCTGCTTAACTTTCTGTTCTGGTCCCGCACCGGGAAAGAGATGCCTCGCACGCTCAATCAGGAAATAATCGAGACCGCGCGCGACCTTCACCGCCTCAACATAGGCCTCCACACCGCGCTCCCGGATGAAGCGATCCGGGTCGAGCCCAGAATCCAAGCTCACGACTCTGATCGAAAACCCCTCCTCGATCAGCGGGGCAATCTGGTCGGCGAGCTTTTCGACAGCATTCTCGCCGGCAGCGTCTCCGTCAAAGTTCACGACAACGTTGGAGGTGTGACGGCGAAGGATTGCCACGTGTTGCTGAGTGAATGCGGTGCCGCTAGTAGCGATTACGTTTTGAATGCCGCGCAAGAAAACCGAAATACAGTCCATCTGGCCTTCCACAATAAGCGCAAAGCCTGCTTGGCGAATGGTGCTGCGTGCCTTGTCGAGATTAAAAAATACATTGCTCTTCGAGTAAAGCGGCGTCTCCGGCGAGTTGAAGTACTTCGGCCCGGCCTTCTCGCCCTTCTCGAGCGTCCGCCCGGTGAACGCAATCACACGCCCGCTCTCGTTGGCAATGGGAAACATCACTCGCTTGCGAAACCGGTCGTAGATGTGGCCCATCGTGCCATCGCCCTGTTCCTTGGAACTGAACAGCCCGGAAGCTCGCAGCGTTTCATCGTCCGCCATCCCGCTCAGGCGGTCGCGCAGCCCGTTGAAGCTGTCGGGCGCCCAGCCGATGCGAAACGTCTTGATCCCCTCCGGCGTCAGCCCGCGCCCGGCCAGATACTCCCGCGCCACGGCCCCCTCCGGTCCGCGCAGTTGATCCTCGAAAAACGCCGTAGCAGCCTCGTGCAATTCCAGCAGCTTGGTGCGCTGGCGCGATTCCGCCGCCTGTTCCGGCGAAGAGAACTCCCGCTTGGGCAGTGGAATGCCGCATTTCTGCGCCACAATGCGCACCGCCTCAGGGAAGGGTACGTTCTCGATCTTGCCCACAAAGCTAAAGACATCCCCTGAAGCCTGGCACCCAAAGCAGTGGTAGAACTGCCGAACCGAATGGACTGAGAATGAAGGCGACTTCTCCTTGTGGAACGGGCACAACCCCGAGTAGTTCTGCGCCCCGGCTTTGCGCAGGCGAATGTATCCCTCGATCACCTTGACGATGTCGGCTTGCTGTTTGACGGTTTGGGCAAAATCGGGCACGGGAGGATCTGTATTGAGGATAAGGCCGGCCTGATTGCAGGCCGCGTGGATAACCGGGGGCATAATCCAATCCGGGAGAATACTTGTTGCAACGAATATCTTTTCCGCGCATCCAAGACGGTGAAAGGAGCACCGCCCATGAGCACAACCACCTCTGCCCCCGGCACCGTCACCACCTGGAAACTCGACCCCGCCCACTCCCACGCCGAGTTCAAGGTCAAGCACATGATGATTTCACACGTGAAGGGCAACTTCAGCGGCCTCACTGGCACGCTCTTGCTCGACGAAACCGATTACACCCACTCGAAAGCTGAGGTTGCAATCCCGGTGGCGACGATCAATACGAGCGATCCGCAGCGCGACGGCCACTTGAAGAGCCCGGACTTCTTCGATGCCGAGAAGTTTCCCGAAATCACCTTCAAATCGACCAACATTGACTCGAAAGGCGGCACAGCCTACGCTGTGACCGGCGACCTGACCATGCACGGCGTCACCAAGCCGGTGACCCTGGCAGTCGAGGATGTCAGTGAGCCCTCCAAGGACCCCTGGGGCAACCACCGCATCGGCCTTTCGGCGACGACCAAGATCAACCGCAAGGACTTTGGCCTGACATGGAATTCCGCGCTCGAATCCGGCGGCGTCCTGGTCGGGGAAGATGTGTCGATCAGCCTTGAAGTCCAGTTCATCAAGGGATAAGTTCCCGCGATGGCCCGGAGCGGTTTACCACTCTGCTACTTTCCTGGTTACTAACGGTCAGGGGGAGGGGGGTACTGTGCCCTTCGACCTTCGCTGAAGAGGGTTCCGAGCCGCTCGGTCCGTTTAGGAAGCTCCTGGGAGTATTGTGCGCGATCCGGTTGTATTAATCTGCAACCGAGCGGGTAAAAAGTGACGCCTGGAAGCGCACGCTCCGTGAAGAATATGGAGATTCCCGGGGGAATAGTTGTTGCAACGAATATCTCCCTCACGCATCGAATAGAAGTAAGCTCCCAGGAGGATCACCCATGTCGCTTCGCGCAGTAAAACAGATCATTGAAACCACGCCTACCATCGAAGGGGCCGGCGTTAAATTGCAACGTGCCTTCGGCTTCGGCAAGACCAAGGAGTTCGATCCGTTCCTCTTGCTGGACGATTTCCGCAATGAGAATCCAGCCGACTATCTGGCTGGATTCCCCTGGCATCCGCATCGCGGCATCGAGACCATAACCTACGTGCTGGCCGGTGAAGTAGAGCATGGAGACAGCCTTGGCAACAAGGGCAAGATGACCGCAGGAGACGTCCAGTGGATGACCGCCGGCAGCGGGATTCTGCACCAGGAGATGCCCCACGGCGACGCCCACGGCCGCATGCACGGTTTCCAACTCTGGGCCAACCTGCCCGCAGCGTTGAAGATGACCGACCCGCGCTATCAGGACATTCCCTCGGCAGCCATTCCCGAAGTCACTGAGGACGACGGCACCAAGGCCCGCATCATCTGCGGCGAGTTCTGGGGCAAGCAGGGGCCGGTCGAAGGCGTGGCAGCAGACCCCCGCTACGTGGATATTTCGGTGCCGCCGGGCAAGCGCAAGCGGATCAGGGTCGAGACCACCCGCAACGCCTTCGCCTATGTCTTCGCCGGCGCCGGAACCTTCCGCGACGCAAGCGATCCGCAGGCGGTGCTGACCGAATCGGCCATCGACCCCAACGCGCCTGCAGTCTACAATGCGAAGAACCACTCGCTTGTACTCTTCGATCGCGGCGATGAGATCGTGGTGCAGGCCGGCCCGGAAGGCATTCGCTTCCTGCTGGTCTCCGGCAAGCCGCTCGAGGAGCCGGTCGCGTGGTACGGGCCGATTGTCATGAATACTCAGGCCGAAATCAAGCAGGCGATGACCGACCTGCATACCGGCAAGTTCATACGGCACCAGTAAGACCGTCAGCGGCGGCCATTAAGATCCCAGGCTGGCCGCACGCTGCCATTTGTGCATTGCAGTGGCACGTGAAGGAGAGGATACTAATCCTAATGGCGACGCAGCCCATCAGCGAGAAGCCGCTCGGCGACCGATTGATCTCCGTGGATGAGTATCTCTCCACCGGCTACGAGCCCGACTGCGAGTACGAAGACGGCGTCATCGTGGAGCGCAACGTGGGCGAGTTCGAGCATTCCTTCCTGCAGGCAATTCTGGCGGCTCTTTTCACCAACAATATGGATGACTGGGGCGTTTTTGCTCTCACTGAGCAGCGCGTCCAGGTGGCTCCTCGCCATTTTCTGGTCCCTGATGTGTGCGTTCTGCGACTTGGTGCTCCAACCGAGGACATCCTCACGCATCCGCCGGTCATTGCTATCGAGATCATGTCTCCAGAAGACACGCTACGCCGTGCCGCGAAAAAATCGGCCGAGTACCTTAAGTTTGGAATCGAAAATGTCTGGGTCATCGACCCTAATGCGCGCGTGGCTTATCGCGGCGGATCGAAAGGCTTGGAGCGGGTCCCAGATGGCGAACTCGCTGTAGCAGGAACACCCATCCTTGTCCGCACTGCAGATTTATTTGAAAAGCTCGACAGAATTCGCGCTACTGGCCAGCGATAAATCCGGAGCCCTCACACTTCCACCGGCAGTTCCGCCGAAAGAATGTTCATCGGCGTCAGCCCGCGCTGGCGCAGCGCCCGCAAACTCAGGGAGTCATGGCGCTTCGCGAGACGTCTGCCGTTGTGATCCACCACCAGCCGGCAATGGAACCACAGCGGATCGCGATACCCCAGCGCCCTGTTCAGCAGCATTTGCCGCGCCGTTGATTTAAGCAGGTCCGCCCCGCGCACCACTTCCGTAATTCCCATGGCCGCGTCGTCGGCCACGCAAGCCAACTGGTAGCTTGGCACCCCATCTCGGCGCCACACCACGAAATCTCCAAAGTCCACACCGGCCACAAACCGCTGCGGTCCCAGGTTGCGATCCACAAACTCGATCGTTTCCCCTTCCGGCACACGGAATCGCCAGTTATACCCCTCCGGCATCTCAAACTCGCTCGCGGTCGGTCCTGGCAGTTGCGGGGCATGGCCCAGGAATCGCCGGCAGGTCCCTGGGTAAACTGGATCGTCGTCCTCCATGTCCAGCTTTCCGCCGCCCAGCGAGCCGTGAACAGGCACCCGCTCATGCGGTGCTCCCAGTGCAGTCTCGAGGTCTTTGCGTGAACAGCGGCATGGGTAGATATAGCCGAGCCGCAGCAGTCGGCGCCAGGCCGCCAGATAAATCGCCCGCCGCCGGCTCTGCACATACGGCGCAAACGGGCCGCCCTTGTCAGGACCCTCCTGCCAGCGAATCCCCAGCCAGCGCAGATCCTCATAGGCAGCCTCGGCAAATGCAGATTTGCTTCTGTCCGGGTCCAGGTCTTCCATGCGCATGATCAGCGCTCCGCAAGCATCCCGCGCGCGCTGCCACGCCGTCCAGAATGTCCGCGCATGTCCCACATGCAGATAGCCGGTGGGCGAGGGCGCAACCCGTCCGCGATAGTTCGATGTCGGCGTGGGTGCAATGCTGGCCATACTTCAAACAAGTCTAGGCAGCCTTGAACACTCCGCATATGGAGACCTTGATTCCGGTGCCCAACTTGGTTCCCACCCGTATAGACGCAGACGAGAAGCGGGGGGCGACAAGGCTCCCCGCTGACTTGCTGACTTGCTGACTTGCCGCTTAATCCGATTGCCCGTCCTTATCGGTATCCGTGTCGCCGTCGCGATCCGCATCGTGATGGTGATGGCTATAGTGCCCCATATCGTCGTCCAGATGCTTCGGATCCACCGACACTTGGACCACGTCCATCTCGTTGCCATCGAGATCGACAACAAACATCCCCATCCGTTCGCCGTCGGGATGAGTGAAGATCAGCGTCTGCTGGTGGCCCTTTTTGCTGGTTTCGCGCACCATTCGCTCCCAGCCGACACCGAGTTTCTCCTCCACCATCCGGTCAAGCTCGTTGCCGTCCACCTCTTCGGTGAACGATTCGAACTCCGCGATGTGCAGGCTGCCCACTCCGCCATGCGTCGCCTTGCGTGAAACCAGGCTGATCAGCCCCATGAACGGAATGCGCGTTGCATGCACGTGATAGCGGCTCTCGATGGAGCGCACCACGCCTTCAAATCCGCCCTCGCCGCCGCCGGCAAGCACGGCCACAGGAACCGCCAGAACCACAATTGCAATGGGAATCAACCAGAACCGTCTCATTGGCCTCCGCCTTTCTTGTCTTTGCTCTTGTCCTTGTCCTTTTCCTTGTCTTTGTCGGCGTCCCTGGCCACGTCACCCAGAACGCTCAGCCCGCCCACGCCCTTCAATCTGCCCAAGTCATCCATCTTGATTGGCCCCAGAATCAGCACGATCGTCAGTTCTTTGGGTCCGACTTCCAGGATAAAAATCCCATGCGACTCGCCGTTGACCAGCTTCACCATCACATCGGTGCTCTCGCCGTTCTTGCGTTCGCGCTCCTTGACAATCGGCGACCACTCGCTGGTCTCGAAGTATTTCCGGAGTTGATCCACTTCTTCCGCGGAAAATTCGCCCGGCTTGTCGAACTCGTACTCGCGTACGTAGATGCCCTCCAACCCCTCGATCAGCTTGCGCGTCTCGACATCGTCGTCATCCTTGCCGTTCATGATCTTGGCCGCAAATGCCAGCATGTTCTTGCCCAGCGTCACCTCCGTCATGTCGGAAGCGCGCGCCGCCAGTTCCTTTTCAATGGGCGAAGGAGCAGGCAACTGCTCCGTCTGCGCCATCGCCGTCCGCGCAAGCATGGGAACCGCCAGCACCGCCGCCGCAACAATGGAAGTTATGATTCGATTTCGCATTGCACTTTCTCCTTAATCCTGTGTCCCGCGCCGCCGCGCCGCGAGTCGCGCATTCATCTGGTTCAGCGCGTGGCTGGTGATCCGCAGCGCCGTCAACACCTGCTCCCGCGCCGCCTCTTCCTTGCGGCGCTCTTCAACAATTCGCCACTCCACCCCGCCGGCCAGCACCGCCGTCAGCGCCAGCGACGCCGCCAGCCGCTGCCACGTAACCCACGGCCGCACCACTCGCGGCGCGCGCCTCTTCTCCATCAGCCGCCGCTTCAGGCTGGGCGGCGCCGGTCTGCGGCTAAACGCCTGTTGAAGTTCCCGCTCAAACTCTTCCATCGGATCAATGTCCACGAACAAACTCCTTCAAATGCGTCGAAGCTTTGGCCCGCAAGAGTTTCAGCCCGCGCTGCAAGTGGCTCTTCACTGTAGCCACAGGAGCCGCAAGCGTAGCCGCAATCTCCTCTGGCGTCAGGTCTTCCTGGTAGCGAAGAACCAGCGCGGCCCGCTGCGGCTCAGGCAACGTGGCCAGCAACTGCTCCAGCCGCGTGCTCAGGGGAGAAGCCCGCTCTTCCACCGCCGCGCCGTGCACGTCTTCCATCTCCACCCACAAGTCCATCCCCCGCACCCGCCGCCTGCGCATGGCGTCGGTCGACCGGCTCATCGTCACCCGGCGCAGCCAGAAGCAGGCGTGCTCCGGGCTTTCCAGCTTCGTCAGGTTGCGGTCCATTTCCATGAAGACATCCTGCGCAATCTCTTCCGCGAGGCCTCGATCGCCCGTCATCCGCAGCGCCAGCGAAAAGACCATCGACTGGTGCTCGTCAACAAGCCTTTCGAATTCCAGCAGTTGTTCAAATTCCGGCTGCCTGTCGTGGGCCATGAGTCTCGCGTCTACTCTCTAATCCGCAAAGAACCGCGCGCGGGGATGCAGAGAGTACGCGATGGGGAGAAAAAAGTTCGGGGGACTGGGCAGCCAACGCCTGGCGGGAAGCGGCGTCAGAACAACTCCGGAATACTATGAAACGCAATCCGCGTCGGCGCCGATTTGTACGCCGTGAGCATGGTTGCCGGCGCCAGTGTGCTCATCCCATATTTATTGTTCAGCTGATCCATCACTGCCAGCAGCCGTGCCCGGCTCTGCTCGTCCTCTGTGCCATCGAACAGATTCAGCGAGTGCAGCCGGTCGGGTACCAGGCCATCAAGATGCACACCGATAAAGTACGGCTGCTCATACTGCGCACCCGCCGGCTTGCTGGCCCAAAGCCGCGCCAGCGCGGCAATCAGCGTGGGATTGTCCTGGCACTCACTCAGCTTCAGCTCTGCCTTCCATCCCTTTACCGGCACTCCAAAGGTGCTCACGGGGCCGCGTTCACCTTTTGGCCCTGCGAAGCCAACCACCAGCCCGATGCTGCTCGTCCACAACCCTCCCGCGCGCAGGCGCATGGCCGCCTTGTGCAGCAGCTTATGCGCCACCGCGTAGGCCTTTTCCGGCGTGCGCATCTCGGGGGCCAAAACATGCTGGTGACTCAGCGATTTCAAGTGCTCCGTCTCCGACATGTCGAAATCTTCGCCGCGAAGCCAGTGCCAAAGCCGCTCGCCCCATACCGACCCCCACAACCCGCCGGCCTTCTCGCAATCGAGCGCCAGCAGGTCGTCCATGGTGTGGATGCCCTGGTCGTTGAGCCTCTTCTCGGTCTTCGCGCCAATGCCCGGCAGGTCGCGCAGAGTCAGATGCCGCAGCGCATCGGGAAGAAGATCGAGCGGCAGCGCCACCAGCCCGTCCGGCTTCTCCATGTCGCTGGCCACCTTGGCCAGGTAGCGGTTGGTCGCCAGACCCACGGAGCTGCGCAGCATCGGCCCCACCTTCTCCCGAATCGCCGCCTTCACACGCCGCCCCAGCTCCATGGCCGCCAGCAGCGGCCGTTCGCGGCCCATCAGACGGCAGGCCATTTCATCAATAGAAAGCACCGCCGTCACCGGCAAACAGCTCTCCACCGCCTCCACAATCCTGTGGTGATAGTCCACGTAGATCTCGTGCCGCGCTTCCACAAGGGCAATCTCGGGACACAACTTCTTGGCATCTCCCACCATGGTGCCCGTCTTCACGCCGTAGGCCTTGGCCTCATAGCTGGCGGCAATGCAAACCGTGGTATCCGCCATCATCGGCACCACGCCGACCGGCCGGCCGCGCAGCTCCGGCCTAACCTCCTGCTCCACCGACGCGAAGTAGGAGTTCAGGTCCACGAACAGCCAGTTCAATCCGCAGTCCCGACTCTCGCCCCGTGCGGCGTTCTCCACAGGCCCCTTTTGAGGAACATCGTCTAACCAATCGGAGGGATGGCGTTCCTGCGCTTCCTGGTTCATCATCGGGGCCTGTTCCGGATTTGGGCGAGTTGCCATCTTGAACAGATTTTCGTCTTTTATTCCCCTTAGGGCAAGAAGAAATTCGACGTGACTGACAATTGAGCCGATGATACACTTGGGTTCACTGGGATACCGGTGCACCGATGCTCAATCGGTTAGTTCATAGACTCGGATGATCGGCGAAGCATCAAACTAGACTGCGTAGGTTTTCCTGGATATGCATAACCTGGTTCACTGGTTTGCGACAAACGGAGGCATCGTCGCCGTGCTGGTCACGGTGGGAGTGGCCGTCCTCCTCGTCTGCTGCCTGGGATGCTCGAACTGCGGCCCCCGCGAAAAAGACGACCTCTTCAGCCGCCACGAGATGTGACGCTGGCTTAGAGTTCCTTCGTTCCCTGATGGAAGCGGATGCGCCAAATATCCCCCTCCTTCACCCATATTGAACTCCTCAAAACTGCTGACTTTCGCGTCTGAACCGAACCTGAGTCAGAATTGGTTCGCACCGTTCGATACGTCGCCAGCACTACTCCGTCCCCAAGCCAAGCGCAGGCGAAGTTTTCGACCGTAGGCGGCCGGTAATCCTCGGTAGCGAGTAGTTCGATGATCTGCTCCCGCGACCAGACCCGTCCTGAAGATCCGAACTCCACAAAATCGTCTGAAAGCAAGTCCGCAAGCTGCTCGCTATCGCGCCGCACCGCAGGGTCAAGCAAAGATTCCTCGCACGTTTGCAGGTGCGCGAAAATCATCCTATCGAGTTCCCCGCTCATTCCACCGCCGGCTTCAAGTAGGTCTCAAACTGCGCCAGAATGCGATTGAACAGGTGCGTCCGCACATCCGGTCCGGAGATGGAGTGTGTCTTGCGCGGATAAATCTGCAGATCGTAGGGCAACTCCGCTTCAATCAGCTTCTGAACAAACTGAACCGAATTCTGGATATGCACGTTGTCGTCCCCCGTCCCGTGCACCAGCAGCAGCCGCCCCTTCAGATTGGCTGCCGAGTTGACCACCGAAAAGTCCTTGTACCCGGCAGGAAACTCTCCCGGCGTGCTCAAATAGCGTTCGGTATAAATCGAGTCGTAATTGTGCCAGTCCGTCACCGGCGCCACCGCCACTCCCGCCCTGAACCTGTCCGAGTGCGACATCGCGTAAAGAGTAAAGGTCCCGCCCCAGCTCCAGCCCCACCACCCCAGCCGCTTCCGGTCCAGTTGCGGATACTTTCCGAGCGCCGCATCGACCACCGTCAGCTGGTCCTCCAGCTGCACCGGCCCGAAGTTGTGGAACGCCGCCTGCGCAAACTCGCGTCCGCGGCTTCCGGTCCCGCGGTTATCGGCATGAAGCACAGCAAACCCATGCTGCGCCAGCAACTCGTCAAACAGCAGCCCATCCCCCCAGCGGTCGGCAACCTCCGGCGGGCCCGGTCCGCCATAAGGATTCACGATCAAAGGAACGCTGGCCGCCGTCGTCGCTCCCTCCGGCAGCAGCAGAGTGGCATACAGAGTCGTCCCATCGTGCGCCTTCACCTGCATCAGTTCAGGCGTGTGCAGGTGATAGGCTTCCAGCGCTCGCGTCGACCAGAACACATTGCACTTGTCCGCCGTCTGGCAAAGCCGCAGTGTTGGCGGATCCATCCGCGTCGAATACCGGTCCACAAACCCGCCACCCGTGGGCGCAAAGTTGCCCCCATGCGATCCCGCGCCGCTGGTCAACTGCTTGCGCTCGCCTTGAAAGCTCACCTGCCACAAATGCTGTTCGAGCGGATTGCCCTCATTCGAAGCATAGCGGATGATCTTGCCTGCATGATCGACGTCAACAACATCCGTCACCTCGAAGTCGCCTTTGGTCAGTTGCCGCTCCAGTTTGGCTACGCCCTCATCCAGATGATTCTGGTCATAGGTGTACAGATAAAGATGGTTGTGCCCGTCCGTCCAATTGGCCAGCGCAATTGTTCCGTCGCCCACCGACACATCGTAGTTTTCGTCGATGAATTTCTCGTCCGCAATTTCGAGCACCAGGTGCGATTGCCCTGTCGCCGCGTCAGCAAAGTAAATGTTGCGGTGCTTATGATCGCGAGTCAGAGTCTCCACCCACAGCGTCCTGCGATCGACCCAGCCGAAACGCGGAATGTAATCCTGCCCGGCGTGGATGGGCAGCTTCACCCACACCGTCTTTCCAACGCCCGCGCTCACTACCCCCACGCGCACGTCCGGGTTGGGATCGCCCGGTTGCGGGAACCGCTGCACGTCCACCTTCGCGTGGGTCGGAATCCAATCCGTGATGGGGTACTCCGGCACTTCGTTTTCACCCATCTGCAAAAACGCCAGATGCGTCGAATCCGGCGACCAGAATTGGTTGCTCCTCACGTCCAGCTCTTCTTCGTAAACCCAATCCACCTCGCCGTTCAGCGTGGTCTGGTTGGGCGGCGGCGCCACCGCGACTGCAGGTACGTTGGCATCCTTCAGCCGCAGCACCCAGAGCCCGTCATCGCGCACAAACGAGACCATTGCGCCGTTGGGAGAAAACTTGGGATCGTCCCCCGAAGCAGCGCCCGTGAATCCCACCTGTACGCCGGTGCCGGTCTTCAGATCGTAGAGCCACAGCCGCCCGCTCGAGTCGAACAGCAGATGCGCCGAATCCGGCGCCCACAGGTAGCTGGCCATGTTGTACCGCTCACGATGGTCGCGGTCTGTCTCCGTACCCGCCGCCCCAGCCAGCGCCGCCAGCTTGGCCCGGCTCACCAGCACATGCGACTTGGCCGTCGCCGGGTCCACATCCACCAGTTCGCCGCCGTCAATATAAGTCAGGTGTTTCCCGTCGGGCGACCACGCCAGCCCCTCCGGCGGGTGCCCCAGCAACGGCCCCTGCGCAAAAATCGCCTCCACCGTCAGCGGCTTCGCCGGCTTGTTGTCTCCCACCGCCTGCGCTGCGTGGGCAGCAGTTGAAAGCGAGCACAATAAGACTGCAGAAAGCAGAATGGCGCCAATTCGCGTCAAAGCAGATCCTCCCCGAACGGAGCCCGTCTTGGCTCTAAAGGTGCGGGCTTCCAGCCGTCAGTTTAACTCAGCCAGAATGCCCGGTTGCGCGGCCCGCGCCCAGCCTAGTATGGTTGCGGGCTATGCAATGGGCAACGCTGCAGGAACGCACCAGCCTGGGCCAGGCGTACCGCAAACAATTGGGCCGGCAGGCCCACGACGCACTCAACATCAAGGCTCGCACCCACTCCGCGCTCGAACTCCTTGCGCGTTCCATGCATGGCCGCGTGCCGGCGCTGGTTAAACTCAAATACGAGCTCATGGCCGATTCGCCCTTCGGCTATTTCCGCGGCGCTGTCCCCGTCATGGCAGCCGACCTGGCCGCCCTGCCCAATACCGGGATCGTCAGCCAGCTCTGCGGTGACGCCCACGTCCGCAACGTCGGCGCTTACGCCGCTCCCGACGGCCGCCTCGTTTTCGACATCAACGACTTTGACGAGACCATTCGCGGTCCATTCGAGTGGGACTTGAAGCGCATGGCCGCCTCCATCTCCCTTGCCGGCCGCGGATCCGGACACAAAGAGACTGCGGTCCGCGCCGCAGTCGAAGAATGCATCCTTCGCTACACCACGCAGATGAATGCCTTCGCCAAAATGCCTCGCCTGGAAGTCAGCCGCTTCCAGGTTCACAGGCTAAGCAAGGTCCAGCCGGTCCACGCCGCATTGTTGAAAGCCGAACGCGCCACCCCGAGCCACACCCTGGAGCAGATAACTAACAAGGTCCTGAGTAATTCCGGGGGCAAATCGGGCGCAACCCGCCGCTTCAAAGAAATCAAGCCCATGCTCACCCGCGTCTCCAAGTCCCAGGCCGACGCGGTGATCGCCTCTCTAGAGCCTTACCGCAAAATGCTCGAGCCCCAGCGTCAGCATCTGCTGTCCTTCTATCGTCCCGTCGACGTGGCCTTCAAAGTTGTCGGCACCGGCTCCGTCGGTCTGCGCGACTACTGTATCTACTTTGAAGGCAATGGCCCGGATGACCCGCTTTTCCTGCAAATCAAGGAGGAGCCCGACTCCGGCTATAACGCCTACCTGCCCAACGCCCACCCCGACCATCACAACGGCAAGCGCGTCGCCGACGGCCAGCGCGCCATGCAGCTGCAGTCCGACCCCTTCCTCGGCTGGACCCACATCGGCTCGCGGCAATATCTCGTCCGTCAGCTCAACGACCACAAAGGCTCCATCGATCTCGAAGACCTGGCCGGCGACGGCCTCACCGCCTTCGCCGAAGTCTGCGGCGAGTTGCTCTGCCGCGGCCACGCTCGCTCCGGCGATCCGGCGGCCATCGCCGGCTACCTCGGCAGCGGCACCCGCTTCGCCGAAGCGTTAAGCAAATTCGGCCTCCTCTACGCCGACCAAACGGAGAAGGACTGGCAAGACCTCCGCCGCTCCCGCAAACTAGCACCCAACGTGTAATCCTGCTTCAGCATCTCGACCACGGAGGAAAAATGAATCGCCGCATCTTCGGTCAATCCATTGCCGCAGCAGCACTGGCTGCTTCCCTGCCTGGCCGCACCTCTGCATCCCCTGCGTCTCCGCCCCCGCCCTACGCCCTCTCCGTCATGCTCTGGACCGTCTTCCGCGACCTCCCCTTCGAAGACCGTCTCGCCAAAGTAGCCGAAGCCGGATACACCCAGGTCGAGCTTGTCGGCGAATACAAAAACTGGGCTCCAGCCGACTTCGACCGCGCCAACGCCGCCCGCAAACGCCTCGGCATTCACTTCGACGCCACCGCCGGCCTCTCGCACGGCATCGCAGACCCCGCCGTCCGCGACGCCTTCCTCGCCGAACTCCGCCAGGCCTTCATTCCCATGCAGACCCTCGAATGCCCGGCCATGATCGTGCTCTCCGGCAACGTCGTTCCCTCGCTCACGCATGAAGCCCAGCACCAGGCCTCAATCGAAACCCTCAAGCAAGCCGTCGCGCTCGTCGAGGGAAAATCCATCGCCGGCCAGCCCGTCCGCCTGCTCCTCGAGTGCATTCATCTCGAAGAAAATCCCAAATATTTCCTCACCTCCGCAAACGAAGCCATCGAAATCGTCCGCGCCGTCAACCATCCCCAGGTGCAATTCCTCTACGACATCTTTCACGAGCAGATGAGCTACGGAGATTTGATCAGCAAGTTGGACAAGCACATCGACGTCATTGGCCTGATTCATGTAGCCGACGTTCCCGGCCGCCACCAGCCCGGCACCGGCGAAATCAACTATGGCAATATCTATAAAAAACTGACTGACTTGAATTACCGCCACAACATAGCCATGGAGTTCCTGCCCAGTGGCGATCCCGTCTCCACCCTCCGCGTCGCCAAGGCTGTCGCCCTGACCGCAGGCACGGCCTAGCCGGCCGCGCTCTACAATTATTCGGTATGCCCACCGCCGTCCGCTCCCACGCCAAGATCAACCTCGGTCTGTACATCGGCGCGCCGCGGGCAGACGGGTTTCACGGCTTGACCACCGTCTATCAGACGCTTGAACTCTACGACGTGGTTACCGTCACCGCCAAGCACGCCGCGACTACGGTCATCCGGCTCACATCCAACGACTCGCGCGTTCCCACTGACGGCCGCAACACAGCCTGGAAGATGGCCGAGCTCGCGCTTGAATCTCTTGGAGTCAGCGCGGATGTCGCCATCCACATCGAGAAGCGCCTTCCGGTTCAGGGCGGGCTGGGCGCAGGGTCCGCTAATGCAATAGCGGCATTGGTGGGATTGGAGAGAGAGTTGGAGCGCGCCAACCTGTTGACCTGCAGTATCGGAGGATGTGACGCCGGGCTGCTCGACCCAGCGAGATTGGGCGAAAAGCTCGGCGTACCAGGATCCCTGCATAACACAGGAAACTGGCCGGTGAGGCAATTGGAACTTGCGGAAAGAGTCGGTTCAGATGTCCCGTTGTTTCTGATTGGTGGAGCGGTCCTGGGGCGAGATCACGGCCAAAGCGTCTTTCCACTCTCAGATTTTGAGCCGGTGTGGTGTGTGGTGGCTACGCCGGAGGTCGGCGTCTCCACGGCCCAGGCTTTTCGGGATTGGGACGCGCTTTGCGCAGCCAAGGGTTTGACCGAAGAGTCGAGTGACGATAGACTGGAAGAGTTGAGCCGTGCCTATGCCAGTGCCTTTGCGGGACTGACCCTGGTTCCAGGGTTAATTCCGGAAGGTCAGCAACGAGCAGGTTCCTCCGGTGTTCTTTCCGTGGGAGAGAACCTGGCCGGACCACAAGAGTCCGCGCTTGTCCGCACCGGGATATTGAGCTGGATTGCAAACGACTTTGAGCGTGTCGTCTTCCCCCAGCATCCTTCCCTTGCAGAAATCAAGCGCATTCTTGCGGGCCCGGGCACTCCGGGGGCAGCTCGCTATGCTTCTCTGTCCGGGTCCGGTTCAGCTCTCTTCGGGTTGTACCGGACCCGCGGAGATGCGGAAGCAGCGCGTGAACGTTTGCGGGCGGCGGATGTGCGAAGTCAATTGACGCGCACCCTGCCCCGCCCGGCCTACTGGAGCGAAATGCTTCTGCGAGAACAGAATTGACAGGCAGCCGTTCCGCGAGAGAGACTCTCGCTCGGCTGTAAACAGAAACTTTTCCCGAAGGGTTGGGAAAGCAAGAAAAGTTGGGCGATCGTTCAATGGTAGGACAATGCCCTTTGGAGGCATTTATCCAGGTTCGAATCCTGGTCGCCCAGCCAGGAATTTACGAGTGGATAGTGGGTAGTGGTTAGCGATAGGCATTCAGTCACCTGACCACTGATCACTAACCACTAGTCACTTTATTTCGGCCCCGAAGAACAGCCAAAGCAAACCAGCTTGGAGGGTAATCGGAGATGGACATGGAAACCGTGACGTTGACGTTGGAAGACAAACAGCCCGGCAGCGAACCGAACCTGAAACCCGAAGGCGCGCCCAAGGACCCCAATCAGGGTCCCCCCGATGCGCCCAGAACGGACTTGTCCAAAACGGACCCGTCAAAAGCCAGAGACGCAAAGCCGGCGCCCGAGCGCAAGCGCTCCCGCAGTCTGACCGAAGACAAGCGCTTCAAGCTCTTCAGCGGAACGGCCAACCGGCCGCTGGCTGAAGAGATTGCCCGCCACATCGGCGTCACTGTGGGCGAAGCCAAAATCCAGCGCTTTGCCGATGGCGAAATCTACTTCCAATCGCTCGAAAATGTCCGTGGCGTGGATGTCTTCGTCGTCCAGCCGACCTGCTACCCCGTAGATCAGCACCTGATCGAGCTTCTCGTCATGATCGACGCCCTCAAGCGCGCTTCGGCAGCCCGCATCACCGTCGTAGTGCCCTACTACGGCTACGCCCGCCAGGACCGCAAGGACAAGCAACGCGTGCCCATCAGCGCCAAGCTGGTTGCCGATCTGCTGACCACCGCCGGCGCCAATCGCGCCCTGTTTGTCGACCTGCATGCAGCGCAGATCCAGGGCTTCTTCAACATTCCCGTCGATCACCTTTTCGCCAGCCCGGTGCTGGTAAGCCACTTCCGCGAACTCAAGCTGCCGAATCTCACCGTGGTTTCACCGGACGCCGGCGGCGTGGAGCGCGCCCGCTTCTTCGCGCAGAAGATCGGCGCCCCCCTGGCCATCGTCGACAAGCGCCGCACCGACATGAATGTCGCCGAGGTGATGAACGTAATCGGCGATGTAAAAGGGAAAAGCTGCCTCATCCTCGACGACATCATTGATACCGCCGGAACCCTCGTCAAGACCGTCGACGCACTTTACAACGCAGGCGCGGCAACCGTTTACGCCTGCGCCAGCCACGCCGTGCTTTCCGGCCCGGCCATCGATCGCATCGCCAACTCGCGCCTCGAGCAGGTGGTCGTCACCGACACCATCCCGCTGCGCGAAGCGGCCCAGAAAGTCGCAAAGATCAAAGTGCTCTCCATCGCCGGCCTTCTTGGCGCGGCCATTGAGAACATCCATTTGGAGACCAGCGTAAGTTCGCTGTTCAACTGAGGGATCAGAGATCAGGGGTCAGAGATCAGGAAGGCCTGGCCCGAGACAATTGCCTTTGCCAGCCGTCAGCGGCAGCCGTCACCGATCAGAGCCAACGTTTTTCTGATCTCTGATCTCTGACCCCTGATCTCTGGCTCAAACAAAGGGAGCGGATATTAAAAGCCCGTGCCCGATACCAGGAAACGAGAGACGAAATGCCAGAAGTAGTCGTAGCCAAGCCCCGTGAGGGCAAGTTCAACAAGAATGCCGCCCGCCGTGTGCGCGTCGCGGGCAAGATTCCTGCCGTGCTTTACGGTCCCGGCGCCAACCCCGTGGCCATTGAAGTGGACCCCAAGCAGATCTCCCGAATACTTTTTTCCGAGTCCGGCCACAACACGATTTTCGATGTCGAGGTCGCCGGACAGTCGACGGCCAAGGCCATGATCGTCGACTGGCAGCGTGAGCCCATCAAAGATCAGCTCATCCACATCGACCTCAAGCGCATCGCCCTCGACAAGGCCCTCCGCGTCAGCGTCAGAATCAAACTGATGGGCATCCCCATCGGCGTCAAGGCGTCCGGTGGAATTCTCGACCAGGTGCTCCGCGAAGTCGAAATCGAGTGCCTGCCCACCGACATCCCCAGCCACATCGATGTCGATGTCTCAAACCTGGAGATGCACGGCGTTCTGAGAGTCAGCGATCTGCCTCACTCCGACAAGATCGAGTATCTGAAGTCTGAAGACGCAACCGTAGCCCATGTCGTCTCCATCCGCGAAGAAGCGCCTACTGCGGCCGAGGCCGAAGTTGCAGCAGCTGCTGCAGCGGCTGCTGCCGCCCCAACCGAGCCGGAAGTCGCCAAGAAGGGCAAGCCGGAAGACGCAGCCAAGACTGCCGACGCTGCGGCAAAGAAGCCCGCGGCAAAGAAGTAAGCCTTGGCGGAAGCAAGTCAGTCCGACCACCCCGGCGAGCAAAAACCAATCGCCGGGGACCCCGGATTCGACCACCCCAGCGAGCAAAGATCGCTCGCCGGGGACCCCGGATTCGAGGTTCGCCGCGGCCCGTTTATTGTTGTCGGGCTCGGCAACCCTGGTTTGGAGTATCTGTGGACCCCGCATAACGCGGGTTTCATGGCCATTGACCGCATCGCCCAGCAAGAGGGCGTTGTGGTGCAGAACCGGCGCTGCCGGGCCGTTACCGCAACCTGCCGTATCGCAGGGCGCGAAGTGGTCCTGGCCAAGCCGGAGAGCTTTATGAACCTGAGCGGGCTCGCAGTGGCCGCCCTGGTTCGGGAGTTTGAAGCGGACCCATCCAAGGATCTGCTCGTCATCTATGACGAGCTCGATCTGACGCTGGGGACGATCAAGATCAGGGAGCGCGGCTCGACCGCTGGGCACAACGGAGCCCGCAGCGTCACCGGCGCCCTGGGTAGTCAGGAGTGGCTGCGCCTGCGTATCGGCGTGGGGCTGAACCTTCCACCGGAGGCCATTGCGGCCGGCGGGGGAAAGCGGCCGGGCAGGGATTACCTGCTCTCGCCCATGCGCAAGGCGGATTTGACGGTTCTCGACGAGGTGCTCGACCGGGTGGCAACCGCCACGCGGCGCATCCTCAGCGAAGGCCGGGCAGCCGCAATGAACGAGTTCAATCGTAAGGACAGGGAATAGGGAACAGGGATTAGGGAACAGGGAATAGGGAATAGGGAACAGGGAACAGGGATTAGGGAACAGGGATTAGGGAACAGGCAGCGAAATTGGAACTGGGCCTGTGAGCAGTTAGCTGGAGCCGATGCTCCGGCGGAAAAGGAATGCTGATGTCGCGTGTGTATGAAGTGATGTTCATTGTTCGGCCCGACGTGGCCGAAGAGGATGTCGACAAGCTCATCGCCGGCTTCTCCACCACCGTTACCGGTGGCGGCGGAGCGGTGAAGAATGTCGAAAAGATGGGTCGCCGCAAGCTTGCCTACATGGTGCGCAAGTTCAACGACGGCAATTACGTTCTGCTCACCATTGAGGCCGGCGGCCCGGTGGTCCTGGAACTGGAGCGGCGCCTGCGCGTTACTGAGCCGGTGATCAAGTTCATCACTGTGCGCATCGACGAGGAAGAGAAGCGCCTGGCCAAGGTCAAGGCTCTGCGCGGGGTTCGCCGCAAACCCACACCGGTCGAGCACGCGGCTCCTGCGCACGCTGCAGTTGCCGCCCCCTCCGTTGCCAATCCGGTGGAAGCAGCCGAGCACGCTTCAGCCGCCGTCTAGTCCAGCCGTCGCCGCTCCCCTGAAGCTCGAAGGCATGAACGGCACGGGCTCTGGTGAAGGGTAAGGGCTTTAGCCCGAGCATACGGCAGGCAATTCAATTGTTCCCCTGAGCCCACGGGCAAACAGGGAACCGAAGAGAGTAAAGAGGAAACAGTCATGTCAGAAGAAACTCCTGGAAGGGCGTCCGACTCGGGCGCACCGCAAGCATCTGAATCCGGTCCCAGCTCCGGCCCGGCTCCCCGCTCCGGCGGCGGACGCCCGCAAGGCGGCCCTGGCGGCCGTCCCTCCGGCGGACCCGGCGGCCGCGGAAAATTCTTTCGCCGCAAGAAGGTCTGCAAGTTCTGCACCGAGAAGATTGACGCCATCCCGTATCGCGACGTCCGTCTGTTGCAGGGCTTCGTGGCCGAGCGGGGCAAGATCGTGCCCCGGCGCCTGACCGGCGTCTGCACCACGCACCAGCGCCGCCTGACCCGCGCCATCAAGCAGGCCCGCAACATCGCCCTGCTGCCGTTCGCCACAAGGCACTAGAACTGCTCTTAGCCCGGCGCCAGCGCTCTAGTCCAAAGGACAAAAGCGCCCACGCGCATTGGAGAGTTTCCCATGGAAGTAATTCTGAAAGAAGACGTAATCAACCTCGGCCACCGCGGCGATGTGGTCAAAGTCGCCGACGGCTACGGCCGCAATTTTCTGCTGCCCCGCAAGCTGGCGCTGCAGGCCACTGAGGAGAACAAGGCCGTCATCGAGCAGATGAAGAACGCCTCCGCCCGCCGCTCTGCCTCTGAAAAGGTGCAGGCGGAAGAGCTGGTTGCCAAGCTCGAGCCGCTGGTGCTCACCTTTACCCGCAAGTCCGGTGAGTCGGGCCAGCTCTTTGGTTCCGTTACCTCGGCCGACATCGCCGCCGATCTCGCCAGCAAGGGCTTCGAAGTTGATCGCCGCAAGATCGCACTGAACGAGCCGCTGAAGACTCTCGGCGACCACAGCGTCACTATCAAGCTGCACCGCGAAGTCACCGCGCACCTCAAGGTCAAGGTCGTAGCCGAAGCCGGCTCCGAGCCGCAAGCCGCCGAGCCCGCCGCGGAAGAAGTCGCTGCCGAGTAGCTACAACTCATACGCGCGCCCCTCGCTCATCCGCGTGGCGCGCGCGCTTCTTTTTCCTTTTTTGCTACGCTCTGTCATCCTGAGCGTAGCGCACTTCGGCGGAGTCGAAGGACCTGCTTTTCGGCGGTCCGGTCTTGCGGACCTGCACGCTCCCCTAAATCGGATCCTTGTCCGCATTTCCCCCGGCCAGCGCCACCAGCTTCTTGATCGCCGTCGTCATCTTGTCGGTGAATTTGGGAACCGCGTTCGCCTTGGGCATGGAGAACAGCAGCCGCACATGGTTGGTTGGAATGCTCGTGTTCACCTGGTTTTGGTTGTCGTAGCAGATCCTCGCCTTCTTCCCGCTCAGCGAGGTCATCGTCAGCCGCAGTACATCTTCGCGCGTGTGGTACGTGTCGCTGGGATCGAAAGCCTCCCAGAGCGCCGTGTTGGCGTCAATGGCGCCGAGAAATATCTCGCAGCGCCCGTCTGGTTGGGTAATCGTCAGGACGTAGTTATCCTCATCGAACGCAACCTCCAGGTTGTCGTTGATTCCGTCGCTGGGACTGAGTGCCAGCAGCTTGCCGCGGACATAGTTGAAGAGATCGAGCTGGGTAGGCTCTGGCTTGGACGCCTTTTTTGCCTCGTGCGGAGTCTGTGCGAAGCACACAGGCGCCGCCACCATGAGCATCGCAGCGCAAATCCGGCCCGCGTGTCTCATTCCAGGGCGCCTCATGAGGTTTCAATTCCCAGCGGGAGATTCATGGGGAGAGTATAGCCCGGTTTCCGCCGGCGCATCGCCCACCATCGCCAGTGGCCGGTTCCGATCGGTCCTGAGCGTGGGCACCGCTGCCAGCAGGCTGCGCGTGTAAGGGTGCTGCGGCGCCGTCAGCATCCGCGCCGACGGTCCTGTCTCCACCACCACCCCCGCTCGCATCACCGCTACGCGTCCTGCCATCTGCCCCACCACCGCCAGGTCGTGCGAAATGAACAGCATCGCCAGCCCATGCTGCCTCTGCAGGTCCTTGAGCAGCTCCAGCACCTGTGCCTGCACGGTCACATCCAGCGCCGTCGTCGGCTCGTCGGCAATCAGCAGCCGCGGCCTGTTGATCAGCGCCATGGCAATCAGAATCCTCTGCCTCTGCCCGCCCGAAAACTGGTGCGGATAATCCCCATAGCGCCGCGCCGCATCGGGAATCGAAACCGCCTCGAGCGCGGCAATAGCTTTGCGTTTCGCCTCGCGCCCTGTCCACGAGGGAGCATGCGCCTCAAAGCTCTCCGCCACCTGGTATCCAATGGTCATTACGGGATTCAGCGCCGTCATCGGCTCCTGGAAGATCATCGCGATCTCTCGCCCACGCAGCCGCCGCAACGACACAGGCGACTGTCGCAGCAAGTCAATGGTTACGCCCGCGGCACTTCCGTCTTCGGAACTCCCACTGAAGCTGGGTGCCCCATCCTTGCCGCGGCTTTTCGCGGAAAGGGTGGGAAACCTCGAACCCTTACGGGTCTCGTCGGTACTCCCAGCCCCTTGCCAAAGAATCTCTCCGGAAACCCGCGCCGCCGCTCCGAGCAGCCCCAGAATCGCCAGCGCCGTGGCGCTCTTTCCCGACCCCGATTCGCCGACCAGCCCCAGCACCTCGCCCTCGTCAACACGCAAACTCACACCGCGCACCGCCTCCGCCGCACCAAAACGAATCTGCAAATCGCGAATGTCGAGAAGCGCGTCCATTAAGCCATCGTAGTGCATTGGCCAACGACGCATTCCTCATGACTTGGCCGATGATTTAGTCTCCCAGTGATACAGCTTCTTCATGGATTCCCTAACCGAAGTCGGCCAACTGAAAAAGGCACCCAAAAGGACCCCACCATGCGTCGTCTCTCAACCATCGCCTCACTGTTCTGCCTGATCGCCTGCCCGCCGGCCGCGACCTGTCAAACCCCGCCGGCAACTCCAGCCCCCGCCACGGCCCAATCCGCGACGGCGCCCGTCGCCCCGCGACCACCCCGTCCACCTGCGCCCACCCGCAATCCACATACGCCCGGCTACGTCGATGCCATCACGCTTCCCGACGGCGCCAACGCCTCAGCAAACGCAGATGGCAACTTCATCCTCGGCCCCACGCATCCCGCCGCGCCGGAGTCTTCCGCGCAGCCCGGCGTCCCGCAGGGCACAATCATCGAGCTCACCATGACCTCCGCCGACAGCAAGCGTTACCCCGGCATCGCCCGCGACCCCGGCACCTTCGGCACGCCCGACCCGTCTGACCCGGCCAAACTCCTCGTCCCCACCAGCCATCCCGCACCCTGGACGCGCCGCGTCACCGTCTATGTCCCTGCAAATTACGTGCCCGGAAAAGTCCTGCCTTTTATCGTCGGAGCCGACGGTCCCGACCGCCTGCTCTTCACCGTGCTCGACAATCTGATCGCCGAGCGCAAAATCCCCGCCATGGCGGCTATCTCCATCTCCAACGGCGGCGGCGACGCCCAGGGCAGCGAGCGCGGCCTCGAATACGACACCATGTCCGGCCTCTACGCCGAGTGGGTCGAGCACGAAGTGCTGCCGCTGGTCGAGGCGCAAGCCCACGTCAGGCTCACGCATGATCCTGACGGCCGCGCCACCACCGGCGGCAGTTCCGGCGGTTCGTGCGCGCTGATCATGGCCTGGTATCACCCCGAGTGGTACCACCGCGTGCTCACCTACTCCGGCACCTACGTCAACCAGCAGTGGCCCTATCACCCCGAATCCCCGCACGGCGCGTGGGAGTTCCACGAGCACCTCATCCCCAACTCGCCCATCAAGCCCATCCGTCTGTGGATGGAAGTCGGCGATAAAGACCTCTACCTTCCGAACCTGATGAATGACGGCATGCACGACTGGGTTCTGGCCAACGAACAGATGGCCAAAGTGCTCGCCGCCAAGGGTTATCACTGTCAATTTGTCTTTGCCGTCAACGCCGGCCACGTAGACCACGCCGTAAGACAGCAAACGCTCCCCGAGGCCCTGGAATACGTCTGGCAGGGCTATCCAACTGCAGCGCCCAAACCCTGATTTCCGGTTGTTACGACATGAACCCACCACGCGAAAACCGGCCAAAGATCGCCCCCACTTTGAATATGAAACTGACCGTTCTTTCCATAACGTTATTGCTGAGCACGGCTTCTGCAGCGTGGCCGTCGTCCGTCTTTTCCACGCGCCTCGACGATCCCAAGGCCGTCTATCTCGCCACACCCGAGTTCGATCCACACGCCGACGGCCAGGCCGACGACTGCGCCGCCATTCAAGCCGCCATTGACAAGGCCGGAAGCAGTACCCGCGAGGGAATTGTCTTCATCCCCTCAGGCCGCTATCGCCTCACGCGCACCGTCTACGTGTGGCCTGGTGTCCGCGTGATCGGCTATGGACCCACGCGCCCTGTTTTCCTGCTCGCCGGCTCCACGCCCGGTTTTCAAAAGGGCGTTGCCGTCATGGTCATGTTCACCGGCGCCAATCCCGCCGACCTGGCCCGCGCCAGCCATCGCGTCCCGTTCCCGCCTCCGGGTTCAGTTCCGCCCAACAACGCCATCGCCGACGCCGGACCGAGCACGTTTTATTCGGCCATGAGCAACATCGATTTCGAGATCGGCGAAGGCAATTCGGCGGCCATCGCAATTCGCTTCCACACCGCCCAGCACGCCTATCTCAGCCACATGGACTTTCACATCGGCTCCGGCCTGGCAGCGCTCACGCAGATCGGCAACGAAGCCGAAGACCTGCATTTCTTCGGCGGCCGCTACGCCATCCTCACCGAAAAAACCTCCCCCGCCTGGCAATTCACGCTCATCGATTCCACCTTCGATGGCCAACGCGACGCCGCCATCCGCGAGCACGAGGCCGGCCTCACGCTCGTCCGCGACACCTTCCGCAACGTCCCCACCGCCATCGACATCGATCCGCAATACTCCGACGAGCTATGGGTCAAGGACTGCCGCTTCGAGAACATCTCCGGCCCCGCCGTCATCATCAGCAACGAGAAGAGCCCGCTCACCGAGATCGGCTTCGAGAACGCCGTCCTGAACCACGTGCCGACCTTCGCGCTCTTTCGCGAAAGCGGCAGGCGTGTGCTCGGCAAGGGTCCCATCTATCAGGTAAAGAGCTTCAACTACGGCCTCATCGTGCCCGGCGAAGGCGTGATGGGAAAGATGGGCACGATCAACGACGCGGTGCCAATCAGTTCGCTGCCCGCGCCGACGCCGCCTGCCATCCCCGCGCTCCCGCCCACCGAAGACTGGGTCAACGTCCACACCCTCGGCGTCCTCGGAGACGGCATCAACGACGACACTGCCGCCATCCAGAAGGCCATCGACGCCCATCGCGTTCTCTACTTCCCCGGTGGCCATTACATTCTAAGTGACACCCTCACCCTCAAGCCCGGCACCGTCCTCATCGGCCTCCATCCCACGCTCACCCAGTTCGATCTGCTCGATGAGACGCCAGGCTACCAGGGCATCGGTTCGCCCAAACCCGTAATCTACGCGCCTCCGGGCGGACACAACATCGTCTCCGGCTTCGGCATATTCACTGGCGGCATCAACCCGCGCGCCGTCGCGCTGCTGTGGAAGTCGGGGGCAGACTCGCTCGTCGACGATGTGCGTTTCCTCGGCGGACACGGCAGCGGCACCAACCCCTACAACAACAACCACACCGCCGATCCCGACCTGGCCAAGCGCTGGGACGGCCAATACCCCAGCCTATGGATCGCCGATGGCGGCGGTGGCACCTTCGCCGACATCTGGACCCCCAACACCTTCGCCCAGGCCGGCTTCCTCGTCTCCAACACCACCACCCCCGGCCACGTCTACGAGCTCTCCACGGAACACCACGTCCGCAATGAAATCAAGTTTGACCACGTCGAGAACTGGGACATCAATGCGCCCCAAACCGAGGAAGAATCCGGTGAAAGCCCCGAATCCCTCTCGCTCGAATTCGATTTCTCGAAGAACATCACCATCGCCAACTATCACGGCTATCGCGTCACCCGCACCCGTGCGCCTTTCCCCGCCGCGGTCCGCCTCTACAACTCCGCGGATATCCACTTCCGCGATGTTCACGTCAACGCCGAGAGCGGCTATGCCATCTGCGACGCCAATGGCTGCGGCACATTCCTGCGCGTCAGCAAATTTCCCTACGAAAATGCGATTGAAGATGTTACCCATCATCTCGAAGTTCGCGAGCGCGAGTTCGCGGTGCTCGACATTCCGGCGAACCCACCGACTCCCGCAGCGACAGCCACGCCGTCAGTCCTAGCCCCCGGCGCCAAAGTCGAAAAGCTCGAAAAGGGCTTCTTCTCCATCTCCGGCGCAGCCGTCGACGCATCCGGCAGACTTTACTTCGTCGATCGCCACCAGCAACGCATCTTCGCCTGGTCTGAAACCGAAGGCCTCACCATCGTTCGCGATAATCCCCTCGATCCCGTGAATCTCGCGTTCGATAAAGCTGGCGACCTGCTGGTGCTCTCATCCGCCGGCCCGGAAGGCACCGTCTACTCCTTCCGTCCCGGCAGCTCCGGCGCCGAAATCACCGTGCTTCAGCCGCAGCCCGCCACGACGCATCCCAACGCGTCCGCAGTCCTTCCCATTAACTACTGGAACAACGGCGAATTCGAGGACCAGCTCGACCCGGCAACGCTGACGTACACCACCCTCGCACAGATGTTTTTGAAAGACGTCTCCACACCCAAGCCACACCAATACGTCTCGCCCGACGGCAGTGTCTTCCTTCCCGCAGGCCGCGTCTTCCAGCAAGGCCCGGCTACCGACACCCTGGGCTGGCGCTTCTCTGACAACCTCGACACATACGGATTCATCGCCGCGCAGCCCGGCAAACGCGTCTACGTGAGCAGCGAGTCGGAAGACCGCACCTATAGCGCCATCGTCAACCCCGACGGCACGCTCAATGATCTCAGGCCATTCGCCGACCGCGGCGGCGAGAGCGTCTCCGTCGACAGCCGGGGCAATGTCTACGTCGCCAACGGCCAGATCTTCGTCTACAACCCGACGGGAAGACCAATCGCCCAGATCGACGTCCCCGAGCGCCCCATCGACATCCTCTTCGGCGGCGCCGGAGATCGCACTCTCTTCATCCTCACCCACCACGCTCTCTACGCCGCCAAAATCCAATGAGAGAAAGTCTCCGATCTATGACGACATCACGCTCTGTCAAGGCGCAGCTTCCCGTTGGGGTGAGGGGCGGAGTCGAAGGACCTGCATTTGTTTCTCGGATCGGCTCTCAATGAGATAATCGAACCGTCGTTTCTGAGCGCTTGGTACTTTGCCCGCACCAATCCGAGCCGAGACGCCATCCACCCCCGGTACGATATAGTCAAGAAGGCATGGCAAATCCCCAAGACAAGAAAAAGGACGCGGGAAGCGGGTTCGTGTATCTTCCCTTGATCGCCGGCTGGCTGGTGCCTGGCGCCGGCCATTTTCTGCTCCGCAAGTGGGGCCGCGGGGCGTTGCTCGCCGCGTCGATTGTGGGCATGTTCGCCATCGGCATTGCCATGCAGGGCAAGCTCTACTCCGGCGCCAAGGACATTCTTGAGATGCTCGGTTTCGCCGGCGATCTGGGCAACGGTTTGCTCTATGTGATCAGCCGCGCGGCCGGCCTGGGCGCCGACCAGGTGACCATCACTACCGGCGACTACGGCAAGGTCTTCATCGTGGTCGCGGGGCTTTTGAATGTGATCGCCGCCGTGGATGCGCACAACCTCCGCACGGGGAGGAAATCCTAGTGTTCCGGCCCTCTCATTTTGCCGCGGTGGTGCTTTTCGCACTCTTCGCTTCTGTGGTCTTCGGCATCACCCAGCGCGATACCCCTCCCCGTATGCTTCGTTACGGCCTTTATTGTTTCGTGCTCTTCGTGGGCGCGGCCATCCTGCTCAGCTGGCTCATGTACTTTATCGCGCGATAAAGCAATTTCGAATCTCGACTCAACAGCTTGCTAAAACTCAATTGCAAAGGCTAGAAGCGCCAGGCTCATCCCGGCCTTTTTCCGCAGCCTGTTCAGCCCTGCCCTGATTTAACGCGTGTTTATAAAACAGTCTTTATCAATCGGCATCATCGCTGCCACACCGCCGCATCGAAATGGTGCGCAATCGCGTAGCCTTCCGACAGATAAAGATCAATCGCCGTCAGGTTCGATTCCGTTACGGTCAACGATATTTCCGTCGCGCCATGGCGCATGAAGTGGAACGCGGCCAGCGAAAGCAACATGCGTGCCAGCCCTTGCCGCCGGTAGCCGCGGTGCACGCAAAGTTGAGTAATGTGGCCGCTTTCGGCGCTCACCCTCGACCCCAGCACCAGCGCTACCAATTCGCGGTTTTGCCGGTTGACTATCACATGCGACACCTGCGGAGAAAACGTTCCGCACCCCGAGTAGCGCACGATGTTATGAAGGAACCGCTGTGAGCCATGAACCGACCGATACTGGTCGTTGATCACGCTGTCCGGGTGGTCGTGATAAGCATCGGAGATCAACTGCCCCGCAGGGGTCAAATCTTCGTCACGCCACGCGCGCAGTTCCAGCCCGTGCGGCAAATCCACACGTGGCTGGCTCCACAGGTTCTTGAGCGGTTGCACCATAAAGAGCCGCCGGAAGACCTGAAACCCCGCCTGACGAAAGATGCCTGCGTGCGCGCCTGAGGGGTGCAGCAGGAGCTGCGATTCAATGCGGTCCACATGCGGTGAACTCACCAGCGTCTCAAACAGATGCTTGAGCAGGGTCTGCTCGATCTCGTGCGCCGAAGCCGCGGCCTCAGGCACCGGGGAAGAGCCGCCTCCGAGCGTATCGTGCAGTCCCGCCGGCTGGCAGCCGAGAGCAAACACGTCGCCAATCACCGCCTTGGTTTCTTCATAAACGCAGAATGCGTAGCCCGTAACCTGCCCGCCCTCAACGGCCGCATAGCCGGGCAGCATATGGCTGTCAAGATACTGCATCAGCAGTTTCGATGAGGTTCGATAATCCCAGTGGAGACGCTGTTTCCATATCTCGCCCTCCGCATCGAGCACAGGACGAAGCATCGGCGCCGCAAAGTGCCGCAGATCGAGAATTTCGATGGAAACACCTGTTGCCATGCATCTCCCTGAGTATTGGACGCCTTCAGCCCAGGTCAGAAAGCTGTGCAAGCCCGGACCGTTGAAATGCCGGGACAAACAAAAAACGAGATTCCCGCCAGGCCCATTTGACCTCCGTTCAGGTCAAAGGAAGCTTGAAGGAAAGCTTATCAGCACTCAGCCTTTTCTGAACGAAGGCTTGTGATCGGCAGGCCCGGGATTACTTCCTGGTTAATAAAATCTCTAGCGGCTGCCGACCATATAAACCACCAGCCCTTGTTCCGGCCATGTGAACAACTGCTCATAGTGGCGGCCTTCCAGGTATTCGTCGAGTGCGGCAGGGGAGTGCAGATCGACCCCCTTGCGCCCCGTCACCCGCACCACCAGCAGGTGTTGTCCCTCCGGCACGCCGTCCTCCTCGTAATTCGCCACCTCGTGATTGCGATAGAACGACAGGCCATACTCAATATCGCGGCGCACGTGGAAGACCGCGACCGTTTCATCCGCCGGAGCCAGGGTGGAAAGCTTGTCTGCAAGAGGCCGAGCCGAGTAAGCGCGATCCAGCAGGTGAATCACCCGCTTGGTTGCGCCCACAGCGGGAATCCCGAAGAACGGACCCACCCCGTACAAGAACAGCACCAGCACCACCAGGATGCCGGTTGTCGCCAGCCGCAGCCTCGCCACCCCATACCCTTTGACCACAATCAAGATAAGCAGCGCACCTCCTGCTCCAGCCAGGGTCGCAATGGCAAGTGCGTGCGGGGGGGGCATGGTGGCGTTGTGCGTCACAAACCAGGGCAGCAGCAGGGCAAACATGGTCATAATGCCGCACACCGCCGCGTGGCCCAGCAGCACCCAGCGGTTCAGGCCCGGTTGCCGGCGCCGGTAGAGATAATCCCCGGTGAGGATCGCGAGCGGCGGAATGGAAGGCAGAATATAGCCCGGCAGCTTGGATTTGGAGAACGTGAAAAAGACGATCGGAATCAGCGCCCACAGAACGAGGAACTCAGGAAATGCATCGCCGGGACGTTTGGGAACGCGATGGCGCGGGCTCAAACGGCGCAATCGCCACTCCGCCACCGAGGTCAGAATTCCGTCGATGAGGGCGCGGACTGCGATCACCGTCCACGGCATCATGGCCAGCACCACGACTACCAGGTAATACCAGAATGGCTGCACGTGCTGATAACGATCCGTAGCAAAGCGCTCCAGGTTGTGTTCCAGAAAGAACTCCCGGAAAAACGTCGGGTTCTGTACCTGCACGGCGATGAACCAGGGCAGCACCATGGCCAGATAAAGAACCAGGCCTGGCCACCAGAACGACTGGCGAAGGATTCGCCATTCCCGCCGCAGAAAAGCGAAGCTGGCAATGATAACCATCGCCAGGAAAGGAGCAACAGGCCCCTTGGCCAGCGTAGCCACACCGGTAAAGAAGTAAATATCGAACAGCCAGAACTTTGACCCGGTTTCATACCAGGCATACCAGCCCAGCAGGCCAATGGCCAGCGGAGCAGCCATCTGCATGTCGGTCGAGGCACCGCGCGCAAAGCCGATAATGCCCGCGCAGGCCACGGTAATGATGGCCGCATCCAGGTGACCGCCGGGCCGGAAGCGCCGCATATGCAGATAGATGAGCGCCGCCATCACAAATGCGAAGCTGGTCGAGGGCAGCCGCGCGCTCCAGTCGTGTACGCCGAAGTCCTGAAATGTGAACATCGCCCGCCAGTAGTAGAGCGCCGGCTTTTCCAGCCACGGATGACCGTAAAGGTAGGGCGTTACGCAAGCGCTCAGGCGGTCGCTGAGCGAGTGCGCGGAATCAAACCTGTCCAGCATTTCATGGGCGATTTGCGCATAGCGTGGCTCATCGGCGCCCACCAGCCCGAGGCCGTCTCCGCCCAGGATCGGAGTAAGTCCATAGGCAAGAAAGAAGACCGCGGAAAGAAGAAATACGGCTGCCTCGCTCCAGGCGGCCCAACTGATCTTCCGTTTGCGCCGGATCTCGGGCATCTCCGGTGCAGAAGTTAGCGGTGCAGTCTCCACTTCGAGTGGTTCTCCAGTTCCAGCGTTTCCGGCTTCAGTCAAGCTTCCGGGATGCGTGCTCGCCGGCTTGCGGTCCGCGCCGCAGAAACGCGGAGATAGTGCTCGATTTCGACAGGGTCAAGGCTAACAGATTCGCGCGGAATCTCAAGAGACCGTAGAAATGGCAGAATGTCGATTTCAGACTTCAGGGACAAATCCAGAGCCGCATTTCAGTGCCGTCATTTCGCCTGCGGCTCGCCGGCCCGGGCGGTCTCGACCGCAGCCGGCTCCGGCTCCGCCTCGACCGGCCTCACCTCGGCGGCAAACTTATTCCGCTTCCGCGACCTGTCCATCAGTTCCTCAATCCGCGCCTGGAACCGTCCCGACCGATCCGCCAGAAAAGCCAGGTCCGGCACGTGACGCACCGCCATGCGTTCCTTCAACTCATAGCGAATATATCCTTTAGCTGCTTCGAGGCCGGCAATTGTGTCCTTCTCCGCTTGCACAATATCCTTGACGCCGCTGTCCACCGCTACGTAAACGCGAGCCGATTTCCCTCCCGGATTGAGCGCCACCTCGCTCACATAGCAGTTGTTGATGCGTGGGTCGGACAACTCGCCGTCGATCATGGTTCCGATCTCCAGTCGCAGCGTCTCCGCCACCCGGTCCTGATGATGCTTCCGCGCTCTGTTCTCCGGCATAATTCCCGCTCCCCTTGAGCCAATCCTATTAGTGACGTAAACGGTTAAGGATACCAGAGACAGGCCGGGATTTCACGAATTCACTCCCTGGGGAACGCGACTCGCAAGGGCAGCGATTTCCTGCTTGACAATCCCAGTAGGCATAAGTATTTTATGCCTATGCCTGATATGCCTAAGCCGGGAATGCCTTCCGGCGCGCTCCCCATGCTGATCCTCCGCGTGCTCCAATCCGGCTCGCTGCACGGATACGCCATCGCCCAGCGCATTCACCTGCTCTCCAGCGAAGTTCTGGGTGTCGAAGAGGGCCTGCTCTATCCCACGCTGCAGAAGATGCTCGCCAAGGGCTGGGTCACCGCCGAGTGGGGCATCTCCGAAACCAATCGCAAGGTCCGCTTCTACCGCCTTACGCCCGACGGCCGCAAGCACCTGAAGGCCGAGTTGTTTGAATACGGTCGCGTCACGCAAGCCATCCAGGACATTCTCCGTACCGCATAGTTGCTCGATCCGAATCAGGAGGCCCATCATGGGCGAGCTCTTCCGCCGCATCAAGTACCTGGTCAACCGCCGCCGCCTCGACGCCGAACTGGCCAGCGACATGGAATTCCATCGCGAGATGACCGCCCGCGCCGGCCGCAGCAACTTCGGCAACACACTGCGCATGCGCGAGCAGGCCCGCGAGGCTTGGGGTTGGACGTGGCTCGACCGCTTGATTCAGGACCTTCGCTACGGCGTCCGCATCCTCGCCCGCTCGCCCGGATTCACCCTCATGGCCGTGCTGGTGCTGGCCATCGGCATCGGCATCAACGTCTCCGCGTTCAGCCTGTTTGAATCGATTGCGCTCAAGCCTCTGCCGGTGCGCGATCCATCCTCGCTCGTATCGCTGGAACGCCGCGCTCCCACGGCGCAGACAGATGTGATGCCCTACACTTCCATGGCTTTCTACGCGAAGAACGCAAAGACTCTTTCCGCGGTCATCGGCCTTCTTGGCGTCCCGCCCATGCAGGTGGAAGACGACATGCAGCCCGCCAGCGCCACGTTTGTCACGCCCAACTACTTTACCGAGTTGGGGACCCGCGCCGCTGTAGGCCGCCTGTTCGAACCTGTGCGCGACGGCGAGGCCAAAGACGCTCCGGCCACAGTGCTGAGCTATGGATTCTGGCAGCGCCGCTTCGGTGGAGATCCCAATGTGATTGGCCAAATCATCCATCTCAACAAAAAACCGGCAACCATCGTCGGCGTCACACCGTATGACTTTGCCAGCCTCGGCGCGCACCATCCTGACATTTCCATTCCGGTCGCCCAGCTGCCGTATTTCATTGAAGGCAGCAAGTTGCTCACGGACTCGACAGATTCGAGTGTAAAAATGTGGGGCAGGCTTGCGCCGGGCGTCACACAACAGCAGGCATCGCAGGAACTGCTCGCGCTCACCAACGAATTGCGCAGGCAGCATCCAGGAGAAATCTGGGACAACGAGTATATCCACATTGACCAAGGCGGCCATTTGCAGGTCATGCGCCCGGAGATGTACCAGGTCACAGCCATGATCGCAACCCTCACCTTGCTGATCCTCGCGGTTGCCTGCGCCAATCTTGGTGGCCTTCTGCTCTCCCGCGCCGTTACGCGCACGCATGAGATGAGCATCCGCATCGCCATCGGCGCCAACCGCGGCCGCATCTTCCGCCAGCTTTGTACGGAGAGCCTGCTGCTGGCCGCCCTTGGCGCGGCGGCTGGACTCGGACTCGGCTGTGCAGTGCTTCGTGCAGCATTGCACGGAACCCTGGATGCGCCGGGCTGGGTGAGCGCAACCCCAGATTGGCGGGTTCTTGTTTTCACCGCCGGTATGACGCTGTTGGCAGCAACCTTCTTCGGCCTCGCGCCGGCCTTGCAGATCGCGCGCCAGCGCCAGCACCGGACTATCGCAAGGCAAGTATTGGTAGCCGCGCAAGTGGCCGCCAGTTGCATTCTGCTCATAGTCGCCGGCCTGCTGGTGCGGGCAGCGCATCACGCCCTTTACACCGACCCCGGCTTTGGCTATGAGCAACTGCTCTCCATCGATCCGCAACTCGGCCGCCACGGTTACACGCCGGCCGCCGCCAAGACCTATCTCGAACAGATGCAGAGCCGGTTGCGCGCCGTACCGGGGGTTCGGTCGGTGTCCCTCGTGAACCTGCCGCCCATGGGCCATAGCGTCTCCCGTTTCAGAAGAACGTTCGAGGGCCATTCCGTCGATGTATATCCGAACTTCGTCGATCCGGGATTCTTCCAGACCATGGAAATACCCCTCATGATGGGCCGCACATTCTTCCCCGGCGAGAAGAACGCCGTCGTCATCAGTGAGTCCTTTGCACGCGGCGAGTGGCCGGGACAAAACCCCATCGGCCAGAAAATCGTCAATGGCGACTCCAACGACATCGTCGTCGGCGTAGCCGGCAACGCCCGCATCAACGCCCTCAGCAACGATGACGCGGCGGAAGAGTATTGGTCCGCCAAGCCCGACGATATGCCGGGTATGACCGTGATGGTCAGAACCGCCGGCGCGCCCGATTCCCTTCCACCCATCGCCAAGTCCATCAGCGAAAGCCTCGATCCGCGCGTATTCCCTGAGATTCGGGCGCTCAAACTCCTCTATCACGAAAATGTTGCAAGCGTCGAGAAAGTGGCAACGGTGGTAAGCCTCATCGGACTGGTTGCCGTGCTGCTGGCCGGAGTCGGCATCATCGGCCTGGTCGCCTTCACCGTGTCGCAACGAACCAAGGAGATTGCGATTCGAATTGCACTGGGAGCCAAACGGGTGCAGGTTCTGGCAGCCGTGTTACGCCAGTTTGCGTGGCCCGTGGCGCTGGGCTTGGCGACGGGCGTGGGCATTGCCGCCGCGGCCTCAAAGCTGATGCGCAAGGCGCTCTACGGCGTCAGCAACCTTGACCCGCTTGGCTATGCCGGTGCAATCGGCGTCCTGGTCGCAATTGTAGGCATCGCAGCGTTTTTGCCCGCGCGCCGCGCGCTACGGCTGGATCTTGCAAAGATTCTGCATTACGACTGATGCGGGCCTTTCTCTCAATTCAACTCCGTCTTCAAATTGAGATTCCGCACCAGCCGGTGCAGATACTTGGGATGAATGCCCAGCAATCGCGCAGCCTCGGCGACGCTTCCCTTTGCCTCGCCCAGCGCATTGCGAATCAATCCTTTTCGCGCCTCGTTGACCGCCGCGTGATATCCCGCTCCCGTCAGCGCGGCCGATTGTTCCTCAAGCATGCCTTCCGGCAAATCCTCCGGCAGAATCTCCTCTGTCAGTCCCAGCACAATCGCGTGCTCGATTGCGTTCTCAAGTTCGCGCACATTTCCCGGCCAGCTATAACCCACCAGCAACCGGCGCGCCTCGAGCGAAATCCCTTTGAACGGCCGCTTGCTTTTCTCCGCATACTTTGCCGCGAAATACAACGCAAGCAGGGAAATGTCTTCGCGATGCTCTCGCAACGGCGGCACATGCACCGACACCACGTTGAGGCGGTAGTAAAGGTCTTGTCGAAACTCGCCCGCCTTGATTGCCTGCTCAAGATTCTTGTTGGTGGCCGCCAGAACACGCGCCTTGAATGGGATCGTGTGCGTCCCGCCCACCCGCTCGAATTCCTTTTGCTGCAACACACGCAACAGCTTGGCCTGCATCGGCGAAGGCAATTCGCCAATCTCATCCAGGAACACCGTTCCATCGCCCGCCGCTTCCAGCTTCCCCTTCCTCATCCCAGCCGCGCCCGTAAAAGCGCCCTTCTCGTATCCGAAAAGCTCGCTTTCAAACAGCGTTTCCGGAATGGCCGCGCAGTTGATCGCGACGAAGGGACGGTCACACCGCGGGCTCTTCTGATGGATCGCGCGCGCAACCACTTCTTTGCCCGTCCCGCTCTCCCCGCGGATCAGCACCGTGGATTCGCTCTTCGCAACCCGCGAGATGAACTCCTCCACCTGGCGAATCTGCCGGCTGCCTCCCACTATTCTCCCGGCCGGGTTGAGTTCTGCTTTCAGTTGCTGGTTCTCGGAACGCAATCCATCCAGCGCAAGAATATTCTCCAGTGTGACCGCGGCAATGCGCGAAACCGGTTCGAGGAAGTGGATGTGATCCTCGCGAAATGGCGGAGCCGGCCGTCGAGAAGTCAGATAGATGACGCCGAGAGTCTTTTCCACGGCGACCAGCGGCATGCACAGTGCGTTGTGCACATCGCTCGCGCCTGCCAAAGAACCTGTGAAGATAGCCGAATGCTCCCAGATTGCGCGGTGAACCAGCTCGCGCTGAATCTCGAGAGGCTTTTCCACGCCTGGTTGCCGGTTCTCAGGTTGCCGATTCCAGATTACGATCGAACTCGGGTCCTCATCGAGATCGTGAAGGAGCACCACCGCACCGCTCTCAGCCGGAATCACTTCGAAAATCAGTTGCAGCAGCTCGCGTTGCAGCAGCTCCCGGTCGCGGATGGAATTGATGATCCCGCTGATTCTCAAGAGCGCGGCCAGGTCACGCGCCATGTGACCCACTCGATCCGCAAACGTTGCAGACGACGCATCCGCCACTGGAACCGTTCTAATTGTGGCAATGGCAGCGGCATCGCTCAGAAGGATCCTGGCAGTACCGGACTTTTCATCGTCGTGCACTAAAAACACGAGCTCCGATTTTCCCACGCGGATCCTATCGCCGTGCACGATGACTTTGTGCCTGACAGGAATCCCATTCACAAATGTGCCGTTGTGGCTGCCGGGGTCGACGATCTCGAATTGCCCGTCCACCTCGTCGATGGTGCATTGCCTGCGCCAGACCGCTGAGCCGGCCGCGCATAGCTCATCCGATGCGTCCAGCCCGATCGATATGTGCCCATCGATCAGCGGTCGAACTGTCCCAGTCTGGGAACCCGAGATGACGAGCAGCCGCGGCCGCATGGAAGCCTCCGGTGCAATCGAGTCTAACCGAGCTTGCCTGAAATCCCGATCTTGCTTGAAATTCCGGATGAATCGGAACCCCCACGCCGGAGGAGCCGAACAGATACTTTCGGGTATCCGATCGGATACCGTCGCGCCTCCCGCAGCAACAATCGATCAAGCCACAAAAGCTCTACGTTCCCCGCATATCGTTGAAAATAAACATCCGCAACTAAGAAGGAAAAACTTCCGAGACGCGCATTGATCTTTGGCCACGTGCTTGCAATATCCCTGGGCGTAGCAACAAGCTCTCAAATAAACCAGAAACCCCAGGGACCTTAAGAAGGTACCCAGAAAAAGGAGATCACCATGAAACGCATCGCCGCCATCGCCCTCTTCGCCGCCGCCACCCTCATCACAACCGGCTCTGCATTGGCACAGGATCACGGTGTCCAAGCGACCGTTCCCTTCAACTTCAGCGTCGCCGGCGCCTGGCTGCCCGCCGGGACCTACACCATCGGCTCGGTTGGCAGTCAAAGCAACACCATCTCGATCGGAAGCCGGGAGCAGAAGGTCAGCATGTATGCCCTCGGCCTGGCCAACACAAACGACTCCTCAAAGGGCGGACAACTGGTGTTCCACCGGATTGGCACATCTTACTTCCTCAGAGAAGTTCGCTATGCGCACTCCTCGACCAAGGTTGACCTGCCTCTCTCGAAGGCGGAGAAGAAGGCACGGCAGCGTGCCATGGAGGCCACTGAGGCCAGCCTTCCGATCAACGACAACGTCCTGATCGCGATGAACTAACTTATAGGCCAGT
This sequence comes from Occallatibacter sp., assembly GCA_052145815.1. Lineage (GTDB taxonomy): Bacteria > Acidobacteriota > Terriglobia > Terriglobales > Acidobacteriaceae > Telmatobacter. The sequence continues at coordinate 210,508 of JBKQNU010000103.1, forward strand.
GACCAGGCAGGCCCGGGGAAGACTCTCCCCGGGCCTGCTGCTGCGTGCATCAAGAAGCCTGCCTCAGCTCTCCAAATACTCCCAGAACGAATCAGCCAGTTCCGCGCCATGCTCATTGAGGATGCGCCTCGCCGCGCGCTCCACCTCCTCAACAAGCCCATGCAGGTAATCCCGCGACCGCGAGATGGCCACCACCCCGATCGTCGCCGACTGCCACGTCACCGCCTCATCCATCTCCGCCACAGACGCGTTGAATCCCTGCCGCAGCTGGTCCTTGAGCGAGCGCACCACCTGCCGCCGGTCCTTGAGAGACTGCGCATGCTCGATCCGGATCTCCAGGGTCAGTTGCGCTACAGGCATGGGTTCACAGGATTTACACCGACAGTCTAAGCAGAATTCGCTAACTTGCCAACCCGCTATCCCGCCAGGCGGGCCTGACTTGCTGCATTTTGTCGCATCGGAAATGCGATTGGCTCAATTCAGCGCATGGCGAAGCAATCTTTGCGTTCTTGGGGAAAATATCCCGCCGCCGGCGCACAATGAAAACAGAAACGATGCAGAAGAGAAGTCAGATGCGCTTCAGTTCTTCAGCTCACCCGCTGACCTTCGAAAACAAAACGTGCATTTCCGGCTGTGAAACAGTGCAAGGCCATTGAACCATTGCTAAATCAACAGCTCCCCAACGGCACTCCCCACAGAAACACGCAATCTGTTAGATCGTGAATTTGTGCCTATTCCGCGAACTGCGCCAGTTGTTCCGCGGCCGGCTTCGGCGTAAACAGACTCACCACAATCATCGACAGTACCGCCGCGAACAGCGCCGGAAAAATAGCGTCCCGTTGCGCAAGAATCGGCGGGAAAACCGACCTGACGGCATCGATATTCCAAACCAGCGTCACAACGGTTCCAGACCCGATGGCAGCCACCGCGCCCCACGCCGTAACCCGCTTGGAATAAAAGGCCGCCAGCACCACCGGCGTCAGAGCGGCAGAGTAAATCGTGTAGGCATACAGCATCTTTTGCAGGATGCTCTGCGCATAAACCGCCTGGTAGAGCGCCCAGCATCCCAGCAGCACCACCGCCAGCCGGGAAAAGATCATGATCTGCTTGTTCGAGGCCTTGGGCGCCATGTAGCGCACAAAAACGTCCTCGATCAGGTTCGAGGCCGGCGAGAACAGGTAATTCGAAGCCGTAGAAATCACCTTGGCAAACACCGCTCCAAGCAAGACTGCGCCCATGAATGCAGGCAGCCCATGCCGCGCCGTGTAAGGAATGATCTCGTAAGGCTGCCTCGCCACTTCGCCCGTCGGATAGAGCGCCGACCCGAACACCGCAATGGACACAATCAGCGTTTCCAGCAGCAGCGTGCCCAGAATCCAGCCCACCACAGAGATGCTCGCGTCCTTCTCCGATTTCGCCGAGAAGAATTTCTGATACATCACCTGGTTGCCCAGCATAAGCAGCATCGTTGGCACCAGAAACTCCAGCGCCCGCACCAGCGTCAGGTTGCCCAGAACCTGAAAATGCGACGCCGGCAGCGCAGCATGAAGCCCGGCCCATCCGCCCGCCTTGAGGAACAGATACGGCGTTGCGATAATGCAGATCACCGTCACCAGCGAGCCAATCGCCACGTCCATATAAGCCACCGAAGACATCCCCGCCAGGGCCGTGGTCACAATTACAAATGCGGCAATCATGTAAGTGCCCAGCTCCGGCGTCACGCTTTCAGGAAAAATAAGGTGCAGCACATTCCCGCCGCCCTTGAACTGGTAGCTGGTAATGCCCACATAGGCAAACAGGATTGCGATTGTCCCCAGCACTCGAGCGGTCTGGTTGTAACGCGCCTCAAGCAAGTCAGGCAACGTGAACTGGGCGAACTTCCGCGCCCGCGGAGCAATAAAGTAGATGAGCAGCAGCCCCAGCCACCCCCCGGCCGGCTGCCAAAGGGCTGCAAAGCCGTTCTTGTACGCGTTCTCCGCCCCCGCAAATAGCGACCCCGCCCCAATCCACGAGGTTAGAAGCGTAAGGACCAGCACTATGGCCGGAAGCGATCGCCCAGCCACCAGGTAGTCGGCCTTGGTCTTCACCTGCGAGGTTCGATAAATGGCCACCGACAGCAGCACAACAACAATCACTGCCAGAACAACAACATAGAGCTGAGACATGAGAGGCGTTCCTCGCTGGCTTTAGCGGTTCCCACGAGTGTACCGGATCGGGATTCGCCTGTGTAGCGCCTCAGCCGGCAAGCCTGCCCGCCGCTTCGTTGACCCCACTCGGCGGGTATTGGTACACTAGCTATGCGGGGTGGAGCAGCCCGGTAGCTCGTTGGGCTCATAACCCAAAGGTCGCTGGTTCAAATCCAGCCCCCGCAACCATTTAGCAGAACCCAACCCCACAGAACCCCACGGTTAAAAGTAGGCTGCCTCGATTCATCACGCGGCCTCCCGTTTCATTACCATCTGGACAACCTTGGAGTTCGCCTCCTGCTTCGCCCTCAAGCTGCTGTTCCCATACACATTCATGGTGGTTGAGACGTTGGCGTGACGCATCAGCTTTTGCTGTACGCCAATCGGAGCGCCGGTCTCATCCAGGAATCCACGGTATGCGTGCCTGAACGTGTGCCAGCCCAATCCAGGAATGCCGATCCCTTCGCCCCTGGGCTTGAGAATCTGTTTCTGGATAATGCTGGCGTGGTAACAGCACCCGGTAATGTGCGAAGGGAATACAAGCCCTTCGGTGCGGTCACCTTTCCACTTGAGTAGGACTTCTGCGAATGCTGGATCGAGAGGCACTTCGTCCTGGGACGCCTCGGTTTTGACTCTCCCGATTCGCCCGTTGACGACGCCTTGTTGAACCATCATTGCACCGGCATTAAAGTCGATGTGTTCCCAACGAAGGGCAAGGATTTCCGAGACCCTGAGTCCGGTACACATGGCAACAATTGCCATCGTCCTGTAAGGTTCACGCAGAACGGCAATCAGCTCTTGGAACTTCTCAGGAGCTAACATCTGCGGTCGCCTCTGGCGCTTGCTACTACCCTTCACCTTGACCAGTTCAATCGGGTTGCGTTGGAGTTCTATCAACTCCCATAACATGGCCCGCTCGAACAGCAAGTGCAAGAGTGCTTTCATCTGGCTGCGTGTCTTGGGTGACAGTGGCAGAGACTTCAACCACTCGGTCACTTCTAATGCTTTGACCGCACTCATCAGAGTGTCACCCCATCTCGGCTTGAGGTGCTTTGTGAGGTTGCTCCGATAGCTGGCTGCGGTACTGTAGGAGATTCCATCAGTGATGGTGGTCTCTCCCGGTTTCTGTTTCACAATGTCCTCGATGCGCTCTTCCTGAATGAATCGGTCGATGACCAGTCCCATCGTCACGTTGCTTTGCGCTCGATAGGCTTGTGACCCATTGATGCGTAGCACGTCTTCTTGGAGACGGGCCAGGGCTTTGGCTTTGGTTGGATACTCAAGAGCACTGAGCGTTATCTGGCGCATTGGGTTTCCCGGTTCCGCATGGTTGCGGTAGCGGTATTCCCAAATCTCCGCTCCAGATTTGCGTCGCACTTTCCGCAGACTTCCTTGTTGATACCGATTGCGTGTGAATTTCAAGATTCTCTCCTGATCACTTCACGCAAAACGGCTGGCTGCAATGATTCTGGAGGGAGCGCACCCAAACGTCAAGCGAGGACAAATGAAAGCGCCAATACTTTCCCATTCGTATGCCGGGGACTTGACCGGCGCGGGCCATCCTCTGGAGGGTCTTTGTGTGGATTCGTAGATGCACAGCTGCCTCCTCTGCCGTCAATAGCGGTTCGAAGTCAGCCCCTGTGTAAGGCATCAAATTACGATTCCATTTAATCGAGTTCATCCCAGCCCCCCACAGTCAGCCCAACATTGAATATCTTGAGTACGTCACCTGGACGTACCCCCCCCTCTACATTGCACGTATGCCCTAATCCGCCAGCATGTGCCCCCACATTCACATCGCACGTACGCCCAAGTCCGCCTGCATGTGCCCTACACAATCACATTGCACGTATCCCTGAATCCGCTGGCACCTTCGCTTACACGTGTGGGGCACGTACACGTCATTCCCAAGTCGTAAAGGAGGCGGGCTACGGAGCACGTCCGAAGGATTCTCGAAGGTTTCAAAGGCGACAAGATACCCTTCCGCGTCTGGATCAATTCGGACCACGTGCGCACGATGCAGGTCAAATAATCTAAGAATCGGAACCCGAATCATTTGCCATGCGAAATCATTCACCCGCTTCTCCAACAAACGAATGGTCCGCGAGGTGGTGACACGACGTGCCCCTTTCGGGGCGCACATAATCATTTGCTTCGTGAGGTATTTCGACAAGTAGCGGGAAACTCGATGAACGTCAACGTGCTTGATATTCACAATTCTTCCGCCGCCGATTGCAGCCCACGCTTCTGATACCCAGGCTTGGGGTAAATAGCAATTGAGGAGCACGTGCAAGTGCGCGTTACCATTCTTCTGATACTCCAAAATCCGAATGTAGTCGGGAGCGTATCCCAAGCGCCGCCTCAAGTAGACACGGAAATCTGCGAAAACTTCATTGATGTATTTCGTGGACTCTTTGCCGTTAAGCATTGCTGGGTCGAGAGTCAAGGTCAGAAGCTTATTCAGCTTTAGCCGCTCCGCAGTCTGCGCGATTCGTATGCAAAACATCGCCGCTCTGCGTGGCCCGCATCCGGAACAGTCCCAGCATCGGCATCCAACTCTGCTATAGCGCGTCTTTCGAGATTCACGATTTGATGTGCCCCGCACAGTGAACATTCCACAGTTCCGCCTCCAGCCTGTCGGTCTGTCACGTTTAATCTGTATTTCGTCAAGTGAAGAAGGCACGGGCGCTACGCGCCCGATGAGGGCTCCGCCCTCAAACTCCTGGGACAGCTTTTGATCCTTACCGGCAGGCAGGGGCATGACCCCCACGCCTGCCGTTTCGCAAGACGCGACGTGCCGTATAAGTCGCAGGTCGGAGCTGTCCAAGAACCGTTGCCCGCTCTGATGTTCGCCGCATCCTGCAAACCTGCTGCCCATCTCAATGCCCTTTCTTGTACGCGTTTGGCCCGCTGCATACCGGACACAGTTCTTTCAGCGCGTAGTGACGCTTAAGCCGTTCTCAAAGAAGCCATCCTTCTTTTTCCATGTGCGCACCACGCGCCAGGGGATGCCCCGCTTTGTTACTGTGGCCAGTAAAGGAGCACCACGCCCCGCGCGATGCGCCTTGACTCTCTGGGGGATGTTGGTACTGAAACCCAGATAGTGCTGCGCACCGCTATAGGACCGGGCGAAATGCACGAGGAAGACGGAACCGATAATGTGTCCATGCCGACGGTGATTGAAAAAGCGCATCAGAATGGCACCTTCTCTGTCAGCACGATGTAGCGCCGCTTTCTCATGCCACGCGGTATCCGGCTAATCAGAAAGCCGCCGCGCTTCCGCGTTTTGGCTTCCGCCTTCTCTTTGGAACTGAACGAACCGTGAAACATGAAGGCATAGCCTTCGCTGGCCGGTCTCTTCTTGCGCTTCATGTGGTCGCCTCCATAGCCCGTCCGCTTGAGATAGTAATGCTGGGTCCGGAGGTCTGTTCTGATCTCCCCCAAACGGCCGCATACGCCGCTTGGAGCGATTCGAGTAGGCAGTGCGGGAGTTGGGGCCTCTCGTCTTGGCAGATGGCTTCCATGCACGCTTGGCAGAAGTAAACAGAACCGGAGCACTTCTGCGTTCTGGGTCGCTTCCTTTTGGTCGAAATCAGCGAGTATACGGCGAAATCAGCGGTCTCGCCGCAGAGATTGCAAACTGACATCACATGCCCCACGCGAATTGGATTGCAGCGTTCCCTTAGCTGCTATGGCGATTAAAGGCATACGCATGCGAGATAATTAAGCGCAATTGTGAGAATGGGTGTCTCAGAATTGGAGGAATTGTGAGAAATCGATTCGATCTAGGAAAGAGGCGGCTTCTGTGAATGCTGACATGAGAGACAAGGTAATAGTGGAGTTTGAGCAATGCTTGTTGCGCGCAGGCGCCGAAAGCTATGACCAGGGGATGCAACAGTTCGCCAAATTGCTGGAATTCATCCAGAGACATTACGATCCAATGCGAACGAAGGAACAACTTGGCGCATTGCTCGACCAATTGCCCGAACCTTCATGGAAAGAGCGGCTATTTATTTACGGAGGATTTAAATACTTGCCGCAAGTGATCCACTTTGGGCTGAACGAACTGTCGAAGGCTGCTGATGAGACCCTCCCTCGGCTTCCTCGCGGGCGTCCCGGACCTGAATTGCAGACGAGACAAAAGATCATTGCGCACGTGGGCCAAAGGCACACCAAGGGCTACACACTTGAACAAGCCAAGCAGAGTGCGGCCAGAGAGTTTGAAGTCAGCGAATCAACAGTGCAGCGAATTTGGGATGACCGTGGAAGCATTGGAGAAATGGATTTCAGGTCTGTGCTGAAGTTTTTTGCGGACGGTCCCGGGGACGCCTGATCGACGAACGCTGAGTTCCGCCCTGGGTAACCGAACGAAAATGTTGCCCAGCAAGCGACACGAGACTTCCATCATGCTTGGGGGACGAATTCACCTGGCCTGGATCATGCCACAGCCATACATCGAAGTCCTGCCGCCCGTTACAGAGCCTGGGGTGATTACCGTGAAGCGCATTAGAATACTTGGCAAAAATGTCCACTTTTGACCAGAATCTCAATCGCCATTTGCAGTAACTTGGGGACCGTATCTCTGGGGAAATCTTTCCCTGCCGACTGCCCGGTTGGCAGGGATTTTTTCTCTTGGCCAAAACGCACGAAAACCCCTCGGTATTCTTCGCGAGGGGCTTTCGGTTACAGACCGGGAAGTGAGAAGGTCGTGCAGTGCTGGAACGGTACTCGCTTCGTTGCCCGATTGTCAATTGGAGTTTCGGCATGGGGAGAATTGTCAAACGCGATTGGTGCCCTTGCAGTGGTCGGGTTATCCAGCTCAATCCGTTAAGCGCCCAGACCTGTATCGCGTCCTGTGTCCAGTGCGGGTAAGAGGTACGCACCTAGTTGCCGCGGCCAATACAATTACTCCAAGACTTCGAGACGCCTTCAGGGCGCATACTTGCGCTGAACATCCGAAACGTAAGAAGCTGCCCGAAGGAACGGACCAGACCGCCGCGCCGGGGCCAGGGCTGGCTGTGTGAGGCTGACAGACTGTTTCCAAGGATTCACCTTATACTGTCCTCAGAGGAACGTGATGCCCTGCATTGAAGGTGATCGATTGAGGGATCGATTCATTGAAGCAGCGTACGCTCAGTATGAATTGTAGTCTCAGAATCCACCACAAGAGTTAATAGAGCCACTAGAGCGAATGCAGGAAGAGAAGGACGCTGAGCAATTCCAAAAGAGTTGCAAACATGAACGCATGGAACACACACGCTGATGCCCTGGATGCGGACTGGGAAGCAATCTACACCCCGCCATGCCGAGCCTGTAGGCCACGTAGAACGCGCGAGGAGGCGTTTACAGGAGGAACGCCGTAACCGAAGGGGTGTGGTCGCCGTCAGGGTGCCCGTGGCAGTGTGCAAAAGTGTACAGAATATTTTCTTGTGGAGAGAATCTACTATGTCGCATCACCGAGTCCGGTGAATGTCTTGAGGAGGACGATCTTATGCTGGGTACAAGAATCGGAGACAGGTCTCTTTTACTATCGCTGCTCAGAGCCGAGATAGATTGTCTGGAAATGCTCGGACGTTTGGAGAACAGAATGTATACCCTCGCGCCACCCGACAGGCCAGCGATACAAGGAAAGATTGACGACGTTATGAAAGAAGTTGCAAGTCTAAACAGGACAATCCAAGAGCACACGGCAACGCCCACGAGTGCCCAATCCAATCTCGCCATCTCTAATTTGCGAGAATGCCTCTAAGTGCTCCAAATCCAGTGGCAGATGCTTGACGGTTGGCATGAGTTCCATAACCACACTGGAGACTGATCCAAATAGAACCTTGCCCCTTTAGTGGTATTGAGACGGCGGAGCCTTTAGCTATGGCCATGCATGAGCCGATTGTGCTTGAGAGGACTGATTGGCGGATCACGAAGGCCGTCTGCTCTTGTGGGACACCGCTCCCGCTTGGGGCTGATTCTCACTCTCCCAAGAAGCAATCCAAAAAGGTGGCGGCAGCTTTTCAGAAGCACAAATTAGAGAGACAATCGGCACGGAAGAAAGCTGTCTAGCCCGTGATGCCGGGGCTGGGGTAATTGGCTTCACTACTCGCTAATTCATGTGATTGGTCCGAACCCACGAAAACTCCTCGTGTCCGGGGAGTTCCGAGAGGCATTCGTGGTCATCAGCAGATCAATGGGGAATCCCAGTAAGTGAGTTCGCAGACTTTTGAATTGCAGCCCAACGCGCCTTAGCCTTTGCTGAAATCTCCGCACAGGTCGCAGGGCTCATCTTCCGTTTCCGGGGCTTGTCCGTTGGAACAGGTATGAACTCCTGCCGTCCGGGTCGCTTCTTGCCTGTTACGAGAGCCGAAGCTATCAGAGCACGGGCCTGCTGGAGGTTGGCGATTTCGGCGTCGATGAGTGAGGAAAGGTCGGATGTGCTCATGCAGAACAGTGCAGCCTGAGCCTCCTCACTATTCCTGCTCCAATCAATGTGGTCGCTGGTGGGGGACGTCGATCTGCAAACGATCTGAATGCGGTCACGCTGTCAGCTACCAGTCCCGAAATGGACAGTTGGAAGGTACGACGCGAACGTCGAGATTCTGCTTTCTAAAGAATGCCTCCACAGCATCAATTGAGAGGTCCGTATTACTTGTAGGTCCAACGAAAACCTTCGCTACGAAGTCAAGCTTTTTGTAGCCGCCGCCGATCCCGAACTCTCCGTTCAACTCATCTTCTTTGTCGTCCATCTTAAGAGGAGACATGTCGGGAATCGAGAGCTGTACATACGGAATGAGGGTAGACCGAACGGGACGAAATTCGAGAAATTTGGACGGCGTCCCTGAGATGATTAACCGGTATTCGCGCTCGGCGCTGAAGGACTCATGCTTTCGCCTGCAAGCTTCTGACTCGGCAAACATTCCGAATATGTGTTCGCGGGCGAGCCTGTTTTCCTTTCCATACAAAGTTTCTGCTAATGCAAGGAATCCGTCCGTATCTCCTACGACATTTGCTATGCAGTCATCAAGAAAAAGATCAGGCGTATCTTCTGCCATATACTCCACTGATTTGAATTGCACTTCATGTCGATATATATCAACGTCCAGTGGTGGTCTTGCGCGAGTCAAGCAGCCTACACGGAAGCCTATAGCCACCCCATTCCCTTGCGGACAGTACGAACGCCATTGAGGTAGCGAGTCACCCTCGGCGGAGAATGAGGCAATAAAAGGGCGCTCTTCAATGGGTTTCGGTTCGCTGCCGAGTTTACTGAGAACGCTGTCACGAAGTTGATACTGCGCCAAAAGACAAGGGAGGCGCTGGCGGACCATGCGAAGGAAATGTTCGCCCTCCGTGGAGTCGTTCAAGTAACTAATACTAGTCGCCCAGATTTTTCCAGAGGTTACGATCTTCACCATGGTGTCCACGGTCGTGTAGTGGTACACGACTTCCGGCTCGCCAACAGGTATCGGTTGGATTTCATCTGGCATGATGGGGAAATCCTACACCTCTGTTGCGTGCGGCGCTATTCTAAACGTGCGGAGAACAAACTATGACGCATCAGACTGAAATTCTCAAGCAGATAGATGCTGCACTCGAAGGCTATAAGAAGCTTTTATCAAATTCAAAATACGCGCAATTTGTCGATATTCCAGGAGCCGAGGTCACATCTGTCGTTACGTTCATGCGCGACTGTATTCAGAGGCTTGCTCCTCCGAACAGTCAATACGTCCAAGCGATGAAAGGGTTTGTAGACAAGTTCGGCGCGCTTAGTGGAGTAGCTGCGCCAGAAATTGCCGGTGTGCTGACTGCCCTTCGCGATGCCTACGCGCTAGGCTATCTGACCACAGTCTCTGAACTGATTCACGCCGATCTCTTTTCTGATTTTATTGAGATGGCTGAGTATCTCATGTCCGAAGGATACAAGGACCCTGCGGCGGTCATTGTCGGGAGCGTACTAGAAGAGCATTTGCGCCAATTGTGTGCGAAGAGCGGTTTGCCGACGACCGCCGGAGGCAAGTCAAAGAAAGCGGACAAATTGAACGCAGACTTGGCAAACGCCTCTGTCTACTCAAAGCTCGATTTGAAGTCGATTACCAGTTGGCTCGATTTGCGCAACAAGGCCGCTCATGGGAAGTACAGCGAATACACGAAGGAACAGGTACAGCTCCTGATTCAGAGCATTCAAGACTTCATGACGCGAAACCCAGCGTAGATCAACTTACCGGCTCTTCCAGCTCTGGCCTGTTGTTCCGCACGTTCCCCACATCGACCCCAACCTTCCACGTCTTCACTTCTTACGCAGGCACTGGTCTAAGAGTCCGATGGTGCCAAACACCAAAAACGCTATCACGGCGAACACCACCAAATGCCACGGCTGAAGCAGATAATCCATTCAGACACCTCCGTGACCGAACTCGATAGATTTGCAACGCTCAATTAGCTTTGTGCGAGGAGCATCATCGATCAAACCGTCTTCAATAGCACTAATCACGCCGTTGTGGTTTCTTTTTTCCCATTCTGTCAATTGAGCCATTATCAAAAACGCGATTCGTGCACTCTCCGTAGTCGTTCGGAAGAGTTGGGAGAGTTGATCATATGTGAGCTTTTTCTTTGGAACCGATCCATGCACATAACGACTCCTCACATCGTAGGCACTTTTGAGATGCTTTCGGATGTCCATGGCTGGCCATCCGCACATCCCCAATAATGACGCCACGCGGTGCACCAAACGATACGTGATTTCCGACTGCGGATTGTCGCTCAAAAAAAGAGCTTCGAGACATGCTACAGCCGCCGCGATTCCTCTCTCATTAGGCCCGGTAGAGAGTAGCGCATCGCTGTACCACGCAAAGGCTGTAGACAAGAAGTGTGGTTCGTCCGCTGTAGTGAAGATAGGGGTCGGAACCACCGACGTGATCTCTTTGAGAAATCTTTGTAGCGCGGGCACATCCGTCTGAGAAAGGGCAAATGAAATCCGAGCGTTGTTGAGGGGCGCGAAGGCACTAGACCTGTGCCCGAATATAGTGAAAGACTCTATCGAAAAATCCATCCTCGCTGCCCAGACCGATCCGACCCTAAACAACCGGAGCGCCGAAATGATTCGCTCTGCCTTGCGTTGTAGTTCACCAATGTTGGTTATTGATCCCTGTAGTTCTGCGATGCAGGAGAACGGAGTTTTAGGCTGAAATGCATGTGCGTAATGAATTGCGTCATCATGGACCCGTTCAAGCAAATCCTCTGGCCTTGGTCTCCGAAACGACAGCTCATCAGAAACGACGATGGGCTCGTCTGGCACTTCGATGCCGTTCAACCATAGCCGAGCGTGGCTGTTCTGTGGCTCTCGGTTTACGTCCCGGATCATTATCTCGACGTATTTGTCTAAATCGGGCGCAGAGCTTGCGCCCAAGCCATCAACGACAAGACGAGACGAGAAGAGTCTGAGCATCGACTCCGCTCTATCATCCGCCGAGAGAAGGCCACGCACCGCCAAAAAAGCAGCGGACAGTTTTATCCTTTCCTCCCACAATGCTTCGAAACCCTTCCAGTCCCACTCCTCCTCCTCAGTGTGCGCTGTCTGCCCGTTGTGAACCATCGAAGGGTCGAGCTTGTATTGAAGGCTGAGATTCGGACGGACGAAAAAGCCACGGCGCGACTTAGTGAGCCTGTTGGAGTTCCACCATTCCTCGGCGTCGGCGAGAACCTGTTTCGCGAATCTCCGTAACGCGGGTCGCAAGTTGTCTGCGTCTGTATGGTTGAGAGGAGTGCCTTGTTCCATGGCGGCATCATACGCCTTAGAGATTGGATAGTTCATTGTGGCCGGATGGATTCCGTGAGCAACGGGACGCCCATTGGAACTATACTGATGGACAAATGCGACTCGGAATGGCATAAGGTCTAATTGAAGTGAACGTCTACGCGGATCACAATTTTCTCATCAGTTGCGCGGGCAATGCGTCTTGGCGGAAGGCTGTAATAGACGCGCACCACGCGGATCGAGTATTCAAGAAAGCTGCAACGGAATCGACGCACAAGCAGGATAGTCTTTTTGATTGAGTTGCAGAGGGGAACAGTGATTCACAATAGGCTGTGGAAGTCCCGCCCCGGTTGTCTTGGCTGATAGGAGGAACGATGCTTGAAGACCTCGAAGAAGAAGCAATGAAGCCGGAATCTCGAACAACTCCCATTCTCATCAGGACCTATGGCCGATTCTGGAACCCGGAACTCGTCAATTGGAATAACTCATGGCGTCTCTTGGGGAAGCGCCGGTTGAGCTGGCCTGACGTCAACGTCTACGAGGAAAGAGGTGTTTACGTCCTCTACAAAGACTATGTTCCAGTTTATGTTGGGAAGGCCGACCAGACCTCGATAGGCTATCGCCTCCAAATGCATCGGCATTCCAGGCGAAAAGGCCCTCGGTGGGACCAGTTCTCCTGGTTTGGAGTCTGCGGACTAACTAAGAGTAATAAGCTGCTAAACCGCAATGCCGCGTTCCATCCAAAATCTGAGGAATTGATAGCAACTCTTGAGGCGCTTTTAATTGTTGTGATTGAACCCAAGTTGAATGCTCGCAGCGAGAAGTTCCGAAACGCTGTTCGCCTCTTTCAGTCGGAAACAGACAGACCTCCTCAACTGGGAGAGCGGTTGGAGTCAATCGAGGGGATGCTTACACTCCTCCTGAAGAGCCAGGGCGCGTCCTGAGTTATCCTCGGCGAATCGAGCCGAGACCGTCTGTAGAAGTGCTGCCTCCGGTGCGGTGACTTTCTGACACCACAGAGAGGAAAACAAATGATTCCTCGCTTTGCTCTGACGACTGCTGCAACTCCAAAGCTACGGAGAGGGGAAGAGTCAATCGTGCATCAGGCGCTCACGCCAAACGGCCAGACGCATTCGCTTGAGACTATTGTCGAACGGTGCTGCGCCCTCGGAATCAAACATCTCATGAAACATCCTCCTGCACAGAGTGACGTTTGGGCATCTGTTCTTTGGCACCTGAAGCGGATGAAAGACGCCGGGGTCGTCAGGGAAGAATAGGATTGTAAGGTGGAGTTGACCGATGAAGTTCTCTGAGATTGCAAACCGACTGACAGGAATCTCGACCGCCGTGTTCGGGGTTACATGGCAACCGCCAGAGCTGGAAATCGCCGGTGCGCGTCGTGTGGTCGCATTCTTAGAAGACAGACGGGTTCTCTATGAGCCGAGCCAATTGGAGGTACCCTCGCACTGCGTCCACTCGGTTCTCGAAATACGGCACTTTCTCAGTGAGCAGTTGGGTAAGCTGGATAGTGGCTCTGATTTTGCAGCAAGCCTGAGAGCGATGCGGGTTGCTTGCCGGAAGTTCTTGGAGCGAGTCGGGCCGGACGGGGAAGATGGTCGTGATGTGATCCTGTACGCCAACCATCACGGTCACTATGCGAGTTGGACGTTCTACAGCGCCTTGGGGGAGATGCGCGGGACATTCGGCGTCCACTTGGCGAAGATCGCGGCACAGTTCCGGCTGGACGTGGAAGATCGCTTGGCATCAATCTTGCCCGCCAATGCTGACGCGGATTCCGGGGACGATAGGCGTATGTTCCGGGGACTGTAGACCGTCCAGGGGACACCGAGAATTAAGCGACCTTTGGGTTTTCGTTGGGTGATCCTTGGGTGCAAAGAGAGCCGCGAAGCGACCGATCAAATCCCCACGTTCTGCCCACCGTACCAATTCCTCATCATTCCCTACCGTTTCTTTTCAATACTTTAGGCTGCCAGCCGTTCCGCGTAAGTCGTTGATAATACGTTGTTTATTATTCTCATAACCCAAAGGTCGCTGGTTCAAATCCAGCCCCCGCAACCAATTAGCCAAACAAAACAAAGAGCTTAAAAAAGGCCGCCCGTGAGCGGCCTTTCCCATTTTGGCTTGAATGTCCGTGAATTGTCCGTCTTTTCGGAAACGGGTCAATTCTGAGCGGCCCGCATCTGAACCACGGTAGCGCGGTTGCCTTGCTGTCCGCCTTTCCTGAGATAGCTCTGTGTGCGCCGCATGGCTTCCCGAACATCGGCTTCGTTCACGATGTTGTAGCGGTCGAAGATAGATCGCGTTTTGTGGCCGCTGATTGTCATGGCTACGCGCTCCGGGACGCCCGCCCGCACCATGTTCCGCACCGCCGTCCGCCGAAAGTCATGGAAGATGCGCCCGACGTACCGGGCCTCTCGGTTGCACGAATCGCAAGTGTGGCCGTCAACCCGCTGGTTGCAGCGGTCGCATACAAACTGCCCCAAGCCCGCCGCAACACAAGCCGTCGCCCAAGCCTTACGGAAATCCCCCACCGGCTCACCCTTCTGGTGGAACACATAGGCGGACAGGAGCACTCCAGTTTTCGTCTCCACTTGCCTCTGTACCTTGCGACGTTCCATCAGGTCCGCCAGATCGCCGCTCAGGGTCACGCTGCGGCCTTCCCCGTTCTTTGCGTTCTCAGCGCGCAACCGCACCACATCACCTTCCACATCCGACCAGCGCAGTGAGGCAATCTCGCCTTTGCGCCACCCCGTCAGGTATCCGAACTGAACGAAATCCCGCAGATACTTTGGGAGCTTCGCTGTGAGGGCGCGGAAATCCGCGTCTGCGAAGAATCCCTGCCTGGCATTGCCCTTTTCGGAGAGATGGCGAATCTGCGGCGCCGACGAAAGATGCTTCCGCTCGATTGCCAGCCTAAATGCTTGCACGACCACCCTGACGAAGTTCAAACATTTATCGACTTCGACAGGGTACAGCAGTACAAGTTCATGAAACCAATCATTGACACACTCGGTGTGGGCGCGTTTCCTTTTTGATGTTCAGGGCTCGGTTGCCAAATCTACTTTCGCAGGGCTTCCTTGGCTCCTCTACTTGCGAAGCTGGTGCAAGCGACCAATTCATTTCTGGCCGTTCGATGGTTGGGAGATTCCAGAAGGCAAGTCGGTTGTCGCCGAGGTCTACCCCGCCCTTTGGATGCGTCGGTTGCCGCCACCCAGTGAAACTGAAGAGAACGCTTCAAAATTCAGCATCACCAGCGACTCGATTAACAGAATCTAGCTCAGATTACCGCGTGAGTGACGTGGACGGGACTTAGGACGAACTCTGGCAAGAGCCTCTATACATTGCGGCTGCCCGCACTCCGCTCCTTTGGAATACCAGTTCTTAGCAGCACGTTGGTCCTGTTTCACACCTTCACCGTGTTCTGCCATGTATCCCAACCAGTAGTAGGCCGTACCCCGGTAGGAGAGGTTCTCAGCGATGGTGGGGGTATCGGGACTACTTACCGACTCCAAGAACAGGCGGTTCGCAATTGAATCATCCCTCTCCACTCCCAAGCCTCGCTTGAATACGATACCGAGATGATTTGCCGCTCGTACGGAACCTCGCCGATAGGCGATTGAATACAAGATCAGCGCCCGCCTG
This sequence comes from Occallatibacter sp., assembly GCA_052145815.1. Classification (GTDB taxonomy): domain Bacteria; phylum Acidobacteriota; class Terriglobia; order Terriglobales; family Acidobacteriaceae; genus Telmatobacter. The sequence continues at coordinate 226,099 of JBKQNU010000103.1, forward strand.
AAGTCCTTCTCGACACCAATTCCTTTCTGATACATGGAGCCCAAATGAATCAAGGCCAATTCATGTCGTTGCTCAGCTGCCTTTGTATACCAGCCAAGAGCGACGCCAATATCCTTGTCGAAGCCGTTGCCTTCGTAATACAGGCCGCCTAGATTGAATTGCGCTTCTGCCAATCCCGCATTCGCAGCACGGAGGAACCACTTCGCCGCCTCACTGTAGTCTTGGGTCACTCCGAATCCGAACTGATAACAGAGGCCTACGGAGTTCTCCAAATCGGCATCACCTAACTCCGCCCGTTCCACTAGCCGCCTGAACACATCGTCCGGCGACCACATGCTGACTCGGCCGAAGACATGTGCCAGAAGGAGATTTCCCTCTGCGCCGCTATGACCCTGCACTGCCGCTTTGGCATACCAAGCCGATGCCTTTTCAAAATCCTGTTCTCCGTCGTATCCGTCTTCCAAGTTGATTCCCAACTCGAATTGTGCGAAAGGATCACCTGCCGCTGCCGCTTCTTTGATGTAGGTAGCTAACAAGGGGTTCATTACAGAGAATCTTATCTCGATGCAGCCTGGTTCCGGGCGAACGGCAGGCCAACGTCCGCTTAGGTGATCCAGCTCATGCTGGGGAGACGATGGCCGACCACACGACCGAAACGCGGTCACCGCCGGTAGAATCATCATGTGTTGTAACGCTTCGAGGCAATTTTATGAAGTTTTGCTGTCGGGCATTCGAGCATTGGCACGGCGCCGCAGGAACTAGAGGATTTGGCGTGTTTGCCGCCGAGAGTGAGCAAGGCCAAGCGATGTTCTTGATCCAGCATCGTGCCCTGGATGCGGACGCACCCCCGCCCGAGTACAGTCCGTCACCACTTTCCCTCGTGTCGGATTTGATCATTCAATTCTGCCCGTGGTGCGGCGTAAGGCTGGACGAGTCCTATAGGGATACCCAGGCCCAGATCGATAGGACCGACCTCAAGCTCCTGTAACGATAGGTCAGAGCTTCCGTGTAAGCTCCTCCCCAAGAATCACCTGATCAACGGAGGGTTCACGTTCAGCTTCACGACGGGACTCTTGCCCAGCAACTTCCTTATTGCCTGCCAGCGGTTCGCTCTTCCATGAATCGCTCCAACTCCTTCATTGAATACATCACCATGCCCCCGACTTTCGTCCACGACGGTCCGCCGCCAGTCCCCCTGCTGCGCCAGCCTTGAAGTGTTGAGACGCTGACGCCGAGGAAATCCGGTTCGCCAGAAGACCGGCGTGCACCGGGCCGTACTGCGACTTGCTTTCGGGGCAATTGTCCGTGTTCTGTCCGTGAAGTGCAGCCAAGAGCGCCCAACGTGAGCCGATTGGATGAATGCGATTGTAATTATTTTGTTGGGATTAGCCGGTTGGAGTTGTAGGGAATTGTGGTCGGGATTCCCCTCATAACCCAAAGGTCGCTGGTTCAAATCCAGCCCCCGCAACCAATCAAATCAACAACTTATGAGATGTTTTTGATTGGTTGCTCCTCTAGATTCACTCCCACTGACTCCCATTAGCAAATTTCACGGTTCTAGGCGCTCGCTTTCATCGGCTTGAGCACCATCTCCACGACCTTACTGTTTGCTTCGCGCTTCGAGGACGCCATCGCCTGTCCGTAACCCGCACATTTGATAAGTGCATGGAACCTGATTGTGAAGCGCGACGACGCGCTTCTTCATTGACCCTTTTTGCATGGCTCCGCCCGGTTGGTCGGCAACCCGTCAATTAGAAGTTCGCCAATACTTGACCTGTAACTGCCATCCAGGCTGAATATGGTCTAGTTCGGAGTGTCGAGAAAAACGAGCTCATTCGATTTGCACCTTGAGCGAATTAGCGTTGATCGCCATTCAAAAACGCATCCACGAGCGAGCGAACCCGTAGCTGCGCCCTCAATTGGTCCAGAGAATTCACCCCGGTTGCTGTGACCTCTATTGTCTCTCCTGGGAGCAGGTTGAAGTAGTTATCTGAAACGTTCACATCGAGGCTTCCAAACGAGAGGTACACACTTCGCGCCAGCACCGGAGAAGTCACGCGAATCTTGTAGCTACCTTTATCCGGCGACACTTCCACCTTCAGCGTGGCCGGCTTCAGATGAATCTCCTTCACCGGAACGAGGTAGGTCATGTTGCGCGAGATCTCGGTTCCTCCCTGCGTTAATTCAGCTTCAACAAACACGCGCGAAGGGTCTGCCGCACCTGCATCGGTTAGCTTCTTGAGCGGCCAGTCCAGATAAACCTTGCTTGCAAGTGCCGCCACATCCACTGTGTGCGAATCCTCCAGCAGGACCTTGCCGTCAAAATCCATGAGCCTGACCCGTAGCGTTGCCCTTTGAGCTTCTGTCTTGTCGGAGACGATGTAGACCTTCAGCGAACCGTCTTCAACGTGCGGCGAAACAAGGATTGGCGCATAGAAGCGCCGCGCATAGAACTGCAATGCCTTCCAGCGTCCGTAGTAGTCGATCGAAGACCAGGAGGCTACCGGCCAGCAATCGTTCAACTGCCAGAAGATTGACCCCATCGTCTCAGGCCGGCTGCGCCGAAAATGTTCCGCGCCGATCTTGATCCCCTCGGCCTGCAGCACCTGGCTCACATAGAGAAAGCTTTCAAAGTCCTTCGGCTCGGGGTAATCCCTGACGAGGTAGTCATGAATGATCGAGTTGCCTTCCTTGTTCTTCTGGTGGGCAAGCATTACCTGCGTAAAGATGCCGGTGCGATCCTCTGGATCAGTGAATGCCTCAACCGTCCTCATCTCAGGGAACGACTGGAACCCATACTCGGTGACAAACCGCCAATGATGTTTTTCATATTCGCTGAATGGAACGCGACCGTGCCATACGGTCCAGTCGTGGATGTCGCCGCTCTGATAGGTGTCGGTCAGCGGCTCATAGTCCGCACTCGGCGAGCTTGGCCAATAGGGGGTCTCTGCGTCCAGGCGCGCAACTACCCTGGGGAGGATGCCGCTGAATTCGGTGAGGTAATCCTCCCACATCTGGCCCTTGACATCGGGGGGAAGGGTATCGCGGGGAGACCAGTTTCTTCCCAACTCTGTCTCGTTGTTCCCGCTCCATACCACGATGCTGGGATGGTTGCGCAGCCGTCGCACCTGGTCCTCGGCCTCAGCTTCGATGTTCAGTTTGAAGGCGTAAGTCCCGGGCTGCCATTCGTTGCCAAACATGAAATCCTGCCAGACC